>JAYPFK010000006.1:0-197068 GCA_038126235.1 Verrucomicrobiales bacterium
GACCAGGCCCGCGGCGGAGATCGCGGCGGACGGCCCCAGGGCGGTCCCGGCGGCGGACGCGGCGGACGCACCGGCGGTCGTTTCGGCGGCCCGACCAACCCGAAGGTTGAAGCCCTCCAGAAGGCGGTCGAATCCGGCAACGAAGGCTCCATCAAGAACGCCCTCGAGGCCCTGCGTCGCGAGATCGAGACCAAGGAAGCCGCGCTGGCCAAGGCCCAGGACAGCCTCAAGGAACTCCTGACCGTGAAGCAGGAAGGCATCGCGATGGCGATGGGCCTTGTCCGCTGAGCGGCTGTTTTTCGCGGAAGGCGGCCCCGTTCGGGGCCGCCTTCCTTCTCTCCCGACCGACTGATCGCCCACCACCAGAACCACCGTATTTCTCTTCGGAACCCGCCATGAAAGAGCTGCTCATCGAGATGATCGAAGCCCGGCAGTTGTCCGAGGAGGACGGCAGGTTGCTGACGTCCCAGGTCGAGAGCGGCGGACAGCAGACTCCCGAATCCGAGGAGCAGGTCCTGCAATGGCTCGCCTCCGAGTACGAGTTGGAGTTCAATGACCTTGAGGAACTGGAGCCGGACAAGGAACTGCTCGCCTCCTTCCCCGCCCGTGTGCTGACCCGCCAGGAACTGCTCCCCATCGGCCGCGAGAACGGCACGGTCCGCATCGCCACCAGCCGACTTTTCCACACCGAGGGAATCGACACCCTCAAGTCCCTCACCGGCCTGCACCTCCAACCCGTTCTCGCCCCGGCCGAGGCGCTGCGCAAGCAGATCAAGCAACAGCTGGGCGTCGGCGCGGAAACCATCGATCAACTCGAGGAGGAGGCCGGCTTCGAGGTCCTCGCCGATGAGGACGCCGACGAGGGCGACCTGGACAGCGCCGCCGAGGACGCCTCGATCATCCGCTTCGTGAACCAGGTCCTCAAGGACGCCATCGAGATCAACACCTCGGACATCCATCTGGAGCCCTTCGAGGACGAGTTCCGCATCCGCTACCGCGTGGACGGCGTGCTGCAGGACATCCCGGTTCCGGCGACGATCAAACGCTTTCAACCCGCCATCGTCTCGCGCATCAAGATTCTCAGCCAGTTGAACATCGCCGAGAAACGACTGCCGCAGGACGGCCGCATCAAGCTGCGCACCGGCGACTTCGACGTGGACGTCCGCGTCTCCGTCATCCCGATGCTGCACGGCGAGGCCGTGGTCATGCGTCTCTTGCGGCAGGATTCCTCGCTGCGGCCGATGACCGAGCTGGGCATGAACGCCCGCGAGGTTGAGATCTTCAGCAAGGTGCTCAGCCTGCCGCACGGCATCGCCCTCGTGACCGGCCCCACCGGCAGCGGCAAGACCTCCACGCTTTACACCGCGCTCAACCAGATCAACGACTCGGTCCGCAAGATCATCACGATCGAGGACCCGGTCGAATACCAACTGAAGGGCGTCAACCAGATCCAGGTTTCCGAGAAGGCCGGCCTCACCTTCGCGCGCGGCCTGCGCTCGATCCTCCGTCACGACCCGGACGTCGTGCTCGTCGGCGAAATCCGCGACAAGGAGACCGCGCAGATTGCGGTCCAGGCCTCGCTGACGGGCCACCTGGTGTTTTCCACCTTGCACACGAACGACGCTCCCAGCGCCCTGACACGCCTGGTGGACATGGGCGTGGAGCCCTACCTCGTCGCATCCTCGTTGGAGGCGGTCCTCGCGCAACGTCTCGTCCGCGTGCTGTGTCCCAAATGCAAGGTCGAGGACACCGCCGCGGAAACGGAGGCCCTGAAACGCCGCATCCCCCAGCTCGAAGGCTCGACCGTCTACAAGGACACCGGCTGTGAGGACTGCCGCAACATGGGCTACTCCGGCCGCCACGCGATCTTCGAACTGATGGACCTCAGCCCGGACATCCGGGAGATGATTCTGGAGGAGGTTTCCGCCGGCCAGCTCAAGGAGGCCGCGATCAAGCGCGGCATGCGCACCTTGAATGACGACGGTTGGCGTCTCGTGGCCAAGGGCATCACCACCCCCTACGAGGTCATGCGCGTCACCAAGGACCAGACCGGAGACTGATGCCCGTCTTCACCTACAAAGCGATCGCGGCGGGCGGAGGCGTCACCGAGGGAACCATCGACGCCGGCGGTCGCGCCGAAGCCATCCGCCAGTTGGAAGGTCGCGGCCTCGACCCGCTCAAGGTCGTCGAGGGCGCCGGCAAGGGCGGCGCGAAGAAGAAGGATTCCAGCGGCGGGCTGCCTTGGCAGTCCAAGAAGGTCTCGCCGGCGATGTTGGAGAATTTCACCCGGCTGCTTTCAAGCCTCCTGTCCGCCGGATTGCCGTTGAGCCGCGCGCTGACCATTCTCTACAAGGAGGCCGCGACCCCGGCCGCCAAGGAAAAGTGGAAGGAGATTCACGACCTGGTCATCGACGGCATGGCGCTGAACGAGGCGATGGCGAAGTCCCCGGACACCTTCCCCAAGATCTACACCGCCATGGTGCAGGCCGGCGAGACGGGCGGCTTCCTGGATCTCGTCCTGAACCAGATCGCGGACTTCCAGGCGCGCGAGAAGGAGATGAAGGCCAAGGTCATGACCGCCCTGCTTTACCCGGCAATCCTGCTGCTGATGGCTCTGGGTGTGCTCGTGTTCCTGATGACCTTCTTTATCCCGCGTTTCAAGGCGCTGTTCGAGGGCTTCGGCGCGGAACTGCCCTGGCTGACCCAGGTCATTGTCGGCACGAGCAACTTCATGACCTCGGCCTACGCGGCCTGGGGCGTCCTGGGCCTGGCGGCCGGCGGCGTCCTGCTGCACAAGTGGCTCAAGACCGACGAAGGCCGCCGCACGCGCGAGCGGGCGATCCTGAAGATCCCCGTCGTCGGCAAGCTGGTCGCGCGTTACGCGATGGCCCGCTTCTGCCGCATGCTGGGCACGCTGCTGGGCGCCGGCGTCTCTCTGATCAACGCCCTCACCGTCGCCAGCAAGGCCATCGGAAACCAGATTCTCACCGACACCATCGCGTCCTCCATCGACGCTGTGAAGAAGGGCGGCGCGCTCGGACCCAGCCTCGGGGCGAGCAAGGAACTGTTCCCGGGCGCCGTTCTGGAAATGATCGGCGTCGCCGAGGAAAGCGGACGCCTGGACGAGGAGTTGGTGCGCGTCGCCGACGTGTCAGAGACGGACCTCGACCGCCAGCTCAAGACCGCCGTGGCGCTTACCGAGCCGTTGATGTTGTTCTTCATTGCCGGCTTCATCGGGACCATCTTCATCGGCATGGTGCTCCCGATTTTCTCCCTCCAGGATCACATCAAGTGACATGAACCGCCTTCTTGACGAATTCAAACCGACAACCCAGAACAGCTTATGAAACTCAAATCCACCCCCCACCGTATCCGCTTTGCGCGCCGTCGCCGCGCCGGTTTCACCCTCGTCGAACTGCTGCTCGTGCTGGTCATCCTGGCCGCCTTGGCGGCCGTCGTGGTTCCCAAGTTCGCCAACCGCGGCAAACAGGCCAAGATCACCGCCGCTGTCACGCAAATCTCCAACTTCGAGACCGCCCTGGACACGTTCGAGGTGGACAACGGCTACTATCCAACCGGCGCCAACGGCCTGAACGACCTGGTCGTGCAGCCCTCCAACGCGCAGGAGTGGCACGGCCCCTACGTGAAGGAGGTGCCGCTCGACCCCTGGGGCAACCCCTACATCTACGAGTCGCCCGGCAAGATCAACTCCGGCTCCTACGACATCTCCTCCGCCGGACCGGACATGCAGCCCGGCAATGAAGACGACATCACCAACTGGTCCAGCTCCAACTGACCGGGGCGCCGCGCGCGCCTTCACGTTGATTGAGCTCATCGTGGTGATGGGCCTGCTGGTCGTGATCGCCGGGATCGTCACCCCGCGCATGGCGGGCTTCTTCAAGGGCCGCAAGATCGACGACGAGGCCTACCGGTTCATCGCCCTCACGCAGAGCGCGCAAAACCGCGCCATCAGCGAGGGCATCCCGATGAGTCTGTGGATCGACACGGACAACCAGGTCTATGGCCTTCGCGAATCCGCAAGCTTCGCGCTGAACCAGGACACCGGCCGCGTCTATTATGTCCACAAGGCCCTGAAGCTGGATTACCAGGACAACCTGTCCCTCACCCCCACCAAGCCGGAGATCTTCTTCCATCCCGACGGCGGCATCGGCGAGGGCAGCATCACCAATCTCTGGATCGAACGCCCCGACGACGAACGCCTCTGGATCGGCCTCACCACCAACCGCCTGAGCTTTGAAATCACGCGCAAAGAACATCTCAAGTAGGCGGGCGGGCGGGTTCACCTTCGCCGAAGTTCTGGCCGCGATGCTCTTTGTCGCCATCGTGCTGCCGGCGGCGGTCTACGGCATCCGTATGGCGGGCGACGCCGGCACGGTCTCGAAACGGAAGATCGTCGCGACACAGCTTGGCGAATCGAAACTCAGCGAACTGGCCGCCACGGACGAATGGCGACGCGGCGGGACCACCGGGACCTTCCCCGAACCCTGGGAGGACTACGACTGGAAGATCGAAAGCGAAGGCTGGACCGAAGCCGGCGTCACCGAACTGCGGATCGAGGTGACCTACCTCGTCCGCCAGCGCCGGCAGATGCTCACCCTCACCACCCTCGTGCCCGAAACCGAGGAATCCGTCGCGGCCGAAGCCGCGGCCGCCGCGACCGCGCAATGAAACTGGTCGCGAAATCCACTACGCCCTGTAGCAGCCGACGTAAGGAGGCTCATATCAATCGGGATGCCCGCAGTCAGAGCCTCCTCGGGCCGTCTGCTATAGGATTAAAGAACGCCGCCGCCTTCACCCTGCTCGAACTCGTCGTCGCCGCCGCCATGTTCGCCATCATCATGGCGGCGCTGGGCGGGGTGTTCTACAGCACGATGAAGCTGCGCAAGCGCACGGACGCCTCCCTCAAGGGCGTCCATCAACTCCAGCAAGCGCTCATCATCATCAAGAGCGACCTCCGTTCCGCGACCATCCCCGGCGGCGTCCTTTCGACCAACATGTCCACCTCGCTGGAGCTCGGCTCCTCCGGCGGGACGCAGTTTGAATTTCATGCCGCCTCGGGTCTGCTCGACAACACGGGCCCCTGGCCGGACGTCCAACGCGTGACCTACTTTCTCCGCCAACCCGCCATCACGACCTCGACCAACGGCATGGACTTCATCCGCGGCACGACCCGCAACCTGCTCGCCACCGTGCAGACGGACTTCAACGAGCAGATCCTTCTCAACGATGTCGCGCAGATCTGGTTCGAGTTCTGGGATGGCGAGGCCTGGCTGCCGGACTGGGATTCCTCAACCCAGATCGAATCCCAGCTTGCCTCCGCCCCCAAGGCGATCCGCTTCTCCATCGAGTTCAAGCAACAGGCCGACGAACCCCAACCGAGAATCCTGCAGGTCGCCGTCCCCGTACTGACGGGAGGAATCACGAACGAGGTGACAACCGCCGACACCGGACAGTGAGCGTATGAAATCTCAGATCCCAAGCTCCAAGCTCCAGCTTGCCGCGCCGCAGCTGCGAGAAGTTGGGATTGGGAGCTTGGAGCTTGGAATTCTCGCCACCCGCTGACGTCCGCCATGCAAACCACGCCCGCCACAACCCGCCGCTCCCGTCGCGCCGCCGCCCTCGCGGTCGTGCTCTGGATCGTGTTCGGGCTGGTCAGCGTGGCGCTTTACTTCGGGCACGGGATGTCCATGCAGCTCAGGAGCGCGGCGAACATCCACGCCGGCGCCCAGGCGGAGCAGGCCATCGACGGAGCCGCCCGCTACATCAAGTATTACCTCACCACCCTGGAGAACGAGGGCGTCGTGCCCTTCGACGAGACCTATCGCTGGGAGGCCGTCGCGATCGGCGAAGGAAGCTTCTGGGCGGTCGGACGCGACAACGACAATCAGAACCTCACCGAGCCGCACTTCGACCTCATCGACGAATCGGGCAAGATCAACCTCAACATGGACAACACCGACAACCTCGTCGAAATGCTGTCCAAGTTCCGCTTCATGACGCCGGAGTTCGCCGCCGCGATCGGCGACTGGGTGGACACGGACGAGGACGTCCGCGACAACGGGGCGGAAGCCGATTCCTACTCCCGGACCGAGCCCGCCTACACTCCCAAGAACGGCCCCTTCGAAACCGTCGATGAGTTGCGCCTCGTCTACGGCGCGACCGAGGAGATGCTTGTGGGTGAGGACCTCAACCGCAACGGCATCCTCGACCCGAACGAGGACGACGGCGACCTGACCCCGCCCAACGACAACGCCGATGGCATCCTCGACAAGGGGCTCCTGGAGTTCGTCACCGTCTACAGCAGGACCTCCACGATCCAGACCAACGGCGAACCCAAGCTCAACATCAACGGACTCGGCGGCGGAGGCGGTCAGGGCGGCCAGACGGGCGGGACCTCGCGCCAGGATCTCATCGACGCCCTGGAGGAACGCATCGGGTCCGGGGGACGCGGCGAGGAGATTGCCAACGCCATCGGAGGCGCGCCCAGTTTACTGCAACTTTTCCTCAATCTGCAGCGTTCTCAGAACGTGACCCTTGAGGAATTCGGCCTGTTTGACGACGTCCTCACCACAACCACCAACGCCCAGACCGGTTTGATCAACATCAACAAAGCCAGCCGCGAGGTCATCGCCTGCCTGCCCCAGCTCGACGAGGGGGACGCGGACGCAATTGTCGGCTATCGCCAGAGCAACCAGGGCAACCTGACCTCGGTGGGCTGGGTGAGCGAGGCGTTGAACGATGAGGAGAAGGTCGCGGCGATCGCGCCCTTCATCACCGACAAGGGCCGCCAGTTCACGGCGGACATCTCGGCCATGGGTGAGAACTTCCGGGGCTACCGCCGCAGCACAATCGTGTTTGATATCTCAGAAGAACTGCCCAAGATCGTCTACCGGCGCGACATGACCCGCGAGGGCTGGGCGCTCGGGACGGAGCTGCGGCGCGAGATCGCCCAGCAGAAACTGAACGGACCCCGATGAATCTTCCGTGGAAAAAGAAGGCCGCCTCGGTCCTCGGCATCGCCTTTGACGGCGGGCTCCTCCGCGTCGCGGCCCTTCGCCAGAACGGAGTCGGCCTCCGGGTGGTCGGCCAGGTCCGGGAGGAACTCGCGCTCGATCCGTGGAAGGACGCGCCCGCGGACGTCGGCGCCGCCCTGAAGATTGCGCTCGAACGCGCCGAGTTGCGCGAGAAGCAATGTGTGATCGGCATACCGGTCGAATGGACGCTGACGAACTTGATCCACCTCCCCGCGGTCGATGAGGCGGATGTCCGGGACTACCTCGACATGCAGATCGAGAAGAGCTTCCCCTTCTCCCCGGACGACCTCGCCATCTCGATCTCCCGTTTCCAGGCCGGCCTGGATGATGACTACGCGCTCGTCACCGCTGTCCAGAACAAGCATATCCACCGCCTGGGCGAGATCGTCAGGGCGGCGGGCCTGAGAGCGGTCGGCTTCTCGCTTGCCTTTGAGGCCATCGAGCGTCTCCAGGAACCCACCGGCTCGGCGCGACTCGTCCTGCATGCCCGCTCCAAAGGCGTCTCGCTCATGGTCATGACCGCAGGCGGCGACCTCGCCATCCTGCGCGCGCTGAAGGATGTCGTCCGCGAAGACGGGGGCATCGACGACAAGGCTCTGGCCCGCGAGGTCCGCGTAACCCTGGGCCAGCTTCCCGGCCGCCTCCGGGAAGGCGTCGATCGGATCGAGGTCTGCGGGGACGAAACCAACACCGGCAGGCTCGTCGCCGCGCTGGAGCAGCGGGCCATTGCCATGAACCTGGCCATAGCCGCGCAGCGGGTCGCACGCGTGGATGAAGGCGTGGTCGCGCCGCCGCTGAGCGGAACCGTGCCGGCTCCAATCGCTCTCGCCGCCGCGCGGCTGACCTGCCCCGGACGGCTCCTCGATTACCTGCCGCCGCACGTGACCACCTGGGAACGCCTGCTGGAACACGCCGGCTCCCGGAAGCTTGGCACAACCGCCGCGGTTGTCGGAGCCTTCGTTCTCATCATGGGGCTGGCCTTCTTCTGGCAGGGCCGAACGCTCGCCCGCCTGGAGTCCAAATGGGACTCCATGAAGGTCAAGGTCCAGGAACTCGACAAGTTGAACGGCAAGGCCAGCCGCTTCCGCTCCTGGTACGAGTCCTCCCAGCCGAACCTCCAGATCTTCCTCTCGCTCGCCGAGGCGTTTCCGGAAGACGGAGCCGTGACCGCCCGCAATATCGAGATCGCCGACCGCGAGAAGGTCACCTGCACCGGCGTCGCGGGCAACCAGCTCGACGTGATGGATGTCGTCAACCGGTTGCGCAAGATGCCCCAGGTGCGGGACCTGCGCACGCAGCGCATGAGCGGGACCTCGCCCGTGCAGTTCACCTTTGAATACCGCTGGGACGCCAGCCGAAGGAGGCCGAATGGATCCAGCTGAAAAAAGACAGAAGCTCCTGACGATCGGCGCCATCGCGGCCGTCGCGCTGCTCGCCGGCGACTTCATGATCCTCACGCCCCTGGCCAATGCGTGGAAATCCCGCGCCGACCGCATCGACGCCCTGCGCGTCAAGGTCTCCAAGGGCCAGGCGACCCTTGACCGCGAGACCTCGACCCGCGCCCGCTGGGACAAGTACAAACGCCGCGGCCTCACCGAAGACCGCGCGGGCTCCGAGTCGGACGTGCTCAAGCTCGTCAGCGACTGGAGTTCGCAGAGCCGCTTCAACGTCTCCTCCATCCGCCCCAACTGGCGTGACGACGAGAAGGACCATGTCCGCCTGCATTGCCGCGTCGCCGGCGAGGGAGACATCGCCTCCATCGCCCGGTTCCTGTTCCAGCTCGACGCCGCCGAGACCGCCATCCGCGCCGAGTCCATCGAGCTCACCGCGCGCGACAAGGAGGGCCGCAAGCTCGGCATGGACCTCGAACTTTCCGGCCTTCAGATCTTGGAGGAGGAGAAGCCGACAACGCCGACTCCGGCGAAGAAGAAATCATGACGACACGTCGCCAGAACCGTTCCCGCCTTTCCGTCGCGCGCCTCCGGCTCACGGCCTTCGCGGCGTTGCTGGTTGCCTCCGTCGGCGTCGCCGCGGAGAAGAACCCGGCCTTGGAGGCCTTGTTGAAGAAAAGGGCCGCCTCCACGGGAGGCAATCCGACGGAAGCCGCGCCCCCGGCCGAGGCCAAACCCGCCGCCGGCAACACGGAAGCTGCCAAGCCGGCCGAAACCCAGCCGGCAAATCCGCCCCCCGCCTCGCCGCGACCTGATTCCCAGCCGGAAAAGAAGCCGGCCCCCGCGGCAAGGAAAGAGCCGGCGACGCGCGGTCCCAAGCCCCTGACCTTCGAAGATTTCGACTTGGTCGTGAACAGGAACATCTTCGATCCCAACCGCCGCAAGATCGTGATCCGGTCCCGTGAGGAAGCGCCTCCGCCTCCCCCGCCCCGGAACAGCATCGTGCTCAAAGGCACCATGAAGACGCCGGACGCGCTGTTTGCCAGCTTCGACAGCACCCTCTCCGAATGCCGGGGACGCTTCGACAAGGACCAGGAGTTCGGCGGCTTCAAACTCACCGCCATCACCCGGACCAACGCCACGCTCAAGCTCGACACCAACGTCTTCGCGCTCGCCGTAGGGGAGAGCCTCTCCAAGACCGGCGACGGCCCCTGGACCGCGGCCGGGCGCAGCTCCTTCAGCAGCGGCGGGAGCTACGGCTCCAGCAGCCGCAGTTCCGGTTCGTCCTCCTCGGACTCCGGTTCAAGCTCAACCTCAAGTTCCAGCTCTTCGAGCGGCGGCCGCAGCGCCGCCCTGCAACGCCTTCTTGAAATGAGAAAGAAATCCAAGGGCAAGTGACGCCCGAGACATTCCGCCGGCCAAAAACCCTAATCGAAACGCTCTGATGAAAACGAGAATCCTCACCCTCCTCGCGGCCCTGTCGCTGACCGCCGGCCCGGCGCTCGCGCAGGACCCGGCCAAGCCTGCGGCGGAGCCCGCCAAGCCCGCGCCTACGCCGGATGAAAAGAAGGCGCCCGGCATCTCCAGTCTGGCCAAGGAGAACGCAAAGGAAGCCGCGCAGCCCGCGCCCGCTCAAGCGACGCCGGCCCAACCCCGACCGTCGGTCGCTCCGCCCGTTGCCCCGCCTCGCGGACCGCGCGGTGGATTCGGCGGTCCTCGCGGCATGCGCGGCGGCGCGCCCGACGAGCCGGCCAACATCACCCTCAACTTCGAGAACGAGTCCATCAAGGCCGTCCTCACCTACCTGAGCGAATCCGCCGGCTTCTCCATCGTCTACGACGCCGACGTCAACGGCGAGGTCTCCGTCGTCAGCCTGCAGCCGATGACCAAGACGCAGGTGGTCGAACTGCTGAACACGGTGCTCTACAAGAAGGGTTACGCCGCCGTGCGCGAGGACGAGACCCTGGTCGTCTACAACGTCAATGACGTGAAGTACAAGAACATCCCGGTGATCAGCGACAACATTCCGGAGAACATCCCGATGAGCGACAAGGTCGTCACCCAGATCATCCCGGTTCGCTACGCCAACGCGCAGGAGTTGACGACCATCCTGGAAGGCCTGCTGCCCGAGTCCGCGACCATGTCCGCCAGCCAGACCTCCAACGCCCTGATCATCACGGACTCACAGAAGAACATCCGTCGCATGGCCGAGATCGTGCGGGCGCTCGACACCACGATCTCCGACATCTCAACCATCAAGGTCTATCCCCTGACCAACGCCTCGGCGACGGATGCCGCCGAAATCATCACCCAGTTGTTCTCCGGCGGAGGAACGAGCGGCCGCACCGGCGGAACCAGCCGGTTCGGCGGCGGCGGAAGCCCCTTCGGCGGGCGGACGGGAGGCATGCCCGGCGGCCGTTTCGGAGGCGGTCGCGGCGGACGGTGAAACGAATCGGACGAGTCATCCAGGAATTCAAACCAGACAGACCATGAAAACCTTCAAGAACCACTCGATGACGCTGCTCGCGGCGGTGCTCTGTTTCGCCTTCGCGGCGGATCTCACCGCCCAGGACCCGCGGGAAATGATGCGGCGCATGTTCAGCGGCGGCGGGCCGGGCGGCGGCCGCACCGGAACCTCCTCCGTGCAGCGGCAGTCCTCCCAGGTCGTCGCCGTGGCGGACGAACGCTCCAACTCCGTCATCGTCATCGCTTCGACCAACATCCACAACGAGATCCAGGCCCTGATAACGCAGATCGACGCCAACGTGGACGACGTCACCGAGGTGCGCGTCTTCGCGCTGAAGAACGCCGATCCCACCGAGATGTCCGAGGTGTTGAACCAGCTTTTCAGCCAGCAGCAGAGCAACAACCAGCAGTCGCCCGGATTCCGCGTGCCCTTCTTCTTCGGGGGCGGTCGCGGCGGCGGCAACCAGCAGGCCCTGCGCAGCGACCAGCGCGTCGTCGCAGTGCCCGACCCGCGCTCCACCTCCATCATTGTCAGCGCCCCGCGACAGATGATGAACCAGATCGCGCAGATGGTTCAACAACTCGACGGGAACACCGGCAAACGCCAGCAGGTCTACACCTACACCCTGGAGCACGCGGATGTGAACAACGTCCAGGACGTTCTCCGGGCCATGTTCGAGGGGCAGAACTCGCGCAGCTCCCGCAACCAGACGCAGAACAACAACACCAGCGCCCTCAACCAGCGCGCCGGGGGCTTCGGCTCCGCTGGCGCGGCGCAGGGCAACGCCACGCGCGGCGGCGGCGGAGGCGGGGGCGGGGCGTTCGGACGCTGATCGCCCCAAGCGCTCCAAGGACAGATTTGCTCACCATCCATTGAAAAAGGGAAATCATGACGAACAAAGGGACATTTCGCAGGTTCGCCGCATTTGGGGGATTGGCCGCCCTGCTGGCCGGTTCCGGCGCGGCGTTGGCGCAGCCCGGCGGTTTCGGCGGCGGCTTCGGCGGAACCCGGGGAGGCGGAACCTCCTCCGCCAACCGGCAGCAATACTACAGCAATGGCATGGTCGGAGAGGCCATGATCTCGGTCGACCCCGAGACGCGCCGCGTCATCATCATCACCGACGAGGAGACCAACGAGCACGTCAAGGAGGTCATCGAGGCCCTCGACCAACCCAAGCCCCAGGTGCTTATCAAGGTCATCTTCATGGAGGTGACGCACCGCGACGACAGCGAACTGGGCCTGGAGTTCTTCGGGACGGACGGCGCCATGAGCGCCACCTTCGGCCCCGCCGGCGGCCTGGCCACGGGCGGAACCTGGAACCTGATGGTCGACAACGCCGAGGCCACCGTCCGCGCGCTGGCCGAACGCGGCAACACCGAGGTCCTTTCCCGCCCGTCCGTCCTGACCCGCAACAACCAGGAGGCCGTCATTCTCGTCGGTCAGGAGGTCCCCTTCATCACCAACTCCCGCGTGGACGCCCAGACCGGCGCCGTCATCAACACCATCCAGTACGACGACGTCGGCATCATCCTGCGCGTCACCCCCTTCATCTCCGAGGACGGCCTTGTCGAGATGATCGTGGCCCCGGAGATCTCCTCCATCGGCGAGGTGACGGTCCCGGTCTCCGGCACCGTCAGCGCCCCCGTCATCAACAAGCGCTCCGCCGAGACCGTCGTCGTCACCGCCCACGGGCAGACCGTGGTCATCGGCGGCCTGATGCAGAACAGCAAGCTCGAGACCACGCGCCGCGTGCCGCTGCTGGGCGACATCCCCCTGCTCGGCCTGCCCTTCCGCAGGAAGATCAAGGAGGACGTGAAGACCGAACTGATGATCTTCGTGACCCCCTACGTCGTGCAGACCCCCCGCGCCATCGCCGAACTGAACAAGGACGAGATGAAGCGCACGCAACTCGCCCCCGGAGCCTTCGAGAAGGCCGACCTGGACAAGTACGTGGACGGCATCGACCTCGAGCCCAAGCAGAAGTCGCGCTGGGGCCGCAACCGGAAAAAGTCCGAACCCAAGGCGGAGAAGCCCGCCGAGCCGAAACCCGAGGCGAAGTAGTTGGAAAAGGGAAGGCGGCCTTGTTCCGCCGGATGGCCCGTAGGTTCGGTGGGGAGAGACTCCGTCGAGCCCATTTCAAAGCTCTGAAGGAGCGGGAGATTCTGGCGTTCCTACGGGACTTCGATCTGGGCTCGACGGAGTCTCTACCCACCGGGCTTACACTTCCTTTGGACTTCGACAGCCTCGATGGGAATCCGCGGGGATCGACAGACAGGGATGCGCCGCTATGCTCCGCAACATGAGAGAGCTGGCGACAGCATATTCCGATTCTAGACATTCCCTTTTCCTTGTGATCGCCTTGTGGGCCTCAGCGGGCATCTGTCTCGCCCAAGGAGCCGAACGACTGCCCGGGTCGGAGCCATTGCGGCCTGACGCGGGCGACCTGCGGACGCAGCGAAAACAGATCTTCGACTACTTTCAAAACCTGATCGAGGCGGCCGAGGCGGGGCGCGATGAATCCTGGAAGCCGGACTTCTCGTCGGCAGAAGCCTATCAGCGGTCCCTGGTAGGCAAGCGTTCCGACCTTCGTCGCATGTTGGGGCTGGTTGACGACGGCGGAAACGCAGGGACGGCAATGCTTGAGCTGATTGGAGAGGGCGGCGGCTTCCGGGTCGAACGGGTAACGATCCCGACCCTCGCAGGCCTGTCCGCGCGGGGGCTGCTTTTCACACCGGCGTCTCCCGGCAGGAAGCCCGCAGTGATCGTTTTTCCCGACGCGAACACTTGGCCCGAGCGGTTGACGGGGCTCGATAGCGACGGCGGGATCGACGCGACGGTCGCCCGATACCTGGACGGGAAATCGGTCGTCTATGTGCAGCAGTCCATCGAGCGGCTGGCGGATCACCCCTATCGCGCCAAGACCCGCGACAAGGACCGGCGGTTGATCCTCTACCGGCTGGGGTATGTGGTCGGCCGAACCATGCCGGGCCTGGATGTGCAGGATTGTCTTGCAGCGCTGGGTTTTCTGTCGCAGCGCGAGGGAGTGGATGCGCGCCGGATTTCGGTGTCCGGCCATGGGCAGGGCGGCATGACCGCGCTGCTGACCGCGGCGCTGGACACACGCGTGGCAGGCGCGGTGGTCGGCGAATATTTCGATTGCCGGAACCGCTGTTGGGCTGAGCCGGTGGACCGGCGATTGCGCGGGCGACTGAAGCAGTTCGGCGACGCGGAACTGGCGGCGCTGATCGCGCCGCGTCCCCTGACCCTCGAAGCCTCGGAGGCATTTCTGAGCGGAGCAACCGACTTCAATGTGGAACACACGAGGGCGTTGCACTTCTACGAGGGGCTTTCCTCCGCCGCACAGTTGAGGACCGTCAAGCGCAGGGTCCTTTCATTAGGCTCCCCCCTCGGGTTGAGCGTCAGTTCTGAGGCCGCGCGATCCGCCAGGGACGCGCACTTCGAGGAGCGTCTGGCCTGGTTGCGGAAGCAGGTCGATGAAAGTGAAGCGAAGCGCTATGCGCGTTGGGGCATTCTCGAACAGCCGGCGACCGCGTTTCCCGAAATCCAGAAGGCGATGCTGGCGGACTATCGGAAGATGGTGGGAACCCTGCCGAACGACGGGACGCCGATGAGGGTCCGCAGCGAACTCGCCGCCACGACCGACAAGTTCCGCACCTACCGCGTCACCATCGATGTCCGACAAGGCGTGGACGTCTACGGCGAACTGGTCGTGCCAACCAACATTCAAGGCCGACGCCCGGCGGTGATTTGCCAGCACGGCTTCGGCGGCTACCCCAACAAGATCACCGGTCTGGGGATGACGGAGGACACCGTCTACCGCGAATTCGGGCGCCAACTTGCGGAGAAGGGCTACGTGGTGTTTACCCCGCAATTACTGCACATCAGTCCGTCCGAGGAGGTGTCGCGGCAGATGCGACAGGCCAACGCCGTGAACATGATGCGCCTCGCCATGCCGGTGGCGAAGACGGAGCGCGTCATCGATTTCCTGGCATCGCTGCCCTACGTGGATTCCAAGCGCATCGGCTACTACGGCCTTTCCTACGGCGGATACTCGGCAATCTGGATGACCCCGTTGCTGGACCGGCTGGCGGCGAGCGTCTGCTCCGGCAACTTCAACGACTGGCGGACAAAGATCACCTCGGACGAACTGAACACCAGCTACCTGCGCCACCCGGACGAGGACATGTATTTCTGGAACTGCCTGCACCGCTTCACCCACCCGGAGCTCATCGCCATGTGCGCGCCGCGCCCCTTCTGCATCGAGTTCGGCACCCGCGACGGCATCACCACCCCGGAGTGGACGGCCTACGCCTGGAAGCAGACGAAGGAGCTGTTCGAACACATCGGGCATCCCGACCGCGTCCGACTGGCCGAATTCGAGGGAAGACACGAGATCAAAGGAGAGGAGACCTTTCAGTTTCTCGACCGCTGGCTCAGGCCGTGAAAGCCTGGAAAACCAGCGATTTCCAATTCCAGTCCCCCTGCGAGCCGAAGGCATCACAGCTCTTGGCCAGGCGTTGAATCCGCGATCGTGGCAGCCCGCCCCGGGATGAACGCTCCATGAGATCGGTTTAGAGAATGTCGCAGCCGGAATCAGGCCGGCCGACAGGGTTTTGAAAAGGGGCGCCTGCGGCGAGTCGCCCCTGCCTACGCTGGCAGGGTCCTTTCGCCGAAAGGACCCACTTCAAAGTCTCGAACCAACGATCGGCGAATACCTTCGCGGCGCTCCCCCAGAGCCGGCTTCAAACGCTTCGCGCCGTTTCCCTTGCCAGATTCTCATGCCTGAGGAGCCTCATTCACGCCTTGTTCGTCAGCGATTTCACCAGTTCCGGGAAGCGGCAGTCCTCGCAGACGGCGTTGGAGTGACAGCAGAAGTCGCGGACAACCTGCATGAGGCCCTGCTGGATGGCGGCGCCGGTGAGGCGGCGGGAATGCGCGCCGCCGAGGAGGCGTTGGCGCGCGAGCCGCAGCACGGCGTTGTCCTGCGCCTTCGGCCAGGCAAAGTAGCGGGCCTCGGCCGTCCGGCGGAGGGATTCGTCGCCGCCGCCGGCGCAGCGGGTCCAGAACCAGGGGAGGATCACGTTCACCGCGATGTCCGTGACGCGGGTCTCGCCGAGCAACGGCCGGGGCTGGGGCATGGTCTTGGAATTCAAGGTCCAGCGGGATTCCCAGAAGGCGTCCCTGCCGGGACGGAGGATCTGGTGCAGGGAGGAAACCAACCGGCCCTCGCGGACGGGGCTGGAGAACCAATCGACCAACCGCGCGGGCAGGTCCGGCCGGGCAAGCCAATGGGCGGCGAGGGCGAGGCGACGTTGAGGGTGATTGGCCGGGCGTTGCCCGCCCATCCGCCAAAGGGCGCGCGGCAGGACGACGTCGGCGAAGCGGTCGCGCTCGCGCCACCAGCGGTCCCAGACCTTGCGGACGTAGGCCCCGGCGTCGTCGACAGGCAGGCATTCCAATTCCGTGGGCAGGAGTCCGCTGGAGCCGATCAACCGGGCCTGCCAGACCGCCGCGGGCTCGGCGGGGCCTTCAGGATCGAAGTCCAGTTCCGGTAGCAATTCGGCGAGCCGCTGCATGGGCCAGGCGTTGTGCTTGTAGCCGAGGGCGCGGAACAACCCTTCCCAGAGAGCCCGGTCCCAACCGGCCTGCCGGGCGCGGGCTTCGAACTGCGCCGCCTTCATCTCCAGCCGACAGAGAGCTCCCTGTTTCAGGAGCTCCACCACGGCGTCGCCGTCCAGTTCCTTCAGGGGCGCGAGGCACTTTCCGCTGAGCTCCTCGGGCAGCATGCGCGCGGCGTCGCCGGAAAGCGTGGCCGCCAACTCGACAATTGGAGCGTCGAGGAAGGGACGCATCGCCATCTGCGGCAGCTTGGCGTCTTTCGGGACGCCGGAAGCAGGAACGTCCCAGATCACGTGCAGGACGACGACGCGGAAGTCGGGATTGCGGTCGTGTCCGTGGGCGCGCCAGCCGGCAAACTCCAGGTCAATCTCGATGTCGCCGCTGACCGGCGGATCCGAGCCGATCCGGATCACAGCGTCCCTGAAGTCGGGCCCGGCCTCGCGGTTCCAGAAGCCCGGGTGCAGGACCCGGACAGGCCGGCCATCCAGCGTGGTGAGCAGGTCGCGCAGCAGGCGTTGATGCTGCCAGACAGCCTGGAGGAGCATCTCCGGCGGGACGTCGCGGTCATGCAGGAGCTGCGCGGAAGCAACGCCCCCAGCCCAGCGGGCGTAAATCCTTTCCGGGATCATCGGGACCTCCGTGTTGCTGTTGGCGTCGTCCGCGGAATTGGACGCCGCCGCTCCCCAAAAATGCGGTGTGTAGCCATTTCAGTTCTCCAAGGTTGAATCCGTCTCGGGCCTCCCGGTCCTTGGAATTGCTTTTCTGTCCCTGCGTGGCCAATGTCAAGCGCCGAGGCCGCGCGCTTTGGATCTCGGCTCCAAGGCTGAACAATTCGGCCGTCCATTTGTCTCTAAACCGATGAATTTCAAAGCCATGCAACCCATGACCCGTTCCCGCGTCGGGCGCGCGTCAGGCTGGGCGATCCTGGCGCTCGGCGCGGCGGTTTTCACCGCCGGTGGATTGGCCGCCGCCCCGGCCTCGAAGGAGCCCCTGCCCGGCGATGTCCGCCGCACGCCGACCGTGGTCGCAATCGAGAAGGCCATGCCCAGCGTCGTCAACATCGGCACCGAGGAGGTCGTGCAGATCCGCGATCCTTTCGAGAGCCTGCTTCGCGAGTTTTTCGACCCCTACAACCGCAGGGCTCCGAGCAACCGCCGCGTGAACCAGAACCTCGGCTCCGGCGTGATCGTGGACGAGGACGGCTTCATCGTGACCAACGCGCACGTCACCAGCCGCGCATCCCGCATCTGGGTGAAGCTGCACAACGGCGACGAGCGTGAATGCGAGTTTGTGGTGGCCAATCCGCGCAGCGACATCGCGCTGTTGAAGATCAAGTCCGAGCCCGGCGAAAAGTTCACCCCCATCCGCTTTGCGCAGGACGACGACCTGCTGCTGGGCGAGACGGTGATCGCCCTGGGCAATCCCTTCGGCCTGGGCGGCTCGGTCAGCGAGGGCATTCTCAGCTCCAAGAACCGCCGGCCTCCGATCGAGGATGAGCAACTCGACATCGCGGACTGGCTGCAGACCGACGCCGCGATCAACCCCGGCAACAGCGGCGGTCCGCTCATCAACCTGCGCGGGGAGCTGATCGGCGTCAATGTGGCCATCATGCGCACGGGCCAGGGGATCGGCTTCGCGATTCCAGTGCGTCAAGTCTCGCGGGCGCTGTCGGAGGCGCTGACGCCGGAGGGACTGCGGCACATGTGGTTCGGCGCGCAGGTCAGCGCCGGTGATCTGCCGCTGAAAATCCTGGAGATCGAGCCGGAGAGCCCGGCCGATCTCGCCGGACTCAAGGTCGGAGACGAACTCCTGAAGGTGAAGGGGGAGACCCCGCGGAACTTCATCCAATTCAACGCACTGCTAATGCGCGGCAAAGACACGCAGAAGGCCGAGTTCACCCTGCGCCGGGACGGCGTGGAAAAGGAAGTCACGGTCCACCTCATTCCGGAGGACGCGTTCTTCAACGCCGCGCTGATCCGGCGGTTGACCGGCATGGCAATCGAACCGCAGACGGCCCGTCACGCGCGGGCGATGGACGACCGGGCCTACAAGCCCGATCAACCGCAGTACCTGGTCACCGAGGTCCGGAAGGACAGCCCCGCGGACAAGGCCCAAATCACTCCAGGCGAAGTGCTCTGGGCCGTGGACGGCGCCTTGCAGCCCGATCTGGTGGCCGTGGCGCGCGCCATCCAGGCGAAGAAGGGCGACAAGGCTCTGCTCACCCTCCGCTACCGCCAGCGGAGCGGCTACGTCATCCGCTACGGCAATTACGACGTCGAACTGCCGATCCAGTGATTTTTGGATTTCAAGAAGGGCGGTTTGTTTCCAATGTGGCGCCTGTGTCTCCTGCCCCGAATCGACGCATGGAAAACGCCCCGATGATCGAAGTTGAAAACCTGACCAAGCGGTACAACGGACAGACCGCGGTGGACGGGCTTACCTTCGAGGTGGGACGCGGCGAGGTGGTCGGGCTGTTGGGGGAGAACGGAGCCGGCAAGAGCACGGCCATGCGGATGCTCGCCTGCTACCTCCCCGCCACCTCCGGGAGCGCGCGCGTGGCGGGCTTCGATGTCTTCACCCAGGCCGACGAGGTGCGCCGGCGCATCGGCTACATGCCGGAGAACAACCCCCTTCACACCGACATGCGCGTGCGCGAATACCTGAAATTCCGCGCCCGACTCAAGGGGCTCAGCCGGGTCGCCAGCCGCGAGCGCGTGGACGTCGTCACCGAGCAGTGCGGCCTGAAGGACGTGCAGAAGAAGATTGTCGGGCACCTTTCCAAGGGCTACCGGCAGCGCGTGGGACTGGCCGATGCCTTGGTGCATGACCCGGAGCTGATCATTCTGGACGAGCCGACCATCGGTCTGGACCCCCACCAGATCCGCTCCGTGCGCGAACTGATCAAGAGCATGGCGCCGCGCCACACCGTGCTGATCTCGACCCACATCCTCCCGGAGGTCGAGATGACCTGCAACCGGGCCCTGATCATCAAGGCCGGCCGGGCGCTCGCGATCGACACGCCGGAGAACCTGCATCGGCTCATGGGCGAGGGCGGCCACGTCATCGTGGAGGTCGCGGCCGCGCGCGAGGAACTGCTGGAATGCTGGGAGCACGCCGGCGAGATCGCCGACTACCACGTGGAAGCCGCGGACGGCGACTACTTCCGCTGTTCGCTGACGCCCCTGCCCGGGATCGACCTGCGGCCGCTGGTGTTCGACATCGTACGCTCCAAGGACTGGCGGGTGCGCGAACTCACCCGCAGCCGCCGCTCGCTGGAGGACATCTTCCTGCACCTGACCAAGGCGGACCGGGAGGAAGGAGAGGTCTACTGAGATGCAGGCCTACCTGACCCTGGTCCGGCGCGAACTGGGCGCGCTGTTCGTCTCATTGACGGGTTACGCCGTGATGGCGGGCGTGCTGTTTGTGATGGGCGCGGGTTTCTCCCTGCTGCTCAAGGATCAGAACGGCGTCGCCACCAGCCAGCCGGTGACCGAGCAACTCTTCGGCTCCGGCCTGTTCTGGCTGATCCTGTTGGTGGGCTCGCCCTTCATCACCATGCGCTCCTTTGCGCTGGAGAAACACACGGGAACCTTCGAAACCCTGATGACCGCCCCGATCGGAGACTTCCAGGTGACCATGGCCAAATTCACCGGGGCCCTGATCTTCCACATGCTGATCTGGCTGCCGGTGTTCACCTACCCCTACATCGTCAGCATCTTCTCCATGGAACCGGTCGAACTCGCGGCGGGGCCGCTCGCGGCGACGCTGCTGGGGATGTTCCTGATCGGCTGCGTCTACATGTCCGCCGGCTGCCTGGCCTCCTCCCTGACGCAGAGCCAGGTCATCGCCGCGCTGAATGGCTTCGGCATCGGAACGACGATGTTCCTGCTGAGCGCGCTGGTCCGGTTGAACCTGCCGCAGGACACCTGGCAATACCAGGCGCTGCTGCAGATCTCCATGCTGGAACATCTGAAGGACTTCACCCGGGGCATCATCGACACCCGTCACCTGGTCTTCTACCTCAGCGTGACCGCGATGTTCCTCTTCGCCACGCACAAGGTTGTGCAGTCCCGCCGCTGGAAATAGCCCGAAGCCATGGACGACGAGTCAAACATCAGGGACAGCTTCTCCGCCGGACGGCGCTGGAGCCAACGCCTGAAGCTTGTCATCGACCTGCTTTGCGTCGTGGCGTTGACGGCGATGGCGAACTACTTCGGCGCGCGCTATTTCAGCCGCACCCACCTGACCGCGAACACGCGCCACGAGCTTTCCTCCCAGACCCGGCTCGTCCTGCAGGCCCTGACCAACGACGTCAAGGTCACCGTCTTCTACAACCGCAAGGAACCTCTCTTCGACGACGTCAGCGAGCTGATCACGGAATACCGCCTGCTTTCGTCGAACATCGACGTCGAGACCGTGGATTACCGGACCAACCCCACCGGCGCGGAGATCGTCAAGAACCGGCTCAACCTCGCGCCGGGCATGGTCAACGACATGATCGTCTTTGAGTCGGCCGGGCAGACCAAGATCGTGCAGGCCTCCGAGCTTTCGGACCTCGACCTGTCCGGCCTGCTGAGCGGGAAGACCAACGAGGTGAAACGCGTCGGCTTCAAGGGCGAGGTCCTCTTCACCTCGGCCATCGCCAGCGTCTCCTTCGGCGCCGCGCCCAAGGCCTACTTCCTCGCGGGTCACGGCGAGAGCGACCCCACCCGCGAACTGTCGGACGCGGGCTACGCCAAGTTCGCCGAACTGCTGAAGCTGAACAACGTCGAGGCCGCGCAGCTCAACCTGATGACCGAGGGCCGCGTGCCCGAGGACTGCGCGATGCTGGTCGTCGCCGGACCCGAGATCGCGCTGCAACCCCGCGAACTGGCGATCATCGACGCCTACCTGAGCAAGAACGGCCGCCTGTTGATGCTGTTCAAGTTCGACAAGCAGACCGGCCTGGAACGGACCATGCGCAAGTGGGGCGTGGACGTGGGCGACGACATCGTCTTCGATCCCGAGTTTTCCAAGGCGGGCATCGACATCATGGCGACGAATTACACCAGCCATGAGATCGTCCAACCGCTGGCCAACCTGCCGCTGCACTTCACGTTGCCGCGTTCCGTGGGGCGGCTGGAATCCGTCTCCCGCGCCGCCGATGCGCCGCAGGTGCAGGAGCTGATCCGCACCAGCCCCGGGGGCGAGGCCCGGGGCGATTACGACCGGCAGACCGGCAAGATCCGCAAGAGCGCGGAGAAGGACCGCTTTGGCGCGATCCCCCTCGTGGCCGCCGTCGAGTCCGGCAAGATCGAGGGGGTGATCGGCTCCACGCGGATGCTGGTGATCGGCGACGCCAACCTCTTCAACAACCAGATGATCGCCTCCGGGGTCAACCGGGACTTCGCGGTCTCCAGCATCAACTGGCTGCTCGACCGCACGCGCTTCGTCGGCGGCATCGGCCCCCGGAAGATCGAGAAGCATCGTTGGAACCTGACCGACGGCCAGCTCCGCGCCGCGAACATTGTCCTGATGGGGATCATCCCCGGCTCCATCCTCGGCCTCGGCATACTCGTCTGGTGGCGACGACGACGGTGACGACACCCGCAAACGAATGAACTGGAAAAGCACATGGTGGCTGCTCGCGACGACCCTCGGGTTGTTCGCGTTCATCTGGTTCTTTGAGCGCCATCTCGGCAAGAAGGTCTCGGCGCCGAAGGCCGCGCTGATCGCGCCGGCGCTGAAACCCGCCTCGGTGAGCGTCATCGAGACCGTCACCGGCGGCCTCACCAACCGCGTGGAGCTGCGGGACGAGGGTTGGCGCCTGGTCAGACCCATCGATTACCCCGCGGAGCCCGTCTTTGTGGACGCTTTTCTCAAGGCCTTCCAGGAACTCAGCGCCCATTCCTCCATCTCCGGCCGCGAGACCTCCACCCAGCCCGACGGCGTGAGCGACTACGGCTTCAATCCACCGCGCGCGCGCATCTCCTTCACCCAGCCCGACGGCGATGTCGTCGTCGAACTCGGCAACAGCTCCCCCAGCGAGAAATGGGTCTACGTGCGGACGAAGGACAGCGAGGGCGTTGAGATCGTGGATGCAAACATCCTGCGCTACGTCCCCACCGCGCCGGACGGCTGGCGGTCGCGTGCCCTGATCGATCTCAGGGAGTCCCCGTTCAACCGCCTTTCCATCGAGGCTCCATCCCGGGGCTTCGAGCTGACGCGCTCCAACCTCGCCTCCGCCTGGCGGATCACGCGTCCCAAACCGGCCAAGCGCGCCGACAACTACCGCGCCAACCGGCTCATCCAGTACATCCTGCGGACGCCAATCGTGGGATTTGTCTCCGACGATCCCAAGGTCGACCTTGCCCCGTTCGGCCTCAAGGCGCCGACGGCGGAGATCGTCTTCGCCCAGGGCACGAACCGGCTGGCGGTCGTCCAGCTCGGCGCCAGCCCGACCAACAACACCGAGGTCGTCTTCGCGCGACGCCTCAGCCACACCAACATTGTCCTCCTCCCGCGCGTGCTGCTCGATTCCGTCAACCAGCCCTTCACCTTCTTCCGCGATCCCCAGTTGCTTGGTTTCGATCCGGCGATGGTGAAACGCGTGGACGTGCAGGCCGACGAGACCTTCGCTCTCCAACGCCAGACCAACGGCGCCTGGGAGATTGTGGCTCCGGTCGCCATGCCCGCCGACACGGCGCTGGTCAACCGCTTCATGACGAACCTGACGACGCTGCAGGTCGTCACCAACGGCTGGGTCAAGGACATCGTCGCGGATTACGCGCCCTTCGGCCTCGCGCCGCCGCGCCGCAGCTACGCCATCCACACCAACGCGAACGCTACGGCGACCAACCAACCCTTTGCCCAGATCGGCATCGGCAACCGCCCGACCGACGAGCTGGACACCGTGTTCGCCCGCCGCATGTCCGAGGATTCCGTCTACAAGATCTCGCTTGGCGAGGTGATGCGTCTGCCGATCCGGGCTTACGAGCTGCGCGACCGGCAGATCTGGAATTTCGATCCCCGCGCGGCGACCGCCATCCGGATCACCGAGGCCGGCAAGACCCGGAACCTCGTCCGCACCAACGACGTGTGGACGCTCGCGCCAGGTTCGCAGGGCGTCATCGAGTCGATCGCCGTCGAGGGCCAGATCCATCAATTGAGCCAGTTGCGCGCCGGGAAATGGGCCTATCAGGGCCGGGACGAGCAGCGTCTCGGCCTGCTCGGGATTTTCGATCTGAGCCACACCATCGCCCTGACGCTCGGCAAGGGCGACAAGGCGCAGACCCGGACGATCCGGTTTGGCAAGCGTTCGGCCGGCGGCGCGATCTATGCCGTGGTCGAACTCGAGGGCGGCACGACCGTCTTCGAGTATCCCTACCGCGACTACGAGATCATCCGGCAGTTTCTCTCCGTCCCCTGAACCGAACCGGCCATGTCGGAGAAAGCCAAGTCGCGCCATTGGCAACGGTTCAAACGGGTCTTCCGCTGGTTCCGGATCCTGGTCCTGACCCTCATCCTGCTGCTGGTCATCCTCGGCATCCACTTCAACCAGGTCGGGGTGCCGGGCTTCATCAAGACCGCCGTCCTTTCCCGCCTGCAGGACAAGGGCGTCGCCCTGGAGTTCGGCCGCCTGCGCTTCCGCTGGTTTGAAGGACTTGTCGCGGAAAGCGTCACCATCGGCTCCGCCCGAGATCCGAACGCGCCCGGTTTTTCGGTGGACGAGGCCCGGCTCAAGCTGCGCGGCAACCCGCTCTGGGGCGACCGGTTCGAGGTCGAGTCGCTGCTGCTCAGCGGCGGCAACGTGGTCCTGCCGCTCGTCGTTTCCAACCAACCGACCCATCAGTTCACCATCGAGAACATCCGGTCGGAACTGCTCCTGCGGAACAAGGACACCTGGGAACTGACGCAGCTCAAGGGCGACTGCATGGGTCTCAAGTTTCATCTCTCCGGGACTATCACCAACGCCACCCACCTGAAGCAATGGCGGCGCCAGCGGGACACGAACGAGGTGGCCCAGGCCTGGCAACTGCAACTCAGTCGCGTCGCCCGCGTCATCGAACAGATGGAATTCTCCCGGCCTCCGGAGCTGTTTCTCAATCTCGCCGGCGACGCCAGCCGCACGAACTCCTTCGCCCTCGATCTCAAGCTTGTCGCCGACCGCGCCCGCACTCCCTGGGGCGAGCTTGAAAACCTGCTGCTTTCCGTGCCCATCCGCGCGGAGGGCGACGATCGGATGAAATCCGAGATCAACCTCAGTTTCGACCGCGGGTCAACCGACGATGCCATCCTCGACGCGACGCGCCTGCAGATTGGCATTCAGCAGACCCTGACCAATCCCGTCCCCACGGGGATCGATGTCAGTCTCCGCGTGGCGGGCGTGAAGACCCACTATGCCGGAACCGGCGAACTGCGTTTAAACGCGCACGGGGTCCGCCCCCCGATCCCCGACGAACCGCTCGACACGCGCGTGTCACTGGAGGTCGATGACTTCGATGCGCCCCTGTTTGCCCGCGCCGACAGCCTGCAGATTTCGGCCAACGGCCGTCATCGGTTGGAAAAAGGCCCGCCGCTCTCGGCGTCCGTCCGGATCGCGACGGACAAGCTGGAGACGATCGTCGGCTCGGTTGGGAAGTTCGCTTTGAACGGCGACTTCGCGCAGGCGCCCGAGGGCCGGCCCGCCATCGTGGATGAAGGCTGGGCCTGGTGGGCCAAGCTCGAACCCTACCTCGTCGATCTCACCATCGACGCCGGCGAGATCGACGCGCCCGCCTGGCGGCTCAAGCTCGACGAACTCGGACTCAAGGCCGCCTGGAAGGCGCCGCGGCTCGACCTCACGGACCTGAAGGTGAAACTCTACGACGGCGACATCGCGCTCAATGCCGGGGTCGATGTCGCCACCCGCGAGGCGAACGCCGACGCGTGGATCCACTTCACCCCGGGTCGCATCGAATATCTCCCCTGGCCCAAAGCCAAGCCTTGGATTGACCGTTTCAACTTCAACCAGCCGCCCGAGATCGTCGTCCGGAGCGCAAGTTGCCCGCTGCCCGAATGGACGCGGTGGACCGGCGGCCAGACCGACTGGAAGAATGAGATCTTGCCGTTGGTTCGTCTGGACGCCCACATCCGCGCGGTCGACGCGGGCTACAAGGACTACATGTTCGACACGGCGGAATCCGACCTCCAGCTGATCGACGCGGAATGGCGCTTCCCGAATCTCGACATCCGCCGCAAGGAAGGTCGGGCCATGGTGAAATTCAGCTCCCACGCGCTCACCAAGAACTACCACTGGAACATCGATTCCCAAGTCAGCGTCAAAGCCGCTCGCCACCTGCTCGAATCCGAGAAGCAGCAGGAGGCTCTGGACCGTTTTGAGTTCGACCAACCGCCGCATCTCAAGGGCGACATCTGGGGGCGTTGGCGCGCGCGCGAACTGACCGGCGTTGATCTCCGCGTGGCCCTGACCAACGCGGTCTATCGGGAGGTCCCGGCGGATCACGCCTCCGGCCGCATCCAGTACACCAACCTCGTCCTCCTCGTCACCGAGGGCGTCGGCGAACTCAAAGGCCGCACGGTCACCGCCGACGGCATCCTGCTCGACTTCACCGGCAAGGACGACGAGCGCCGGGCGTGGTTCACCAACGTGGTCGGCAATGTCGACCCTCGACTGGTCGTCAAGGCCATCGGGCCCAAGACCGCTGAAGCCATCGAACCCTATCGCTGGGGGGAGCCTCCCACGATCGTTCTGAACGGCTCCGTGGGAATCAAGGAATCCGACACCGCCGACATGCACTTCAAGGTCGATGCCGGAGCCCTCTCCTGGTGGCAGATCAACTTCGACAAGATCGCCGGCGACGTGCACTGGATGACGAACCAGCTCGTGCTTTCCAACATCGTCGGCCGCGCCTATCAGGGCGGCGTCACCGGCGACGCCAACTTCGACTTCGCCAGGACGGAGCACGGCTCCCTTTTCGGCTTCCATGTCGACATCGACCAGGCCGACTTCGCCCCGCTGGTGAAAGACATCTTCCACAGCACCAACAAGATGACCGGGACGCTGTCCGGCTTCCTCACCGTGGACTCCGCGCACAGCGGCGACTTTGCCTCGTGGAACGGGAGGGGCAGCGTGGACCTGCGCGAGGGCTTTCTTTGGTCGCTGCCGCTGTTTGGCGCCTTCTCCGAGACCCTGAACACCATCGTACCCGGTCTGGGCAAGAGCGCGATCGAGAAGGGCATCGGGACATTCACGATGACCAACAGCGTCATGCACACCCGGGACCTCAAGCTCGACAGCCCCGCCATGCGCCTCCTCTACAAGGGCTCGATCACCCACAAGGGCGACATCGACGCGCGGGTCGAGGCCGAACTGTTCAAGGACTCGCCCGCGCTGCTCCAGATCGTCGGCCTCGCGACGCTGCCGCTGACCAAGCTGATGATCTTCCACGTCACCGGCTCCATCACCAAGCCGGTCCTCGATCTCGTCTACGTCCCCAGGCTGCTCCGGCCCTTCCTCAAACCGCGCGGCACGATCCAGAAGATCTTCCGCGAAGGCGGCGCGAACGAGAAACCGGCGGAGGAGACGAAGGAGTGAGGTAGGTCGGGCGGAGGCAGTGAATCAGTAATCGGTATTCAGTGATCCGATTCGGACGACCGATTGCAGACAATCTCGGTGGGGTCGCGTTGCGTCGCGACCCATTTCAACGCCCTGAAAGGGCACAAGAATCTCCCGGCAACACTTGGCGGCGGTTTGTTTCATCCTTTCAGGATATCGAAGTGGGCGGCGATGCAACGACCGCCCTACCGTGAGGCAAAAGAGCAGCGCTCGGCCAGGGGGCGCGAAGGCGCGCCTCGCCGAATTGCGCGTTTCCGCGCCGCCCGCTCTTGCGGCTTTATTGCCCCCTGGGTTTTTGTAGACTGCGCCCCGTCACACCCATGGGAGAAACGCAGCAACCAGACCGTTTTCGCTTTGAACGCGATGCCCGCGCCGCCGGGGCGGGCCGCATCGCAGGCATCGACGAGGCCGGACGCGGCCCCTTGGCCGGGCCGGTGGTCGCGGCTGCGGTCGTGCTTCCAAGCGACTGGCCGGATTCCGGGTTGCCCGAGGGGCTCGCGAAACTCAACGACTCCAAGCAGCTTTCCGAAAAACAACGCGAGCGCCTGTTTGAATTCATTGTGCGCCACGAGGCCATCGATTCCGGCGTGGCGGTTCTCGAAGCGGAAATCGTCGACGAGATCAACATCCTCCGCGCCACGCACCGCGCGATGAACGAGGCCCTGGCGAAACTCTCCCCGGCGGCGAATCACGCCCTGGTGGACGGACTTCGGGTGGATTCGTTGACCGTCGCCCAGACCGCGATCGTCAAGGGCGACGCGAAGAGCTTCTCGATCGCCGCCGCGAGCATCCTGGCCAAGGTCACGCGCGACCGGTTGATGGTCGAGCACGACGCGCAATACCCCGGCTACGGCTTCGCGAAGCACAAGGGCTACGGGACGAAGGAGCATCTGGCGGCCCTCGCCAAGCTGGGGCCTTGCCCCATCCACCGCCACAGCTTCGCTCCGGTCCGGGCGCAGCAGTTGGAACTGATCTGATCCGTCCGCGCCATGAACCTGCTCAAGCGCATCGGACTCGGGACGGATGACGCGGCAAAGCCCGCGCACCTGAGACGCGGCGATCTCGGCGAGGCGGCGGCGAAGAAACACCTCAAGAAACTCGGCCTCAAGTTTCTCACCGCCAACTTCGCCTCCAAGCGCGGCGAGATCGACCTGATCTTCCGCGAAAGCGACTGTCTGGTGTTCGTCGAGGTGAAGACCCGCTCCGACGAATCCTGGACCCGACCCGCCGCCGCCGTGAACGCGCGCAAGAAGAAGATCCTCTCCCAGACCGCCATGGATTACCTGAAGCTGCTCAAGAACCCCCGGGTGAAGATCCGCTTCGACATCGTCGAGGTGTTGCTCGATGAGAACGAAAAGGTCAGCGAGATCCGCCACCTGCCCAACACCTTCTGCCTCTCGCCGCCTTACCGGCACGGTTGAGCGGGGCGACTTCAGAAATGGAAAAAGACTGATGCATGCCCACAAACACATCGCGAACCACAGGCCGGAGCTTGAGCGAAGCTCGGTATGCGGGTGTTTTCATTGTCTGAACGTTTTCACCCCCGACAAGATTGACGAATGGACGGATGAACTGGACGGCAGGGGAACGACCGCGATCTGCCCAAAGTGCGGGGTGGATTCTGTTCTCGGGGACGCATCGGGTTTCCCGATCGAAACGGAGTTCCTCAAATCCATGCGCAGGGTCTGGTTCCCAACTTGATCCGCCCGAACGTCGAAAACCCGATTCCCATGCCTGAACTCCCTGAAGTCGAAGTCCTCGCCCGCCATCTCCGCCCCCTGCTGGAGGGAAAGACGATCCGCGATGTGGACATCCGCCGCCAGAAGAGCCTGCGTGGCACGTCCGGGAAGGCGATTGAGCAGGCTCTGACCGGCGCGAAATTCACCGGCCTGCGCCGTCGGGGCAAATACCTCCTGTTTGAGCTCAAACCCAAGGGCGTGCGCAAGACTTTCGACCTGCTGGGCCACCTGGGCATGACCGGCCGGATGTATCTCCAACCCATGGGCGCGCCCCTGCCAAAGCACGCGGTCGTCCGCCTGGGGCTCGGCCGGCATGACTTCGTTTTCGAGGACACCCGCTACTTCGGCCGCATGACGCTCGACACCTCGGCGGTGGACGGCCTCGGGCCGGAGCCGCTGGAAGCGGACTTCACCCCGGACTATTTCCACGAACAGCTCAAGCGATCGACGCAGGCGATCAAGGTGAAGCTGCTGGACCAGTCGCTGGTCGCCGGAATCGGGAACATCTACGCCTGCGAGGCGCTGCACCGTTCTGGCATCCCGCCCCGCAAACAGGCGAAGCGGCTGACCCGCGCCCAGGCCGGGCGGCTGCACGGGAACATCCGCGAGATCCTCAAAGCGGCCATCGAACTGGGCAGCACGATCCGGCTGGATTTCGCGGGAACGGGCAAACAGGACGGCCTGTTCTACTACGGCGGGTCCGATCCAGCGCCCGGCACGGTCTTTGAGCGTTTCGCCGTCTACGACCGCGAGGGCGAGCCCTGCCCGGCTTGCGGCAGCGCTATAAGGCGGATCGTCCAGGCCGCGCGCAGCACATTCCATTGCCCCAAGTGCCAACGGGGGTGATGAGGTTGCGGGGGCAACGACTCCCTCATACCCATAAGCCCGGCGGAAACCGCGTGCGTTGCCTGCGGGCCTCCGCTAACGTGCGGATCCTGAATTCATGAACGCGCGCTCCCTCATTTCTCCCGCCGGCCTGACCTCCCTTCTCCTCGCCTGCACGGCGGTGGCGGCGCCGGCCTCCGCCTCAGCTCAAAGCTCCGACGCAACCAGCCGGCCCAACATCCTCTTCCTCTTCACCGACGACCACGCCACCCAGGCGATCGGCGCCTACGGCTCGAGGATCAACCAGACGCCGAACCTCGACCGCCTCGCCGCCGAGGGGATGCTCTTCCGCCGCGCTCTGGTCAGCAACTCCCTCTGCGGACCTTCGCGGGCCGTGATCCAGACAGGAAAATACTCCCACCTCAACGGCTTCCGGACGAACAAGGACACCTTCGACAATTCGCAGCAGACCGCGCCCAAGCTGCTGCAGAAGGCTGGCTATCAGACCGCCATCGTGGGCAAGTGGCACCTGAAGACCGCGCCCACCGGATTCGACCACTACGAGGTTCTCAAGGGGCAGGGCCAGTATTACAACCCGATGCTCATCACCAACGGGAAGAACGTGAACCATGTCGGCTACACCACCGACATCATCGGCGACCGCTCGATCGAGTGGCTCAAATCCCGCGACCGGACCAGGCCCTTCTTTCTCATGTCACAACACAAGGCGCCGCACGGCCGCTGGGAACCCGCGCTGCGTCACCTCACCCTTTTCGAGAACGAAACCATCCCGGAGCCGCCGACCCTGTTCGACGACTATTCCGGCCGCGGCCCAGCGGCAAAACAGCACAAGATGGGCATCGCCGACCACATGGGGGACGCCCGCCTGATGCTGAAATATTCGAGCAAGCATACGCCGGAGCAGTTGGCGGTGTTTGACGGGTATTTCAAACCGCGCAACAAGGAGTTCCTCGCGGCCAACCTGCAGGGCAGCGTCCGCACGAGTTGGCACTACCAGCGTTTCATCAAGAACTACCTCCGCTGCGTACAGGCCGTGGATGAGAACATCGGCCGCCTGCTGAACTTTCTCGAGGCCGAGGGACTCGCGGAAAACACCGTCGTCATCTACAGCTCGGACCAGGGCTTCTACCTTGGCGAACACGGCTGGTTCGACAAGCGCTGGATGTATGAGGAGAGCCTTCGGACACCATTGATCGTCCGCTGGCCCGGAGTCGTGAAGCCGGGTTCGCAGAACACGGACATCGTCTCCAACCTCGACTTCGCCGAGACCTTCCTGGATCTCGCCGACGCGCCCGTGCCCAACGACATGCAGGGAGCCAGCCTCGTTCCGGTCCTCAGGGGCGCCACGCCGAAAAACTGGCGTAAAACGTTCTACTACCACTACCACGAATCCGGCGGCCACGGCGTGCCGGTCCACTTCGGCGTGACCACGGGCCGGCACAAGCTCATCCACTTCCAGGACAAGGGCCTGGACGCCTGGGAACTGTTCGACCTGAAGGAAGACCCGCAGGAGATGAAAAGCGTCTACGACGAACCCGCCTACGCGAAGGTCGTGAAGCGGTTGAAAGGCGAGATGACGCGCCTGCGGAAGGAGTTCCAGGTCGAGTGAACAACCACGGAATACACAGACCACACGAAATCGACACCTTCCAAACAAGGCCTTATGAGATTCTTCGCGGTTTCAGTGGAACGGCTGGGGTCCGCGAATCCGCGTCAGCGTCTTGGAGTGCGGTCTCGCAGACCGCTTTGCAGCGTGTCCCTTGCTCTAAACAACGCCCCTCTCCACCTCGAACGTCCATAAAGCGTTCTGCGACGCTTCAGTTTTTTTCGCGACGCTGGCCAAGCAAAGCGGCGCGCGGCGCCGCACTCCAAAACGCTGACGCGCGCAACGCGCTCCCGGGACGATACGGATGCCGTCCTCGTCTTGCTCGCCAAGCCGCAGAAAATGTAATTCTGTGTATTCTGTGGTTGTCGTAAAAAATGAAGCCCCGATTCCCCTTCCGTCCCAGAAGCCTGGCCTTTCTGAAACCCGACGGTCCGCGCAAGGACATTCGCCTGGGCGATGAAATTCTCGCGGGAATCACGGTGGGCCTGATTGCGCTGGCGTTGGCGTTGGGGATCGCCAGCCTGCCCCTTGGCGTCGAGACGCCGCGCCCGGCGCCGGCCCTGGGCATCTTCACCGCGATCATCGCCGGCGTGATCGTGTCGCTGCTCGGCGACGGCCATCGCCCTGCTGGGAGCGATCGAGTCCCTGCTTTCGGCAGTCGTCGCGGATGGCTTGAGCGGCGACCGGCACGACAGCAACACCGAACTCGTCGCCCAAGGCATCGCGAACCTGGTCTGCCCCTTCTTCGGCGGGCTGCCCGCCACCGGCGCGATCGCGCGCACCTCGGCGAACATCAACAACGGCGGGCGCACGCCTTTGGCCGGCGTCATTCACGCGATCACCCTGCTGGGCATCGTGCTACTGGCCTCACAATGGGCGGGCCGCATTCCCATGGCCGCCATGTCGGCGGTCCTGATCGTCGTCTCCCTGCGCATGGGCGAATGGCATGAACTGGTCCGCCTCCGCAAGATGCCGCGCAGCGATGCGCTGGTCCTGCTCACCGCGTTCGGGCTCACCGTGGTCTTCGATCTCGTCATCGCGGTAGAAGTCGGGATGGTGATGGCGGCGATGCTGTTCATCCGACGGGTCTCCGAGACCACGGAAGTCAGCCTGGTCACGCACGAGGACATGCTGGAGCGCCCCGAGCAGATGGCCCAAGGCAAGAAAACCCCGGAGGGCGTCGTAGTCTGCCGGATTTTTCGGACCGTTCCTGTTCGGCGCCGCGGAAAAACTGGAGGACGCATTGCAGCGCGTGGAGCAATGGCCCAAGGTCCTCATCCTGAGACTCCACCTCGTTCCGGCCATGGATGCCACCGGGCTCAACGCCTTGGAAAGCGTCGTCGAGCGCATGCGGAGCCGCGGCGGAATTGTCATCCTCAGCGGCATCCACCGGCAACCCCTCAACCTCCTGCAAAAGGCCGACTTCATCCCCGTCATCGGGCGCGAGAACCTCTGCGCCACCTTCGACGACTCGATCGCAAGGGCCAAAGCGATCCTGGGGGAAGCGGACCATGGGGCGTGACAACGCGGACTGCGGGGGAACAACGAACGTTGAACAACTAACGCCCACACTGAATTGAAGGCCCAATGGGCCGAGATTCCGGGCCGTCCAAACTGGCGCTCTCGCCGGCGTTTCAAGTCCTCCTGTTCACCTGCCGGCTTCCAATCGCAACAACTCCTTCGCGAACAACCCGCCCACGAACAATGTCCCGGCCGCGTCGTAGTGGACGTTGTTGGCGATCGTGGCCTTGGCGGTGTCCACGTAGGCGCAGCGCGGATCGGCGGCGCCGACGGCCTGTTGCGCCTCGACGATCCTCGGCAGGAAGGCGTTCTTCCCGCCGCCGAAACGCGTGTTGACCGCGAGCAGGGCGATCAGGTCGGGCGCGTCCAGATCCTTGCGAAGGCTGGCGATCATGTCGCGCAGCGCATTTTCGTAGTGGTCCGCGTCGTTCTTGTTCGCGTCGCTTTCCCCCTGCACCCAAGTGAAGGCGCGCAGGCGCAGTTTCAATCCGAGCGCTTCCGCCGCCTTGATGGCCGCCCTTGTCTCGGAGATCAGGGCGCGGTAGCAGGAGCCGTTGTCGCCGTCGGATTTCGGATCCCAGTCACGGCGGATGCCGGTCCCGCTGAACGCCGCCTTCACGATCGCGAGCCGGGTTCCGGGACGTTCCAGCAACAGCGTCCGGGCGAGACCGATCTCCGGGCCGAAGCCGCCGTCCTTCTGCGCGAAGTTGCCGTATTGCCGCGTCTTGCCGTAGCGCGGTTGTTTGGGATCGCCGAGCGGTTGGGGCCGGAGGCGTTTCCATTCGCCGCCGCTGGTGGCATCGTGATCGTCCGGCGGCGGATCGCCGGTCCGCCACCAGAACATGACCTTGTGGTCCAGGTCGCTCGACGGCAACTCGGAGGGCTTGGCGTCGTAGCCCACGGCGTTGGACTGCCCCGCGACGAGGATCAGGTCGATGGGTTCGGCGGCGGAGGCCGCGAAAGCAAGCCACAAAGAGGCGCAAAAGGCGCAAAGAAGGGATTGGGGTGGTTTCATCAGAGCCATGCGGATTTTGTTTTGTTTCTCGGCCGAACGGGCCAGCCCCAGGCCAGCCCGGGGTAACGCCCCGGGTGTGGTTTGCCGTCGAATCCCGAACCCCAACGGGGCGGCCCAATCCCGGCGGAGGTAATTAGGGCCGCCGCTTTGGGGCTTCATCCCGTTTGTGTCCGAAACCCAGGCCGTTGACCTGGGCTGACTTGGAGCCGGCCCGTTGGGCCTTAGGTTCGGTGCGGACAGAAGTCCGCTGTTACAGATCGATACCGGCTTCCGCGGTTTTCGGAGCGCGGCTGTGTCGCAGACCAGCCGCAGCGACTCTGGTGACATCCAAAGCCAGGTCAGTTCTTATGCGTCTTGCAAATCGGAGATTGCTGCGGCTGGCCCCGAAGACGGGACGCAGCCGCGCTCCCTCACTCCGCATTCCGCATTCTCCATTCACACGCTGATTTCCCAGCCCTTGCGGTAGTCGGGTTTGATGAGCTTCTTGAGATCGGGGCGGCCCTTGATCTCCATCTTCTTCGCGTCCCACAACAACTTCTTGTCGGGATTGCGCTGAGCGACGACGCCAAGCAGGACCGTCTCCGTGAAGGGACCCGCGTGATGGAAGCCGGACAGGCCGTCGGGGACGCGACCCTTGATGGCGTCCATCCACTCGACGTAGTTGGCGTTGCGGTCGTCCGGGCCGCCCGCGCGATGAATGGTTGGCTCCGGCCATTTGAAGCCGTCAATCTTGTAGGAGGTCTCGACGATCCAGTTCTCGCGCTGGCGATGGAAGAAGAGCTTGCCCTCCTCGCCGATGACGACGGCTCCGAAATCCTGGAAACTCTTGCCTTCAAGGATGTCCTCACCCGGGTGGTTATATTCCTTGCTGGGCTTGACGAGCGTCCAGGTGTCGCGATCGAAATGGGCGTCGATGTAGCCGTCGTACCAGACGTATTTGAAGCCCTTGGAGGAGGTGTATTGGCTGGGGGCGTATTCCCATTCGATGATGGAGTTGATGGGCGGGGAGATTTCCGTGCCGCCATGCTGCTTGGCCTTCACGCTGGTGGGAGCGCCGGGCATCACCGCCCAGTAACCCATGTCCATGATGTGGCAGGCCATGTCGCCGAGGGCGCCGGTGCCGTAGTCGTACCAACCGCGCCAGGCGAAGGGGGCGATGACCTCGTTGTAGTCCACGAAGGGCGCGGGACCGATCCACTGTTCCCAGTCAAGCCACGCGGGCACGGGCTCCTTCTCCGGCGCCTTCTTGAAACCCTGCGGCCAAATGGGACGGTTCGTCCAGGCGTGCACCTCCTTCACCTTGCCAATGACGCCGGAACGAATCAGCTCCACGCAGCGGCGCATGTGGTCGTTGGCGTGGGCCTGGTTTCCCATCTGGGTCTTCACGCGGGTTTCCTTCGCGACCTTGGCCATCATGCGCGCCTCCCAGATCCCGTGGCAGAGCGGCTTCTGACAGTAGACGTGCTTGCCCGCCTTCATTGCCAGGACCGACGCGTGGAAGTGATGGTGGTCGGGCGTGGAGACGGTGACCGCGTCGATCTTGTCGCCCATGTCGTGCAGCAACTCGCGATAGTCCGTGTAGAGCTTCGCCTGCTTGTAACGCTCCTGCATGTCGGCGACGGACTTGAGCTTCTTGCTCGGCTTGTCGATCTTCTTCCCGACGACGACATCCGCCAGCGCGACGACGTTGAAACCCGCATAGTCCGATCCGGTGATGTCGGCCTTGCCCTTGCCGCCGGAACCGATGCCGGCGAGGGCGGGCTTGGTCAACTGCCCCCAGGCGCGGCTGGGAATGAATTGAAAACCGAAGGTCGCCGCGGCCGAAACGCCGGCCAGTTTGCCAAAGGAGCGACGGGTGAGTTTCTGCGGGGAAGAAGGAGCTTTTTTCTGCATGAAACGGAGTTTTGGACGTAACGAACGCTTTGTCCAGAGGGGAAAGCGGTGAGTTTCAGCAGGACTCGTATCGCCTCCCACACGATGCAACGGTCACAGGACAGGTAGGGCGAATTTTCCCCAATGAGCCGACATGCGCACTCCCCTGCGCGGCTCCCTGCGAACAATTTACCCTACCTGCGTTGCCAACTTGACGCTCGTGAATCCTACAGTGAGGAATTCTCAAAATGCGGCAGTCACAGACCCGCCGCTACATCCACGGCCATTTCGGAGGCCGCAGCCGAGGATGACGCCATGATCGCATCTCGCTTTCTCAATCAGCGGCGCCTTTGCGGATCTGGTAGAAGCGTCGAGGCAGCGCGCCGACGCCAAAATCTGAGAACGTCACAAAGCCGTCCTGACTGGCCGTGAAGGCCCTGACGAAGGTCCAGTTCGGCAGGTCGACTGCGACCCACAGCTCGTAGACCGCGCCCGGATCGCCGAGGAACAGGCCCTGGATATCCCCGTTCATGTCGGCGGGGTAGATCGCGACGTGATTGTAGGGCGGGAAGACGTTCTGCAATACGGTGAGCGTCACGTCATTGCCGTCGCCGCCAACGTAGGAAACGCGGACCAACTGGCCCGTGATCAACAGGAGGTCGTCCTGCGCGAGGTCGGCAAAGGTCCCGGAAACCGCGTCGGCTCCGTCGTTGGAGACGACCACGAATTCCGCGCCGACCGTCGGCATGAATCCGCCCGTGAATGAGGCGACCAGCGGAACGCCCGCAAGGTTCACCTTTCCCGTCACCGCGACCCGGTCGTGGAAGCCCGCCCCTTCTCCCGCGTTCGCGCCCGCCATTTCCAACGTCAGCATTGAGCCTGTCGCAAACGCGAAATCGCCGCCCACGTTCAGGATGCCCGGGGACATGCCGGGTGAGACATTGCCATCCAGCACGACCGAGGGAGCCGTGAGATCCGCGCCCGTGGCGTCGGTGATCACTCCGCCGGAAATCGTCACCGGATCGTTGAACGTCGCGGTGTCGATGTTGACGGCGCCGTTCCCGTTCGCCGCGTCGCCAATCTGGATGCGCGCAAAGCCGTCGGCCAGATTGGCCAACTCCGAATCATCCAGGTCCAAGGTCCCTGAGCCGCCGCCCAGGCCGATGGAGGTCGCCGGGTCCAGCGGCGCGACACTCAGGTTGCCCGCGGACATTACCGCGCAGTGCAGGCCAACGCGGTTCATCGTCAACGTGATGTCGCCCCCGCCGGTCGAGGCGATCGTGGCGCCGGAATACGAAAGCAGGCCAACGCCGGAATTGGCGGCCGTGATCGCGATGTTCCCCGTCCCGGACACGATCTGCGCCGCGCCGGTCCCGCCGCCGATGTCGAGCGATTCGCTGTCCGGGTCCGCCGTGTCGCCGTGGATTGAGATGTTTCCGTCGCCGGTTGCCAAAACCGCCGATCCGGAATCCATCTCGATGCCGTCACCGGTCGACAGGTTGATCCCGGTGATCGAAATGTCGCCGTCCACGGACGACACTTTCGTATCGGCCTTGTCAATGTCGACGCCCTCGTGATTGGCGGACGTCGTCGTGCCGTGAATGGTGATATTGGCCGCGTTCGCCCCCGTTCCCGTCGAGGAAATCACGCCGCCCGAACTGATGTAGACCGCGTCGTTGTCCGCCGTGTTGACGCCGGTGATTGAGATGTCGCCATCGACCGAGGTGACCATGACACCCTCGTCGCCGATATCCACGCCCTCGTTGTTCGAGGCCGCGCTGGTCCCCATGATGGTGATCGTGGCGGCGCCGGCGCCGATTCCGGTGGAAGAGATCGTCACGCCGTTGTTGATGTAGACGCCGTCGTTATTGTCGTTCGAGCCGGTGATGCTGATGGCTCCATTGACCGAGGTCACCAAGGTGCCGGCATCCCCGATGTCCACGCCCTCGCCGGAACTTGAACCGCTCGTTCCCGTGATCGTGATCGACGCCGATCCGGTGGTTCGGATCAACGCCTGGGTGTCGATGTCCACGCCGTCACCGGAGCCTTCCGCCGTTCCCGTGATCTGGATTGCGCCGTTCACCGCGGTCACCGCCGTCCCGGAATCCTCGATCTCGACCCCGCCGTCGCCCGACGTTCCGGCCGTCCCCGTGATGGTGATGGTTCCCGAACCGGTGGAAAGAACCTTGCCGCCTGTTCCCAAGTCCACGCCATCGCTGAAGCCTTGGGCCGTGCCGGCGAGGTGAATCGCCCCATCCTGCGACGTGACCGTGGCTCCATCGTAGATGTGCACCGCGTCATTGCCTGGCCCCATTGTCTGTCCGGTCAGCCTGATCTGCCCGGAAGTCGTCTGGACGACCGTGCCGGCCCCATCCATGGTGACAGCGTCAGCGTCCCCGGTGGCGCCGTCGCTGAAGCCGTTCAGTGTCACGTTGCCCGAATCAGACTGGATACGGCCGCCCGGATCGATATCAACGCCGTCGTCGGCGGAACTGCTTCCCGTCACGGTGATGTTCCCGGACGTCGTGCGCAAAAGGCCGCTGGCATCGACCTCGACCCCGTCGTCACCGCCGGCCTCCGAGCGACCCAGGATCGTGATGGAACCCGCTCCGGCATCCAGCGTCGCGTTCCCAATATGAACTCCGTCCTCAGACACTCCCGTCGCAATCGCCGGACTCATCGCGGGATCGTCACCGCCGCCCAGGATAATGTCTCCCCCGGCGGAGGAAACCATCGCGCCGCCGTTGACGAGGATTCCGCCGCCCGGCGCCGCGGCCTGGTCGGTGTCAGAATTCAAGACAATGCTCCCTCCCTGGGTCGAGATCGACGCGGCGACAAGGACATCCGTTTCCGCCCTCAGGGCGACCAGTCCGCCGTTTGCGGCCAGGGCCGCCATCACGTTCACGGAGCCGACCTCGGTCGTGATCGACCCCATGGTTACCGTCGAGTTCATGACGAAGTTGAGAGCGTCGCCCGGGCTTCGCACGACGAAATCGGCGGTGAAGCCGGCTCCGAGGCCGTTGACGCCGATCGCATCCAGGCCCTCTCCGCCAGAGACGGTCAACGCGATGGTCGGATTCAGGAACGTCGTGCGCTCTCCAGCCGTGGAATTCGCCACCAGCGTTCCCGGCTCGGCTCCGGGGCCGATCGCAATCGTCTCCGCGGCCGCGCCGAAATTCAGCGCGACATCCCGAACCTGGATCAGTGAATCGATCGGCTCCAAGCCGGTGTATTGGATGATTGCATTGCCGGTCAGGTCGATCGTGCCGCTGCTGGCGTCCGTGTATTGGAAGACGCCGGAAGCGAAAACGCCTTCCCCCGCCAAGGTCAGCGAATCGCCCTCCGTCTCGCCGGTGTCGCCGCCCACATAGACCACGCTGGGTGAGAACAACCCCGCGTCAAAATCGACGGTCAGTGAATCGTCGCCGCCGCCGGTCTGGAAACGGAGCTGCGATCCATGGATTTCGGAGAACGGCAGTTGGATCGTGTGCGCGTCCACCCGCACCGAGTTCGGCACGAGCGTCTGCAGGACATTGTCCGGATCGCTGACGATGAAGCGGCTGTTTCCGTTGTCCGACCGGACGGTGAGGTTGTCCGGTTTGCCCCCTTCGACGAGGTCCGAGACGATCAACTTCCCGGAGCCGTCCGCCACCAACCTCGTGGCGAAGACGAGCTCATCGAGCGCCGACTGGCCCAAGGCCCGGTCATGGATCCGCACGTCGTCGATCGCGCCGTCGAACTGCCGGATCCCGTGGTTGAAGGAGCCGATCTCCAGGCCCAGCAGGCGGATCTCATCGAAGTAAGTCCCCTCCGAATACTGCCAGTTCACGCCGTCGAACATGGCGAACATGTGCCGGCTTCCCGCCTCCTCGAAAGCCTCCCCGGAATTGTCCGCTATGATCGCCACGAACACGGGTTGGTCGCGGGGCACGATCAGCCCGCTCTTGATCCGGGCGCTGTTGAAATCGAACGCCAGTTCGCCATCGGTCGGCATGAACAGCCACCAGTCACTGCCCGAGGTGTCCGTCGAGGCGATGACATTGTCGCCGGGCAAGGCCGTCGAACTGAGATTGATCCATGCGGATATTGTCCAGGCCCCGGTGACACGCCGCGCGCTGTGACTGTAGGCCTGCTGATAAACGCCCGAGGCCGTGAGTGTGCCCGCGTTGATGTAGGACGGGTTCTGCGAGTCCGTCCCGAAGGATGCAGCCGACCCTGTGTCCGGCGACATGCGCGTCGATGATGTCACGGGACCGATCACCGTCGCCACCGAGGTCGAACCGGAGACGGATTCCGTCGTGTTCGGCCCGGCGACATCGTCCAGCTTCCAATGCAGCAGCAATCCGTCCGCCGGAGCCATCGCGGGATTGCTGACAGTGATGGTCAACGTCTCCATCGCGCTTCCGCCGTCGTTTGAGGCCGTCACGACATAGCTTGCAGAACCCGTCGCGACGGACGGCGTTCCCGAGATCCTACCGGTCGCGGAATCCAGGCCCAGTCCGGCGGGCAACGGTGGCGAAACGCTGATCAAGCCTACCGGACCGCCGCCCAGCGCCGGCTCGACATCGGGCGACAACGCCTGCCCGACCGTGAACTCGTAGTCGCTCTGCGGATACGAGATCGTCGGCGCCGGCGGCAAGGTCGCGTTCAAGACCACATCATTTCCGTCGCCTCCCACATAGCTGATCGTCACATGAAGTTGCGGCGTCAATGAGATCGTCGTTCCTTCCGGCAATCCGTTGAACATCCCGGTCACCGCGTCCGCCCCGTCATTCGCCACCAAGACAATTTCATCGCCGGGAACAATTGCGCCCGCCCCCGGAAACGCCTTCAGCGAAGCGCCACCCAGATCCACCGCTCCAGTCGCATTGAACTGGTCGTGCCCCGCGCCCGGGATCGCGCCCGTCACCACGAACCGAACCTCGTTATGGGTGTTGAAGTTCAGATCGCCCGTGGCGAGAAGGGCCGGAGAATTGCCCTGCATGCCCACGCCGCGATCGTTCAGGTGACTGACCGCGCCGGCGATCGTCCCGCCCTTGAAGTAATGGACATCATAGACGCCCGCGCCCGCCGACAGCGAGGTTCCCTGAACGACGCCGTCAAAGTAGGTCTGCGAATCCAGCGCCAGGTTGTCGAAGAAGATGTCCGCTTCGCCGCCTTTGCCGGTTCCGGTCAACGTCGTCAACGTCCCGGCCGAGGCGTCGCCGCTGATGCCGGCCCCGGAAACGATGCTGACGCCACGGCCGGAACCGGCCGCCGACCCCGTCCCGCCAATCGTGAGGCGGACATCGCCGGTCATGTCGATCAGCGCGCCGGCGTCGAACTGCACGCCGTGCGCGCCGCCGCCCTCGCCCCCGCCCGCCCCGGCAATCGTGATGTCGCCGCCCAGCGAGGAGACCTTTGTCATCGGCTCCGAAATCTGCACGCCGATGGCCTGTGCGCCTGAACCGCCCGCCCCGATCAAGTCGATGAACCCCGTGCCCGCCTCGTTGCCGGTCGAGGCAATCTTCGCGCCGCCCGCCACCACGATTCCCTGACAACCGTTAACAGCCGACGGGGAACCCGTCCCGTTCACGGTGATCCGGCCCAGACTGGTTGTCACTTCGGCTCCAGAGTCCAGCAGGACGCCCTCGTTAAAATCTCCCGTTCCGCCCGAGCCGCCGGAAATCGAGAGATTCCCGTTCAGCGTCGAGACCGTCGCGCCATTGATCCGCGCGCCGTGGTTAAGGTCCATGCCCGGACCGCCGGTTCCCTCGATGGTCACCTGGCCGCTTCCCCTCGCGGCGACGCTGGACGACGTTTCAATCAGCACGCCAACGTTGTCCGCCAGCGAATCCCCGCCCCGACCGCGCAAGGTGATCGAGCCGTTCAGCGTTGAGATCCTGCCCGCCATGGAGACCGAGATTCCCGCGAAGTTCCCGCTCGCCGGAACCTCCCCCTGGTTGGCGTTGATCGTCACGTTGCCCGAGCCGCCGACATCGATCCGCCCTCCCTGGATGAGGACCCGCTCATTCGCCTCGATGAGCACATCGCCACTCGCGCTGACATCCCCCCCGACGAACACCGCTTCCGCATTCCGGACCGTCAGCGAACGCGACTCCAACATCGTGTCGCCGCCGATGAAGCCCACCTGGTCGGCGCCGCCGCCCAGGTCGATCGTAACGAATCCTTCAGGCAGGATCACCGCGGTGGAAACACGTCGCCAACCGCCGTCCGAGCCGTTATCCGTCTGCGGCCCGCCCGTGCCGAAACTGAAATCCAGTTGATCGTCGCCGCCCCGCAGATCGATCGAAATCGAGTTCACCATAAAACGAGGAATCCGGGCCTCATGCTCGCCGATCAAGTTGATCGACGCCGACCCCGCCGACGCGCCCTTGAAGAACCGGGCCCCCGCGTCGGTCAGGACCAGGTCTCCGTCCTGGACGTTCACGATCAGATTGTCCGACTTGCTCGTCGACGAGATGTCGGTGACGGTCAGCGTTCCGGTCATGTCGTCGAAATCCACGACGGTCCGCCGGTCGAGGACCTGGATGGCAAAGGAATCAGATCCCGAGCCAAACGCGTTCACCGCCGTGACCGAGTAGGTCGTGTGGCCTTTGAACGCGGTCGGCGTTCCGCTGAATTCGCCGGTCGAGGCCGAGAACACCAGCCCGGCGGCCAGCGTCCCGTTGCGCGAGAACGAATCCGCCGTTCCTCCCGAAACCGAGGGTCCGACCGGCGGGGAGATCGGTTCATCGACATAGAACTTCAGGAGATTCGGGTATTCAATGACCGGCGGTTCGCCCAGGTTCAGGACCACGTCGTTGCCGGTTCCGCCCTGGTAGGTGATCAGACCGACCAGCGACGAGCCGGCGAAGTTCGGGATCGTCGCGCCTTCCGGCAGTCCGTCGAATGTCCCGATGACCGGATCGCTGCCGTCGTTATCGACGATGGTGAAGCTCTGACCCGACGCCAACGCGAACTCCGGCAGGAGCTCGAAGAACAGGGCCGGGCCGCTCGCCGCTCCCAACAGGACGACCGAATCGCCCAACTGCGCGAGCCCGACGACCTTCAACTGATCGTGCCCGCTACCCGGCGTGGTCCCGCCCAGCTCGATGTGGAGTCTCGCCGAGGTCCGCAGATCGACGTTGCCCCCGATCTCCAGAATCCCCGCCTCGCCATCATTCCCCGGCTGGATGTCCGAGGAAAACTCGACCGATGAGGTGGAAATGTCCGCCCCGCCCGAATGCTTGTCGAGCAACGGGCCGGTCGATCCGAAACGCAAGCGGGGCGCGCCCATGGGCGTCATCGCGCTGTTCAGGTTGATCTGCGAGCTTCCGCCCGCGCCGATCCAGATTTCGTCCGCCGCGATGTGGTCCAGTTCCGCGTTGTCCAGAATGAAGCCGCCGCCGTTCGGCGAACCCAGGTCAATCTGGATCGCGGACGATGAAGGGTTCAGATCGACGTAGGATCCGGGCGCGGAGATGGCGGACCGGATGTCCACATCGGCGGCCTTGATCTCAACGTATCCCCCGCCCGTCATCCCGGTCGACAGGCCGGAGCCGGACTCCACAAGAAAGATCCCCGGGCCGCTGTTGTCGCTGTCGGCGTCGATCGTGACCGCGCCGCCGTCGGTCGTGAGTCCGGCGCCGGCCTTGATCGTCACGCCGGCGGAGGCGGTCAGGTTGGCTTCGCCGGTTCCGGTGTCCACACCCGCGACGGAGCCGACGTTGATGATGTCGCCCGTTCCACCCTGGCCGTTCACATTCAGCGCCGCGTTGAAGCCCGAGCCCAGCGATTCGACATTGATCGTGTCGTCCCCGCCGCCGCCGTTGATCGTCAGCGATCCGGTCGGGTTCAGCACAATCACGGCGGCGCCGTTGAACGGAAACGAGGTGAAGGTCGTCTGCGTCCGCTGGACGGTCACGGTGTCGGGATTGTCGCCGTAGTTGAAGCTGAAGTCGGTCACCGGCGCGACCGGCTCCACCGTTTCCACCTCCTCGAAGACAACGGGGCTGTGTCCGGTCAGGCCGATCGCCGGCCCAACAGCCGAAACGGGATCGATGAAGATATTCTCAGCCACCGTGGCTTCCGCAAAAGGCCCGCCTCCGATCAGGGTCAGGCCGTCGTTTCCGTTCCCGCCGACGAACTCCACGAAATTTTGAAATGTCCCTTGGGAGAAATCCACCGTGACGGAGTCGTCGCCCTCCAGCCCCTTGACCCGGATTGCCGAATAGGGCGGCACGGGCGGAAGGTCCGTGTAGGGAACGTGGACCGTGTGGTTGCCGTCGGCCAGCGTGGCCGTCCACGGAGAGTTTCCATCGATCTCAAACAGATGCACGGGATCGTGAATGACGTAGCGCGAATTCGCGTCGTCCGCCGTGATGGTCAGTTGATCGTTTTTCCCTCCCGCCGCGATGTCCACGATATCGAGATACGTGGTGAACGTTGCGGCCTCAAAGGCGAACGTGATCCGCGTCGTCGCCGCGATCACGTTCACCAGGTGGTCCTCCACCTCGCCGGACTGCGCCTCGCCCGTCGGGGTCAGGCCGCCCTCGAGGCTCAACCGAAACCGCGCGAAGGTGTTCCCGCCGACCGCATCCAGCGGAACCGACACCATGAGTGGATTGTCGCCCGTGGCCACCAGAAAGTTGGCCGCGATCTGCTCGCCCGGATCGGTCCAGACCCCGTTCTGGTTCCAGTCGATCCACGCGTCGAGGAAGGGGCCGGCCAATCCCTGCTTGGCGGCCGCCGGACCGCCCCCGACGGTCTGCGTCTGGACATTGATCGTGAAGATCGCCGGTTCCCCGACGGTCATCGACGGAATCGTCACGCCGTCCTCGTCGTCGATGGTCCCGATGACCGCAGGCCCCACCTGCCCCGCGGGACCGATTCCCGCGATGTCGTCGCCGGTGGCGTCAGCGTTCGGTTGACCGTCCCCTTCATTGTCCACCGCAGCGCCCAGGCGTTACTGCCCGATCACGTGGGAGGCGCCGCCGAATTCCCCCAGAGTCTGGTAATCGCCGGGGCCGGTTCCGTTGGAAGTGTCGGGGGCATCCCCAAAATCCAGTTCATGGTCCTTCACCTGCACACCCAGATCGCCCTGGAAGTAACCGGCCGCCTCCGCCGAAACCGTCGCGATCTGGTCGCCGTCGATCTGATCGTCGTCGATCACGGAGGCGAAGAAAACCACCGATGCGGCTTCGGCGGGGATCGTGACCGTCGCCGGGGTCGCGACCTCGCTGGTGTCGTCGCTGGTCAGGTTGACCGTCAACGCCTGGGAGTTGTCCGTGTTCGATCTTGTCACCCGAAGCTGCACGTCGTCGGCCCATTCGAAAACCGAGGCGCCGCTCGGCGCCGTGACCATCAGCGTTTCACGATCCGTGACGTCGATCGTGTCGGAACTCGGCGAATAGTCGACGACCGGCTCGCCGCCCACCGTGGCCGTCGCGGTGATCTTCACCGTCTGCGTTCCGTCGAGCAGCGTGTCATCCACGCCGGCGATCGGAAACAGCGCAGAACTCTCCCCCGGCGGAATCAGGACGATCGGCGGAACCGTCGCTTCCGAAATGTCGTCGCTCGCCAGCGAGATCTCGATCAGGCCCTCTGCAGTCTGACCGTCAGGCAGGGTGACCGTTCCCATGCCTGCGCCGTCTTTCTCTGAAATTGACGCTTCGCCGATCGCCACCAGCAGACGCGGCCCGTTCACTGCGATGATCATCGCGAACTGGCTCATGCCCGCGGGATTGGTGGCCGTGACCGTGTAGGTGTTGACGGAAATGCCGGTCGGCGTCCCGGTGATCGCGCCGTTGCCGGTGTTGAAATTCAATCCCGAGGGCAGCGGCGGGAAAATGCTCCAGCTTGTCGCCGGATCGCCGTTGTTGGTTGGCGCGATCGCCCCCGCGTCCTCACCCGACGCCAACGTGTAGGCCTCCTCGGGATAGGTGATGCTCGGCGAACCGTGAACCGTGACGAGGTAATCCTCCACCTCGCCTCCAACCGCCAACCCCGTCGGAGCCAGCTCGCCTCCCTGGCTGATTCGAAAGCGCGCGAAGGTCGCTCCGGAAACCGCCACGCCGGGAGGCGGCGTCACGGTGAAGGGATTCGAGCCAGCCTGCACCGGCTGCGCCAGCAACGCCTCGCCGGGATCGTCCCAGCTTCCGTTGCGATTCCAATCGAACCAGGCATCCACATAACCGATCGCCGTAATCCCCTGTCCTCCGATGTTCTGCTTCGAAATGCCTTGGGGAATCGCCGCCGAGCCACTCGCAGTGATCGTCAACTGGTTCATCACGCCGAGGTAGAGGATGGGGATGTAGACGCCGTCCTCGTCGTTGAGCCCCGACACGCCCATCGGTTGCGGGCCTCCCGCTCCGCCATCCCCCAGGGCGTCCGGCGAAGGCTGGCCGTCGGGCTCGTTGTCGATGATGGAGCCAAGTTTCAGATCGTTGATGACGTGGCGCGCGCCGTTGTTCGCCAGCAGGGTCGGGTAGGTCGGGTCCGGCGCGTCGCCGAAGTCCAGCTCGTAGTCGTTCACGTCGATGCTGTCTGTTCCTTCCACATAGCCGGCGGCCTCCCCGGTGATCGTCACCGTCTGGGTCCCGTCCAACAGGTCGTCATCCACCGCCGTGAGGGGAAAGGTGACCGAAGCCATGCTCGCCGGAATCTCAACCGTCGCCGGGACCGTCGCCTCCGTGGTGTCGGAGCTAGTCAGGTTCACAGTCAAGGCGCTGGCGAAAGCCGTGTCGCCCGGATCGATGTTGCTTCGGGTGACTGTGCCAACCGCCCCGAGCACGTCGTTCTCCGCGATGGAGGACGGAGTGATCATGACCGTCAGTGTCTCGTGGTCGGTCACATCGATAGTGGCCATCGCCGTCGCGACCTCCGGCAAAGATGCCGTGATGGTGACCGTCTGCGTCCCGTCCAGCAGCATGTCGTCAATCGCATCGATCGTGAACGGATCGGACATGGCGCTGCCCGCCTGAAAATTTACGGATGCGGGCACGACCGCCTCGCTGGTGTCGGAACTGGAAAGATTGACGGTCAGGAAGCCGGAAATATCGCCCCCGCGGGTCACGAAGGCGGAAACCCCGGAACCCGGCCCCGCGTTCTCCGCGATCGATGGGGCGCTGATGGTCATCGACAGGGTGGTGGGCTCCGTAAAATCCACGTAGAGCGTGGGTACATTCGGGCTTTCCTTGGAATCGATACGGATCGCGTTCCGAATGGGGATCTCATCCGTGTCCTTGAGCATCAGGCCGAAGTTCCCCGTCGGGGCGTTGACCCAGCTTTCCACGACGGACCGCAACATGGGATCGATGAACGTGGCCTGGCTCACGCCGAAGACCGGAACAACCGCCACCGGCCCCGGCGCGAAATCCAGCGGCGCCGCACCGCCCGGCGTCATGCTGGGCCAGCCGATGCCGGGGACGGGATCTCCGATCGGCGAATTCCACTTCGCCTCGCCCGGTTCCGCCGGCGCACCGATGTTGCCAGCCTTGTTTCCCTCCCCCCAGTCCACAAACATGGGATACAGCCCCAGGTTCAACGTGGCTCCTTCCTGCGTTTTGGAGACATTCACAACCAGGGTCGCCGAAATGATGATCGAACCCTCCGGGATCGAGGACAGGTCGAAACGGAGCAGGCCGCGACGGGGGCTCATGCCGGCGGTGAAACCAGTCACCATGAACGGATGCCCGCCCATGTTGTTGTCTGGCGCGTTCTGAAGGATCGAGGTGTCGGCCACCGCCGGGAAGGGCGTGCCGATGGGCCCCGCGCCCTGCTTGGCGACCTGCGCGACGCCGTTCCAAGCGCAGGTTCCGATCAGGATGATCGACAGGCACAGAGCTGTCCGGCGCGTCAGCGACGGGAGAGGAGGACAGCCGGAGGGAGTTCGTGGAGGGGAGTTCATGGGAAGAAAATACGAAAGGCTGGGATGAATTGCGGCGAACCGGCGTCGGAATCGGCCTCCAATGACGCGACCAAACACACACGCTGCATACCCCGGCAGCAGGAACAGGTCGAGCCATTATGCCCAGTTTTCCGAGGGAGTCGGGAACGCAGGATTTTCCCCTCCGCACACCAACCTCGAACCCCACAGGTTGATGTTTACATGTAAAATGAACGTACGTTGTTATTAAATGTAGACATCAGCAGCCAGAATCTCTGGAGTGATGTTGCGTTGGGAATGCGCTTCCGCCGTTGACGGTGGGGCGGGTTTTCGTTTCGAATCCGGTGAGATCGCGTTGCCCCCCAGAACCATGGCCGACGAGTACCAACGTGGAACCGATCAGGAATGGCTGGAGTATTCCAACCAGGAACTGAGCAGGATGTTGAAGCGGCGGGAACGGTCGCTGGCGATCTACCGGTTTCTGGTCACCGTCCTCTTCTTCGCGGCGGCGATCATGGGGGCCGCGCTTTACAAGATCGACAAGGTCCGGCCGATCCGGGAACTGCTCGGCTTTTGAGCCTTGGGCCCGCGCAAATCAGCTTCCGAGCCTGGCCATCAAGCCCCGCTTCGCCCGGGCCGTGGTCTCGACCACCTGCGCGAGTTCATCGTGAAGCTTCTGTGACTGCTCCGAATCGAATACGGTCTTCTCCCGATCACGGTCATATTTCCAGGCTCCCCAGTCCTTCTCATACAACTCGAGAATCTCCAGCACAGCCTCGCCGCGGTCGCGATCGGTATCGCACAGTTCCAGGATCATCGGCAGGACCGGCTCCGCCGCGCTCTCGTAGGCGGCGAGGACCTGCTTGCGGGCGTCGGCGGTGAGATCCACGTCGTGGATCGCCTTTTCGTAAGCCTTGACGGAGCGCTCCACGACCGGGCGGAACGCCGCGATCGCGGCCAGGTAGCGCTGGGTGGAGATCTTCTGCCGGTCGAGCTGGCTCTTCGCGATGTAACGTTTTCCGTTGACGACCTCCTCGATATCCAGGTCGGCGATCGCGGCGACGTAGGCTCTGGCAACCGCGTTCAGCCTGGAAAGGTGCGCCTTGGTGGCGGACTCGAGGGACTCCACAAGCAACGCGTCGTCGGTGTTGTCCCGCGGCGTCGGCGGCTTGCGCCAGGTCACGTCGCCGGTCAAAGGCTTGCCGGCGAGAACGGCCGCCACAACCTCCGCCCCGGTCCGGGGCTCCGGCAGGGCGGCCAGCGCGGCGACCCGATCCGCCTCGCGGCCCCGGGCCGTGATGCCGGACCAGCCGTGCAGGGCAAGCCCCGCAAAGACCAGGAAATAGATCGTGCTTGCGGCGGTCGTGGACTTCCCGAAAAGCAGCCAGCCGCCGAAGCCGACCACGCCCGGGACAATGGCGGCGAGCACGACCTTCACCGCGAAGTAGACGTAGTCCTCCGTCACCAGGTAGGGGGTCTTGACGGCATAGAGGATGACACACACCGCAAAAGCGAAGGCCGCCATGTAGCAGTAGGCGGAAAACTCGAAGACCTTCGTCTGCTGCTCGTTCAGTTCTTCGTATTCGCCCTCGTACATATGAGTGAAATGGTTGAACCGGTTCTCAATCGAAAGGAAGCATAGCCGCCGAAGGAGATACGCGACAATCAATTCTTCCGACGTCCCTTGGCCAAACACAACCCTCGGCGCCTCGCCGCCGTTCCCCTAGGATCCGCCTGATGAAACCGAGTCTCCCTCCCACGCCTCGTTCGTGGCGGCGGTTCGCCTCGCTCGCCGCGCTCGCGGGCGCCGTGATTTTCGGCGTTCCGCAAATCCCCGCGGCCGCGGTCCGCCCCAACGTGCTCTTCGTCGCCATCGACGACCTCCGCCCGGAACTGAGCGTCTACGGCAAACCCGCGATCACCCCGACTTTCGATCGTCTCGCCGCGTCGGGCACGGTCTTCGAGCGCGCCTATTGCCAACAGGCCCTGTGCATGCCCTCGCGGGCCTCGCTGCTCACGGGGCGGCGCCCGGACACGACCGGCGTCTACGCCTTCAACCCGGACTTTCGCGCGGCGCTCCCGGACGTCGTCACCCTGCCTGAACATTTCAAGAAACACGGCTACCACACGCGGGCCCTCGGGAAGATCTTCCACAACGATGACAAACGCGCGTGGTCCGTCCCCCTGTTCAAGTCCCGGAAGCCGATGTACCAGTCGGAGAAGGGCCGTCAGGTTCTCGAGTGGATCAAGGAGGACTGGCGGCGGATCACCTTCACGTGGCATCTGGGGAACGACAAGATCAAGACCAAGCGCATGGGCGGCCTGCCCTGGGAGGCCCCCGAGGTCCCGGACAACGAACTGCAGGACGGCGATGTCAACGAACGCGCCATCGCCGCCCTGCGTGAGCTCAAGGACCAGCCCTTCTTCCTGGCGGTGGGCTACCTGAAACCGCACCTGCCCTTCGTCGCGCCGAAGAAATACTTCGACCTGTATGACGGCGTGGAGATTGCGCCCGCCCCCAATCCGGAACCTCCCCGGAACGTCCCCCAATGCGCGATGTACAATTGGAACGACATGCGCCACTACTACGGCGTGCCCAAGGTCGGCCCCATGCCCCCCGCGCTCGCCAACGACCTCAAGCGCGCCTACTACGCCTGCGTGACCTACGTGGACGCAATGCTAGGCCGCCTGCTGGACGAACTGGACCGGTTGGACCTCGCCGACAACACGATCGTCATCGTCTGGGGCGACCACGGCTGGCAACTCGGCGAACACGGGATGTGGGACAAGCACTCGACCTTCGAGACCTCCGCCCGCGTGCCCCTCCTGATCCGGAAGCCCGGCCAGAAACCGGGGCGCACGGACGCCTTGGTGGAGTTCGTCGACATCTACCCGACCCTCGCGGAATTATGCGGCCTGCCGAAACCGGACGGCCTCGAGGGGACCAGTTTCGCCCCGCTGATCCAGGATCCCAAACGCCCGTGGAAGCCGGCGGCGTTCAGCCAGTATCCCCGGGAGATACCGGGTTACGGTTACGGCATGGGCCGTTCCATCCGCACCGCGCGCCACCGCTTCACAGAGTGGACCGTTCCGGGAACCCATTTCCAGGAGGTGGAGCTCTACGACCACGCGGTCGATCCGGGCGAGAACGTGAATCTCGCCGCCGACCGGGGGCATGAGGCCGTCGTCGAGACGCTGCGACGACGCCTGCACGCCGGCTGGCGGGCGGCGCTGCCGCCGCCGGTCAAATGAACCTAAGGCTTGACGCCCCCTCGAGAATCCGGTTTGCATGTTCCCCACATCTCATGAAAAAGAACTTTCTCATTCTGGCGGCGGTCTCCTTCCTCGCGGTTCTGACGACCGGCTGCATCAAGAAACTCGACGGCGACATGAAGGCCGGCATGCCCTTCAAGAAGGACAAGATCACCAGCCGTTACGAGCGTCCCGCCCCGGCGGTGTTCGCCGCGGCCCGCGAGGCTCTCGCCATGTATGGCGCGCTCATCGGTGACGATTCCATCAAGCAGGTCGTCGAGGCCAAGATCAACCAGCGCAACGTCTGGGTGAAGATCGTCGAGGAGGAGCCGAACCTCACCACCGTGATCACCCAGGTCCGGACCAAGATGGGCGGAACGGATATCGACCTCGCCGCCGAGATCGACAAGCAGATCGCCCTGCGCCTCCCGCGCTGACCCCAAAAACGTTTTCACCCCGCCGCCCGCTTCAAACCGGGCTGCTTTTTTGTGGCTGCGATGCGTTCCGGCTGCGTTAAAGCAACAGAGGGAATGTGGCAGCCGGAATCGCGCCGCGCCGAAGAGGCTTTGAAATGGGGCGCCTGCGGCGAGTCGCCCCCACCTGCGATGGAAGGGTCCATTCGCCGAGAGAACCCATTTCAAAGCGCTGCCGGGACGATCAGCCTCAACATGGATTGCCGGGGAGCAAGAAGCCGGAGGCGCGCCCGGAAAACTCGGACCAGCGCATCGGCGGCCCTACCTCAACCCCGTCAGCTCTTCGTCTTGAAGGTCCGCTGGTGGCCGTTGGCGGGGATGGTGATCGTGTAACTGCCTCCATCCGGGCTGGTGGAGAGCTTGATGAAATGGCCCTCGCATCCGTCGGCGTGCAGGTTGGCGATGTGTTCCTTGACCGTGTTGTTCTCGGAATCCGCCCGCTCATTGCGGTGAAGCTGGTACATGGCCTGGACGGTCGGGCAGCTCTTCAGGGCGGCGAAGGACTCCGGTCCGCAACCCTTCGTCTTCCCGTTGCACATGACCGAGACCGTCGGCTCCAGGGCGTGGACGAAGACCGGATTGTTGCTGGCGTCGAGCCCGTGATGGTTGACCTGGTAGACGTCCACGGCCCCGATGAGGTTGACCGGGGAGACGAGCTCTCCCTCCACGTTCCAGGTCGTGTCGCCGCCGTCGAAGAAGCTCCAGGGGCCATAGTCGAGGCGCATGTTGACGCTGTTCGCGTTGTCGCTGATGTCCTTCTTCTTCAGGCGGATGGCATCGTGCTTCGCCTCCGGCGCGTTTTTCGGAGCCTGGCGCGTGAAGATCTGGTCGGCGGCGATGCAACGCATCGTGAGTTTGGGCGCCCCGGGGAAGGACGGCTGTTTCAGGGGCAGGACGGTGTCAGCCTTGATGGTGTGGCGCTTCCCGACCTGCATCGCCTTGTAAGGCTTCACCATGAGGAGGTAGCGGCGGTCGTTCGGCTTGTTGTCGGGCGTCAGTTCGGGCACGCCCTTGTCCCAGAGATTCATCACCGGCAACAACGCCGCCAGTTCGGCCGCGCCGCCGAAGTGATCGCTGTGAAAGTGCGTGATGATCATGTGGTCGAGCTGCTTCAACCCGGCCGCCTCCGTGATCGTCTTGTGGATGCGCCCGGGATCGCGCACGCCGGGATTGCCGGTGTCGATGAGAATGGATTCGTCCTCCGGCGTCACGATCAGGGTCGCGCCGCCTCCCTCAACGTCGATCCAGTAGATGTCGAGGGTCTTGTCCTTCTTGCCGGCGAACAGCGGGGACGTCAGGCAAAACAGGGCGAGGGCAAAGGCGGATTTCGGAAGGATTCGGAAAATCTTCATGGCTGGTGTGAATGGAGCCGCCTGTTTACCCACGGCGGGCAGGGTTCTTCAAGCCAAAGCGGCGCGACGACAAACGGGCATTTCGCCCTCAAGCCCGGCTTCCCCCCGGAACATTGCTTGATCCGGAGCGGATAATTCCGAAGAGTAAGCCTGAATCCCGGAGGCCGGAATGCGCCGACGGCGACCGCGCATGAACCCGATCTGCAATCAACCCAGGCCCGCGAACCTCACGCGGCGCGACCTGCTCCAGCGTTCCGGGATGGGCCTGGGCGCGCTGGGCCTGCTGGGCGCGCTTCGCGACGACGGCCGCCTGATCGCGGATGAACCGCCGAAGCCCGGCCCGCTGACCGACCGCCCCCCGCATTTCCGCGCGCGGGCCAAGCGCGTGATTCACTTCTTCCTGAACGGCGGCCCCTCGCATGTCGACACCTTCGATCCCAAGCCCGCGCTCGCCCGCCAAGCGGGTCAGCGTTTGAAGTCCACGCTGACCACGGAGCGCAAGACCGGCGCGGCCTTTCCCTCGCCTTTCGAGTTCAAACGTCACGGACAATCCGGCCTGCCGGTAAGCGAGATCTTCTCCCGCACGGCGGAGCACATCGACGACATCGCGGTGGTGCGCTCGATGTATGCGCAGGTCCCGAACCATGAGCCGTCGCTCATGCTGATGAACTGCGGCGATTCCGCGCAGGCTCGGCCCAGCGTGGGCGCGTGGACGCTCTATGGCCTCGGGACGGAGAACCAGAACCTCCCCGGCTTCATCGCCATGTGTCCCGACGGCCTGCCGATCAAGGACAGCGAGAACTGGCAGTCCGCCTTCCTGCCCGGCGCGTTCCAGGGGACCTACGTCAATTCCCGCCATGAGGAACCCGGCAAGTTGATCGAAAACATCGGCCACCCGAGGATCGCGACCGACGCCCAGCGCCGGCAACTCGACCTGCTTGGCCGGTGGAACCGTCGGCACCGGGACGCGCGATTGGACGATCGCCTCGACGCGCGCATCCAGTCCTATGAGCTTGCCTTTCGCATGCAACGCGAGGCGGCGGACGCCTTCGATGTCTCGCGCGAGCCGGCGAAGATCCGCGAGCTCTACGGGAACGAGGTTCATGGCAGACAGACGCTGATCGCGCGGCGCCTGCTGGAGCGCGGCGTGCGCTACGTCCAGCTCTGGCACGGCAAGGGACAGCCCTGGGACAACCACAATAAGATCGAGGAAAACCACCGCCGCCTGGCCGGCCAGCTCGACCGGCCGATCTCGGCCCTGCTGACCGACCTGAAACAGCGCGGCATGCTCGACGACACGCTGGTGATCTGGGGCGGGGAATTCGGCCGCACGCCGACCGTGGAGTTGACCGGCGCGGGCAAATCCAAGCTCGGCCGCGACCACAATCACTACGGCTTCTCCGTCTGGCTGGCCGGCGGCGGCATCCGGGGCGGGACAGCTTACGGCGCGACGGACGAATTCGGCTTCGCGGCGACGGAAAACCCGACCAGCGTCCACGACCTCCACGCGACCATCCTGCATTGCCTCGGCTTCGACCACGAGCGTCTGACCTTCCGCTACGCGGGCCGCGACTTCCGGCTGACAGACATCCACGGCAACGTGATCCACGACATCCTAACCTGAGGGAGCGGGAAGGTCATGGAGCGATCGGGCGTATTGATCCCAACGCGCCGGCGCGAGCATGCCCCTGAACGGCTCACTGGGGACAGTTCGCCCCACCTTTGCGGCCAATCCGGCATTCACACGAGGGAAGCCCGCCTTTTCTACTGGCGGGCGTTGATCCGGCCGCTAGATTTCCGACATGGAATCGGACTTTTTGCGCGGGACCATCGCAGCCGTCTTGGGCTTGGGCTTGGGCTTGGGCGCGTCGGCCTCGGCGGCTTCGGTTGACTTCAACCGCGACGTGCGGCCCATCCTTTCCGACGCCTGCTTCGCCTGCCACGGCCCGGACGACGCCGAACGCAAGGCCAAGCTCCGCCTCGACACCCGGGAGGGCATTGCTGAAGTCACCTCTGGCAAGTCCGGAAAAGACGGCCTGCTCCAACGGATCACAACCGCCGACGCGGCCGACCTCATGCCGCCGCCCGACTCCGGCAAGTCCCTGGAACCCGCCCAGATCGAAACATTGAAACAGTGGATCGCCGAGGGCGCGAAGTGGTCCGGACATTGGGCGTTCCGGCCGCCGCAACTCCCCGCGGTCCCCCAACTCGACGACGCCGGTTTCGTCGCCAACCCCATCGACGCGTTTATCCTGCGCCGACTGCAACGGGAAGGGCTGCGACCCTCACCGTCCGCCAGCCGGATCGCGCAGTTCCGCCGCCTGCACCTGGACCTGATCGGGCTGCCGCCGACCATCGAGGAGACCGACGCCTTCCTCGCCGACACGGCCGACGGGGCCTACGAACGCGCGGTCGACCGCCTGCTCAAGTCACCGCACTACGGCGAGCGCTGGGGACGAATCTGGCTGGACGCGGCGCGCTACGCGGATTCGGACGGCTATGAGAAGGACAAGCCGCGTCAAGTCTGGCATTACCGCGACTGGGTGATCAATGCCTTGAACCGCGACCTCCCCTACGACCGGTTTGTCATCGAGCAGATCGCTGGCGACCTGCTGCCCGACGCGACGCAGGATCAGCGCGTCGCCACCGGCTTCCTCCGCAATTCGATGGTCAACGAGGAGGGCGGCATCGACCCCGAGCAGTTCCGCATGGACGCAATGTTCGACCGCATGGACGCGCTGGGCAAAAGCGTGCTGGGCCTGACCATCCAGTGCGCGCAATGCCACTCGCACAAGTACGACCCCTTCTCACGCGAGGAGTATTACCGGATTTTCGCCTTCCTGAACAATTCGCACGAGGCCAGCATCGCGGTCTACACGGCGAACGACCTGGAGAAGCGCGCGGACCTCCTGCGCCAAATCCGGTCGATCGAGGACGACCTGAAACACCGCACGCCCGACTGGCGCGAACGCCTGGCGAAATGGGAGGAAACGGTGAAGGACGACCAACCGGAATGGACCGTCCTGGACATTCGCAACTCGGGCAACAACTCGCAGCGCTACGATCCGCGCGACGACCTTTCGCAGGTCGCCGAGGGCTACGCGCCGACGCGCTGGACCTCCACCTTCACCAACACGGTCAACCTGCCCGACATCCGCGCCTTTCGCCTGGAGATGTTCACCGATCCGAACCTTCCCGCGCATGGGCCCGGCAGAGCCATCGACGGGCAGTTCGCGCTGACCGAGTTCAAGGTGACGGCAGAGGACGCCACCGATCCCAGGAAGAGGGTCCAGGTGAAGATCGTGAAGGCCACGGCGGATTTCGCAAACGAGCGCAGACAACTTGGCGAACTCTACGAGGACCGGAACGGCAAGCGCGGCTTCACCGGTCCGGCCGACTACGCCATCGACGGCAAGGCCGACACGGCCTGGGGCATCGACGCCGGCCCCGGCCGCCGCAACCAGGATCGCAAGGCCGTCTTCACCGCCGACAAGAACATCGCCTTCCCCAAGGGCACGAAGCTGACCTTCTCCTTCCAGCAGAACCACGGCGGCTGGAACAGCGACGACGTCAAAACCATGAACCTCGGACGTTTCCGCGTCTCCGCCACGGCGTCCCCGGACGCGGTCGCCGATCCACTGCCGCGCAAGGTGCGGGAGATCCTGTCGATCCCGATGAAGGAGCGTTCCCCCGCCCAGATGAACGCGGTGTTCTCTTATTGGCGGACGACGGTGAAGGACTGGAAGCCTGAGAACGACCGAATCGAGGCGCTCTGGAGAGGGCACCCGGAAGGTGTGACACAACTCGTGATGGAGGAGCGCGGCAAGCGACGCATGACCAGCATGCTGGCGCGGGGCGACTGGTTGAAGCCCGAGCGCGCCGTAAATCCCGGCGCCCCGACATTCCTGAATCCGATGGAGACTGACGGCGAGCCAACGCGCCTCAACTTCGCCCGCTGGCTGGTGGCCCGCGATTCCCCGACGGCCGCGCGCTCGATCGTGAACCGTGTCTGGCAGGCCTACTTCGGGACCGGCATCGTGGAGACGCCGGAAGAACTCGGTTCGCAGGGCGCGCCGCCTTCGCACCCCGACCTGCTCGACTGGCTCGCGGTGGACTTCATGGACGGCGGCTGGAGCCTGAAGCGGCTGCACAAGACGATCGTCAGCTCCTCCACCTACCGGCAGTCGTCGCATGTCACGCCGGAGTTGCATGCCCGCGACCCCTTCAACCGCCTGCTGGCGCGCGGCCCGCGCGTCCGCGTGGACGCCGAGATCGTCCGCGACATCGCGCTGGCCGCGAGCGGCCTGCTGGACCGGACAGTGGGAGGGTCGAGCGTGCATCCGCCCGCGCCGGAGTTCCTCTTCCAACCACCCGCCAGCTACGGCCCGAAGTCGTGGAAGGAGGATCAGGGCGGCGACCGTTATCGCCGCGCGATGTACACCTTCCGCTTCCGCTCCGTGCCCTATCCGATGCTGCAGGCCTTCGATTCGCCGAACGGGGATTTTTCCTGCGTGCGCCGGTCGCGCTCCAACACCCCTCTCCAGGCGCTGACCACACTCAATGAGCCGGCGTTCCTCGAATGCGCCAAATCCCTGGCCGCGCTCACGCTCCGCGAGGGCGACGACACCGATGAAGCGAGACTCACCCACGCCTTCCGCCGTTGTCTGACACGCGCGCCGGAGGCAAAAGAAAAACAGGTCCTGCTGGACCTGCTGGACCGGCAGAAGAAACGCTTCGCAACGGAACCCGCCAAGGCAACCGAACTGACCGCCGGCGCCAGCGCTCCCAAGCAAACCTCAACTCACGAACTCGCCGCGTGGACTGTCGTCGCGCGGACGCTGTTGAACCTGGATGAGACCATCACGAAGGAATGATCGGCGGTGGGGAGAAAGTGATCAGTGACCAGTAATCAGTAATCAGAAGCCAGCGATTCGTGATCGGCTGTTTGCCATCCGCCATTGAACATCCCCAATGGCGCACGAATCACCCGTCACGAATCTCAAATCTCAGATCTCCAATTTCAAATTCGCCATGAACCCTCAGAAACCTCACCAAACCGCCGCCGCCCTCGCCTCGCGCCGCTGGTTTCTCCAGCAGTGCGGCGTCGGGCTGGGTTCGGCGGCCCTGGGCCAACTGTTGTGTGAGAACGGCCACGCCGCGCCGGCCGCTGTCGATCCACTGGCGCCGAAGCGACCGCACTACGCGCCCAAGGCCAAGCGCGTGGTCTTCCTTTTCATGGCCGGCGCGCCGAGCCACCTGGAACTGTTCGACAACAAGCCCGAGCTGACCCGCCTCGACGGCAAGCTGCCGCCGCCAGAACTGATCAAGGACTACCGCGCCGCGTTCATCGATCCGCAGTCGAAGCTGCTGGGGCCGAAGTTCAAGTTTGCGCGGCACGGCCAGAGCGGCGCGGAGCTGTCCGAACTGCTGCCGCACCTGGCGGGCGTGGCGGACGACGTCTGCTTCCTCAAGGCGATGCACACCGACGCCTTCAACCACGCGCCCGGCCAGATCCTGATGAGCACCGGGTCGCCGCAGTTCGGCCGGCCGAGCATGGGCTCCTGGGCGACCTACGGCCTGGGCAGCGAGTCGCGGAACCTTCCTTCGTTCGTCGTGTTCAGCTCCGGCAAGAAGGGGCCGAGCGGCGGCGCGTCGAACTGGGGCAGCGGCTTCCTCCCCACTGTCTACCAGGGCGTGCAGTTCCGCGGCGGCGGCGAGCCCGTCCTCTACCTGTCCAATCCCGCCGGCGTGGACCGCGAGCTGCAGCGTGATTCCCTCGACGCCATCTCCACGCTGAACCGCCTGCGGCTCGACGAGGTCGGCGACCCCGAAATTGCGACGCGCATATCCTCCTTTGAAATGGCCTTCCGCATGCAGGACCACGCGCCGGAGGTGATGGACATTTCGAGCGAACCCGAACACGTGCGGACCATGTACGGCGCGGAGCCCGGCAAGTCCTCCTTCGCCAACAACTGCCTGCTCGCCCGGCGGCTCCTCGAACGCGGCGTGCGCTTCGTCGAGTTGTTCCACGAATCCTGGGACCAGCACGGCAACCTGGTGAAGGACCTCAAGAAGAACTGCCAGGACACCGACCAACCGGCGGCCGCATTGATCAAGGACCTGAAGCAGCGCGGCATGCTGGAGGATACATTGATCGTCTGGGGCGGCGAGTTCGGCCGCACACCGATGGTGCAGGGCGGCAACGACGGCCGCGACCACCACCCCAACTGCTTCACCATGTGGATGGCCGGCGGCGGCGTGAAGGGCGGACTCAGCTACGGCAAGTCCGACGACCTCGGCTTCAACGGCATCGGCGAGAAGGTGCACGTGCACGACCTCCACGCCACGATGCTGCACCTGCTCGGCTTCGATCACCTGAAGTTGACCTTCCGTTTCCAGGGCCGCGACTACCGCCTCACCGACATCCACGGCAACATCGTCAAGGAACTGCTGGCATGACCGGGCTGGTTTGCGCCGAATCGGCGGGAGCCTCGCCCCACCGGCAACGATACCGAATGAACCTGAACCGCAGAGACTGGCTGAAGTCCGCCGCGCTGGGCGCAGGAGCGCTCGTCACGCCGCGAGCGCTGCGCGCAGACGCTCCGGCTCAGCTGCACCTCGTCCCGCGCGCGAAGCAGGTCATCGTGCTCTACCTGTCCGGCGGCTACTCGCACGTGGACACCTTCGACCCCAAGCCGCGCCTGACGCGCGACCACGACAAGTCGATCGGAATCGAGGACAAGGCCTCCGTCTCCAGCCAGCCCAAGGTGGAGCGATTCCTGAAGGCGCCATTGTGGGACTTCAAGCCGAACCGCCATTGCGGCACGGAGGTGAGCGACTTGTTCCCCTTCATCCGCGAGCAGATGCACGAGGCCGCGCTGATCCGCTCGATGAACGCCGATCACCGCGACCACGGCGAGGCGACGCTGCAACTCCACACTGGCAGCACGGGCTTCGCCGTTCCCAGCCTCGGCTCATGGCTGAGCTACGGGCTCGGGACCTTCAATCCGAACCTCCCCTCCCACGTCGTCATCTCGGAATTCCGGCCCTACAACGGCGCGCAGATCTGGGACTCCAACTTCCTGCCCTCCGTCCACGCCGGCGTCCACATCACGCCAGGCGCCAATCCGATCCCCAATCTCAAGGCCGTCCAGCCCACGGAACTGCAGGACCTGGAACTTGACTTTCTCCAGTCCCTGAACCGCCGCCACCTCGCGCGCTCCGACCACGATCCGGAACTGTCCGGCCGCATGGCGACCTTCGACACCGCCCGCGGCCTGCGCGACCTCGCGCCCAAGGCCCTTGACCTCTCCGGCGAATCCCGCGCCACCCTCGCGCTCTACGGCGCCAAGCCGGGCGACCAGTCCTCCTACGCCGCGCAGTGCATCATGGCGCGACGGCTGATTGAGCGTGGCGTGCGCTTCGTGGAAATCATCGACGCCGTCGGGGCCTGCCGCGACAACTGGGACGCCGCCCACCGCGACGTCGGCTCCCACGCCAAGTATGCCAAGCGCGTGGACCAGCCCATCGCCGGCCTGATCAAGGACCTGAAAAGCCGGGGCATGCTGGACGAGACGCTGCTGGTGTTCTGCACGGAATTCGGCCGCACGCCCTGGGCGCAGGATGGCAAGGGAACCAAGAGCCGCAATCATCATCCCAGCGCCTTCTCCTGCTGGCTGGCCGGCGGCGGCGTCAAGGCCGGGACGGTCTGTGGCGCGACCGACGACATCGGCCATCTCGTCGCGGAGAATCCGGTGCACATCCACGACTTCCACGCGACCATCCTCCACCTGCTGGGCCTCGATCACGAACGCCTGACCTTCCGCCATGCCGGCCAGGACTTCCGCCTGACCAACGTGTTCGGGCGTGTGGTGAAAGAGGTGATCAGTTAGAATCCCTTGAATCCAACTCCACCAGCCATGATCCGATCCAAGCTCCTCCCCCTCCTCGTAGCGACCTTGTTCGTCGCCGTTTCCGCGCAGGCCGCCCAACGTCCCAACATCCTGTTCTGCATTTCGGACGATCAGTCCTTCCCCCACACGGGCGCCTACGGGACGGAATGGGTCAAGACGCCGGGCTTCGACCGCGTCGCCCGGGAAGGACTGCTCTTCATGCGCGCCTACACGCCCAACGCCAAGTGCGCGCCTTCCCGCGCCTGCATCGTCACCGGGCGCAACACCTGGCAACTCGAGGCGGCCTGCAACCACATCCCCATCTTCCCGCACAAGTTCGCCAGCTACTGCGAGGTCCTGGCGAAGAACGGCTACTTCGTCGGCAAGACCGGCAAGGGCTGGGCGCCGGGCATCGCCGAGACCGTCTACCGCAAGCCCCGCCAACTCACCGGCAAACCCTACGATAAACGCCGCGCCAAGCCGCCCACGAAGGCCATCTCCCCCAACGACTACGCCGCCAACTTCACCGACTTCATGAACGACCGGCCCGACGGCCAGCCCTGGGCCTTCTGGTACGGGGCCACCGAACCCCACCGCCGCTATGAATACGGGACCGGCGTGAAACTCGGAGGCAAGAAGCTCTCCGACATCGACAAGGTCTTCTCCTTCTGGCCCGACAACGAGACCACCCGCAATGACATGCTCGACTACGCCTTCGAGATCGAGCACTTCGACAACCACCTCGTCCGCATCCTCAACGAACTTGAGAAGCGCGGCGAACTCGACAACACCCTCGTCGTGGTCACCGCCGACAACGGTATGCCCTTCCCCCGGATCAAGGGCCAGGAATACGAACTCTCCAACCACCTCCCCCTCGCCATCATGTGGAAGAACGGGATCAAGAAGCCCGGCCGCGCCATCGAGGACTACGTCAGCTTCATTGACTTCGCCCCCACCTTCCTCGAGGTCGCCGGCATCGACTGGAAGACCAGCGGCATGAGCTCCACGCCCGGCCGCAGCCTCACCGACATCTTCAACTCGGAGAAGAACGGCGTCGTGAACCCCGCGCGCGACCACGTCCTCATCGGCAAGGAGCGCCACGACATCGGCCGCCCGCACGACTGGGGCTATCCCATCCGCGGCATCCTCAAGAACGACGTCCTCTACCTGCAGAACTTCGAGCCGACCCGCTGGCCCGCCGGCAATCCCGAGACCGGCTACCTCAACACCGACGGCAGCCCCACCAAGACCCAGATCCTCGAAATGCGCCGCGACGGCTCCAGTACGAAATTCTGGGAACAGGGCTTCGGCAAACGCCCCGGCGAGGAGATGTTCCGCGTCGGCAGCGACCGCGAATGCGTCGAAAATCTCGCCGCCGACAAGTCCTTCGGCGACCTCAAGCAGGAACTGCGCGCCCAGATGCTCAGGGAGCTCAAGCAGCAGGGCGACCCCCGCATTCTCGGCGACACGGACTACTTCGACAACGTCCCCTACGCCTTCGACTCCGGCCGCCACTTCTACGAACGCTACCTGTCCGGCGAGAAGATCAAGGCCGGCTGGGTCAGCCCGGGGGATTTTGAGAAGGGGAAGGTGGAGTGAAGAATTGAAGTCATGAGCCGACGCCGGATCCTGGTTGCAGCGCTTTCCTTGATCGGGTTGCTGGCCGCATCGACCGTCCTGTATGGCCTCAGCAGGCTCCGACATTTCCCCGAAGCCTATCAGGCTTGGGATACAGGCTCGTTGCTGGTCGCGCACATGCAACAGAATGACGACCGGTGGCCAAGGGATTGGGACGATTTGATTTCCGTCCTAGAAACCGAAAGGGGCTCCCGGATGCGACTGCGCGGAGGCTACACCAATCGCCTCGAATACGTTGAGAACCTCCAGAACAACGTGAAGATCGACTGGTCGTTCGATCCCGCGAGCCCGCCCGGCAAGATTGAGATCGCCTCACGTCCCGATGGCAGCGATTTCCCCATGGTCTGGGAGAACGCCCACCCAAACGATATCGTTCGGCGCTATCTGGAACGCAAACGGCCGACGGAATAGTCGCCACCCACCGCGCGTGAGCGTCAGAACATCAAACCACCTCCCGCTTGCCCGCCCGCAGGCGTTCGACGCGGTCGGCGGCCTTGGCGGCGCTTTCGTGGTGGGTGACCATGAGCACGGCGGCGCCCTGTTCGGCAATCTCGCGGAGACGGCCGAGGACGATATGGGTGTTTTCCGGGTCGAGGTTGCCGGTGGGCTCGTCCGCGAGGAGGAGGCCGGGGCGGTTGAACAGCGCTCGGGCGAGAGCGACGCGCTGACGCTCGCCGGTGCTGAGTTCGCCGGGGAGGTGCGCGGCGCGGCCGGTCAGGCCAAACTCCTCCATCAGCTCATCAGCCCGTCCGGCGCCATGCTGGTCGCCCGAAGCGAGGTCAGGGGCCATAATGTTCTCCCGCACGCTCAGGTAGGGCGCCAGGTGGAACTGCTGAAAGACGAAACCGATCTTGCGGGCGCGGAGGGCGGCGCGCGCGTTGGGGGACAGAACGTAGGGATCCTCACCGCCGACGGTCACCCGGCCCGAATCGGGGGACAGCAGGCCGCCGGCGATCAGCAGCAGCGTGGACTTGCCGCAGCCGCTGGGTCCCTGCACCGCCACGAATTCTCCCTTGTTCAGGTTCAACGAGATGCCGTCCACGGCGGCGACGTCGCCCTTGTCGCGGCCGCGGTAGGTCTTGTGGATGTCGGTCAGCTCAAGCATGGGACGGGGGGGGGTTGAATGAAGGATGAATCATAGCGACGGGCTCAAGGTGGGGCGAACTGTCCCCAGTGAGCCGGCGTGAGCATGTCCAAGCGCGGCTCACAGAGGACTGTTCGCTCCGCCCACTCAGCCAAGTTGCCTCACCTGCCCGGCACATCGTCATTTCAATCCTTCTGCAACACCACGGCCGGATCCTGGCCGGCGGCAAAGGTGGCGGGAATCCAGGCGCCGACGGCGGCGAGGGCCGGCGCCAGTCCGAACGAAAGCGCCAGCCAGCGGGGCAGCTCAGCGCGCATAACCTCGGCCAGGAAGCCGCCGTCGTCGAATTGCGAGACAACCGCGACGCCCGCCAGCAGGCCGGCCAGCCCTCCGGCCAGCCCCAACAGCAGGGACTTGCCCAGGAAGACAGCCAGGATCTGGCCTGCGCGCAGGCCGATGGCCCGGAACATCGCGATCTCCCCCGCGCGTTGGCGCGCATTGTTGAACGCGAGCACGCCGATGGAGACCATGCAGGCGAGCATCACGGCCGGGACCAGCGTCGTGGCGAGCCGGCCGTGGCGGGCGCGAATTTCCGCGCGGGCCTTCTTCTCGCGCTCGAGGGAACTCTTGGCCTCCTCGGCCGCCTTGGTGCGGGCCTCGGCCCGGGCGAGCGCCGTCGAGCCGCGCTCGATGGCCTGCACCCCGGGCAGGATCTCGCAGATCTCCTCGCGGATCGCCGAGATGCGGTCCCCGGCGCAGTGGCACTCCAACGCCTGGATGGCGTGGATGAGATTCTGCATGTCCAGCATCTCCTGGGCCTCCGTCAGGTTGATCCAGACGGTGCTGTCATCGACGGTTCCGCGCTCCTCATGAACCTTGAGAATCTCAAACTCGCGCCCGCGGAACGTCGTCTTGGAGCCCTTCTTCAAACCCAGTTTCCCGCCCAGGGCGAAGCCGACGATCATCGAGCCTTGAGGAACGGAATCGAGCAGCGGCTTCTTGGGATCGCGGTGCGCGATAGGCACCTCTCCGCGCGTGCCATAGAGCAGGACCTCGATCTTCTGCTCCGGCCATTCGACCCGTTTGACGACCGTGGGCAGGAGGTGGTTGACGGTGACGATCTTGGAGTTGGCGAGGCGCTCGACGTATTCCTCCGGCATGGTCTTGGAGATGGAGCCGCTCAGGTGCATCTCGGCCAGATCCTGATCCTTGGGGATGACGACGACATTGAAGCCGAGCCCCTTCATGATCTTGCGCATCGAGTCCTCCAGCTTCGCGCCGGCCTCGGTCACCTCGGCCTCCTTCTGGGCGAGGATGGCGCGCGTGGCGACGCGATCGACCTTCAGGAGCGCGAGCGCCGCGATGAGACAGGCGATGGCGACGGTGACAGCCAGAATGCCAAGCGCGAAGTTGAGCGCGCGGTGCCGGATTTCGCGGACGATGAGTCGCCAGAGATTCATGACCGGAAACTCAGGAGTTGCGACCAAAGAGAAAGAAGCCCACCAGCAGGACCAGCGCCGTCATGGCGCCGATGAGCAGCAGGCCGACGTTGGAGGAAGCCGCAACCTCCCCTTCAGAATCCGGCGCGGTCGCGACATCGGAATCGGCGGCGGCCTCGGCGACGTTCTCCATGCCGTCGGAAGCGTCGACCGCTTCGACTGCGCTGTCAGCGGTTTCGGAAGCCGCGGCGGCCGACTCCTCCGCGTCCTCGTTCATCGCGAGAAATCCGCTGAGCGGCGGCAATTCCTTGTCCACATCAACCTGGAACTGCACGAGCTTGTCCCAGTTGGCCGCCATGAGGACATCGACGCCCGGGTTCTGCTCCTTCACCTGACAGGAGCAGGGACCGATGAGAAACGAGCCGGCATCGCGGATGTTCTCCGCGTTGATGCCCGCGCCGACGAGCGCGTAGAGGGCGCGGCCGCGGCCGAAGATCGGGAAGACCATGGGCTCGCGCAGTTCATGAAGATCCGGCTCCATGCCGAGAAGCTGCTCCACGAAGACGGCCTCGGCCGGGTCCTTGCGGGAGACTCGCACCGAGGAGAAAGAGATCTTGAGCTGCGTTTCAGGGATGTTGAGCAGGCCCTCCGCCACGTCCTGGGCCGCGATCTCTGGGAGTTTCAATTCCTTCTCCAGCAGGGCGATTCGCTCGTCCAGCAGGCGGGCGGCCGCGTCGTCGCGCTCCTTGTCTCCGGTTTCCAGCAACGCCCAGACCGCGGAATTCACGGTGAGCAGGCGGCGCGCGATCTCGCGGCGGGCGGGCGAATCGATCATGCGGTTCACGTTCGCGTCGGTAAGTTCGCCGGACCAGACGACCTCCTGGATGCCGCTCTGGGTGGGGTAGTAAAGCATCATCCAGGGAAGCGACGCGTCCTTCTGCTTCTCCCAGAGTTCGCGGAGCTTGGGATCGAGATCCGAATCAAGGTCCGCGATGTGGGCCTGGAGGTTGACCGTGTCCGACTCCTCGCGCGTGTTCGGCGAGAGGCGGTCCGCAAGCTTCCGCTGCTCTTCGGACAACTCGCCGCGGTGGAAGACGAGGACGCCGTAAGGGTCGGCCGCCCAACGCTCAAGGGCGTAACGATAAACCGGGACGGAACAGGCGGGCGCGTTGACCGCAAACGCCGCAAGGCAGACGGCCAACGCGACCCCGAGCGGGCCGAAGATCGCTCCACGGCCGTTGGAATGGATTCGTGACGAAACGGGCATTGCCGGTTTATAGCGGCGCGCGACGGGCAAGCCAACCAACTTTCGTCGGTTCCGCCTCCGTCCATTAAAAGGCTGGACGCCGTCGGCGGTGTCGCCAAGAATCCGGTTTTTCAGAGAAAATCATGAAAGTCGATGTCTTCACCATCAGTGACTACGCCTTTGAGGCCGAGGGCAAGCTCAACATCCTTGGCACCTTTTCGCACATCCCCGTGAAGTCCATTCCGCTGGTGCACGAAGGCATCTACGTGACCGTGCAGCTGCGGTTTTCCCGCGCGGAGGAGGGCGATCACACCCTCAATATCCGGATGATTGATCCCGACAAGCGCGAGTTCGGCAAGCCCATCGACCACAAGTTCCGCGTGAAGTTTGAGGACGACTCGCCGGTGGTGTTCGTAAAGTTCATCGGCCGCTTCCGGGACCTCAAGTTCAACAACTACGGGGAGCATGTGCTGGATCTCTCGGTCGACGGCCTCGAGGCCGCCTCGGCGCCGCTCTATGCGCGCAAGCCCGCGGTCGCCAAGTCGCACGCCGCGGCGCCGGCGCTTTGAGCGCCCCGTGGACGGACAGAGCCGGACCGCATCCCGCGGCGGTTGAATTCCCCGTCCCGTCGTCGCGTCCTTGTTTCCCGACTCTTTCAAGACCCACCAGGCCGGCATGAAATCACCCACGCAGAACCTCGGCATCATTGTCGCCTTCGCGGCACACGTCTTCAACGCCTCCGCCGACGGCGACTGGAACCAGTGGCGCGGCCCGGACCGCAACGGCATCCTCCCGGACAGCCCGCCCCTCGCGAACGCCTGGCCCGAGGCCGGACCGGCCGTCCTCTGGGACAGCGAGTCCATCCCCAGCAATGACGACGGCGGTCACGGCAGCGTCGTGGCCGCGGACGGACGCGCCTACATCTCCGTGGTCTGGCACACCGACTCGCCCACCGAAACGCGCGCCATCGATCAACTCGTCCTGCGCAAGCTCGGCCATCGCAGCGTCAGCTCGCTGGGGCGCGAACTCGCCGACAAGATGGAGGAGGCGCGCATGAACCTGAATCCCCGCCTGCGCGGCAGTCGGCTGGAGGCCTGGGCCAACCAGTGGGTCGACGAGAACCTGGACAAGAAACAGAAGCAGAACCTGGGCAGCTGGGTCGTCGGCCGCTTCAAGCAGGGCCGGGCCGCCATCCCGATGACGGTGTTCGAACGGCTGGAACAGATCAGCAAACGCCGGTTCGCCGACGAGGCGGAGATGACCGCGTGGCTCAAGGAGCAGAAGTTTGCCGAGGACGTCGAGCGGGGAATCCTGGCCGCCGTGCCCAACACCATGAAGGTCGCCAAGGACACCGTGGTCTGCATCGACATGGAAACGGGCAGAACGCTCTGGAAGACCGAGGCGCCCGGCAAGGCCACCGGCCGCAACTCCTCCAGCACGCCCTGCGTCGCCGACGGCCGCGTCTACTCCATCGGCGGCGACCGCGTCTACTGCCTGGACGCCAAGACCGGCAAACAGCTCTGGGCAAAACCGACCGGCGCCAAGGGAGCCGCCACCTCCCCGATGGTCGTCGATGGCCTGGTCGTCTTCACTGCCGGAAGCCTCGCGGCCCTGAATGCTGAAACCGGCGAAGCCGTGTGGACCCAGAAAAAGGTCTCCGGCGGCAACACTTCGCCCGCGCTTTGGCGCTCCGGCGGGAAGGCGCGACTCATCTGCAATTCCCGTCGCGACCTCGCCTGCGTCGATCTGAAAACGGGCGAGATCATCTGGACCGCGCCCGGCGGGGGCGATTCCACACCCAGCGTTTCGGGCGATCACGCCGCAGTCTACAGCCGCGTCACCGACATCGGGCTCTCGGCCTACAAGCTTTCTGAAGAGGGCGCGACAAAGCTCTGGTCCCACGTCCTCGACGCGCGGCGCACCCAGTCCAGCCCGATCATCTACCACGATCACGTCTACTTCATGGGTGGCGGCTTCCAAATGTGCGTCGGCCTGGAGTCCGGCGAGATCCGCTGGAAGCATCCCGAGAATTCCAACATCTCCTCGCCGATGCTGGCCGACGGCAAGATCTTCGTCTTCGGCAAGCGCGCGAGCGACCTGCAGATGATCCGGGCCATCCCGGACGAACGAATCGAACTGGGCGCCGCCAAGGTCCGCGCCATGTGGTGCCCCTCGCCGACCGTCTCCAACGGTAGGATCCTGCTTCGCCTCGCCGACCGCGTCCGTTGCTACAACGCCGCCGATCCCGCGAAAGGCGCGGACCTCCGTTGAACCGCCGAGTTTCCCCAAGAACCACGAACCCAGAACACCGATGAAAAAACTGACCCTCCTCCTCTGCGCTGTCTTCGCGCTCGCAACCGTTCACACCGCCATGGCCGCCGACAAATCCGCCAAGAAGAAACCCGCCGTCAAGAAACAGGTGAAATCGGCCAAGGGCAAACTGCGCCACGTCGTGGTCTTCAAGTACAAGGCCGACGCGACCAAGGCCCAGATCGACAAGGTCGAGAAGGAGTTCCGCGCGCTGAAGGACAAGATTCCCGGCATCGTGTCCCTGGAGGCGGGCTTCAACAACAGCCCCGAGGGCCTGAACAAGGACTTCACCCACATCTTCATCGTCACCTTCCGCAACGAGGGGGCCCGCGAGACCTACCTCCCCCACCCGGAGCACAAGGCCTTCGTCTCCGTCCTCAAGCCGATCCTTGACGACGTCTTCGTCGTGGACTTTTGGGCGAAGTAAGTTCGCCCGGAAAAGCCCCTTGGAAACGGCGACAGGAATGTCGCCGCTCCTTGAGGGCGCTGCCGCGCGGTTCGGGCGTCGCCTTACGACAGACCTCGATCCCCTTCAGTCGGGATCCCGGGATCCCAGGGTGTAGAGCCGCCAACGCTTCTTCACCTGCCGTGACCGGGACTGGCGTTCGAAGCAGATCTTCGCGATCTCCCCTGCATCGGTCGCGGCCTCGAACCAATGCCGCCGGACATACCGCTCGCCGCTGCCGTGCCGGCAGTCCCCGGTCTCGCGCCAGGTCCGGAGGACCTCCGCAATCCGGATCATTCGCTCGCCCCAGCGAAACTCCCGCGGCAATCCCGGTTCCCCCGCGCTCATCCGCGCAGGGTCAATCGTGCCCGGAACGGGCTCGATGGCAGAGCTAATGAATTGAAAGGACATCGGGCGTCTTCGTTCCGCATTGCTTGCGACGCAGCGTCAGCGATCGTCGGAGGAAGGGTTTGATCGATCCCGCTGGCCCAACGCGTAAGCCTGTGACGCCGAGGCAACAGGCATCAGGATCAGAAGCGGCCCAAAATTTGAGAGCCAGGCGAGCGGCCCTTCGGGATCCTGGGTCATGGTGAGTCCGAACACCAGGAACGATATGCCCGCATAAACAAGCCCGAGTTTCGTTCCCTAATGCCACAGTTTTCCGTTCAGATCTTGAGTAAACATGATTCGCGGGATTGTAGCGTGAATACTTCGTCGCTCAAGATCGAATACCTCATCGCGACGCCGGCGGTGTCAGGATGACGTTGGTGACACTTCCTTTCATCTGCCAGGTGTGACCGTCCTTCTCGATGGTGGTCACGTCCCGGGCCGGATCGGAGCTCGCGCGCTGGCCGGCGGCCGCGGGCATGCGACTGCAACAACAACGCGAGGAACCGCAACCGATCAACGACCAGGACGCGAAGCAGACAAGCGCGAGAGCAAGGGACTTCATTTCGGGGGAAGGCGGGTTTCGTGTTGGAGGCGGTGAGGCCTACGCAAGCGCGCGATTCCGATTGCCCGTCACTTCACCCGCCGGCGGTTCTCGAACTGGATCTGGGTGTAGCCCTTCTCCTTGTTCTTCGCCTGGGCGATCCGTTGGCGGAGTTGCCGGGAAAGTTGGGCGGCGCGGTCCTTGAACTCCGCCTTGCCGGCAAGGTTGTTCATCTCGGCCGGGTCGGCCTGGCAGTCGTAGAGTTCGTTGCCACCCTTGCCGTCCTCCCCCCACTCCGTGTAGCGCCAGCGTTCGGTGCGAAGGCTGTAGCCGTTGTCATAGTGGGTGAGCGCCGCCTCTCGAGGGCGGGCCTGCGGATTCTTCAGCGCGGGCGCCAGACTGACGCCGGAAATGTATTTCGGCGTCTTCAGGCCGCAGAGTTCCGCCAGCGTGGGGTAGAAATCCACCATCTCAACCGGGGTGGTCGTGCGCTTGCCGGGAGCCTTCACACCCGGGCCGGCAATGATCAGCGGCACGCGCGCGGCATTCTCAAACAGGGTCGTCTTCTGCCAGTGACCGTGCTCTCCCATGTGGTAGCCGTGATCGGAAGTGAAAAGGACGACGGTGTTCTTCGCCAGACCGGTTTCGTCCAGCGCGTCGAGGATCTGGCCCACCTGCGCGTCCGCGAAGGTGATCGAGGCGTGATAAGCCTGGATCGCGCGACGGGCAATGTCGTCGGGCAGGTCGATCTGCTCCTTCTTGCGGCGAACGGATTTCTGCGCCTGCGCCGGCAGGGTTTCGAGATAGCCCTTCGGCTCCTTCGGGACGTTGATCTCGGAAGTCGGGTAGAGATCGAAGTATTTCTTCGGCGCGACGTAGGGCGTGTGCGGACGATAAAGGCCCACCGCCAGGTAAAAGGGCCTCTTGTTCTGCGCATGTTGTTTCAAACGGCGCACGGCTTCGGCGGCGGCGATGCCATCAGTCTGCTCGGCGTCCGTGCCATCGGCGGCCAGCCAGCTCAGGGTCCCGCCGAAGGTTCCCTTGCGCAGGGTGAAGATCAGGTCCTCGTCGTCGACATCGCGGCCGTGGGGATTGAAGGTGGCGTTCCAGGAATACGGATCGTCGTGCCCGCCGGTGCCTATGTGCTTGGGCACGTTGTAATGAAAGATCTTGCCGATGCGCGTCGCGAAATACCCGTTGTCGCGAAACATCTGGGGGATGGTCTTCACGTCGGGCACATGCTCGCGGATGTAGATGGCGTTGCGCTTGACCAGATTCTGATCGGGATAGAGGCCGGTCATGAAGGAGGCCCGGCTCGGACCGCAGAGCGGATACTGGCAATAAGCGCGCTCGAAAAGCCGGCCACGCGCGGCGAGGCGGTCGATGTTCGGCGATTTCACCTGCGGGTGACCGTAGGCCCCGAGGTCACAGTTGAGATCGTCGCAGATGAGAAAGAGGACGTTGGGTTTGTCACTCGCGCCGAAGGCGGAAGCCGCGAGGGCGAGCGTCAGGACGGCGAGCAAGAGGGAGAATCGGTTTCGCATCCGGACATCGTAGCGGATGCCTCGCGCCGAAACAACCGGACAAGGGCTCGCGGGAACAGAGGCGAGGCGAACTGTCCCCAGCGAGCCGCGACCGCCAGAGGTTGTGGGAAAGCCCCTCTGTTTCTTACTTCGCGGGAACCGTAAACAGGATCCGCAGGTTCTTGGTCTGCCGGGCGGCGGCGACGATGTCAGGGCGGCCGTCGCCGTTGAGGTCGCCGGCCTTGATGTCCTCCACCGCAATCTCGCCGTTGGACAGGAGTGTTTCCCGCCACTTCTGCCCGTCCTTGTCCATCGGCGTGAAGAGCTTGATGCCCGGACGCCCCTTGGGGTGCATGGCCCGCCAACCGACCACGACCTGGTCCGAACCCACGCCGAGGTAATCCGCGATCGCAACCGCGTGACCATCGACCAGCTTTTCGTCCAGGACGGCGAGGCGTTCCCAGGCTTCGCCCGGTTTTCTCGGTTGCGCGTAGACCGCGGAGGCGACGCCATGCATGGGTTCCACCGTGGCGAAGAACCGCCGGCCGTTCGGGAGCTTCCCGTCCCGAATCTCACCGCACCAGTGGCGGTTCAACTGTTCACCCAGCCATTGACCGCCCCGACGATCGAAGAGAAAGGCGCCTTCCTTCGAGGCGACCAGCAGTTCCTCCTCGGGATCATCGTCCCAGTTGACCGGATGAAAGTTGTGCGAAAGGTGCAGGAAATTGCAGACCTCGCGCGTCTGCCATTCCTGCTTCGGATCGGCGGGCTTGAAATATTCCAGCAACCGGAAGCCCGGCCCCACGCCCTCGACCGAACCGCGCCCCCGCAGCGGCTTCACCGCGAGCGAGAACTTCCCGTCCGGCCCGGCGATCCAATGCATGCGGTGGGTGTTCGGCTCATTGTAGAGCTTCACCGGCGTCCAGGCCTGCGTGCGGTCCTTCGGCGGAACGAGATAAAAGACCGCGCCGTCCTTCTGCGTCTCGCGGAAGTTCCACTGGCCTCCGGTCGCAATCTCGCATTTCCCGTCGCCGTCGATGTCGCGGGCGGTGATGCAGACGTTGTCGCGCTCGGTCAGGTCCTTCGCGATGATGTGCTTCTTCCACGTGGGATTCTGGTACCACTGGATCGTGGACTTGTCGGCGAGCACGATGTCCATCTTCCCGTCGCCATCGACGTCGGTGATCTGCAGGCCGTAGCCGATCTCGATCTTGTCGATCTCGACCTCGCGCCATTGGTAGTCCGGCGGCGCGGCCGAGAGGGCGAGGGGAAACGCGAGGAACGGGAGGAGGCGGAAAAGGGTGTGGTCGTTTTTCATGGCTTGAGCGCGGATCATGGTGGCAAAGCGCGGCGAACGGAATCCATTTCATTTGAAAAGGCCGGCCGCCAGGAACGCCCCGGATCCTGCAATTCTTGATCTGAATCAAACAGTATCCGCCCCAGATTGAACATTGCATATCCGCGTTGCGTCGGCAGAAACTGTCATGAATATGCCTTGTTTGAACGCATTTTTGACCTTCCAGCGGCCGGGAAGCCGACTGTCTTCCGCCGCGCTCGGACTCGCGCTCGCCTGCGCGGCGCTCCCGACTTCCGCCGAGGAACAGGAGCATTGGGCCTTTCTTCCGGTGACGCCCGCCGAACCGCCCGCCGATGAATCCGGCTGGGCCGTCAACGAAATCGACCGTTTCATCGTGGCCAAGTTGCACGAGAACGGCCTTCAGCCCAACCCACCCGCCGACAAGCGCGTCCTCATCCGCCGGGCGTATTTCGATCTCATCGGCCTGCCGCCCACGCCCGAGCAGGTGAACGCCTTCCTCCGCGACAAATCGCCCGACGCCTTCGAGAGGGTCGTCGACGGGCTGCTGGCCTCGAAGCATTACGGCGAACGCTGGGGGCGGCATTGGCTCGATCTCGCCCGCTACGCCGACACCTCCGGCGACGGCGCCGACGCCCCCGTTCCCGAGGCCCACCTCTACCGCGATTACGTGATCGACGCCTTCAACGCCGACATGCCCTACGACCAGCTGATCATCGAGCAGATCGCCGGCGACCTCCTGGCAATGAAGGCGCCCGACACCCGCGCCCGTGAACGCATCATCGCGACCAGTTATGTCGGACTCACCCGCCGATTCAACAACGGTGAGTATCGCGACATGCACCTGGTGATCGAAAACACCCTTTCCACCATCGGAAAAGGCATGTTGGGAATGTCGATTGGCTGCGCCCGTTGCCACGACCACAAGTACGACCCGATCTCGATGAAGGACTACTACGGGCTCTACGGTTATTTCGAGAGCACGCAGTATCCGCATGCGGGGACGGAATCCGGCCGCAAGCGCAAGAACTTCACCGAGCTTCCCGGCGGCGGCCTCGCCTACGCCGTCTTTGACAAGACCGACAAGAAGAAGATCCGCGACACCCGCATCCACACCGGCGGCAATCCCGGCAGTCACGGCGAGTCGGCGCCGCGCGGCTTCCTCGACATCCTCGAAGCGGCCGACGCCAAAATCCCCGCGGGCGAATCCGGCCGCCTGCAACTCGCCCGGTGGCTCGCCTCGCCGGACAACCAGCTCACCACCCGCGTGATGGCCAACCGCATCTGGCAGTATCATTTCGGCCGCGGGCTGGTGAAGACCTCCAGCACCTTCGGCCGCCAGGGCGACCAGCCCACCCACCCCCAACTCCTTGACTGGCTCGCCGACCGCTTCGTCAAGGACGGCTGGTCCTTCAAGCGAATGCACAAGCGCATCCTGCTGTCGCAGACCTGGCGTCAGTCCAGCAATGTCTCTGAGACTGCCGCCGACAAGGATCCGGAGAACAAGCTGCTTTCCCACTTCACCCGCCGTCGCCTCGACGCCGAACCGATCCGCGACTCCGTTCTGTTTGTCAGCGGTCGGTTGAAGGACGGCAGCCCCGGCGCGCACCCCTTTCCCAGGCCCAACGCGAAGGACGAGTACCCCTACACCCAGCACAATCCCTTCAACAAGGACTACAGCAACGATCACCGCGCAGTCTACCTGCCCTCGCGCCGGCTCGGCAAACACCCCTACATGGAGACCTTCAACGGCCCCGATCCCAACGAGTGCACCGGCAAACGCACCGTCTCCACCGTGCCGCTGCAGTCCCTCTTCTGGATGAACAGCAACTTCCTGGAGGAAAACGCCCGCTCCCTCGCGGCGCGCATGAACAAGCATTCGGACGATGCCGCCAAGAAGATCGAGCTGGGATATGAACTGGCCTACGCGCGCAAGCCCTCGGCGGAGGAGACCCGGGCTCTCGCGGATTACGTGACAGCCCACGCCAAGCGCATTCCGGGCGAGGTTGCGCCGAAGGAACGCGAGACCCGCGCCTGGACCAGCCTCTGCCGGATCCTCCTGTCCGGAAACGAATTCATCTACGTGGATTGAACCCCGTCATGCGAACCGCCAAATTCAATCTCAGGCTTGAACCTGCCAATGCGCGCTTCCACGTAGGACAGGCATCCTGCCTGTCCCCGGCATGGCCAAGCCGCCGCCAGTTGAACTTGGCCACAGGGTACGGTCGCGCTGACCAAACCGGTTTCGAACTTTTTCCCTCACTCGGCAGCCCTGCGTCATGCCGTGGACAGGCAGGATGCCTGTCCTACCCTTTTGCGCTTCACGCGACGACTTTCACCCGCTGATTTGACCGCCTCATGAAACACCCTTCCCTCACCCGCCGTTCGATGCTGAAGCGCACGGTCGCCTTGGGCGGCGCCTGCGCGGGTTACGGCCTTTCCAACCGGCTGCTCCCTGTCCTCGCCTCGCCTTCGGCCGAACCGCATCCGCTGGCCGCGCGGCCGCCCCACTACACGCCCAAGGCCAAGCGCGTCATCATGTTCTTCCTTACCGGAGGCATGTCGCACGTCGATTCCTTCGACCCGAAGCCGGAACTCACCAAGCGCGACGGCCAGCCCTACAACAAGTCCAGCCGCGACAAGCAGGTCTTCGTGGGTTCCCCCTGGAAGCACCAACCGCGCGGCCAGAGCGGCATGGAGATCACCGACCTCTTTCCACACGTCGCCACGGTGGCCGACGACCTCTGCCTCATCCGCTCGATGCACGGCGACCACAGCGACCACTTCGAGGCCACGCTGCACATGCACACGGGCTCCAACGGCGTCGCCTGGCCCGGCATGGGAGCCTGGATCAGCTACGGCATCGGCTCGGAGAACATCAACCTTCCCTCGCACGTCGTCTTCGCCGAGCGCAAACCCTACGCCGGCGCGCAGGTCTGGGATTCGAACTTCCTGCCCGCCTACCACCAGGGCGTCCGCCTCAAGCCCGGCGACGAGATCATCCCGCACCTCACGCCGCAGAAGGACAACCCCTGGCCCCTGCAGCAGGCCGAGTTGGCGATGTTGAAACAGGTCAACCAACGCCACTTCGAATCGCGGCGCGACGGCGAACTCGCCGCCCGCATGCTGAGTTTTGAAACCGCCGCCAACCTCCAACGCCTCGCCCCGCAACTCTTCGACCTCAAGGGCGAAAGCGACCGCACTTTGGAGATGTATGGCGTCAAGCGAGGCGACATGCGCAGCTTCGGCTGGCAGACCCTGGTCGCCCGCCGCATGGCCGAGAACGGCGTCCGCTTCATCGAACTGGTCGATACCGGCTCCAGCGGCAACTGGGATCGCCACAGCAGGATCGAGGGCAACGCCGGGCTCGCCAAGAAGGTGGACCAACCCATCGCCGCCCTGATCAAGGACCTCAAGGAGCGCGGCATGCTCGAGGACACGCTGGTGATCTGCGCCTCGGAGTTCGGCCGCACCGGCTATGGCGCCAGTCACGGCCGCAACCATCACGCCAAGTCCTTCACCTGCTGGCTCGCCGGCGGCGGCGTCAAGGCCGGCCATGTCCACGGCGCCACCGATGACTTCGGCCTCACCATCGCGGAGGATCCCGTGCATGTGCATGACTTCCACGCGACCATCCTCCACCTCCTCGGCCTCGACCATGAGAAGCTCACCTTCCAGCACGAGGGCCGGAATTTCCGCCTGACCAACATCTTCGGAAACCTGGTGGACGGCGTGTTGGCGTGAGCTGTCGATCCGCGCGAACGCGGGCCGGACGCATTGATTGAATGAAACACTACGAGCACACCCAACCCGGCACAGTCATACGCGTTTCCATGGGAATCGCCACGGTTGTGTTTGGAACCATCGGCCTGGTCATTCTTCTCGACGGCCGAAACACGGAAGCTGCAATCGGCCCGTTGGCTATAACCCCCATCACCTTTGCCTGTCTGGCTGTATGCCACTCGCTGAACGTCCGGGTGAACGCCGAGGCTGTGTCCTTCGCCTTCGGCGTCGGCCTGATCCGCAAGACGATTCCCTTTTCAGACATCGAATCCGCCGCCGCCGTGCGCAACCACTGGTACAACGGCTGGGGCATCCGCCTGATCCGCGGCGGCTGGCTTTACAACGTCGCCGGCCTCGACGCCGTCGAACTGACCCACAAGAACGGGAAGAAGACCCGTATCGGCACGGATGAGCCGAAGAAGCTCCTGACGGCGATTGAAGCGGCGCTGGGGCGTTCGGCCGGATAAGGGCGGGACTTGGGCGGATTGAGGAGAAGCCGTGGACGAACATTCAACGCGAAGCGTTGACAGCCATGTAGCCCCGGGTTGAGCCCGTCGCGCGGGCGACACCCGGGGATCGCCGCCTCCCGGCGAATCGACCCCGGACGGGGTCGCAGCCATGGTCTTCCCGGTTGTCGTCAGGCGCGCCTCGCTGGCATCCCTTCGGGATGCGGGGCCTCTTGGTTGTGTTCCGTGGGTGTCGCTCCGCTCAACCCACGGCTACCATACTCTGAACCCTCCGGGTTCACTGGAATGCGAACTCATTCCGCATCGATACCCCCCTCGGCGCGACAATCAAAAGCACGTCGATTCCAGCGCGCCTGCACTGTCCCCCGAGTGTCATCACAACTTGTCATCGAACGCGCGTCCACCGGAGCAAAACAAGATCGCGGAAGTATCGGGCTCTCCGTTCGCGCAACCGACTGCGACCCCGGCTTCGTTAACGACCTCCGGAACTCCGTGACGTTGATCACGAAAGTCGTTGAATTCTATCCGATGCAGGCGAAGCCTATTGATGACTTGTTTGACACTACAGGTGAGCGGCAGCTCTGAAAAAGGCGACTGCAACTTGAACTTGCGCGGATGGGTTTTGTAGTCGTCGCAAGAGATTGACAGACTTGAGATTTCATCCCCCATGAAAACAACGCAAAGCCCACCATAGTGCCATGCATAGGAATCACGAAAACCACTCAACAGGGGATCATACCAACCAATAGATTCAGTTCGCCCCTTCCAATCATCCGGCGCGCCCAACTTTCTCTCCACGTCCTCCTTACGGTCCTTCCATGTTAGCGGACGCATCATTCCGGTCCGCAGGTATTCCACAAACAGATCCGATTCGATTGGATTGGAATTCGTCAAACTCATCCGCCACGCCGAAGGGAGATGTTGACCGTTTCCGTCGTCACCCCTGCTCCGACTCCACCCAGCGCACGGCCTGGCGGACGAGGTCGGGCGCGGACTTGGCTCCGAGTTTCTGTTTGATGTGCCCGCGGTGGACCTCGATGGTCTTGACGCTGAGGTTGAGGCGTTCAGCGACCTCCCGTGTGCCCAGGCCCTGCCCTAGCAGTTCAAACACCTCGAACTCCCGGTCCGTGAGCCGCTCCATGGGGGACTTGGCGGACTGCCCCCGTTTGCCGGAGAACATTTCCAGAATGCGTGAGGACATCTTCTCGCTGACGTGGATCTGCCCGTCTAACACGCGGCGGATGGCCTCGATCAGCTTGAGGCCGCCCTCCTGCTTCATCACGTAACCCCGGCCTCCGGCCCGCAGGACGCGTTCGGCGTAGAGGGTCTCGTCGTGCATGGACAACGCCAGCACGGGGAGTTCCGGTCGCACGGCCTGCAGGTCCTTGATCAGCTCCAACCCGTTGCGGCCCGGCAGGCTGATGTCGGTGATCACAAGATCCAGCGCGTTCTTCTCCACGAGGGTCAGGGCGTCGCGGACATTCTCCGCCTCGCTGACCACATCAAGGTCGGTCTCGCTGTTGATCAGGGAGGCGAGCCCCTGCCGCATGATGGGATGATCGTCCACGACAAGGATACGACGCCCCGATTCGCGGGTCGCGTTGCGGACCCGAGCCGCGCGCTTCGGCGACGGCCTGCTCTTACTTTTTGCGGTCATGATTCTTGGAGCGCGACGCACGGATGGCGCCCGCATTCTTGTGGATGGTGCAGACCACCTCGGCGCCGCCCTGTTCGCGGCGGAGAACGACGAGGGAACCGCCGGCCTGGGTGGCGCGGTAGTGCATGACGTGCAGGCCCATGCCTCGCTTCTTCTTGAGCTTGCGGGGAATGCCGCGGCCGTTGTCGGTGATGGAGAGAATGATCCGCTCCCGGTTCTGGTTCAAATGGATCTCAACCAAGGAAGGTTTGCCGTGCCGGATGGCGTTGTGCACCGCCTCCTGGGCAATGCGATAGAGGTGAGTCGCGACTGAATTGTCAGCGATCCGCACGGGTTTGGGACAATGAAACAGGCAGTCCGTCTGAAACAAACGGGCGCTGTTCTCAGCCAGTTGTTCCAATGCCGCCATGAGCCCATCCGCCTCGAAGACCACCGGATTCAGACCCTGCGCCAGGGCGCGCGTGTGCGATACGGCTTCCCTCGTCAGCTCGGCAATCTGGGCCGCGTCGGCTGCATGCGCGCTGGAGGCGGCTTCCAGCCGCTCGCGCAGGGCCTGGCTCATGAACTCGATGCCCGTGAGCATCTGGCCCAGATTGTCGTGCAGTTCGCGGCCGATGCGTTGCTGCTCCTCGAGGCGGCCGTCGGCGATCTGCTTCTCCAGTTCCTTGCGCTCGGTCATGTCGCGGGCATTGACGGCGAATCCCGTAATGGAACCGTCCGCCTCGCGGAAGGGGTTGAGCCGGATGTCCATCCAACGCCGCCCGCGGCGAGGCAGGTTGAAGGTGGTCTCGTAATGAACGTCCTCCCCCTCCAGACAGCGGTCGACGCGCGAGCGGATCTCACGCTCGAAGAAGGCCTCCCCGTAAAGGTCGGCAACGGAGCGCCCCACGATCTGCTCCCGGGATCTCCCATGGAACCGCACGTAAGCGTCGTTCACTTCCCGGTAGACGTAGTCCCGCCCAACGAATGACAGCATGTCGTCGCATGCCGACACGATGCGCTGATATCGCCGCAGGGCGGCCTCGGCCTCCTTGCGCCGGGAAATGTCGCGCACGAAGCCGGTAAACAGCCGCCGTTCCGGCAGCTTGATTTCGCTGACAGCCAGCTCCAACGGAAACAGAGCGCCGTTCTTGCGCCGGCCGACAACCTCGCGTCCGATGCCGATGATCTTGGCGTCGCCGGTCCTGCGGTAGTTCGCCAGGTAGCCGTCGTGGCGGGAACGGTCCGGCTCCGGCATCAGGAAGCTGACGTTCTTCCCCTTCAACTCCTTGAGGGTGTAGCCGAAGAGGCGACAAGCGGCCGGGTTGGCCGAATCGATGATTCCCTCCTCGCTGATGGTGACGATGCCGTCCACCGCGGTCGTCAGGATGGCCCGCAGGCGCTCCTCCCGCTCGAGGGCGGAGGCGGGCAGGCTCCCTCCCTCCTCCAATTCCTCAAGCCGGCGTATCAACTCGGCTTTGGTCAGGCGGGTCAGCGAAACAGACATGCTGACATGGTATCGAAATGTCCTCCGTTCCCACAAATGCATTTCCTGAATTGGCCAAATTTGTATCTCTGGCGGCCAATTTTGGGTCCGACGGAAGGCGCACGAATCCGCAGGGTGGCCGGAGAACGTTTACCGGGGCATTCACCATGCGGGCAACTCTCCGAAATGAAGGCGGTGGATATCTGCGCTTTGGCGCGTTTCGTCGGGTATTTCCTCACCCCCTCCGGGTCTTGTTCCTGCTTGTAACAATCGGGGCCTTGGCGAACGTCGTCCGCGACGTTCTTGCGGCCGATGGCCCAAAGCCCGCGCTGCCCGACGTCGAAAGACCGCGGCCCGCCCAACCGCCGATCGGCGTCAAGGAGGACAAGCATCTCGACAAGAAGCCTGTGCGCGAAACCAAGGGACTTGATCTGACCCGCATGGGCTGGAGCTACAACTGCATGGAATGCCACAAGCTCTTCCCAGCCCAGTGGACCCACAGCCAGTACGTCGAACACAAGAACATCCAGCTCAACCACGGCAAGAACCGCTTCTGCCTCAACTGCCACCACTCCGTCGAACGCAACACCTTTGTGGACTACGACGGCTCGGTGATTCCCGAGGCGCACGTGGTCGATCTGTGCGCCAAATGCCACGGCCCGGCGCACCGGGACTGGCAGGCGGGCGTTCACGGCCGCCGCAACGGCTACTGGCAGAAAGACAAGGGAACCCAGACGCGGCTCCGCTGCATCCAGTGCCACGATCCCCACAATCCGAAATTCAAACCCATCAAGCCGCTGACCGCGCCGACCTATCCCAAGCGCGCGGCCAAACCGAAATCCGCCGAGCATGAGCCGACCGGAAAACACTGACCACGGTGGCGCAAAAACCATCGAGCAGGCCGTCCGCCCGCTGACGCGGCGCACCTTCCTCAAGGGCGCCGGCGCGACGGCCGCGGGCATGGCCGGACTGGTCGCGGCGTTGCGGCCCCTGATGCAGCTCGAAAGCGGCGAAATCACCCTGGGCGACCTGCTCAAGACGCATTACCAGGAGCTGACGCCCGAGAAGCTGGCGCAAATCGTCGAGGAGCTGGAGGCGCGCTGTGAAAAGGACCACGGCCGCCGACCGACGATCCGGGACATCCAGCCGCTGGAGGGCGTCGAATTTGCCTACGCGCTGAACCTCAGCAAGTGCATCGGCTGCCGCAAGTGCGCCCACGCCTGCCTCGCCGAGAACAACCAGTCCCGCGAATCGGACACGGACATCAACATGTCCTACATCCGCGTGCTGCAGCTCGACAAGGGCTCCATCAACCTCGAAACGGCCGATCATTACTACGACCCGGAGACCGTTCCCCAGAAGAGCAAATACTACATGCCCGTGCAGTGCCACCAGTGCCGCGAATCCCCCTGCACGAAGGCCTGCCCCGTCCAGGCAACCTGGCAGGAGCCCGACGGCGTGGTGGTGGTGGATTACAACTGGTGCATCGGCTGCCGTTACTGCATGGCTGCCTGCCCCTATGACGCGCGCCGCTTCAATTTCGAGAAACCCAAGCTGACGACGGAGCAGCTCAATCCGAACCAAGGCTACCTGAGCAACCGCGTGCGCCCCAAGGGAGTCGTCGAGAAATGCACCTTCTGCCTCCACCGCACCCGCGAGGGCCGTTACCCCGCCTGCCTCGAGGTCTGCCCCGTCGGAGCCCGCGTGTTTGGCAATATTTTGGACCCCGACAGTGAGATCAACTACATCCTGGAAAACAAACGCGTCTACATCCTCAAGGAGGAGGTCGGAACCGTGCCCCGGTTCTACTACTTCTTCGATTGAGGGTGATGGCGAGCAGAGCAGTAATCGGCAATCACCTCTTAGTGGTCGGATATTTGAGATCTGAAATCTGAAATCGGCATCCAGCCATCTGCCATCCCTCACATGAAAGACTACCTCGTCTTCCTCTACCGCGTCTGGCGGCTGTCCTTCCAGGGGAGCCCGCGATTCATCGCGTGGATGACGGTGTGTTCGGTGGTCTCCCTGATCGGGCTCAACGCCTACGCGAAGCAGTTCGTGCAGGGGCTGTCCGTGACCGGCCTGGTGGACCAGGTCACCTGGGGCGCCTATATCGCGAACTTCACCTTCCTGGTGGGCGTGGCGGCGGCGGCGGTGATGCTGGTGATCCCCGCCTACGTGTATCGCAACGAGAAGATGCATGAGGTCGTGCTTTTCGGGGAACTCATGGCCATCGCCGTCATCGTGATGTGCCTGCTGTTCGTCACCGTCGACCTGGGCCATCCCGAGCGCTTCCTGCACATGATCCCGCCCTTCGGACGACTGAACTGGCCGGGTTCCATGCTGAGCTGGGACGTGATCGTGCTGAACGGCTACCTCCTGCTGAACCTGCATATTTGCGGCTACCTGCTCTACAAGAAATACCTCGGCCAGAAACCCACGCCGAAGTTCTACGTCCCCTTTGTCTTCATCGCGATCATCTGGGCGATCAGCATCCACACCGTGACGGCGTTTCTCTATGTCGGCCTGCCCGGGCGGCCATTCTGGAACCACGCGATCGTCGCGCCGCGCTTCCTCGCCTCGGCTTTCACCGCCGGGCCCGCCCTGCTGATCGTGACCTTCCAATTCATCCGGAAATACGCCCACTACTACATCGGCGACGAATCAATCTTCACCCTGCGCAAGATCGTCACGGTGTCGATGATCATCAACGTGTTCCTGCTCGCCTGCGAACTATTCCAGGAGTTCTACTCCGACACCTACCACGTCACCGCCGCCAACTACCTCTACTTCGGCCTGCACGGCCACAGCGCGCTTGTCCCCTGGATCTGGACCGCGGTGACGCTGAACTTCCTGGGCCTGGTCCTGCTGATCTCACCGCTCAGCCACAAGTTGAGTTGGCTGAACGCCGCCTGCATCCTGGCCTTCGTCGGCATCTGGATCGAAAAGGGCATGGGACTGATCGTCCCCGGATTCGTCCCCACGCCCCTGGGCCAGATCGTGGAATACGCCCCCACCTGGAACGAGACCCTGGTCTGCCTCGGCATCTGGGCCTTCGGCGCGCTGGTCTATTCCTGGATGCTGCACGTCGCGATCCCGATCCTGCGGGGCAACCTCAAGGCCCCGCCCCACGAACAACCGTCCTGAATTTGAACTGAAGAACCCCAACCCGACCACGCCGTGAAAACGAAAACAACGCTCCTTATTCCGGCCCTGATCGCGGGACTGCTCTCCGCCCCCGCGGCCCGCGCGTTCACCCTCCCGGAACTCTCCGCCCAGACCAAAGCCTGCGTCGCCTGCCACAAACTGCAAAGCGCGTCGGTCTACGAGCACTGGGGCCAGAGCAAGCACTACCGCGGCAACATCGGCTGCTTCGAATGCCACGCCGCCGATGAGAAGGACGCCGACGCCTACGAACACTACGGCGAACTGATCGCCACCATCGTCTCGCCCAAGGACTGCGGTCGCTGCCACCAGAAGGAGGTGAAGGAGTTCAGCAGTTCCCACCACGCCAAGGGCGGGCGCATCCTGGGCTCCCTGGACAACGTCCTCGCCGAGATCGTCGAGGGCAACAACGGCTTCGTCACCGCCGGCCATCCCAACGGCGTCTCCGCGGCCGCCGTCAACGGCTGCTGGCAATGCCACGGCTCCGAGGTGAAGGTCCTCGACAACGGGCGCCTCGATCCGGCCACCTGGCCCAACACCGGCATCGGCCGCATCAACCCCGACGGCTCCGAGGGCTCCTGCACCGCCTGCCATTCACGGCACGCCTTCTCCGCCGCCCAGGCACGCACGCCTGACACCTGCGGCAAATGCCACATGGGCCCGGACCATCCGCAGATCGAGATCTTCAACGAGTCCAAGCACGGCATCGCCTACTACGCCAACATCGACAAGATGGCGCTCGACAGCGCCAAGTGGATCGTGGGCGAGGACTACAGCGCGGCGCCCACCTGCGCCACCTGCCACATGAGCGCCACCAAGGAGCAGCCCGTCACCCACGACATCGGCCTGCGCATCTCCTGGAACAACCGCCCTGCCATCTCCGTCCGACCCGAGGTCTCCGACGCCAAGATGGGCCTGCCCGGCAAGGACATCCCCTGGCAGCGCCGTCGCGCCAACATGGTCAACGTCTGCATCAGTTGCCACAACCAGAACTTCGTCGAGGCCTTCTACAAGCAGTACGACGGACTGATCGACCTCTACCACGAGAAGTTCGCTGAACCAGGGCTGGCGCTTTACAATGCGGCCGGCCCGCTTTTGACGCCGCCCAAGTTCAGCAACAAGATCGACTTCACCTGGTTTGAGCTGTGGCACCACGAGGGCCGGAGAGCCCGGCACGGCGCCAGCATGATGGGGCCGGACTACACGCACTGGCACGGGACCTACGAGATCGCCCGGAACTTCTACACGGAATACATTCCCGAGCTGAAGGAACTCGCACAGCACAACCTCCACTCGGAGGATCCCGCCAAGAAGAAGGCCGCCGAAGATCTCCAGGCGCTCATCGAGAAGACACTCAACAACAAGAACCACATGTGGTATCTCAACAAGATGGATCCCGCCGAAAAGGCCCGCCGCGACAAGGCAAGGGAAGACTTCAAGGCGCGATACAAGTGATCGGTTTGTGAGTGATTTGTGATTGGCAATCAGTAATCAGTAGTCGGTGATCAGGCATTCGTGATCCGAAATCTGAGATTAGAAGCTGAGGCAACACACAACACGGCCGCCGGTCACCCATTACAAATCACCAGTCACCCATCACAAAACCATGAGCGATTTCATTCAGGAAGTGCAGGAGCTGCGGGCGATGTCCGAGGCCGAGTTGACCCAACTGGGCGAGGACAGCCTGCTCAACCATCTCCGGCATCAGGCCTTCCAGGCCCGCGAACGCCACGGCGGCCTCCGTCCCGGCAATCTGGACGCCTTTCTGGAAGATCGCGAATGCGTGCGTTACCCCACGCGCCTCGCCTTGGAATACGGCGGAATGGGACCGCATCAGTTCGCCCATCCGGACCGGGACTTGCAGTCCGAGGACCAGTCCGCCCGGGTGCTCTTCCTCCGCCCCGTCCTCGGCAAGCGCCCCGACTACATCGCCCTTGCCCTGTCCTACATGCTGCCCGTGATCAACTTCGGCGACATCGTCGATGACGAACACTGCATCGAGTACGGAGCCGCGCTGATGGGGATGGACCCCGAGGAATACTACGACCAAATCTGCGAGATCGCCGATTTCGTCGGAGCCGAATCGCGGCTCGCCGACGAAGTGTTCGACCCGCTCCCCGAAGACACCGGCGGCTGCGGCTGCGGCGGCTGCAGCTGTCATTGAAAGGCCACAACCCATGCCCGTTTCCAGCTACGCCATCCGCTGCGAGGAGGCCGAGCGGCCGACGGTCATGGCAAGGCTGGGTGAACTGCCCGGCGTGACGGTCGGCGAGGAGACGCCTGCCGGAATCCCGGTGGTGACGGAATCGGCAAACAGCAGGGAGGCCCGCCGTATGGGCGAACAGCTCGAACAGATCCCCGGCGTGAAGAGCGCCGTGCTGGTCTATCACAACTTCGAGGACGAACCATGAACACTTCACGACGCGAATTCCTCAAACAGGCAGCCATGGCCGCGGCGACAGCCGTGCTCGGCGGCGCCACCCACAGCCACATCGAGGCCGCCGAGGGCGCCGATGGACTGCAATGGCGCAAGGCCCCCTGCCGTTTTTGCGGCACGGGCTGCGGGACCCTGGTCGGAGTGAAGGATGGCCGCGTCGTGGCCGTGCAGGGCGACCTCGAAAACCCGGTCAACCAGGGCCTGCTCTGCGTCAAAGGCTACCACGCCGGCGTCGCGCTCTACGGTAAAGACCGCCTCACCACGCCGCTCATCCGCAAGAACGGGAAACTCGCGCCCGCCTCCTGGGACGAGGCCATTGACGCGATCGCGAAGGAGATCCTCCGCAGCCCGTCCACCTTCTCCTTCTATGGCTCCGGCCAGTGGACCGTCACCGAGGGTTTCTCGGTGATGAAGTTCATGAAGGGCGGCCTCGGCAACAACCATGTCGATCCCAACGCCCGCCTCTGCATGGCCAGCGCCGTCGTTGGCATGCTCACCACCTACGGCGTCGACGAACCTTCCGGCTGCTACGATGACTTCGACGAATGCGACACGGTCATCCTCTGGGGCAACAACCCCGCCGAGATGCACCCCGTCCTCTGGTCGCGCATCGTCGACCGGCGACTCAGGGGCGAGAAGGTCGAGATCATCGACCTGGGCACGAGACGCACCCGCAGCACGGAAGGCGCGGATCACTACATCGAATTCACCCCGCAGGGCGACCTCGCCGTCGCCAACGGGATCTGCCGCCTGTTGATCAAGTGGAACAAGCACGACAAGGGCTGGATCGAACGGCATTGCAACATCCGCCAGGGCGAGGATGGCGTCGGCCAACCGATGAGCTGGGACGATTACGTGAAATGGCTGGAGACCTACACGCCCGAATACGTCCGCGAGGTCGCCGGCGTTTCCGAGCGCAAGCTCACCCTCCTCGCCGAGCGTTTCGCCGATCCGAACCGCAAGGCGCTCTCCCTCTGGTGCATGGGCATGAATCAGCACACCCGGGGAACCTGGATCAACAACCTCGTCTACAACGTCCACTTCCTCAGCGGCAAGTTCGGCAAACCCGGCAGCACCGCCTTCTCGCTCACCGGCCAGCCCAGCGCCTGCGGCACCTGCCGCGAGGTCGGCACGCTTGGCCACGCGCTGCCCGGCGGAAGACTCGTCGCCAAGCCGGAACACCGCGCCCAATGCGAGGAATTCTGGAATGTCCCCGCCGGCCGCATCGCTCCCAAGCCGGGCATGCATACCATGGCAATCTTCGACGCCCTGCAAAAGGGCGACCTCACCGGCGTCTGGGTGCAGGTGACCAACCCCGCCCAGACCATCCCGAACCTCAACGGCTTTACCAGCAGGCTGAAGGACCGCTTCCTCGTCGTCTCCGACGTCTACCCCACGGTCACCACCGACCTGGCGACCGTGGTCCTGCCCTCCGCGTTGTGGGTGGAAAAGAACGGCATCTACGGGAACAGCGAGCGCCGCACGCAGCAGTGGTTCAAGATGGTCGATCCGCCCGGCGACGCGCGCGACGACGTCTGGCAGGTCCTCGCCGTGGCCCGCAGGCTCTACGAACTCGGCCATCCCGGGATGAAGAACAAGGACGGCGAGTTCCTCTTCACCTTCAAGGACGCGAAGGGGAAGCCCATCGAGGCGTGGAAGTGGGACGTGTTCAAGGCGAACAACATCGACCGCCTGCTCTACGAGGAATACCGCCCCTTCACGCAGATGAAGCACAAGGACGTCGCGCCCTACGACGAACTCGTCAAGGCGCGCGGCCTGCGCTGGCCCGTCACGAAGAACGAGGCCGGCCAATGGCGCGAAACCAAGCGCCGCTTCGTCGAGGGCGACGACCCCTTTGTCGAGGCCGGCCGCGGCGTCGATTTCTATTGGGGCAAGCAGGGCGACCACAAGGCGACCATTTGGGCGCGACCCTATGTCGCGCCGCCCGAGGTCCCGGATGAGAAATATCCCTTCTGGCTCTGCACCGGCCGCGTGCTGGAGCATTGGCACACCGGCACCATGACCCGGCGCGTCCCGCAGTTGAACGCCGCCATGCCCGAGGCCTACGTGGAACTGCACCCGGTCAACGCCGCCGAACTGGGGATCAACACCGGCGACAAGGTCCGCCTCAAGTCGCGCCGGGGCGAACTCCTGCTGCCCGCCTGGATCAACGGCCGCAGCATGCCCCAGAAGGGGATGGTGTTCGTGCCCTTCTTCGACGAAGGCCGGCTCATCAACCTCGTCACGCTCGACGCCTACTGCCCCTTGTCCAAGGAACCGGACTACAAGAAATGCGCCGTGAGCGTGGAAAGGGCCTGAAGCCATGAAGACTCGAATCCCGATCGTGCTGCTGGCCGGGGCCGCGGCCCTGGTCTGGACCGCCGCCCGCGCCGCGGACGACGCCCCCGCCGCGAAACCGCGCGTCTTCGCCGTCATCACCCGCGCCAACACCGCCGGTGTGCGGCCGGTGACGGACCGCGCCTTCTTCGGAGCGCCGCCGCCGATCCGGCACGCCGGGATCATCGCCTCCGAACGAAACACGGACTGCCTCCAGTGCCACGCGAAGGAAAACCGCATCGAGATGCGCCACCAGGCCATCGCGCCCGTCCCTCACGCCGAATTCTCCCAATGCACTCAGTGCCATGTGAAGGCGAACCCCGCTGTGAAGCCCTTTCGGACGGAGAACACCTTTGTCGGGCTCGACCTGCCGGGCAAGGGCTCGCGGGCGCATTCGCTCGCCCCGCCGACCGTCCCGCACAAGACCTTCATGCGCGGCAACTGCATCGCCTGCCACGGTCCGACCGGCCTCTGGCGCATCAAGTCGCCGCACCCCTACCGCACCCAGTGCGTTCAATGCCACGCCGCCGAGGCAAAACAGGACTTCACCCGGCCCGGAGGAAAAGGCAGTCTCTGAATCGTGATTGACGCGATTCAGAACCCGTGAGCATCCGGGGCCTCATCTTCGACTTCGACGGCACGCTCGCCGACACCATGCCGCTGCACTGGCGCGCGTGGGGCCGGGTGATGCGTGAACACGGTCTCACCCTGACCAAGGAACGCTTCTACGCGCTTGGCGGCGTGCCCGCGCGCGATATCATCCGCATGCTCGCCGACGAACAGGACCTGGACGTCGACCACGCCGCCGCGCTGCGCGACAAGGGACAGTTCTACCTGGACATCCTCCACGAGGCGGAATTGATCGAGATCACCATGCAGATCGTCCGCGCGCACGCCGGCCGGCTGCCGATGGCCATTGCCACCGGCGGCTCCCGACGGATCGTCACGCAGGTCCTCGCCCATCTTGAAATCGACCATTACTTCGACGCGTTGGTGACCAACGAGGACGTGCAGAACCAGAAGCCGGCGCCCGACATCTTTCTGGAGGCGGCGCGACGCATCGGCGTGCCGCCGGAGGAATGCCGGGCCTACGAGGACACCGACCTGGGCATGGAGGCCATTCGCGCGGCGGGCATGGAGGCCATCGACGTGCGCCCGATGCGCGGCATCGCAGTCGGCGGTTGAACGCGACGCCTCGTCACTCGACGATTCCCTGTTCCCCCAGCCAGTCCACAAATTCCCCGGCGTGGGTCATCGCGATGAGGTGGCCGCCATCGATGACCAAATCGACGTCCTTCGGCAGGGGGACAACCCGGTCCCGCCGACCATGAATCCGGACGGGCCTGACGCCACCGAGATCCAAACCTCGCCAGCGGAACACCGCAAAGCACATCGCTCGGACAAACTCCGCGTCCGCCTCGGCGAACATCCGCGCCAGCTCGCCGGGGGCCTTCCCGGCAGCCCGCCGGACAAACTCCAAGGGCGCGAGTCCGGCCAGGGGATGAAACAGGCGAAGCAACCCGCTCACTTCATCCGGATGGCGAACCCCACCCACCAGCACAAGCCGACGCAACCGCGCGATCCGGGAGATTCCACAGGCGACCATGCCTCCCAGCGATGTCCCGATGACGGTGTCGCCATCCCGGATTCCATGCTCCTCCACCACGCGGGCGGCGACTTCCTGAATCTCCTTCTCGCCCCGATACTCCGGCCAATCGACAAAGACGGCCCCGGGAATATCACGCCACGGTCCGGCGTACATCTCCCCGGTCCCGCCCATCCCTGGCAACAGGTAGACCATCTGAACAAATGCGGCGCGTCTGCGACCGCCGCATTTTAAAACGAACCCCGCCTCACTCCGGCAAGGCGAAGGCGACCAGGCTGCCCCCGCGCGGGCGGCCGGACTTGCCGCCGCCGGCCGAGATCACCACATACTGCCGTCCCTTGATCATGTAGGTGCTGGGCGTGGCGTTGCCGCCGAAAGGCAGCTTCGCTTTCCAGAGCAGCTTGCCGGTTTCCTTGTCGAAGGCGCGGAAGGTCTCGTCCGCCGTGGCCCCGATGAAGATGAGCCCGCCGGCGGTGACGACCGGACCGCCATAGTTCTCCGTTCCGGTGGGCGGGATGCCGCGGGCGGTCAGTTCCGGGTATTCGCCCAGCACGACCTTCCACTTGATCTCGCCGGTGTTCAGGTCCACGGCGTTCAGGGTGCCCCAGGGCGGCTTGATGGCGGGGTAACCCTCCTTGTCCAGCCAGCGACGAAAACCACCGAACGCGTAGGAAGGCGTCCCGTCGTCTCCGACCTTCCGCGAGGCCGGCGTCCCCGGCTCGTTGCGCGACGCGGACAGGGTGTTCTCCCCGAGCACAAAGTCGAGGATGGCCGCGCGCCTCGCCTCCGGCATGCTCGCGTAACCCGGCATGCGGCCGGCGCCGTTCCGGGTCTGCAGTTCGATCTCCTCGCGCGTCTTGCGCTTGCCTATGTCGATCAGCGGGGGGAACTGCATCTCCAGATTGCCCTTCCTGTCCAGTCCGTGGCAGGGGCCGCAATAGACGAGGTAGTCCTTTTCACCCCGGACGAGCGGCGATCCGTCGGCGTGGCGCGTCTCGACCATCTGCAGGAGCCAGGGCATCTCGTTGACGTTGACGTAGTAGACGCCGTCGGGATCGGCCGCGCCGCCGCCCCATTCCATCCCGCCGTCGAAACCCGGAAACATGACCGTCTCGTTCAGGCTCGGCGCGGGGAAGGGGCCGAAATTCGGGGACGCGCGGATGCGGTCGAGCGTCATCTGGTAGGTCTCCGGGGAAATGTCGGAGGCGTCGGCCTCGGTGTAGCGCTGGCGCATCAGGGGAACCGGCTTCGTGGGGAAGGGCTGCGTCGGCCAGGCCTGCTCGCCGCGAAGGTCGGACGCCGGGGCCGGACGTTCCTCGATCGGCCAGAGCGGCTCGCCGGTCACGCGATTGAAGCAGAACAGCCGACCGTGCTTCGAACCCTGCGCCACCGCGTCGATCTTCCGGCCATTGTGATTCACCGTCAGCAACACCGGCGGGCAGGGCAGGTCCTTGTCCAACAGGTCGTGATGCACGATCTGGAAATGCCAGAGCCGCTTCCCGGTGTTCGCGTTCACCGCGACCAGGCAGTTCGCGAAGAGATTCTGTCCGTGTCGCGCGCCGCCATAGAAATCCGGCTCCGCCGTCTTGGTCGCGATGTAGACGATGCCGCGCTTTTCATCGAGGGACTGCCCGCTCCAGGGCATCAGGCCCGTGGCGGTCTTCCAGGCGTCCTTGGGCCAGGTCTCGTAACCGACCTCACCGGGACGGGGGATGAGGTTGAAGATCCATCGCTGTTCGCCTGTGCGGACATCGAAGGCGCGCAACGCGCCCTTGCCGCCCACGCCGCCGAGCATCAGCAGATCCTTGTAGATCACCCCGGGCGTGTTCAGGCCGGAACCCAGTTCAATGGAGCCGTCCTTGCCGAAAGAGCGGATCGTCTTCCCGGTCTTCGGGTCCACCGCGAAGAGGAACCCGCGCACGCCGGTGAAGAGCCGCCGCTCGCCGCCCTGGTCATTCTGCCAGAAGACGAGTCCCCGCTGCCGCGCGCGGCCCTTGCCCGCCCCTTCCTCCTCCGGGTCCCACTTCCACAATTCCCGGCCCGTGGCGGCGTCGAGCGCGACGATCTCCCGCGTCTGCGTCGGCGTGTAGAGGACGCCGTCGACAATCAGGTTGTTGGCCTGATACTCGGCGTCGTGCCCGGTGTCGTAGGTCCAGGCGACCTTGAGCTTCGACACGTTGTCGCGATCGATCTGCTTGAGCGGCGACCAGAGGTTGCGTTCCTTGCCGCCGAGGTAGACCGGCCAGTCCGCATTGCCCGGTTCGGCGGCCGGGGCGGCAAAAGCAAGGAATCCCGCAAGGGGGAGCAGAAACTTGAAACGAATGTCGGAGCGCATGACGGATCAGAATCGGTTCTTGAGTGAAGCGGGAGAATGACCAAGCCGGGACGGATTTCCAAATCTCAAAACGCCCCGATTTGCTTTCCTTCGCGCCGTTGCCAGTCAATCATCCGCGCCATGCCCGGATCAGAGTTCAAGCCTTGGACCTTCCTGCACGTCAACGACAGCCACATGGGCACGCCGCGCTCCTATCGCTTCCGCCCGGCGGTGAACCAACGCTGGGCCGCAATCAAGGCGCAGATGGCCGCGACCGGCGCGGACCTGGCATTGCACGGCGGCGACCTGACCCGCGACGGCGACACGCACGAATTCGAATACCGGCAGGCGCGCGAGGATCTGGAGACGCTGCCGTTTCCGGTGTTCGTCATCCCCGGCAACATGGACGTGGGCAACAAGCACACCCATGAAAACGGGGTGAAGCGCCGCTGGCAGGGTCTGGAGTGGAACGATCCCGACTGGAACATGACCGAACGTCGGCTGGACCTGTTCGCCTCGTACTTCGGCCCGATCCACTGGACCTTCATGCACCGCGACGTCCGCTTCACCGGCTTCTACGCGGCGGTGGCCGGCACGGGTTTTCCGCACGAGGAGCGGATGTGGAGCCTGCTGGAGCGACTGCCGGATCTGCCGCGCGCGCGCCATCACGTCGCGGTCATGCATTACTGGCCGTTCATGGAGAGCCTCGACGAGCCGGCCTGGGATCTCACCAAGGGCGACGAATACGACAACTGGTATTTCTCGATCGACCCGCCGCACCGGCAACGGCTGTGGAAGCTGCTGAAAGCGACGGGCGTCGAGATCCTGTTCTGCGGCCACGTCCACACCGGCCGCCCCGTGCAGGTCGTGGACGGCATCCGCATTTACCGCACCTGCGCCGCCGGCAACACGCCGCAGCTCACTGATCGCTGGACTCAGATCGACACGCGTTTCGGCTTCCAGCGCTGCGAGGTCACCGAGGCCGGCATCGAGGTGGCCTTTGTGCCCGGCGACGACCAGTGCGGGGAATTTGACTCTTTCGGCCCCATGGGACACCCGACCGTGGACCAGCGGGATTACTCTGTCGCCCGGGAGCTCCCGCCGCTGAAGCCGGACGCGTGATCTCGTTCAGGTCGCGGGAATGAAGCGTTGAAACAACAACGCCGCCCCGAATAGTCCCGCAAACACCCCGGCCAGCCAGGGCTCCCGGTCCGCGAGGCCGCCGACCACCGCCAACGCGTCCACCAGGACGATCCCCGCCAACAATCCTGAAACAGTCCGACCGATCTGGGGACGCCGACCGCCCAACGTGTGCGAGACGCACCAGATCGTCCAACCACCCATTGCGAGCGAGAATCCCGCCCCATGGACGCGGTATTGGCCCGCGTTGACAATCGTCGCCAGGACCACCGGCGCCGCCAGCAGGATGCAGGGCCAGTAACGCAGGACGCCCGGGATGCTCTCGTGCTTGGCGACATAGGTGAGGCCGACGATATAGAGCCCCAGCACAAGCGCGGTCCAGACCACCAGTCCCCATTCCCGCGGATCGCCCGTGCCGTCGGCCGCCGCCCCCGCCGCAAGGAAGAGGAAGAGGCGGCACAGCGCCATCAGAACCGGCGACCAGGAAATATGCTTGTGGAAGGCGTTGTAGAGCACGACGGAAAAAAGCAGCGCCACGGCATAGAAGGCCGACATGATCCCAAAGGCGAGAAACGACAACGTGCCGGCGGACAAGAGGCCCATCGTCCAGAACCACACCTCGCGTTCGCCGACCGCGCCGGTCGGGATGGGGCGTTCGTTCCGGTGCGCGCGGTCCCATTCCACGTCGCAGGCGTCATTCAGGTACATACCGCCAAGGTAGACCAGCGTCGCGCCGACGCACAGGAGGGCGAACCGGTCCCAGGGGCCGCCGCCGGCGAGCCACCACGCCGCAAGGCAATTGGACCAGACCGTCGGAAGATTCGAAACACGACCTAGCACGAGCAGGGCGCGCAGCTTGGCGGGGCGTTGTGCGGGTTCCGAATCCATGGAGCGCGGGAAGGAAAGACGGTCGGGGTGAAAAATGCAATCGCGATGCGGCCGGCCGTTTACACCGCCACATCCCGCTGATAGATTGCGCGCCATGATTACTGGCCGCTTCGACCGCGCCCGCCCGACCTTCCCGGCGCCGCGCCGCCTGTTCTTCGTCCTGGCCGGCCTTCTCCATCTCGCCGTCGCCTTCACGACCGTCGCCGCCGAGGTTTCCGAGACCCGGAAGCTCATGCTTCAGGGGAAATACACGGAGGCGCTGGAAATCGCCGCCAAGGCCGCCGAGGAAAACCGCTACGACGAGGATTGGCGACTGCTGCAGGTGGAGGCCTTGATGACGCTGGGGCGCTACCCGGAGGCGCGCGAGGTCGCAGTCAACGCCCTGTCCCGCTTCTCGACCAGCATCCGCCTGCGATTGGCGGCCTGCCGGGTCTTCCAGTTCAACGGCAAGCCGGAGCGGGTTGAATCCCTGCTCAAGGAGGTCGACTACCTCGCCGGCACACGCAGCTGGGCCTACCGGGACGCGAAAAACCTCACCGCGCTTGGCCAGGCGGCAATCCTCCTCAAACTCGATGCCCGCCAGGTGTTGGACAATTTCTTCGACGTCGCCAAGAAGAAGGATCCGGAATACCGCGACGTCCATCTCGCCGCCGGCAACCTCGCGCTCGACAAGAACGACTTCCAGACCTCGGCGAACCTGTTCTTCGATGCGCTGCGCAAATTCAAGGATGATCCGGACATCCATTACGGGCTCGCGGCCTCGTTCGCCTCGGGCGACCGCAAGGTGGCAATGGAACACCTGCAGAAGACGCTCGACCTGAATCCGAACCACGTGCCGGCGCTGCTGCTGCTCGCCGACCACATGATCGACGGCGAGAACTACGATCAGGCGGCGGACACCCTGAAACGGGCGATGGAGGTGAACCCCTGGAGCCCTAAGGCATGGGCGCTCCAGGCCGTGCTGGAGCATCTCGACAACAACCCCAAGGGCGAAGCCCGTTCGCGAGAGAATGCGCTGAATTTCTGGGCAAACAACCCCGAGGTCGATCATGTGATCGGGAAGAAGCTCGCGGCGAAGTACCGTTTCAAGGAGGGCGCGGCCTATCAACGCAAGGCCCTTGCTTTCGACCCCGACTACCTGCCCGCCAAAAGCGAGCTGGCGACCGATCTCCTCCGACTGGGTGACGACGAAGAGGGCTGGGAACTGGCGAAGGAGGTCAACGAGAAGGATGGCTACGACGTCAACGCCTTCAACCTCGTCGCCCTGAACGACACCATGTCGAAGTTCGCGACCATCAAGGATGGGGAGTTCATCGTCCGGATGTCGCCGCACGAGAAGGCAATCTACGGGGACAAGGTTCTGGGGCTGCTGCATCGAGCCAAGAAGGTCCTGTGCGAGAAATACGGCATGGAGCTGGAGACGCCGACGATCGTGGAGATCTTCCCGAAGGAGAAGGACTTCGCGGTGCGCACCTTCGGCGTGCCGGGTGTGGACGGGTTTCTCGGGGTCTGCTTCGGCCGGTTGATCACGGCGAACAGCCCGGCTTCGCGCGTCGCCAGCCCGTCGAACTGGGAGGCGGTGCTGTGGCACGAGTTCTGCCATGTGGTGACGCTGAGCATGACGCGCAACAAGATGCCGCGCTGGCTGAGCGAGGGCATCTCCGTGCATGAGGAACTGGCGGCCAACCCCGTCTGGGGACAGCGGATGAACCCCGACTACCGCGACCTCGTTCTGGGGGGCGGACTGACCCCGATCGGCGAGCTGAGTTCCGCGTTCCTCGCGCCCGAAAGTCCGATGCACCTGCAGTTTGCGTACTACGAGTCGGCGCTGGTGGTGGAGTTCCTGATCAAGAACCATGGCATCGAATCCGTCCGTGCGATCCTCCGCGACCTGGGCAGGGGCCGCGAGATCAACGAGGCCATCGCCGCCCACACCGAACCGCTGCCGGAGCTGGAGAAAAAGTTCGCCTCCTTCGTGAAGGCCCGCGCCGAGAACCTCGCCCCGGACCTCGACTGGGAAAAACCCAAGGTCAACCCCCTCACCGCGGACCCGGCGACGCTCGTCGCGAGTCACCCCAAGAACTACTGGATCCTCAGCCAACACGCCCTGATGCTCATCCGGGCCAAGAAGTTCGAAGAGGCGAAGGTCACGCTGCGCAAGCTCATCGCGGCCTATCCCAACGACATCGAAAGCCCGGACAACCCCTACGCGCTGCTTGCGATGGCGCATCGCCAACTCGGCGAGGAGAACGAGGAGCGGAAGGTCCTGGAGCAGCTCGGCTCGCGGAGCGCGGATTCCCTGGACGCCTACCTGCGCCTGATGGAGATCGGCGCGGAAAAGAAGGATTGGAAAAGCGTGGAGCGCAACGGCGACCGCTACCTCGCGGTGAACCCGCTTTCGCCGCTGCCCTACCGGCACCTCGCCGCGGCCAGCGAGGCAAACGGCAAACCCGACAAGGCCATCGACGCCTACCAGGTCATGCTGCAGCTCGACCCGCCCGATCCGGCGGAAACCCATTTCCAGCTCGCCCGCCTGCTGCACGCGAAGAAGGACGCCTCCGCCCGCCGTCACGTGCTACAGGCCTTGGAGGAGGCGCCCCGATACCGCGACGCCCACAAGCTGCTGCTCGACATTGTCGGGGACGGGAAACCGGAAGCCAAACCCGCCAAAGGGAAATGACCCGCTTCGTCCGCGCCAGTCTGCTGTTCGCCGCGTTCTGCCTGTTGGCGGGATGGAGTGTGGCGCAACGCGGCGGCTTTCCCGGGCAGTATGCCCCCGGCCGATCAGACACCCGCAACGGCGTCCCGGAATGGGAGGTGCACGAGGACCTGCCCAACGACATTTTCACCTTCGCCCGCGTGCGCTACACCTCCATCGCCTCCCGCAACCGCATCGGCGGCGCTCAGCGTTGGAGCATCGACTGGCCGGACGCCGAACTGAATCTCTCCTACCGCCTGCAGGAGATGACCTCGCTGAAGACGCATCCGGATGGCGTCGTCGTGGATCTCGATTCGCCGGAGCTCTACGATTATCCCTTCATCTACATCATTGAGGCGGGCGACATGGTCCTGAGCGAGAGCGAAACCCGCCGCCTGCGCCGCTACCTGCTCAACGGCGGCTTCCTGATGTTCGACGACTTCTGGGGCGAATACGACTACTACAACGTCGCGCGGCAGATGAAGCAGGTCCTCCCCGAATTCGAGCCCCGGGAACTGCCGCTCTCGCACCCGATTTTTCGCCAGGTGTTCCCCCTGAGCGAAAAGCCGCAGGTCCCCAACGTCCGCACCGGCACGCTGAGCCAATACACCGGGATCACCTGGGAGACGGAGGATTCCAAGACGCCTCACTACCGCGGCATCCTCGACAACAAGGGCCGCCTGATGGTCCTGATCTGCCACAACACCGACCTCGGCGACGGCTGGGAGCAGGAGGGCGCGAACCACTATTTTTTCAAGGAGTTTTCCGAGAAGAAGGCGTATCCTCTCGGGATCAACATCCTGACCTACAGCATGAGCCACTGACCTGGAAGCGAGGCCGCCATGAAACCACGCCTGACCACGACCGTTCTTGCCTTCACGCTGGCGCTCACGGCGGGCTGGTGCTTCGCCCAGGTGCGCGGCTGGAACGACTTCAGCTCCGACCGCCGCGGCGTCCCCGATTGGGAGGTCAACAAGGAGCTGCCCAACGACGTCTTCACCTTCACCCGGATCGAGTATTATTCCGACGGCGGCGGCTACCGGCGGCGCGGAGGGGGACGATGGACCACCGACTATCCCGACGCCGACCTCAACCTCTCCTATCGCCTCAACGAGATGACCTCCATGGAGGTGAACCCCAACGGCGCGGTCCTGCAACTCATCGACGAGGAACTCTTCGACCATCCCTTCATCTACATCGTCGAACCCGGCCGGCTCATGTTCAGCGATGAGGAGATCACCCGGCTCCGCCGCTACTGCTACAATGGCGGGTTCCTGATGATCGATGACTTCTGGGGCGAGGAGGAATGGGACAACCTCTACTATTACATCAAGCAGGTGTTTCCCGACCGGGAGCCAGTCTCCATCCCGCATGAGCACAACATTTTTCACGCCATCTTCCCCTTGGAGGAACGACCGCAGATTCCAAGCATCGGCTGGGTCCGTTCAGGCCGGACATGGGAACGGGAGGACGCGAAGGAGGTCCACTACAAGGGCATCTACGACGACAAGGGCCGCATCATGGTCATCATCTGCCACAACACCGACCTCGGCGACGGCTGGGAGCGCGAAGGCGAGGACCATGAGTACTTCAAGAACTTCTCCGAAAAGTCCGCCTACCCCCTCGGGATCAACATCCTCTTCCACTCGATGACGCACTGAGGGCTGATATCACCATCCGGCCGCTTTCAGTGTTTCGCTGATGAAACCGGATTTCGCGCGCGTGTAGCCCCCGACATCCTCCCGGTAATCCTCCGCCAGTCGTCGCTTGAGCGCCTCGTAGTCCCCCTTCCGCGACGGGTTCGCGCGCAGTGCGTCCCGAAAACGGATGTAGAGGTCCCAGAATCGCCCGTCCCGTTGAACGAGATGGATCTGATACAAACACTGGAGCCCTTGATGATACTGGAAGAAGCGCCGGTCCGGCCAATCCGCGTCGACGTTTCGCGTATGAGAGTAACCGGCTCCCTCGAGGATCGGAATGCAGGCCTCCGCGTCCTCCACCGTGGGCGCGTCCCCCATCATATCGATGGTGGCCTTCGCGCTCAGCCCGGGAACGGACGTGCTGCCCACGTGTTCGAAGGATCGCACACGCTCTTTCAGCAAGGGCAGCAGCCGGCCGGCCTCTTTCCGAAAAAGGGAGGGCCACGATGGATCGTAGGCGACGAGGTTGACCACGGTCATTCCTTCGGCGGCGACAGGCTTCCCCCCGCCTCGACCAGAACCACGCGGAATCCGATCGACGTGTTGCGAATCTGCGCGGGGATGTTCACCCGACTTGCAATGAGCAGATACTCCTCGTTCTCGGTGTCCCAGCTGCCGCCGCGAAGGTGGGCTTTCATGGTGGCCAATGGTTCCAGGCACCATTCCCACAGGTTGCCGCCGAGATCGAAGACGCCATGTTCGTTGGGCAGGAACAGGCCGACGGGCGCGGTTCGCGGAAAACCGTCGTCGATATCCCCGAAAACGGACCGACCCGACTGCCAGCCCGGAGCCGCCGCCGCCTCGTTGCCGGCGTAATTGCCCTGAGGTTTCAATCCCGGGGCCCAGGGCCGGTCGTGCGGACCGGCGATGCGCGCCCACTCGTCGTCGTAAGGCAGGCGGTAGTATTGATTCTCCTTCAGTCGGCCGGCGGTTTGTTCCGTCGTTGTCAGCCAGGCGCAAAACCGAAGCGCATCGACAACGTTGACCCCGCAGACCGGATGATCCGGCGTCTGCTCAAACCCCGGATCGCTCCAGCTCCGCGCAGGAGCCGCCTCCCATCCCCTCTCCGTCATGACGCGAATGTCACCGGGATGCGGTTCGTAACCGCTGCTGTCCACAAACGCGCGGTAATCGCCGACGCGCGTCTCCCAGATTGAGCAATAGAGGCTGCCCACCGGCAGCAGGATCATCCCGAGGCTGTTGGTGTAACGGGCTCCACCCTCCATCCCCGGCAGCGTTGGAAACGACAGACGGTCGCGATCGGCAAGGAGATCGACGAGGGCGCGGACGGGCCCGTCCTCCGAAACCGAGTCTTCATTCCCTGAGACGAAGATGGCGGACGTCGCGGGGCCGGGCCGCGAGCCAAACACTCCCAGCTGCGCCGCCAGGAATCCGGCAAGGGTCAGGCAAAGCACGGCCGCAAAAAGCAGGGGCTGCTTGCCGATTCCCTCTGCCCGGCTGGAGCCAGACCAGGTGATGTAGGAATGGGACGTGTGCGGCAGGTTCAGGCGCATCGCCACTTCGGCCGCCGATTGAGGCCGCTTCGCCGGGTCCTTCTCCAGGCAGGCCGCAATCGTCGTTTCCCACTCCTCGGGAACTTCCACATCCGAATTCTCGAACTCCCGCCGACGCTCCGTCACCAGGGGCGGCGTCCGCTCCTCGATCTGCGCCGTGATATCCCCCGAATGAAACGGCGGCTTCCCCGTCACCAGGTCGTAGAGTGTCGCGCCCAGCGAATAGATGTCATCCCGCGGATCTGGCTTCTCCCCGTACAGCTGCTGGGGGCTCATGTAGGCCAGCGTGCCCGCGACCACGTTTCCCTTCGTCACCCGTGTCAGTGTGTCCTGCAGGCTGCGCGAAATGCCGAAGTCCGCCACCTTCAAGCGACCGTTGCTGTCGATCATCAGGTTGCCCGGCTTGAGGTCGCGATGCACCAGTTTGGCGTCCGTATGCGCGTAGATCATCGCGTCGCACAACTGTGCCACCGACCCCGCCAGCTCGTGCGTCTCGAACACCTTGCCCGGCTGCTTGAGCCGCAACTCGGCGAGCGTCTTCCCGTCGATGTACTCCATCGAGATTCCCGCGGCTTCCGGCGATTCAATGAAATCGTGGATACGGACGATGTTCGGATGGGCAAGGAGCAGACTCTTGCGGGCCTCGGATTTGAGGTCGTCGAGCGCGGCGGGATCAGAACGAAGCAGATCGGGGAGCATCTTGAGGGCGACGTCGAGCTGCAGCGTCTTGTCCTCCGCCAACCAGACGATGCCCATCCCGCCTCGTCCGATCCGCCGGACCAGCAGGAAACGATCGAGGACCAACTGCCCCGGCGTCAGGATCTTGGCTGTATCGTCCTGGTCCACTTGTTTCGGCGGAGGATCATATCGAGCCGCGACGGGGTGTCGAACAGGAATCCGGAAGATTGCTCGTCCCTGCTGTGTCAACCTCGATCGCGACCGCCTCCCAGCATTTCCAGGGCGTGCCAACTTGTCCCGGTCAGCCGGTCCGCATGGGAATGGATGCCCCGGTCTCCGAAGCGCTCCGGTATCGCTCAGCCGGAGACAACGGAGCTACTGAGAAGAAATGCCTATCGACCGCCACCCGGCGGAACCAGCCAATTCACGCGATTTTGCGCGTTTTTTTACTGGAGCCTCCTCCAGCACACCTCCCTTCGAGGACACTTGCCCAAGCCGACAGGGCAAGCTTTTGCCCCGCGACGGCAGCGGCGCCGTAGATGCTGATAGGGAGGTGAACGGATAAGAACCAACACGAGAACCGACCGACAGAGAAAGGCATTCAGTCATGGACCTGAACAAGTTTACCGAGAAGGCGCAGGGCGCGTTGCAAGGCGCGCAGGACATCGCCACGCAGATGCATCACCAGGCGGTCGATGTCGAGCACGTCGCCGTTGCGCTGGTGGAGCAGGAAGGCGGGCTGATTCCGCGCCTGGTGGAGAAGTGCGGGCTCGCTCCGGATCTCTTCAAGTCGAAGCTCGACGACACCCTGAACGCACTGCCCCGCGTGAGCGGCGACACCGCCACCGACACGAATCTCTACATCACGCAACGCCTGAAGAAGCTGCTGGTCGCGGCGCAGAGCGAGGCGAAGAAGCTCAAGGACGAATACGTCAGCGTGGAGCATGTCTTCCTGGCAATGTTCCAGGAGCCCGCGTCCACGCCCATCGGCCGGATCTTCCAGGAGCTGGAGTTCAAGAAGGACGCCTTCCTCAAGGCGGCCTCCGAAGTGCGCGGCAACCAGCGCGTTACCAGCGCCAACCCCGAGGCGACCTACGACGCCCTCGAGAAATACGGTCGCGACCTCACCCAACTCGCCCGCCAAAACAAGCTGGATCCCGTCATCGGCCGCGACACCGAGATCCGCCGCGCGATCCAGGTCCTTTCCCGCCGGCGGAAGAACAACCCCGTGCTGATCGGCGAACCCGGCGTCGGCAAGACCGCGATCGTGGAGGGCCTCGCCCGCCGCATCGTCGAGGGCGACGTTCCAGAAAGCCTCAAGAGCAAACGCATCGTGGCTCTGGACATGGGTTCCTTGATCGCGGGCGCGAAGTTCCGCGGTGAATTCGAGGAGCGCCTGAAGGCCGTCCTGCATGAGGTCACCCAGGCCGCCGGCGAGATCATCCTGTTCATCGACGAAATCCACACCGTCGTCGGCGCGGGCAAGACCGAGGGCTCCATGGACGCGGGCAACATGCTCAAGCCCATGCTCGCCCGCGGAGAACTCCACTGCATCGGCGCCACCACTCTCGACGAGCACAAGAAACACATCGAGAAGGACGCCGCGCTGGAGCGGCGCTTCCAGCCGGTGATGGTCGAGGAACCGACGGTGGAGGACACCATCTCCATCCTGCGCGGCCTGCGCGAACGCTACGAACTGCACCACGGCGCCCGCATCCAGGACGCCGCGCTGGTCGCCGCCGCCACGCTTTCCGACCGCTACATCTCCGACCGCTTCCTGCCGGACAAGGCGATCGACCTCGTGGACGAGGCCGCCGCCAAGCTGCGCACCGAGATGGAGAGCATGCCCGAGGAACTGGAGGCCTTGGAACGGCGCATCCTCCAGCTGGAGATCGAACGCGAGGCCCTGAAGAAGGAGAAGGACAAGGCCTCCCGAGAACGCCTCGAAGTTCTGGAGAAGGAGCTCGCCGACCAAAAGACCGATCGCGACGCCCTGCGCGCTCAGTGGGACAACGAGAAGAAGGCCATCGAGAACATGCAGGAGCTGAAGACCGCCATCGAGACCACGCGCAACCAGATCGAGGAGGCCCAGCGCAACCACGACCTCAACCGCGTCGCCGAGCTGCGCTACGGCCGCCTGCCCGATCTGGAGAAACAGCTTGCGGAAGAAGACGCGAAACAACGCGAAGGCGACCAAGACGCCCGCCTGCTTCAGGAGGAGGTGACCGAGGACGAGGTGGCCGAGGTCGTCTCCCGCTGGACCGGCATTCCCGTGGCCAAGCTCCTTGAAGGCGAAAAGGAGAAACTGCTCCGTCTCGACGAGATCCTGCACCGGCGCGTGGTCGGGCAGGACGAGGCCGTCCAAGCCGCGGCCGACGCCGTGATCCGCGCGCGGTCCGGCCTGAAGGACCCGAACCGACCGATCGGCTCGTTCATCTTCCTCGGTCCCACCGGCGTCGGGAAGACCGAACTGGCGCGCGCGCTGGCGCAGTCGCTGTTCGACTCGGAGGACAACATCGTCCGCCTCGACATGAGCGAGTACATGGAGAAGCACGCGGTTGCCCGGCTGATCGGCGCGCCTCCCGGCTATGTCGGCTTCGAGGAGGGCGGCCAGCTTACCGAGGCCGTCCGGCGCAAGCCCTACTGCGTCGTCCTGGTCGATGAGATCGAGAAGGCGCACGGCGATGTGTTCAACGTGTTCCTCCAGATCCTCGACGACGGCCGCCTGACCGACAGCCAGGGCCGCACGGTCGACTTCAAGAACACGATCATCGTGATGACCTCAAACATCGGCAGCCAGCATCTGATCGACGGCGCGAGCGACGACGGCGAGATCCCGGAGGACGCGCGGCGCCGGGTGCTGAACGAACTCCGGAACAACTTCCGGCCCGAGTTTCTCAACCGGGTGGACGAGACCGTCCTGTTCAAGACGCTCACGCTGGCCGAGATCAAGAACATCGTGGAACTGCAACTCGAACGCCTGCGCCTGCGCCTCGCCGACCGTCACATCGGCCTGACGCTGACCGACGCGGCAAAGGAGCACGTCTCCCGCGAAGGCTACGATCCCGTCTACGGCGCGCGCCCGCTCAAGCGCTACCTCCAGCGCGAACTGGAGACGGCGCTGTCCCGGAAGATTCTCGCCGGCGACGTGACGGAGAACAGCGAGGTGGTCGTCGGCTACCGCGATGGCGCCCTCACCTTCGACTGCCACGCGCGCGACAACGGCGAACGCCTGGCGGCGTGAATGAAGAGGCCCCGGCCGGGCGACAAGATGTCAGCCGGAGATGAAGGTCGTTGAGAACCGACCGGACCCGCCGGCTGCTTTCTTTCGCCCCTCCGGAATTTGAAACGGGACGCCGGCCGCGACGCATCCTCTCTATCAAACATGGATGGACGGCCTTCGCCTGAACGCACTGGCCCGAAATCCGCCCTCTACCCCATCGTGGGATAGGAACCCAGCACCTTGACGAGGCTGCAGTGCTCGCTGAGTGAGGCGATCGCGCGGGCGACCTTGGGCTCCTTTTCGTGGCCCTCGATGTCGACGAAGAAGAAATATTCCCAGGCCTTCCGCTTGCTGGGGCGGGACTCGATCTTGGTCATGTTGATGCGGCGGCGCCGGAAGGGCTCCAGCGACTTGTGCAGGGCGCCGGCCTTGTGCGCGATGCTGAACATGATGCTCGTGCGGTCGTCTCCGGTGGGGTCGGGCGACTTGCGACCCAGGACGAGAAAGCGGGTCGTGTTGCCCAGACTGTCCTGGATGCCGGCCTGGATGACCTTGAGCTTGTAGATTTCGGCGGCGAGAGAACCGGCGATGGCGGCGGCCCCCTTCTCGGTCGCCGCATGCTCGGCGGCGCGCGTGGTGGAGGAGGTCTCGACAACGTCGACGTGAGGCAGATGCTCCTGGATCCATCCCCGGCATTGCGCCAGCGCCTGCGGATGACTGAAGAGCTTCTTGACGCCCTTGAGCTTCGTCTTCCCGATCAGGCAGTGGTTGATGGGCATCAGCGCCTGCGCGACGATCTTGAGATCGCTGTCGACGAACATGTCGAGCGTGTGGGTCACCACGCCTTCGGTCGAATTCTCGATCGGCACGACACCGTAGTCGGCGCTCCCGCGGGCCACCTCGGTGAAGACGTCGCCGATGGTCTTCTGCGGCGCATAGTCGAGGCTGGAGCCGAAGCGGTTCAGCGCCGCCTGGTGCGTGTAGGTCGCCGCCGGGCCGAGGTAGGCGATCGTCATCGTCTTGTGCTGGGCGAGCGATCCCGAGATGACCTCGCGGTAGATGGCGCGCAGGGACGCGTCGGAAAGGGGCCCCTCGTTCAAATTGGAGAGCCGGTCGATCAGGGCCTTGATGCGCCCCGGAGTGTAAAGCTCCTCGTCGGCCCGGATCTTCTCCTCGCCGATCTCGAGGACGAGGGCCGTGCGCTCGTTGAGGAGACGCACGATCTCCGCGTCCAGCTTGTCGATGAGTTGGCGGCGCCGGGCGATGGGCATGACTGAATCCGGTTATTCGGACGGCTTGGCCTCGTCTCCCTCGTCCGGGGATTCGGCGTCCAAGGCCTCTTCGGAACCGGCCGGTTCTTCCCCGGCGGCTTCGGAGGATTCCACCTTCTCCTCATTCGGCTCGCTTCCCTCGACTTCCTCCAACGACATCTGCTCGTCAGGCTGGGTGGCGAGATCGGGATTGGCGGTGATGAGCGTCTCGGGCTTCTGGATCGGGATGCGGCGGAGATCGTCTGCGGCGGGAAGATCGTCCAACGAGGCGAGCCCGAAGTATTCCAGGAACAGGGGGGTTGTTCCGTAAAGCGCGGGGCGGCCGGGAAGATCGGCTTGGCCGACCTTTTCTGTCAGGCCTCGCTCGACCAGGGTGGCAACCACGCCATCGACCGCGACACCGCGGATGTCCTCCATCTCGGAGCGGGTCAAGGGCTGCCGATAGGCGATGATGGCGAGCGTCTCCAGCGCGGGAGCGGAAAGCCGGGCGGGGCGGGGTTTTTCACCGAGCAAGGCGCGGATCCAGGGATGGTACTCGGACGGACTGACGAATTGCCAGGCGCCTGCGACGCAGACCAATCGGAACGCGCGGCCCGCCGCGTCATGCTCCGCGGCGATCTGCTCAAGCGCGTCCTCGATGTCCGAGCCCTTCGGTTTCTTGAGCGCCTTGACCGGGCTGTCGGTTTCCTCATCAACCTGCTTGGCGGCGGCGTTCAGCACCTCGCGCAGTTCCTTGGGCGTGAGCGGCTTCTGGGCCGAAAACAGGATCGCTTCCAATACGTTCTTCAGTTCCATCGTGCGGCCTTAATCTTGGGGCTCCTCGGGTTCGTCCGCGGCCGGACGCCGCGTGTCGAGCGGCAGCGATGACTGCGGGCGGGCCTCAGCGGCGCGGCGCGCTTCGGCCTCCTCTTCCGCCTTGGCCAGGGCCTCGCGTTCCGCGTCCTCCGCACGGCGCTCCTCTTCCTCGACGCGGACAATGTCGATCTCGCCGAAACTCTCGTTCTGGTCCACGCGCATCTGTCGCATGCGGATCAATTCCAGCATGGCAAGAAAGGTGACCACCACCTCGGAACGGCTGGTCGCGTTGGCAAACAACTCCGTGAAACGAAGTCGTTTCCGGTTCGTCAGCGTGACGCGGATGTGTTCGATCTTCTCGCTGACCGTCCACTTGTCCTCGTAGATCTCCCGCCGGTCGGCGTCGCGCTCATCAAACCGCTTGATGATCGCGTTGACGGCGTTGACGAGGTCGAAGATCGAGACGCGCGAATCCGGGCCGAGGGCGGCCTCGGCGGCCTCCAGGTCGGGTTTGGGCGCAATCCGGGCATAAATCTGCTCCTGCTCATCGGCCCGGTTCCGGAGCGTTTCAGCGACGTCCTTGAACTTCTTGTATTCCACCAGCTGGCGGATCAGCTCCCAGCGCGGGTCGCCCTCCTCCTCGTCCTCCTCATCCGTAACCTGTTTGTCCACCGGAAGCAGTTCGCGACTCTTGATGTACATCAGGGTCGAGGCCATCACGAGAAACTCGCCGGCGATCTCCAGGTCCAGCTCGCGCATGAGTTCCACGTATTCGATAAACTCCTTGGCGATCTTGGTGAGGTTGATCTGATAAATGTCGACCTCCTCCTTGCGGACAAGGTAGAGCAACAGGTCGAGCGGACCCTCGAAAAGTTCAAATTGGACTTTGTAATCGGCCATGGGCGCGCCGGCGTCCAAAAGGGAGGATTCGCCGGAGGCGGGATGGTAAGGGCGCCCCGTGACGTTTGGCAATGACGGACGCGCCGGGACAAAAGCAGCGGCGGGGACACTGAATTCACCGAAAAGGCGGCGCGAATTGTCCTCAAAGAGCCCCCGGGAGCATGCCACCGGCCGCTCCCCACACCGGCAACTCACCAGAAGCTACATCGTATTACCCGAGGTTTCGCAAGGGAACCAACACCCGGCGGTCCGGTCCCCCGCCAGCCCGTCGATGCCCTCCTACAGCCAAGTCAATGCCGAATAAAATCAACGTACGTTGATTTTATTCGGCATTCAGAGTTGTTGCCGCAGTCGTGAATGACGGCTTTTCCCCACGGTTGAATACGCTACCGTCGGAACCGTCATGGCAGTCATCGCGGTCATCGGAACCTTGGACACGAAGGGCGGCGAACATGCGTTCGTCGCGGATCTCATCCGCCAACACGGCCACACGCCGCTGTTGATCGACGTCGGAACACTGGAGCCGCCCCTCATCGAACCGGACGTAACACGGGATGAGATTGCCCGGGCCGCCGGCGCGGACCCGGCCGCAATCGCAGAACGCCGGGACCGGGGCGAAGCCGTGCGGGCGATGTCCGAAGGCGCGCCCATTGTGCTCGGGCGCTTGTTCGCGGAAGGGCGGATCGACGGAGTGATCGCGCTGGGCGGCAGCGGCGGAACGGCCATCGCCACCGCCGCCATGCGCGCGCTGCCGATGGGCCTGCCCAAGCTCATGGTCTCCACCATGGCCGCCGGCAATGTCACCGAATACGTCGGGGTAAAGGACATCACCATGATGCCGAGCATCGTCGATGTGGCCGGCTTGAATTCCGTTTCCCGGAGGATCTTCGCCAACGCCGCCGGAGCCATCTGCGGGATGGTCGAGGCAAGGATCGAAACCGCCGGGGACAAGCCGATCGTCGTCGCCAGCATGTTCGGCAATACGACCGACTGCGTCTCCATTGCGCGAACGATCCTGGAGGAGGCGGGCTATGAGGTCCTCGTGTTCCACGCCACCGGCGCGGGCGGACGGGCCATGGAATCACTCATTGAATCGGGCATGGTCGCCGGCGTCCTCGACGTCACCACCACCGAATGGGCGGATGAACTCGCAGGCGGCGTCCTGACCGCGGGGCCGACGCGCCTCGAAGCGGCCGCGAAGCAGGGAGCGCCCGCGATCGTGGCCCCGGGTTGCCTGGACATGGTCAACTTCGGCGCGCCGGACTCGATCCCGGACCGGTTCAAGGGAAGATTGTTCTACGAGCACAACCCGCAGGTCACCTTGATGCGGACGACGCCCGACGAATGCGCCGAACTGGGCCGGATCATCGCCGGAAAGCTCAACGCCTCCACCGGCCCGGTGACCGCGCTTCTTCCGACCAAGGCCATCAGCGTCATCAGCGCCATGGGCCAGCCCTTCCATGACCCGGCGGCGGATGAAGCCTTGTTCACCGCTTTAAAAACGGCCTTGCGCGAGGACATCGAGACGATTGAGTCCCCCCACGAAATCAACGACCCGGAATTCGCGAAACTCTGCGCGATGACGTTGATCGGGATGATGCGCCCGAATGCGTCAGTAGGCGCCTGAATCCGAAGCGGAAGCGTCTCCAGAAAAGCGCGGGCATCTACGGCTTCACCCGACGCAGGGTCACCAGAGTCGTGTTCGAACCGGGCTCGCTGGCGAAGGTTTTGGGGCGTTCCCCGTTTTCCTCCGCGCGGTTGCAGCCGGTCAGGATGCCCTTCTCGAACCGATAGATGCCGCGAATAAGCCGCGTCCTGCCGCCCTCCATCTTCAGTTGGATATCGATGGCCTTGGGTCGTTCCTTCGGGAGAAGTTGGATGGTCGACTGGGCCGCAATCCTGCCGTTCTCGTAGGCCGTCCAGAGGTTGCCTTCATAGAAGACCTTGTACTTGCGGTATTCGGCCTCCGTCTTCGGTGTTCCGTTGACCAGGAATGACGTGAACCGCCATTCGCCCTGGAACTTCTTGAGGTCTTTCTTCGCGACCTCCGTACTGGATTCGTCCGCAGCAACGGGCAGCGCCAAGACGCACGCTGCGACGATGGCTAAAGCTGTTTTCTTCGCGCTGTTCATACCGGCCCTTTCTCTTTACTCCCAGTCTGCGCCCCGACAGAAATCCAGCAACCCATGTTTTTTGCCACGCCGTCGACAAGATCTGAGCTTGGGACCTGGCTCTTCCCCTCCCCGTCTCGTTCCTTGACGCGGGGCGCGCGAGCCGGTGAACTCCCGCCATGTTCCGCCGCCTTCGTCCGTTTTTCCCGCTGTCCCTCGCCGCCCTCGCCGGAACCGCCCTCGCGGCGCCGGTGATTTTCGTCCAAGACGGCAACGCGTTGAAGATCTCCGAAGCCAGCGGCGGTTGGAAACAGGATGGGCCGTTCCTCGTCGCCGAAGGCTCCGGGCCGAAACTCGTTGGTGGACTGCAGGTCGGTCCCGGCGACTTCACAATTCGCGCGGAGCTGGCCCTGGAGAAGATGGACCGTTCGGCCGCGGCCTTCAAACTGGGCGGCAGCTATTTTGGATTTGAAGGCGCGCACGGGAAAATCTTCCTGACCGGCTCCCTGTTCGACGACGCGCGCGGAACGCCGATCGGGGATCCGGAAGCCTTTATGATCGACGGGAAGCCTTTCGTCTTCGAAGCGGTCCGCAAAGGGCGAACGATCCGCTTCCTGATCGATGGACGGCTCGCGCACGAGCGCGCCGTCTCCTCCCGCGCAATCGGTTCCATCGCCCTCACGCCGGGCCGGTCGCGAATGAAGGTCCGGAACTTCACCGCGGAAGGGAACCTCGCCCCCCGCTTCGAAATCCCGGTGAGCCCGCCCTACCGGGTGAAACAAGTAAGCGGCGTGGAGAAGATTCGCCTGCTTCCGCCCGGCCCGGGCAATGATCGAAACAGCGAGGGCGATTTCATCCGGCTCAAGGACGGCCGCGTCCTGTTCGTCTACACGCACTTCACCGGCGGAGGCAGCGATCACGCCGCCGGTCATCTGGCCGGACGTTTCTCTTCCGATGGCGGACGCACCTGGACAAGCGAGGATGTCGTCATCGTCCCGCAGAGCGGCGGCTTCAACGACATGTCCGTGTCACTGCTGCGCCTGCGGGACGGACGGATCGCGTTGTTCTACGTCCGCAAGAACTCCCTGCTCGACTGCCGGCCCGTGCTGCGCTTCTCCACGGACGAGGCGAAGACCTGGAGCGAGCCCGTCGAGATCATCACGGACCAAGTCGGCTACTACGTCCTGAACAACGATCGCGTCATCCAACTGAAGGACGGGCGCCTCATCCTGGCGGTGGCCCTGCACAATCTCCCGGAATACGAGCAGCCGAATTGGAAGGGTCATGTCATGTGCTACCTGTCCGACGACGCCGGCACGACCTGGCGGCGCAATTCGTCCATCCTGGCCCCCAAGCGCGAGAACGGCTCCCGGTTGATCGCCCAGGAACCCGGCCTGGTCGAACTCAAGGACGGACGACTCATGATGTTCATCCGCTCCGACGCCGGCGCACAACTGATCTCCTTCTCCAAGGACCGCGGCGAAACCTGGTCCGAGCCAGCGAAGTCCACACTGCAATCACCGGTCTCCCCCGCGACCATCGAGCGCATCCCCACCACCGGCGACCTGCTGGTCGCCTGGAACAACCACGAGAACGTCGATGATCTCCACCGCGGCAAACGCACGCCCTTCAGCGTCGCCCTTTCCCGTGACGAGGGCGCGACGTGGACGGACGCGCGCACGCTCGAGGACGATCCCAACGGCTGGTATTGCTACAACGCCATGAACTTCGTGGACGGCCACATCCTGCTCGGGCATTGCGCGGGCGATCGACGCAAGGGCGGCCTCAATCTGACCCAGATCACCCGCTTCCCGATCGACTGGCTTTACCAGCCGTTGAAATCGCCAGACGCGGAATTCGCCGGGGTCCGCGAGAAGTTGGAACAGGGCGAACCGGTCCGCATCGTCTGCTTCGGCGACAGCGTCACGGGACTCTACTACCACACCGGCGGCCGGCGGACCTACACAGACATGCTGGGGATCGCATTGCAGCGAGCGTATCCGAAGGCGCAGATCGAGATGGTCAACGCCGGCGTCAGCGGCAACACGACCGTAAACGCGCTCGCCCGGCTCGAGAAAGATGTGCTGGCGCGCAAGCCAGACCTGGTCACGGTCATGTTCGGCCTCAACGACATGACCCGTGTTCCCCTGGGCGACTACGAGAAGAATCTCCGCGCCATCGCCGGGAAGATTCGCGGCGTCGGATCGACCGTGATCTTCTGCACGCCGAACGCGGTGATCACCACGGACCGCCGGCCGGCGGACAAGCTGAAGAACTACTGCGAAGTCGTCCGCAACGCAGCCGCCGTCATGAATATCCCGCTGTGCGACAGCTTCTGGGAGTTCGAGGCGATGCGCGCGGAGGACCCAGAAGGTTGGCGAATGACCCTGAGCGACGAGATCCACCCGAACATGGCCGGCCACAAGGCCATCGCCGGACAACTCGCCCGGACCATTTCCGGCCGGGCGATTGAGCTCGGCGAAGTCGCCCCGCCCAAACCCGCCCTAGTTCGGACTCCGGCCATCTTGAAACAGGGCGGACCGCTTAAGGTCCTCGCGATGCAGCCGCTCGATTCCCTGATTGCGCCGGCGTTGCGCGCCGCCTTCGCGAAGGCCGACGCGAAGGTCACGCCGTGGGAAACCGCAGGGAAGACGCTTCCCCAACTTCGTGACGCAGCGGCGCGCTCGGTCCGCAAGCTGCGCCCCAACCTCGTTCTGCTCACGATCCCGCGCGACGCTGCCGCCGCGTCGCGCGAGGAGTTCGTCCATTCCGCGTTCTGGCTCGCGAATTATTCCCTCAGCTTCGGGGAGTCGGAGTGGGACTGCGTCGTCGTCCACCCGTCCGTGATCGATACCGAGGCCGGAGAACACGACGACCTCATCCGCGAACTGGTGGCCAACCACGACCTGCACCTGATCGATCGCGCGCAAGGCGACGCCCGTCCCGCCGGGGAGATCCTCGCGGAATGGTTGAAGGCGAACCGGTGAATTGCCAAACAACGGCAGGGCGAACTGTCCCCGGTGAGCCAAGGTGAACGCGCCCAAAGCGCGACTTGCTGAGGACAATTCGCCCTACCCGTTCGCCGGCCAACTTCCTGCCGCCCCCGTCCTACGCCAGCAATTCCCTGATCGGTTCAGCGGCAGGATTGGCGAGGGGGAACTTGCGTCCGTCGATGTTGAACTGGCGGTTGGACTTCAGACCGACGGCGCGCAGGTAGGTGTGAAAGAGATGACCGCCGTCCACCTCGCGGTCGGTGACTTCCGTCCCGTTCTTGTTGGTTGCGCCGATGACCGCGCCAGGCTGGATCCCGGCCCCGCCAAGACAGATTGACCAAGCCTTGCCCCAGTGGTCGCGCCCGTAGCGTTCGTTGATGCGCGGCGTGCGGCCGAACTCGGACAAGACCACGATCAGCGTGCTTTCCAGCAGGCCCCGGTCCGCAAGATCGTCGACGAGCGTGGCGAAGGGCTTATCGAATTCGCCGAGCTGTTCGAGGTGGAAGTTGAAGTTCTCGTTGTGCGTGTCGTAGTTCGAATGCCGGACCTGCACGTAGCTGATCCCGTTCTCCGCGAGGCGGCGCGCCAGGAGGCAGTGCCGGCCGAAGTCGTGGCTGCCGTAGCGTTCCTGGTCCTTCTTCGACTCCTTGGAAAGATCGAAGATGTCGCGTTGAGCCATCAGCTCGGCGGCCTGTTCGTAGCTCTGCGCGTAGGCGTCGGTGTAAGCGGTGCGGCGGCGGGCAAGGAAACGTTCATTGGCCGCCTGGCGCAGACGGTTGCGTCGCGCGTCCGCCTCGGCGGTGATGACGTCCGGCCGCGCGGAGTTGGCGGGCGCCTTGCCCCCGTCGAGCATGACGCTGCCGTATTTCGGCCCGAGGTAGGCGGAGTCCGCCGAGCGCCCGCCGCTGGCGCTGGGGTAGATCTTGATGTTGCCCGGCAGGCCGCTGGAGCTGTCGTCGAGCCCCTTGGCCACCACGGCCCCGATCTCCGGATACGAGGCGGCGGGCGTCTGCTTGTAGCCGGTGAGCATCTTGAAGCGTCCCTTGCCGTGGTCGTTCTCATGGATGTTGATGCTGCGGACGAGCGAAAGCCGGTGCATCTGCTTCGCCGTGTGCGGCAGCAGTTCACTGATGTGGATGCCGGGCACACTGGTGGGAATCGCTCGGAACGGGCCGCCGGTGTCCGTGCCGGGTTTTGGGTCCCAACTTTCCAACTGGCTCACGCCGCCGCTTAATTCGATGACGATCATGCGCTTCTGGTCGCGCTTGAGCTGCTCCGCGGCGGCCGGGCTGACGAAGGAGCCGAGGCCGCCGGCCATGGCGCCGGCTCCGGCCGCCATGGTTCCCAGGAAGTTCCTTCGGGCCATCCCGTGCTCTTCGGATCCGCAGGCGTAGTCGATCTTCTTCATGTCGGTTCGGTCTTCATCAATGCCGGAAACGAAATTCAAGCGAGGTCAGCAGGGCCCAAGCCAGCTCCTGCGCGACCGCCTTGCGATCCCCGCTCCGCGCGGCCAGTTCCGCCTTCAGGTCGGCAATTTCGGCCGGCGTCGGCCGCCGCGTCAGGGCGCTGAGGTAGAGCTCCTCGGCAAAGGCTCCCGGATCCTCCAGCCGGCTCAGCCGGTCGGTCAGGTTGCCGCCGGAGGGATTCAGCCAACCCCGGACATTGCCGCCGTTGGCGAAGAACAACGCCTGGTCCGGCGTGGCGAAGAAGGCGTTCTGCGGCGACCCCGCGGCGCTGCCGAACAGGGAAACAAAATTGGCCTCCTGCCCCTTGAGTTTCCCGTAGACGTATTGCTCGACGAACTTCGCGCGCTCCGCTTCGCGGGCCGGCGTGGACTTCGCGCCCTTCTTCAGGGGGTTCTTCTTGGCGAATTCCGCTTCGGCTGCCTTGGCCTGCTTCGCCGTTTCGCCGGTCGCCTCAAGCATGCTCCAGCAAAGCTGCTCCGGTGTCAGCGGTGTCAGGCCGCCCACGTCGAAGCGGGCTCCCAGGGTATCGCCCAAGGCGATGCGGGCCAGATCCAGCTTCTCTGCGCTGGCGGCGGCCGTCTTCGACGCGGCGGTGAGATTCTCAGCCAGCTTCGGGCCGCGGGCGCGGGCTTCGATCAGCCTGGCATCGTTGTCGACGATCGCGGCTTTCAGGTTCACCAGCTCCCGGACGGTTTGCAGAAAGGCGGCGCGGGTTGAATCGGTCCTGCCGCGCAGTCCGGCCAGTTCGCCTTCGCGCGCGCGTTTCCAGGTCAGCAGCGCCTCGGCGCGGTCTCCGTCCTTCGACGGTTCGCCGACGTTGGCGGAACCAAGGTCGGCGGCAATCTGCGCGATGTCTGCCTCGGCGAGTTGCAGCGCGTCGGCAATTGCAGCGCGCTCGGTCAGGACAAGATTCAGTTCGCCCTGGGCGACCGGCAGCCCTGCGCTCAACTCACGCTGCCTCGCCGCCAATTCATCGACGGTCTTCTTGTTCGTCCGCGCGGCGACCTCCAGCTCCCTGACCTTCGCGCGGGCATCGGCGTCCACGGATTCCAGCCGAGCCACCGCGACCAACTCGCGAACGGTGTCACGTCGCTGCATGACGAAGTTGGCGGCGAGTTTGGCTTTCACCCGGCGGTTGTCCTCGGCAAGCCGGAGGGAGTCCATGCCCTTCAACTCCGCCGCGAGCTTCGCCGCCCGGGCGTTCGCCGAATCGAGCGCTAACTTCGCGGCGCTCGCCTTCTGCTCCGCCGTCTTGAGGAGCGCGGCCTTGGCGTCGAAGCCAGCCTTCAGCTTCGCGACTTCCGCGGCCAGCTTCACGCGCCGGTCCTCGAACACAGCCGCCGCCTGGGCCAGTTCCTTGTCGTCCTTCAGATTTTCAGCCGCCTGCTTCGCCTTGGCCGCCGCCTCCGCGAGTGTCTGGAGCCTCGTGTTGTTCTCGTTCCACGGCTTGGCCGCGGCGTCCGCGGTCGTCTTCGCGGCTGCGCGGGCCTTGTCCGTTTCGGCGACTTGCTTCTCCAATTTCGGGCGGCCGCCGATGACCTTGGCGAGCGCAGTTTGTTTCTCTTCCTCGGCCGCCTTGAATCGGTCAAAGGCCACAATCGCCTTGGAGGCTTCATCCGACAGCTGCTCATAGTCGGCATCGAGCGATGTCAGGCGCTTCTCGAGCCCGATGACCGTCGGCGCGAGCGAATTGGGCAGGTCGAAACCGCGCTGATACGCCCGGGTCAGGGCCAGTTCCCTCAGGAAGGCCCGCATGTCGAACTGCATCGCGGCGAATTCATTCGCGAGCAGGTCCAGCAGTTCGGGGTGCGTCGGCGGGTTGTCGGAGTGATGAAAATCGACCGGTTCAACGATGCCGCAGCCCATCATGTGCGCCCAGAGGCGGTTGACGATATTGCGGCGGAACTGGAGGTTGTCGCCCTTTGCGAACAACTCCGCGAGCGCGGCGCGCCGGCTGTAGGTCGGAATCGGACGCAGCTTCTTGTTCTTCTTGTCCGGCTTGACCTTGTATTCCCCGCCCTTCGCGACAACCGGTTCCGCGATCTCGCCCCCCCCCGGAAGACGCGGCTTGGAACGGCCCTCGGCCTGGGTGAAGACGGACTTGTAGTCCGCTTCGCCGGTCGGATTCTCCGCGACCACACCGGGCTTTTTGGTGTCCGGGCGGAAGAGGTGGGTGCGGGTCAGGAAGGCGTTGACACCGTAGTATTCCCGCATCGTGTAGTCGTCGATGCGCGGATGATTGTGGCATTGGGCGCATTGGACGTCCTTGCCAAGGAACATGCGGCTGACGTCCCGGGTCAGGGCGTTTGGTTCAGCGTCGCGGGCGAGGAGGAACTTGGCGCCCCCCTTGTCTTTCTCATCGGCGCCGTCGGATAGGATGACATCGCGGGCAAGCGCGGTGTAGGGCGCGTTCGTCTCGAAGCGGGCCCGCAGGAACTCGCGCCACACATCGGCCTTCACATGCGGGTCGGACCGCCGTTCCACCCAAGTCACATCGAACGTGATCGCCATGTGCCGCGCATGGTCCGGGCCGGCGAGCAGGCGATCGATCAGCCGGCCGCGCTTGCCCGTGGTGGAATCGGCGAAAAAGGCGCGGGCCTCGTCGGCCGAGGGAATGCGGCCTGCGAGATCCAGAAATGCGCGGCGAAGGAACGAGCTGTCATCCGCCAAGCCCGGGCTCGGGGCGACGCGGGCGGCGTCAAGCGCGGCGTCAATGCGTTCATGCAACGGCGCGGCGGCGATGACCGGCCCGGCGGACAGGGCGACGGCCAGCGAGAGCAGAACGCTCCACCGGCCCGCTGTTCGCCCGTTGGGCGATGTGGGTGTTGGTTGAATCATGTGCGTATGGGCCCGCCCGCGCGGAACCCGGATTCAAGATGTGGCATGCTAGGGCGCCGCGCCCCCGTGTCAACTGCTGGAGGCTTGTGGTTCTGGATGCCAAATCCTCCGTAAAAGGCGGGGTGGATTGTCCTCAATGAGCCGCACTTGGGCATGTCCACATTGGCGCATTGAGGACAATTCGCCCTACCTTCACTTCCCTGACTGCGCGGCGACGGAACCCGGGCTTCGATCACGCCTTGCTTTGCCCGCCTCGGCTGAAAGAATGTCCCCGTTCCGAACCGTCTCCAGCTTATGAAACGAATCAACCTCCCCGCCGCCTTCGCGACACTCCTCGCCACTGTCTGCCTTTCGTCCGCCGCCGCATCCCGTCCCAATCTCATCGTCATCATGATCGACGACATGGGCTACGAAGGCGTGAGCTGCTTCGGAAACCCGTATTTCAAGACGCCGGAGATCGACCGGCTGGCGAAGGAAGGCATGCGGCTGACGGACTTCCATTCCTCGGGCGCGGTGTGCTCGCCGACGCGCGCGGGCCTGCTCACCGGACGCTACCAACAGCGGGCGGGAATCGAGGCGGTGATCCATCCCTACGCGGACCATCCCGAGCATCGCAAGGGACTGCAGTTGTCGGAGACGACCTTCGCCGAATCGCTCAAGGCCGCAGGCTACGCGACCGGAATGATCGGCAAATGGCACCAGGGTTATCCGGTCAATTCCGACGACTACCACCCGCAGAACCACGGCTTCGACGAGTTTGTCGGCTACCACAGCGGCAACATCGACTACGTCAGCCATGTCGGCGATCACAACGTCCACGACTGGTGGCACGGCCGGAGGGAGACGCGGGAAGAGGGTTACTCCTCCCACCTGATCAACCGCCACATGCTCGACTTCGTGAAACGCCGCGCCAAGGAAGATCGCCCCTTCTGTCTCTATGTGGCGCACGAGGCGATCCACAACCCGGTGCAGGTCCCCGGAGACCCGGTGCGGCGCACGACGGAGAAGTGGGACCGCTGGAAGTGGCGCGAGGTTTCCAAGGAAGAGCGCATCGCAAAATACAAGGGGATGACGATGCCGATCGACGAGGGCGTGGGGACACTCCGCCAAGCGTTGCTCGATCTGGGCATCGAGAAGGACACGTTCGTGCTGCTCTTCTCGGACAACGGGCCGGCCGGGGATTTCCCCAGCGGCAGCCCGAATCTGCGCGGCGGCAAGGGCACGGTCTACGAGGGCGGCCATAAGGTCCCTGCCATCGCCTGGTGGCCGGGCCGGATTGCGCCAGGTTCAGAATCCGACCAACCGCTCATCAGCATCGACGTCATGCCGACCCTGCTGAAGTTGGCCGGCGCGGAACCGCCGAAGCGCCCCCTCGACGGCGCGGACTTCTCGCCCGTGTTCCTGAGAGGCGCAAAGCTGAAGCCGCGACCGCTCTACTGGGCCTCGCTGTCCAACAACGGCCGGCGTTCCGAGGCAATGCGCGACGGCGCCTGGAAGCTGGTCGTCCAGCACCCGAAGGCGCGGCCCGGCACGTTTGAGAACGAGCGACTGGAGCTGTTCCGCCTCGATCTCGACCCCTCGGAGAAGACCGACCTGGCCGGCCGCGAACCCGAACGCGCCGCGAAGATGCTTCAGCAGCTGAAGCAGTGGTATGCCCACACCCAGAAGTCGGCTCCGAAGCAGCCGGGCGGGTGGGGAAAGAAGCAGTAATGGGCAAATCGGCGAGCTCCAGAGCGAGCGTCACCCGTGACTTGACGCCTCCGGCAGCTTGCCGCCGACGTTCCACCCTGTCGCCTGCTTCAGAATGTAGCCCGTCGCCCAATGGAGCATCGAACCCACGCCCGTGAAACGGTCACTACGGACTGTTGATGTTTACATATAATTCTAACGTACGTTCCATTTACATGTAAGGTTCGTCTGGCCAGCGAGGCTTGTCGGAGCAGCGGATTCTTGAAGGAAGGGAATGCCGGCGTTGGGCGCCCGCCCACACCGCCCTTGAGTTACCGGGAGATTCTCCTATGATCCGCGCCGGTGAAGATGCGGCTGCTCAAACTCGCCCCTTTTCTCGTTCCCGCGGTCGTGGTCGCGGTGGTCTGCGTGTTTGCCGCGGTGGAGCGCATTTCCCCGGGGATGTCGCTGCTTGAACGCTGGGAGCACGACACCTACGACTGGCGCAGCCGCAAGGCCATCGATCCCAACGCCCCCGCCGCCACCAACCTCGCGACGGTCTTCATCGACAACGTCAGCCTGGAAACCTTCAACGAAGCCTTCGGCGAGAAGTGGCCCTGGCCGACGGTGATCCACGGCAACGTCGTCCGGGAACTGGCCAACCAGGGAACCACGGGCGTTGCGTTCGACGTGCTGTTCGCCGAGAAGGACATGCGCGACGGCTACGCCGACGTCCCATCCGACGTCTACTTCGCCCAACAATTGAGCAACGCCAACAACGTCGTGCTGGCGTGCTTCGGGGAACTGGGCGTCAATGGCATCTGGACGGCGGAACTGCCCAACGACCTGTTGCGCACCAACGCATTCGCGGTCGGCCACGCGACGGCGGACAACGACCAGGACGGCATCCTGCGGCGGGCGGCGGCTTACAAGGTCGACCCCGATGTCGGCCGCATCTGGCACATGGCCATCGTCATGGCGGCCCGGGCGCTGGACATCGACCTCGAGAAGTCGGTCGTGGAACCGGACCGGATCCTGTTCAAGAACGCGGCCGACGAGACCCTCCGGGAGATGCCGGTCGATCAGGACGGCTTCTTCTACATCAACTGGGCCATGGCCTGGAACGACACGCGTCTCACGCAGTTGAACTCCGTCATGCTGTTCAATATGGACAGCCAGCGGGAACTCGGCACGGAGGAATACAGGGGGTATCTCGACAAACTCCGGGCAGAGGGAAAGAGCATCCCGACCGACACCCCCTTCAAGGACAAGCTGGTCTTCATCGGCTCCAACGCCTCCGGCAACAACGTCTCGGACATTGGCGCCACGCCGGTGGCGGAAGAGACCTTCCTCGTCAGCAAGCACTGGAACATCGCGAACGCCATGATGATGGGCGAGTTCATCCGGCGCTCGTCGTTGAAGACGGACCTTGCGTTGATCGTGCTGCTCGGGATCGCGGCCGCGCTGCTGACCCGCGGACTGGCTCCTCCCTGGTCCTCCCTGGCCCTTGCAGGCGTCGGCGGCGTCTATCTCTTCACGGCGGTCCAGGTGTTCCTGAACTCCCGCTACTGGATGCCGATCATCCTGCCGGAGATCGGCGGACTGTTGCTGCCGCACATCTCCCTCGTCTGCTACCAGGTGATCTTCGAGCAGAAGGAGAAGCGCCGGGTGAAAGGCGTCTTCGCCAAGCTCGTCTCGCCCAACGTCGTGCAGGAACTGCTGTCCTCCGAGCAGCTCAACTTCGGCGGCCAGCGCAAGAACATCACCGTGATGTTCTCCGATGTCCGCGGCTTCACCTCCATGACCGACGAGTATCACAAACGGGCCGAGGCCTTTCGTGAGGAGCACGAGGGCGAGACCGAACGCGTGGAGGACTTTTCCGACAAGATGGCGCAGGAGTCCCTCGCCAACGTGAACATCTACCTCGGCGCGATCTCCAACATGGTCAAGAAGCACAACGGCACGCTCGACAAGTACATGGGCGACTGCGTGATGGCCTTCTGGGGCGCTCCGACCGAAAACGAATACCATGCCATGAGCTGCGTGAAGGCCGCCGTGGACGGCCAGCGCGCCATGTACAAACTCAATCTGGAGCGCATGGCTGAGAACCGTCGCCGGGAGAAGGAGAACGAGGAGCGCGCGAAGCGCGGCGAGGAGCCGCTGGACATGCTGCGCCTGCTGGCCCTCGGCTCCGGGATCAACACCGGCGTCTGCATCGTGGGCCTGATGGGCTCGGAACAGCACATCCTGAACTACACCGTGTTCGGCCGCGAAGTGAACCTCGCCAGCCGCCTGGAGGCCGTTTCCGGACGCGGCCGCATCATCATCGGCGAGAACACCTTCAACGAGATCAAGGGTTACGCGCCGGAGGTCGCGGAATCCTTCGACCCTCTGAAGCCCGTCATGGTGAAGGGCATCGACCGCCCGGTCCCGATCTACGAGGTCCCTTGGAAGGAGAACTGGAAGGACCGCGAGAAGCTTGAGATGGAGATCATCGGCGAGGTCATTCCGCTCAAGCCCAAGGAGGAGCTTGTCTACGAGGCCAAACCCAAGGCCCAGTCCCTGGACGACGCCTGAGGCGGGCCGGAATCGGCCACAGCGGCTCGAACTTCCCGCCTTTTCCCCGCGGCGGATGCCGTCCAGCGCTGCCTTGACCGTTCCTCCGCATGAGCCGCCAAGTTTGCATCAATGGTGGGGCGAACTGTCTTCAGTGAGCCGCTCGGAGGCATGCTCACGTTGGCTCATTGAGGACAATTCGCCCCACCGGCGCAGCAACCTTTGCGTCAGGAGGGTTTCATTGCAGAGACTGTCTCAGAACCCTGTAGCAGCCGACGTGAGAAGGCTCTGATCCCTGGATTCCTTCTGAAATGAGCCTCGTCACCTCGTCTGCTACCCATCGGGAAGACTTTTGAGACAACCTCTGCGAGTCACGCGAATCCCTGTTCACTGTTCACCGCCCGTCCCGTCCCTCGATGATCCGGGCGTGGTTTTCGGAGTGGACCTTGAACCACCGGATGGCCTCCCGCCACCGGGGCTCGGGCATCTGCGCCTTCCAAAGGTTGAGGTCGGCCGTCATGGCGGAGACGCGTTGACGCAGGGACTCCTCGTTGACGAGATTCCGCCGCTCGCCCAGGTCCTTGTCCAGGTTGTAGAGGGCATACCCGTAGTCCTGCACATAGATGAGTTTCCAGGGACCTTCGCGCATCGCGGAGAACCAGAGCTTGTGCCAGTATAACTTCTCATGCGGGGGGGAATCCGTCGCGCCGGTCAGGTGGGGCAGGAGGTTCACGCCGTCGAGGGGATGTTTGTTGGCGAGATCGCCGCCTGCGGCGGCGACGCAGGTGGGAAAGATGTCCAGCGCGCTGACCATGGGCCTGAATTCACGGCCCTTGGGGAATCTCTTTTTCCAATGCAGCAGGAACGGCACCCGGATGCCTCCCTCGAACTTGATGCCCTTGTGGCCGGCAAGCGGAAGATTGCTGGAACCGTTGTTGGTCGCGCCGCCGTTGTCGCTGAGAAACCAGATCAGCGTGTCGTCCTGGATGCCGCGGGCCTCCAACGCGCCAAGGACGCGACCGATCGCCCGGTCCAGGGCCCAGACCATGGCGGCGTAGGTGCGGCGCTTCTTGTCCTCAATGTGCGCGAAGCGGGCCTTGTCCTCCTCCGTGGCGTGCATCGGACCGTGCGGCGCGGTGAAGGAAAGGTAGAGGAAAAAGGGCCTGTCCGGCTCGCGGTTGATGAAATCCACGGCCTTGCCCCCCAGCGCGTCAGTCAGGTAGCCGTCGAATTTCACCGGCTTGCCGTTCTCCTCGATGGCCCGGTGGCTGCCCGGTTTGTCGTCGCGCTTGGCGTCGTGGAAGTAGGCGCGACTGCCCTCGCGCAGGCCGTAGAAGTAGTCAAAGCCGCGGGCCGTGGGGTAGTGCGTGTCGAGATTGCCGAGGTGCCACTTGCCGACAATGCCGGTGCGATAGCCGGCCTGCCTTAATTTCTGGCCGAGGGTGACCTCGCCCAGATCCATGCCGTGCGGCGTGGGCGGGGTGTTGGACTCGTGACCAAAACGCTGCTGGTAGCGCCCTGTCATCAGGCCCGCCCGCGAGGGACTGCACACGGAGGCCGAGGTGTGTCCGTCCGTGAAGCGGATGGCACCGGCCGCGAGGCGGTCAAGATTGGGCGACTTGATGTCGGGCGAGTTCTGGAAACCAAGATCCTGGAAACCGAGATCGTCCGCAAGGATCAGCAGGATGTTCGGTTGGGCGGCGGCGGGCTGCGCGAAGGCGGCCAGCGAGACCAAGACCGCGAGACAACGCGTGAAGACATGGAAGTAACGAAGCATCGGAGGAATTGTCGACAACCACGCGCCTTCGGCCAAGGATCATTTCCGTTGGAATTCTCGAAGGTGAGGCGAACTGTCCCCAGTGAGCCGCGCAGCGTCATGCCCACGTCGGATCATTCGGAGAATTCGCCCCACCAAAGAGGCAGACGCGTGCGTTTCAGTTCGCACGCGGCGCGGGATTTCGGCTAGCTTCACGCCATGAAAGCGCATCGTCCGAGAACCTTCACCCTGCCCGTCCTGCTGTTCATGTTTGTCCTGTCCGTCCACGCGGCCAAGGAGAAGACCAACGTGATCCTGATCATGGCCGACGACATCGGCTACGAGTGCTATGGCGCCTACGGCGGGACCTCCTACAAGACGCCCGTTCTCGACCGGTTGGCAAAGAACGGCATGCGCTTCGACCACGCCTACGCACAACCGCTCTGCACGCCCACGCGGGTGAAGATTATGACGGGGCTCAGCAACGTCCGGAACTACGCCGCCTTCTCCGTGCTGAGGAGAGACTCGCGCACCTTCGGGCACATGATGCGCGAGGCGGGCTACCGAACCGCCATCGCCGGGAAGTGGCAGTTGCTCGGTTCAGAGCATTACAAGGAACCCTTCCGCGGCGCGGGTTCAAAGCCTGATGAAATGGGCTTTGAACGCCATTGCCTCTGGCAGGTGGACAAGCTGGGCGAGCGCTACTGGGGACCGCTGGTGACCATCGACGGCAAGGCAAGGCAATTCCCCGCCGAGGTCTTCGGCCCGGACGTTTACTGCGACTTCCTGCTCGACCGGATGGCGGAATACCGGGATCAGCCTTTTTTCCTCTATTATCCGATGGTCCTCGTCCACAACCCCTTCGTCCCCACCCCCGACAGCGCCGACCGCAAGAGCCGGAACAAGCAGCAGAACTTCGCGGACATGGTCGCCTACATGGACAAGCTGATCGGCCGCATTGTCGACAAGACGAAGGAGTTGGGCATCGCGGAGAAGACGCTGATCCTAGTGACCGGCGACAACGGCACGAACAAGGCGATCACCTCCCGCATGGGCGACCGGGAAATCGTGGGCGGCAAGGGCAAGCCCACCGACGCCGGGACTCACGTGGCGTTGTTCGGCTATCAACCGGGAACCGTTCCTGCGGGCGCGGTGTCGAAGACCCTGGTGGAATTCACGGATTTCGTCCCGACCCTCGCGGAAGCGACTGGCGCGCCGCCGTTGTCTCCCACGGACGGCGTGAGCTTCCTGTCACAGCTTCACGGAAAGAAGGGCGTCCCGCGCGAGACGATCTTCGTCTACTACTGGCCGCGTCCGGAAAAGGGCGAACCGCTGCGTTTCGTCCGGGACGCCCGCTGGAAACTCTACGGCGACGGCCAACTCTTTGACGTCCGCAACGACATCTTTGAAAAGAACCCGGTCACCGGCGCGAAGTCCGAGCGCATTCGCAAGAAACTGCAGAGGGCCTTGGATCAGATGCCGGCGAAGGGGCAGAGCCTGTTGAAGTTCGACTGAAACCTACCCTGTGATCTCCTTGATCACGTTGCCGCCGAGGTTGGTGAGGCGGAAGTCGCGACCGGAATAACGGTAGGTCAGGGCGAGGTGATCGAGGCCGAGGAGGTGAAGGATGGTCGCGTGGAAGTCATTCACGTGAACCGGATTCTCCGCAATGCGGGCGCCATATTCGTCGCTGGCTCCGTAGGAGAGGCCGCGCGTGGCGCCGCCGCCCGCGAGGAAGGTGGTGAAAACAGCCGCGTGATGGCCGCGTCCCTTGGGGTTCTTGTCCTCCCACGGCGTGCGGCCGAATTCACTGCAGCCGACGATCAGGGTGTCCTCCAGCATGCCGCGCTGCTTGAGGTCCTTCACCAACGCGGCGATGGGTTGGTCAATTTTCCGCGCCAGACCGCGATGGGTCTCAATGTCGCCGTGGGCGTCCCAGTTGCTGTTGGAGCCGACGTCGAACAGTTCCACAACCCGCACGCCGCGCTCGATCAACCGCCGGGCGGCCATGCACTGCCAGCCGAAGGATTTCCGATCATCGCGGTCCACGCCGTAGAGCTTGAGCGCGGCGTCGGATTCGCCGGAGATGTCAAAGGCCTCGGGAGCCTCGCGCATGAGGCCGTAGGCGGTGTTGAAGTTGGTGATCCGAGTGCGGAGCTGGACGTCGCTGGGATGCGCCTTCAGGTGTTCCTCGTTGAGGTCGCGAAGCATCAGGCGCTCCAGGTCGCGCCGACTGACGGACGCGACGGGGCTGTTGAGATTCGGGATCGGATCCGGCCCCGGGATGACGCGCACGCCGGTGTGGTAGCCGGGCAGGAAATTTGAATCCCAGCACTGGTAGGCGTTGTAGGGTTCCTTGGCGGCGAACACGACGAAGGAAGGGAGGTTCGTGTTGAAAGTCCCGAGCCCCTGACTGACCCAAGAGCCGAGGCTGGGCAGCGGAATCGTGATGGAGCCGGTGTGCATCCCCAAGGTCGCCGCGGAATGACCGCCCGATTCGTTGAAGCTCGAATGGATGAGGCAGAACTCATCGATCACGTCCCCGACATTCGCGAACAGTTCACTGACCATGCGGCCCGACTGCCCGTAACGTTTGAACTCAAACTGCGAGGCCTTGATCTTGGAGGAGCCGTATTTCTTGCCGGCGTCGGTGTTCAGCTTCGGCTTGTGGTCGAAGGTGTCCACGTGCGACATGCCGCCCGTCATGAAGAACACGATGAGGTTCTTCGCCTTGGGCGGGAAATGCGTGGGCTTGGGCGCCAGCGGATGGCCGTCGTTCAGCGCGGCAGCCAGCGTGAGTTGCGAACGCAGGGCGGCGGCGCCAAGTCCGAGACCGGCGGCGGAACGCGCGAGGAACTGACGGCGGGAGGATGGGAAGGAAGCGCTCATACCGGTCAATCCACGAACACAAACTCGTTCGACGTCAGCATGGTCCGGGCGAGGGCGGCCCAGGCCTGGGGTTCGCGTTGGGCTTCCGGGACATTCTCGGCGGCGGCGAGCTCGGCGTAACGGGCAAGAAACTCCAGGGCGCGTTCCAGTTCCCGTTCATTCGGTTCGCGGGAAAAGGCGCGCCAGTAGGCCAACCGCAGACGCTTCAAGGTGTCGGGTTCCGCGGCAGCCAGTTCCTTCGCAAAACCCTCGGCCTGTTGCTCCACCTGTTTGCTGTTCGACATGAACAAAGCCTGCTGCGGCACGGTGGACTGGTCCCGCATGGCAGTGGTGGCGCTGGTGTCCGGCCCGTTGAACACGGAGATGAACGGATGCGGATGCAACCGCTGCACCATCAGGTAGACGCTGCGATGATTCGAGGGATAGACGGCCTTGAACTGTCGGTGCGCGGAGAAGCGCCACTTGTCCGCCGGAGGAAAGGGATGCGGGCCCGGGCGGCTGAGATCCAGGTTGCCGCCGAGCAGCAGCATCGAATCGCGGATCAACTCGGCGTCCAGGCGGCGACGGTCGAATTTCCAGTAGTGCGCGTTGGCGGAGTCCTTCGCCTCGTTGGTCGCGTCGTGCGCGCTGGCGATCTGCCATGTCTTCGACGACAAGATCAGCCGATGCATGGCCTTGACCGACCAGCCGCTTTCAATGAACCGCTTCGCCAGCCAGTCGAGCAGTTCCGGGTGCGTCGGCTTCGCGCCCTGGATGCCGAAGTCCGAGGGCGTGGCGACGATGGGTTTGCCAAAGTGATGTTGCCAGATGCGGTTGACCATCACCCGCGCGGTCAGGGGATTCTCCGGATGCGTCAACCACTCGGCGAACTGCAATCGGCCGCTCGCGCCTTCAGGGATGTCCAGATGAGCGTCGGCGTCGAGAAAGGACGGAACGCCGCGATGGACGAGGTCGCCCTTGCTGCGGGGATTGCCGAGCTTCTGGATGTACGCGTCGGCCGCCTTGCCCTCGTGCATGGCGTAGGCCACCGGGACGCGCCTGCCGGGCGAGCCGGCGTTGATGGCGTCGAGCTTCGCCTGCACGGCCTTCACCGCCTTGTCGCCCTTGGGCTTCGCGGCCTTCAACTCCGCCTTGAGGCGGTCGATCTCCGGCTGTTTCCCGGAAAAGTACTCCTTGTCCCGGCGTGCCAGCACATCGGGATGCTCCAACGGCGCAAAGTACTTTTGCACGCGATCCGACTCGCCGCCCGGGTAAGGGTAGCCGGCGCTCTGGAAGAATCCGTAGAGCGCGTAGTAGTCCTTCATCGTTGTCGGATCGTACTTGTGGTCGTGGCAGCGGGCGCAGCGCATGACGAGGCCCATGGTCACCTTGCCGATGGTGTCGAGCGTGTCCTCGATGATCAGGTGCATGTCCTCGAGATCGCGGGTGCCGAAGCGCTTGGCCTGCGCGAGAAAGCCGGTGGCGATGACGCGCTCCGCGTAGTTCTCCGGCGCGCCGGCGCGGGCGATGATGTCCCCGGCGATCTGCTCTCGCAGGAAGACATCGTAGGGCTTGTCCGCGTTGAAGGAATCGATGACGTAATCGCGGTAGAGATGCGCCTGCGGGATCGGGTAGTCGGAATTCTCGCCCGCAGTGTCAGCGTAGCGGGCGAGGTCGAGCCAATGCCGGCCCCAGCGTTCGCCGTATCGCGGGGAGGCGAGAAGTTCGTCGATCAACTCCGCGAAGGCGTTGGGGCGGGTGTCGGCTTCAAAGCGACGAACCTGCTCCGGCGTCGGCGGCAATCCGGTCAGATCGAAGCTCGCGCGGCGGATCAGGGCGCGACGATCGGCGGCGGCCACGGGAACCAGGCCGGCTTCCCGCTGGCGCGCCCGGATGAAGCGGTCGATGGGATGCGCAGAGAGGGCGTCGGCGGCCGCGGGCAGGGAGACCTCGCGGACAGGCTGAAACGCCCAGTGCCGGCCGGCGTCGGGATCCGGCGCCGTGGTTTCAGCCATCGCCAACGGCGCGACAGCCATCGCGCAAACAAGCGTCCATCTGGCTTTCATGGTTTTCATCCGGGCAACAAGACAAGCGGGAACATAACAGCGCAGCGGGCGGCGTGAACCAGAAAATTGGGCCTAGTTTTGGGATGATCCGTTTTGAGGCGCGGCGGTCGCAGACGCGCCGCATCTCAGGAACTCCGCTAGGCGACCAAACGCGAGATCTCGCCGTCGCTGTCGGCGAAGCGGTCGAGCTTCACGCCGAGGGCGCGGGCCTGGGTGAGCCAGAGGTTGGCCAAGGGCGTGCCGTTGGGGCATTGGAGGTGCCGACCTGTCTTCAGGCGGCCGCCGCCGGAGCCGGCGACGATGATCGGCAGCTTCTCATACTGGTGCGTCGCGCCGTCGCCGAGGCCGGAGCCGTAGGTGAAGAGGGTGTTGTCCAGCAGCGTGGAGCCGTCGGCCTCGCGGACCGAGTCCATCTTCTCGAGCAGGTAGAACCACTGCCGCATGTAGAACTCGTCGATCTTCGCGATGTCGTCGATGAACTGCTTCTGATTGTGCGACATCTTGTGGTGGCTGCGGGGCTCATTGAAGACGCCTTCGAAGGTGAAAGGGGTGTTCCAGCGCTCGGGCCCAACCATCAGGGTCGCGACGTTTGTGAGACCGGTCTGAAACGCCGCCACCATCAGGTCGCCCATGAGGCGGATATATTCGCCGCGGGGCAGATGGGCCGCCGTCGGTTCCGCCAGCGGCGCGGCGTCCAACTCCGCCTTGCGCTTCTCCAGCTTGTCCATCTGCTCCTCGATCGTGCGGATGGAATCGAAATACTCGGCGAACTTGTCCTGGTCCGCGCGGCCGAGTTCGCGCTTGAGCGAACGGGCGTCGTCGAGGACGAGGTCCGTGATGTCGCGGAAGTCCTGGATCTCGCTGGTTTCAAACAGGCGGCGATAGACCTTGCGTGGGTCGCGGATCGAGGGCGCGACCTGCCCCGTGCCGTACCAGGAGATGTTGTCGAAGTAGATGGACTCGAGGTTGTCCTTGTGGCTGTTGCAGCTCAGTTCCAGCGTGCGGAACGGGGTGACGTCGCCGATTTGGTCGGCGACGAGGTGATCCAGCGTGCGGTCCAGCGGCCAGGCCGATGTCTTGACGCCAAAGGGGGGAGCGCTGCTGAGGTAGCAGGAGGCGCACTGGGCATGCACGTCCGTGCCCTGTTGAAAGGTGCGGTCGAGCCCGGTGATCAGGGTGACCTTGTCCTTCAGTTGCTCCAGCGGCTTGAGCGTCCTGGTGAATTGCAGCGGATGAAAGCCCGGATTTCTCTCCGGATAGGCGTAGCGCTCGGTTTCCGTGCCCTCGTATTTCTTGACAACATTGCCCTCTTCGCCCGGGAAAAAGTCGCGGCGCACCACGCCGATCGGGACGTAGTAGAAGGCGAGGCGTTGTGCGGGTTTCGCGGCGGGAGCGCCGAGGGACAGGCTCTCCAGCCACGGCAGGGCCAGCGCGCCGCCGGCCGCGCCCCGGAGAAATGATCTGCGGGTCAACTTGTTCATGATCAAAGCTGGGTGAACCGAGAGGGGAACGTGCCAAAAGCCGGCGACCGGGACAACCCGTTTGACGTCCGCCTTCCGCGCCGCCCGCTCAGGATTGTCAGCGTTTCGGGTCCGGCCCGAACAGCTTTTCATGCTCGTCACGCGTCACGCGCCCGTCGCGGTTCCGGTCCATCCGCTCGAACAGCGCCGGACCGCCGGGGAACTCGTCGCGGGAAAGACTGCCGTCCTTGTTCTTGTCGTTGCGGGAAAGGACCTGATCGAAGGTGACGCGTCGACGGTTGCGGTTCGGGGCGCTCTTTGCGGCGGCGGCCTTGTCCGCGTCGGACACCGAGCTTTCCGTTTTCAGCGCCTTGGGAGGGTCGGCGGATTTCGCCCTCAATTTCGTGTCGAAGAACTTCCGCGCCATGTCCTCAATCTCCGGCGCGCCAAATCCGGGGCGTCCATGGCCCGCGCGATGGATGGTGTGAAAACGCACATCCCGCCCCGCCTTCTTCAACGCGTCGAAAAGCAGGCTGCTCTGGTTGTGCGGGACCGTGCGGTCCTCGTCGCCGTGAACGATCAGGAAGGGCGGATCGTCCTTGGTCACATAGCGGATGGGGTTCACCTGCGCAGCCTTCTCCTCGTTCTCCAGGACCGCGCCGCCGATCAGCTTCGCCTCGGGCGAGGCGTCGCCCGCGTGGCTTTCGTAGCGGGGCGTGGTGACGAACACCTTGAAATCGGTCGGCCCGTAGTAATCGCAGACCGCCTGCACTCGGCTGGACTGGTCGAGGTTTTCGCCGACATCGAACTCCTTCACATCGCCGCTGGTCCCGAGCAGCGCGACGAGATGTCCGCCGGCGGAACTGCCCCAGACGCCGATTCGTTCGGGGTCGATATGATACTTGTCGGCATGCGCGCGCAGCCAGCGGAGGGCGGCCTTGCAGTCCTGGATCTGGGCCGGAAAGGTCGCGTGACCGCTGAGCCGGTAGTTGATCGAGGCGACGGCGTAACCTCGTTGAACGTAGCCCTTGCGCAGGGGCGGGCAGCCATCCTTGCCGCCGTTCTGCCAACCGCCGCCATGCACCCAGACGATCAGCGGCAGCGGTTTTCGGGCGTCCGCCGGAACGAAGATGTCGAGCTTGTGCCGCTCATGACCGTCAGGGACGTAGACCAGATCGCGGTAGGCCTTAACGCCTTCGGGCGCGCGCCCGGTTGGCTGCGCCGGGGCGAATGAAATCAGAGAGGCGAATGCCATGCCGGCCAGGAGGAGTTGCGTGTGGTGTTTCATGGCGGGATCGGTTTAGCGTTCGTCTTTCGGAGCGTTTGCCTTGAACCAGCGGAGCCACTGCGCGACCAACGCGCCCTTGAAGTCGCCCTTCTTCTCACATTCCCCGATCGTCGCGCCCCAGTAGAAGCTGATCCAGCCGTCAGTGAATGCCCGCGAGCCGTTGACGAATTCCTCCACTTCCTCCAGCGAGCATTTCAACGGGAACATCTCCTCGACGACCAGCGGCTTGCCGACCTCGTAAACCTTCAAGGCCTCCAGCGAGCCGGCAACGTCGTCCTTCTTGGGATAAAAGTGAACCGCGACAAAATCCAGCGGCTCGCCAACCTCCTTCGAATGGAAGAGGGGCTTGGCGTTCTTCCAGACGTGCGCCCAGGGAATCACGCCGACGGTGATCATGTGGCGCGGATCCACCTCGCGGATGGCGTCGGACAGTTTCTTCACCCAGGCCTTGGCGACCTCCTCGCGCGTCCGTCCGGCAAGGTCGAGCGAGATCCGCTGCACGAAATATTTGTCTCCGAACGCGCCGGCCAGCCAGTCCGTCTCCCGCTTCTTCCCCGGCAGGATCGGCTCGTTCATCAGGTCGTAGCAGAAGATGGCCGGGCTGTTGGCACAGGTCTCCGCCACGGCCCGCCAGAACACCGCCTGCGCCTCCCACCGCGCCGCCTCATCGAGCGCGTCGTACCAGGCGGGCACATCCTGCTTGTGGTAGCATCCGAGTCCGGTGAGATCGAGATGCAGCCGCAGCCGCTCGGCGAGTTTCACGAGTTTCGCCAACCGCGCCAGGTTCGCCGCGTTCGGTCGATCCGCGGAATCCAGGAACTTCGCCACCTGTAGGTGGACGCGCACGGTATTGGCGCCCAGATCCCGGATCTCACGGAAGTCTTCCTCCGCCGTCGCCCACTCCTTGTCCCAATAATCCTCCAGCAACCGGCCTTCGTCGTCGTGGTCGTAGTTGACGCCCCAGGCAACAAAGCGGCCCCCGGCATCTCCGACAACGAAATGCGACCCGTCCGGGCTGGGCCGGATCCAGCCCTGCCCCCCAAAGGAAGCGGCTGATGCAAGGTTCAAAGCAATAGCCGCGACAGTCAGGCGGAAAATGCGATTCATGATCTCCAGACGGTAAGCCACGACCGCGGATTCGCGATCCTTTTGTTCTCGAGATCCCGCGGGCCGGGGGAACCCGGGCCCGAGCCGCTCTCAGCCGAACGCCTTTCAGGTTCAGGTTGAGTATTCCTTTGACAAACATATACTTTGCATTGCAAAGTATATGTTGTTTCGCCGGCCTGCTTTCGGAGTTAAACCTCATACAGATCAATGTCAGAAAACACAAAACCTATTACTTTGTAATGCAAAGTAAACAAAAAAACAAACCTGTCGCCGCGAGGCGAAAACTCCGTGACGATCCCTTCCGCCAACCACGGAAGAGCCGGTGGCGGCCCGTTGGAATGCAGTTCCCGCCGAAGCTTCCGGAACTTCAATCCGGACTCCCTCCGGCGCGGGGCAAGGTCCTGCTCCTGAACCCGTTCTACCCGAAAGACCCCCACGCCAGCTACGGCAAGCACGTCCTCACGCCGTCGCTGGCTTTGACCAGTGTCGCCGCCGCCACGCCGGAGGGCTGGGAAGTCCGCATCCACGACGAGAACCTCCTACAGCCCTTGGAGCTCTTGGAACCGCCGGAAGTGGTCGGAATCACCGTGCATCTCACCTTCGCCCAACGCGCCTATGAACTGGCGGGCTGGTTTCGCGCCCGTGGATCGATCGTGGTGCTGGGCGGACTCCACACCCAATCCTGTCCGGACGAGGTCGCCTTCCACGCGGACGCCACTGCAATCGGCGATGGCGTCCAGATCTGGCCGAGCATCCTGCGCGACATCCGCGCGCATGCCCTGAGACCCCGCTACGAGGCCCAATACGAGCGCGCCTACGACCTCGATCCGCCCGCACGCCGCGAACTGCTTCCGCGCGACAGTTTCCTCACAACCGCCAGCGTGATCGCCACCCGCGGCTGCCACAATCGCTGCGGTTTCTGCTACCTGTCCACCGAAGGAACACGCATGCCTTACCGCGTCCGGGATCCGCGCGACGTTGCTCGGCAGATCCGCGCCGAAGGGCAGCCCTACGCCGTGTTCATCGACAACAACCTCGGATCGCGCCGCGACTACCTCCGAACGCTTTGTCGCGAATTGCGACCGCTGAACATCATCCGGAGCGCGGCGGTTTCGATCGATGTCACGGACGATCCCATGCTGATCCGGGAAATGACGTTGGCGGGTTGCACCGGCGTGTTCATCGGATTCGAGTCGCTTGCCGACGGCAATCTCGCCGCCGCCCGAAAGAAGACGCCCCGAACCCACGACTACGCGCGCCGCGTGCGAATCCTGCACGACTACGGCATTCAGGTGAACGGCAGTTTTGTCGTCGGCTTTGACGAGGACGACGCCGACTCCTTCGTCCGACTGGCCGAATGGGTCGAGGAGAACCGTCTGGAATGCGCGACCTTTCACATCCTGACGCCCTATCCGGGAACGCCGCTGTTCGCCCGGATGGAACGCGAAGGCAGGATCCTCCACCGGGACTGGTCAAAGTATGACACCTCTCACGCGGTGTTCCGACCGAAACACATGACGCCGGAGGAACTCGAGTTGGGCTACGACTGGCTCTATCGGCGGCTCTTTTCCTGGAGATCCATCTGGGCCAGACGTCCGGGGAATCTCAGCGCGGTCCCGCCCTACCTGGCGATGACCGCGCTCTACAAACGCTCCAACCGCTACTGGCATTTCCTGATCCGACGCGGGCTTGTCCGCAAGGCCTGGGCGCCGCTGGTCGAGTGGTCACGCCTCCGCCATCTTCGCTTTCGCAGGCGCCTGGCCGCCGCTGATGAAACCATCGCGGCGAATGGCGGACTGGACGTGATTCCGGCCGGCGCAACAAGATGAAGCTTGAGCGGGACGGAAGACTGCGTCCAATTCGACCTCCGGAAAAGCCGGGTTGGCGACGGCTCCTGAAGCCGGGGCATTCTTGAGGTTGAAGCGGAATGAATTCCGCGCCCCGCCCGCCGAATAAATCGTTTTTTCACCGCGTCGTTTCTGCCAAGCTGCGCCCTTCAATCGTCCCTCGGACCGCCATGAAATCCACCTTCGTTCTTCCAACCACACTCGGCATCCTCCTGTTGAGCGCCGCCGTTTCTCCCGCCGCCCCGGCCGCCAAGAAAGCGCCGCCGCCCGCCCCGCAATGGGCGGACTGGATCGAGCCGGATTTCCCGTTTTTCTCCTCCATCATCGACGCGCGCAAGGCCCACAAAAACCTCCCGGCTGACAACCTCGCCATCCGCGGTCTGGTCCTGAATCTGGGCCACGACTGCTGGGCCTGCTTCGACACCGACCTGTTGCGCATGTCCGCCCTTTGGCGCGGCCCTGGCGTGACCCCCGACGCGCTGGCTCCCAAGTCCAACCTTCCCGGAGGAACCAAGACGCGCGGCGGGCAGTCCCCCCTCCCCAGACCGGACGGCCGGGTGTGGTTCGGAAACGGCATTTACCCCGGCTGGCAGAGCGGCAGCGTGTTGCTGGAAGATCCGCGTGAACCGGCGCCCAGCCCCGAGGAAATCGGACGCGGACCCATCGATGAGAAGGCCGGCCGCTTCGAGGCCGTCCGCCTGACGAGCCGGGGCGCGGTCCTGGAATACCGCTTCGGCGACGCCCAAGTGCGTGAATGGTCAACCGCGGAGATCGAGAACGGAGCGGCCGTGATCCGGCGCACGTTGGAAGTCGGCCCGGCGGGGCAGCCGCTGACGCTGGTTGTCGGCCGTCGAACCGGCGGCGATCTCGCCCTGGGACAGGAGGCGGGGCCGCCCCGGATCGACCTCCGGCAGGACGACGGGCTCTGGACGGCGCGCGTTCCGGCGAGGAAAAAGGCCATCCGCTTCAGCCTCACCTTCACTGAATCCGGACCGGCCGCCGGCGCGCCGCCCGCCGCAATTCCCGCCAAGCTGCCGCCCGTCCGCTGGGCGAAGGAGGTCGTCACCCGCGCGCAGATCTCCGCGAAGAAGGCGGCCTACGTGGTGGACAACATCGAACTGCCCAACGCCAATCCCTGGCGGCGCAACATCCGCCCCGGCGACATCCAGTTCCTCAAGGACGGCACGGGCGTCGTGGTCGCGCTCGACGGCGACGTGTGGCTGGTCCGCGGACTGCGCGACAACCTGAAGGAGATCCGCTGGAAGCGCTTCGCCTCGGGCCTGCACGAGCCCATGACCGCCGCGATCCGCGACAACCAGGTCTACGTCTTCGACAAGAACGGCATCTGGCGGCTGCGCGACACCGACGGCAACGGCGAGGCCGACGTCCATGAGCTTTTCTCCAACGCCTTCGCCCAGACCGCGGACATGCGGGAATTCCCCAGCACCCTCCGCCTCGCGCCGAAGGGCGAATTCGTCATCGCCAAGGGCGGCCAGCAGGCGACGACCCTGGGCAAGCACAACGGCAGCGTGCTGCGCGTCTCGGCCGACGGTCGACGCTCCACCGTGCTGGGCTACGGCTTCCGGCAGCCGGCGGCCGGCGTCAACGTCCGCACGGGTCTTGTCACCGTCGGCGATCAAGAGGGGCAATACATCCCCAGTTCGCCCCTGCACATCGTTCGGGACAAGCAGTATTACGGCTTTCTTTCCGACGGCCTGCAGGAACGGGAGAAATACCCGGCGCCGATCGCAGACCCGCTGACCTGGATCCCGCATTCGGTCAACGCCTCGGCCATCTCGCAGGTCTGGCTCTTCGACGCGAAGATGGGGCCGCTGAACGACACGATGGTCCACATCGGCTTCAACCGGCCGGAACTGTTCCAGGTGGTCTTCAACCACCGGGCGAGCAAGCCCCAGGCCTCCGTGGTCAGCGTCACGCGGGACTTTCTCTTCCCGCCGCTCAACGGGTCGGTCAATCCCGCCGATGGCCAACTCTATATCGCGGGCTTCCAGATCGCCGGCTGGGGCAACCTTCTGAACGAACTCACCGGCATGGGCCGCGTGCGCTACACCGGCGCCCCGGCCGTGATGCCGCGCGAGATCGCCCCCATGGACAAGGGCGTCCTGCTCCGCTTCGACGCGCCGCTCAATCCTGAATCCGCGAACAACCCCGACAACTTCTCCCTCGCCAGCTGGCATTACGTCCGCACCTACAAGTATGGCTCCGCACAGTTCAAGGCGGACGACAAGCCGGGCATAGACTGGATCACTCCCAGCAGCGCCTACCTTTCGAAGGACAAGCGCTCGGTCTTCGTCAGCGCCCCCGGCATGAAGCCGGTCATGCAGCTGCGCGTTGGCTGGTCCCTGAAGACCGCAGCCGGCGCGAGCTTCAGCGACAACGCCTACACCACGCCCTACACCCTGCCGAAGTTCGATCCGATCGCCGAGGGATTCGGGAAGATCGAGGTCGATCTCACCCCCCGCATCGCGGCCGCGCGGGAAAGCGGACCGGTCACCGTCGCCGAGGGGCGCCGGCTCTACCAACTGCTCGGCTGCGTCGCCTGCCACTCGGTCAACGGCGACGACATCGCCAAGGTCGGCCCGACCTGGATGGGCCTGTCCGGCAGCAACCGGCCCGTGTTCGTCGGCAAGAAGAAGGCGACCGTCGCGGCGGACAAGGACTACCTCCGCGAGTCCATCCTCGATCCCACCGCCAAGCTCGTTCAGGGCTTCCAGAAGGGCGAATACGCCATGCCCAGCTACGCCGGCGTCGCCACCGATTCGCAGATCGACGCCCTGATCCTCTACATCCAGAGCGTCAAGGAAGGCGACCCCGAGGCCCGCGCCGCGGCCGCCGCCGCTCCGTTGAAGCAGGAGGATCCGGGTTCGTTTGAGTAGTCGGTTGCCGGGGCGTCTCGCTTCTCGCCCGTTCGGACTCGCGGCGCAACCTGAAGGTTGCGACTACAAGTTCTTGTGGACCATCCCCACGAACGCGTTGATTTCACTTTCGAGCTCCGCTGCCGCCGCCAGCCCTTTCCGCAGGTCGGCGGGAATTTCCTCGCAGATCGCGCCCAACAGCAGTCCCAGGACCATGCCGCGATGGACGTTGTCGCCGCCTATGTTCACATTGGCCAGCAGCGAGGCCCGCAGGTCGAAGTCGTGTCTCCAGGCGAGGGCGAGGAGCAACGGCAGGCCGTGCTCCGGGCTGCAGGCGGTCGAGAGGCGTCGGCTGATGGATTCGTCATCCGGGTGGTCGGCAAGGAATGCGGCGATCTCAAACGATTCAGCGGACCATTCCGTGCGCAGTCGCCGGATTTCCTCCGCCGTGTTATCGGACTTTCGCAGGTCCGCGGGCGTCGCCACCGGCAGGCGCATGTGGCTGGAGTGCGTCTGAAAGATCCGGGTCGGCTCGACGCCTTTCAGGAGGCCGTGCAGCAACGGCACGAGGACGATCAAGGCGCTCGCCAGGTTCTCCGAACGATGCGTCAGGTTCAGCCGCTCCAACGCGACACCCAATCCCCTGTAGGCTCCGTCCACGGTCAGTGACGAGACCATTGGTCCGACGAGCCCGCCGTTCGCACAGATCCCATCCTCGTCCTCCTGGAAGGCGGCGCAACGGCGGGGATCGAGCCCCGTGGAGAAGTTCTCAAACCAGCGGCGCACCCAGGTCTCGGTGTAAGGATCGCGATTTTCTCCGGGCGTGGTCAGGAACTCCACGAACGCCTCCAGGAACGCCCGCGGCTCGAAACGTCCCCGGGCGATCACGGACCGCATCAGGACGCGGGCAAGATTCGCCCCGAGGGTGTTCTCGCCTGCCATCAAACCGTGGTGGCAGTGATGGGCGTCCTCTGGTCGGGCGTCGCCGCGACCGCCATAGCTCGTCTCGTAGAACCGCGAATGCTCGTGAGCGATGTCGAAGGGCCGGCCCAACCGACGCGCGCATTCCGCGTCGGGCCGGTAGGGAATGCCGGACATGAAGTTTCCGGGATGCGTGTCCGGGGCATCCGCATAGCCGGCCACCCCGCCATCGAAGGTCCGGCGGATGTCCGCGACGTCGTAGAACCAGTGGGCCGGCATGGCCAGCGCGTCGCCGATGAACAGCCCCCAGAGCGCGTTGCGCATCCGCCGCGCGCGCTCGTCCACAGATTGGTTGTTGCAATCCATGGGCGCGAGCATATCACCGGACCCGGAAATCGACAGACCCGAACCGCCCATGAACCGCCTCTTTCGTCGCTTGCCCGTTCCCACCCTCTTTGCGCTGTCGTTGCTCACTGCGACCGCCGCAACCGAAGCCGGGTCCATCCCCGAGGAGCCCGTGACCATCGGCGCGGAGCCGCAGTTCCTCCATGACCGCTGGATCGTCGACAACACCTGGGCCATCCGCTACAAGCGCCAGGCCGTCCAGCGGGTCTTCCACCAACCGCGCAAACATCCGGGCAATCCGGTGATGACCGGCGATTCGCCAAGCTACCTCTGGGTGATCCAGGACAAGGAAGCGGGCCTGTTCCGCATGTATTACCAGGCCAACATCCTGATCCGGGACGACAAGGAAAAGGGCCGCAAGTACATGACGCGCGTCGCCTACGCGGAATCGAAGGACGGCATCGCCTGGACCCGGCCGCACCTGGATTTCTTCCCCGGACTCAAGCCGGAGCCGAACAACATCGTCATCGCCCGCTCCGACCGACCGCAGGCCGAGGCCTCCGCTCCGATGATCCTCGACGCGCCGGAACGCGACCGTCGCGGCTACAAGCATCTCATGGTTTACCGGGTGAAAGGCCGGGGCGGCGCCGACCTCAACGGCATCCACGTGGTCGGTTCCCAAGACGGCGTCCGCTGGGACGTGGAGAACAGCCGGCGCATCGTCCACCTGCACAGCGACCACGCCAACACGATCAGCTACGACCCCCGCCGCGAGGAGTATGTCCTCTTCTGCCGGGCCAAGGACATCTACCGAGCCTGGGGCGAGGAGATGATCGACACGGGGGCCTCCCGCCGCATCGCCCGACTGGCGAGCAGGGAACTCTGGACAGACTGGATGGAGCAGGGACAACCCCAGACCATCCTCATCCCCGATGGCGTCGACAGCGAACTGCACTTCAACTTTTTCTACGGCATGCCCACCCGACATTTCGCCGGGGTCTACTGGAGTTTCCTTGAACCGTTCCGCATGAACGACTTCATCTACACGGAACTCGTCACCAGCCGCGACGGCTTCCACTTCGACCGTTTCCGTGGACCGGCCGATTACGCTGAGCCCCCGGCGCTCCGGCCCGGCGTGAACACTCTCGACAAGGCCGGGAAACAACTACCCCAACTCGGCGCGCGGCCGCCCAAGCTGTTCGAATGGGGCGCCGAGGGGGAGTGGGATGACACCATGATCTTCGGCAGTCCGGGCTGGGTCGAAGTCGGCGACGAATGGCGGCTCTACTACACGGGTTGGGACGGCGAACACGGCACGACCGATCGCACCGGCGCCATCGGCATGGCCACGATCCGCAAGGAGGGCCTGTATTCGTTGCGCGGGCCGGCGGGCGGCGGCGTGGTCGCGACGCGTCGCTTGATCTGGCCGGGCGGCGATCTCACCATCAACGCCGACGCCTCCGACGGCGAGATCACCGTCCGCATCAGCGACGCCAAGCGGAAGCCGCTCCCGGGTTTCGATCACGCCGACAACGCCAAGTTCACCGGCGACGAAACGGCCCACATTGTGAAATGGGGAGGCCAATCGTTGGAAGCGCTGAAGGGCCGGGAGATCCGGATCGAGTTTTTTCTCCGCGACGCGGACCTCTACACATTCCGGGCTGCGCCTGGTTCTTGAACCGTGTAACGCCCCTCGCGCGCGCGGCGTCACTTTGCTTTAGGACCCGTTTCCCAAAATGACGCATTTCCAACGCTCCCGCCCACCCCGTCTCCCGATGTTCGCGCTCCTGGTTCTGCTTGTCGGGCAGTCCGGCTTCGCCGCCGGTTCCGGCGTCGAGACGTTTCTCCTCGACCCGGTGGACGCGAAACGCGGCCGGACGGTCCCTTTGAAGGTCTACTTGACGCCTTCTGACAAGCCTCGACCGGTTGTCCTGTTCTCTCACGGGCTGGGCGGCTCGCGGAACAACAACGGCTATCTCGGGGAACACTGGGCGAGGAACGGCTACGTCGCCGTGTTCATGCAGCATCACGGCAGCGATGAGGAGGTCTGGAAAGGACAGCGTCCGGGACAGGCCTTTGCCGCGCTCAAGAACGCCGCCGGCCTGAAGCAGACACTCGACCGCTTCCGGGACGTGCCGTTCGTCATCGACCAACTGGAGAAATGGAACGCTGAGAAAGGACACCGGCTTGCCGGAAACCTTGACCTCGAACACATCGGGCTCTGCGGTCACAGCTACGGCGCGGTGACCACGTTGGGACTGACCGGACAGAGGTTCCCGGGGCGCCAGACCTTCCGCGACGAACGGATCGACGCCTTCCTCCCGATGAGCCCCCAGGCCGGCAAGGGCGGAGATCCCGCGCGCGCATTCGGTCAACTCAGCGTCCCCATCCTCTGCATGACCGGAACGAAGGACGGCAGCCCCATCGACCGCAAACTGAAACCGGAGGACCGGCGCAAGGTCTACGCCGCGCTGCCGCCCGGCGACAAGTACCAACTCGTGCTTGAAGGAGCGGAGCATCTCGCGTTCGGCGACAGCAAGGGGTTTCGCACGCGCAACCGGAACCCCAACCACCACCCCGTCATCCAGAAACTCTCCACCAGATTCTGGGACGCCTATCTCAAGGGCGACCCCGCCGCCAGGACATGGCTGCAATCCACCGCGCCGCGCCGGGATTGCGGACTGGTCCCCGGCGATGTCTGGGAGTCGAAGTGAGGTCGGTCCGGTTCCCCGCGCGCTGACTTTGTTCACACCTCCGATCAAGGTTGTTCACAGCCGGGGTTTCCCGTGGTTGTTCCCAACTTGTTCACCGGCCTGCTCCCGTGAAATTCGCGGGAACAACCCGGAAGCCCTCTCACCGATCAGTGCAGGTAGAACAACACGACTCCGCCCACGACGATGCGGTACCAACCGAATGCCTCAAAGGTCCGGGTCTGGATGAAACGCAGCAGCCACTTGACCGAGGCGAAGGCCACGATCGCGGAGACGAGCGAGCCCAGAAACAGGTTAAACCAATCAAAACCGGCGAATCCATGGTCCCTGACCTCCAGCGCCAGCTCCAGTCCGCCGGCCGCTAACATCGTCGGCACGCCCAGCAGGAAGGTGAATTCGATGGCGCGCCGACGGTTCAGCCCCAGGAGCAGGGCGATGAGGATGGTGGAGCCGGATCGGGACAATCCGGGTAACACAGCGGCCGCCAACTGCCCCACACCGATCAATGCCGCCAGTTTCCAAGAGATATCGTCATGCAATTCACGGCCTATCAACCATCTTTCCACAGCCAGAAACAACAGCCCGCCGACCAGCAGGGAGGAGCCGATCACGACCGGATTGTCCGGCAGTTCGAAGCCCGCAACCTTGAGGGCCAAGCCGCCCACCCCGGTGATGAAGAACGCCAAGGCAAGCTTGAGGAGGTAGTCGCGCGATTCCGCCTCGCGCCAATGCCGGGCCAGGCGGACCACGTGCTCCCGGAAGGCCGCCAGGACCGCCAGCATTGCGCCGCTCTGGATCGCGACGATGAACGCCTCGCTCTGCTCGTAGGTGAACCACCGCTGCACGATCAGCATGTGGCCGGTGGACGAGATCGGCAGGAATTCCGTCAGACCCTCGACGATTCCCAACAGGATGATTTCGAGCCACTGAGGCATCGCGGGATTTGGAGGGGAATCGCCCCCGCTTACAAGCGGAAAGGAGGCAGGGGCGCGGGCGGGTGGGGGCAAATGTCCCCAATGAGCCGACGCAAGATGCACCCGAGCGGCTCACTGAGGACAGTTCGCCCCACCGCGCGCGCCACTACGCCCCCCATCTCGGAGATTGCGCACGCGGCGGGGCTTGGGCCATGGTCCGTTTCAATCCACGATGAGAACCGCAAGCACGATCCTGCTGTTGTTGGCGTCGGTCCTGACCGCCGCCGCCCGCCAACCCAACGTCGTTGTCTTTCTGGCCGACGACCAGGGCTGGGGCGACCTGAGCGCCCACGGCAACGTCAACCTCGCCACTCCCAACATCGATTCGCTCGGCCGCGACGGCGCCACCTTCGAGAACTTCTACGTCTGCGCCGTCTGCGCGCCCACCCGGGCGGAGTTCCTGACCGGCCGTTACCACCCGCAGACGGGCGTTAGCGGCGTCAGTCGCGGGGAAGGCCGCCTGAATCCCGACGAGACCACGATCGCCAATGTCTTCAAGTCCGCCGGCTACGCGACCGGAGCCTTCGGCAAATGGCACAACGGCACCCAGTCGCCCTACCATCCGAATGACCGCGGCTTCGACGAATACTACGGCTTCACCTCCGGACACTGGGGGCATTACTTCAGCCCGCGGCTCGACCACAACGGGAAGAAGGTCCGCGGCAAGGGCTTTGTCGTGGACGACTTCACAAACCACGGCATCGCGTTCATCGAGGAGAACAAGGACCGGCCGTTCTTCTGCTACCTCCCCTACAACACCCCCCACTCGCCGATGATGGTCGATGACGAGTTCTACGACAAATTCAAGGACCTGGATCCGGCGATGAAGAACCGTGATCCGAAGCAGGAGGACATCATGACGACCCGCGCCGCGCTGGCCATGTGCGAGAACATCGACTGGAATGTCGGCCGCGTGCTGAAGAAACTCGACCAACTCGGTCTGCGCAACGACACCATCGTGCTCTATTTCTCCGACAACGGGCCGAATTCCTGGCGATGGAACGGCGGCATGAAGGGCCGCAAAGGCTCGGTCGACGAGGGCGGCGTGCGTTCGCCCTTCTTCATCCGCTGGCCCGGCCACATCGAGAAGGGCCGGCGCGTTGCGCAGGTTTCCGCGGCGATCGACCTGCTGCCCACGCTCGCGGACCTCGCCGGCATCGAGGCGGAAACCGCCAATCCGATCGACGGGCGCAGCTTCAAGCCTTTGCTGGGCGGCGGAGGTTCCCTGCCCGACCGCGATCTCTTCAGCTTCTGGGGGAAGAAGTCCAGTGTCCGCACGGAGCGCTTCCGGTTCGATTCCGCCGGCCGGCTTTTCGACATCGTGAACGACCGGGGCCAGCGGAAGGACGTCGCCTCGGAGCACCCCGAGGTCGCCCGGCGCCTGAAGCGGACGCTTGCCGAGCGGAAGGCCTTCATGGACCAGGAGACGGCGCGCTACAAGGACCGCCCCTTCACGGTCGGCTGGTCGCGCTCCACCACGCTGCCCGCCCGGGACGGCGTCGAGCACGGGACCATCCAGCGCAGCGCCCGGGCGCCGAACAACTCCTTCTTCAAGCATTGGACCAGCGAAGAGGACTCGATCACTTGGAACGTCGAGGTCGGCGAGGCCGGCCGCTATGTGGCGACCGTCTACTACACCTGCGCGAAGGAGAACGTGGGAACGACGGTCCGGCTGGCGATGGACGGGACTGGAGCTTTCGCCGAGAGCCGGGTCAGGCAGGCCTTCGATCCGCCGCTCTACGACAAGTCCAAGGAGCGCGTCGAGGGATCACACTATTTCGTCAAGGACTTCAAGCCGTTGAAGCTCGGCGCGCTGGACCTGAAACAGGGACGCGGCGTTCTCCGCCTGACCGCCCCGAAGATCGTCGGCGAACAGGCCATCGACGTGCATTCCATCGAACTGGTCCGGCGGGCGCGGTGATCAGCTGACCGGCAATCAGAATTCCGGACCATCGATTCGCTTGTTAAGGAAACCCCTTCTGTGTATTCCGTGTCCTCCTTGATTGCTTAAACGATCAGAACAGATTCCGCTCATGGACCCGCAAGAATTCCGCTCCCAGCTTCCCGGCGTCGTCGGTTTCCCCGTCACGCCGTTCAACGACGACCTTTCGCTCGATCTCGACGGCCTGCGCGCCAACGTTGAATCGATGCTCGAACAGCCTTTCACGACCATCGTGGCCGCCGGCGGCACGGGCGAGATGTACTCGCTGACGCCCGAGGAACACGTCGCCGTCGTCAAGGCCGTGGTCGAGGTCGCGGGCGGGCGCATCCCGGTGATCGCGGGCACAGGCTTCAACCGCGTGACCGGCGCGGAACTGGCCCGCCGTTGCGCCGAGGTCGGCGCGGGCGCGATCCTGGCGTTTCCCCCGTATTACCCCGGAGCGCACTTCGACGGCCTGTCCGACTACTACAAGGCGATCGCGGACGCGACCCCGCTGGGGCTGATGATCTACAGCCGCGACTGGGCGAAGTTCTCCTCCGCCCAGGTCGAGAAGCTGACGGAGATCGAGAATTTCGTTGCGTGGAAGGAGGGCCAAGCGGACATCCGGACCTACCAGATGATCATGAACCGCATCGGCGACCGGCTGCACTGGATCGGCGGCGCCGGCGACGACATGGTCCCGGCCTATTACGCGCTCGGCGTCCGCACCTACACCTCCAGCATCTCCAACGTTGCGCCCAAGCTCTCCATCGCGCTCGACGAGGCGGCGTCCGCCCGCGACGACGCGAAGCTCACCGAACTCGTCCAGAAATACGTGGTCCCGCTCTACGAGTTCCGCACGCGCCGGAAGGGTTACGAGGTCAGCGCCATGAAGGTCATGATGGACCTGGTCGGCCTCAAGGGCGGCCCCAGCCGTCCGCCGGTGGTCGAGGTCCTTCCGGAGGAGGTGGACGAACTTCGCGCGATGGTCGCCGACTGGAAGCCGTTTCTTTGAAGGGGAAGTTCCGCTACTTCGCGATCGCGTACAAAGTGTCCTCGCTACGCAGGTAGAGGACGCCGTCGCTGACGGCGGGGGTGGCGTAGAACTTCCCTTCGAGCCTGTTGTCCGAGAGCTTCTCGAAGTTCTCCCCGGCCTTCACCACGGTGCAGACGCCCTCGACGCTGAGGAAGTAGATCTTGCCGTCGCCCGCAACGACCGAGGCGAAGTAGGGGCCGCGCGCCAACCGCTCCTCCCAGAGAACCTCGCCGGTCCTCACGTTCAGGCAGTTGCCCACGCCGTTTTCACGCACCCAGAAGACCTTGCCCTCGTAGATGACGGGCGTGGATCCATCCGCGCTCTTCTGCTTGAATTCCCAGCGTCGGTTCGACTCTGTGACATCGCCCCGACCCCCGCCCCGGAGGGCGATCGCGAGACCGAGCCCGCCGCCGCCGGGATTTCCCGAGCACTGCACGATCGTCTCGCGCGAGACGGCCGGCGAGGCGATGACGCGGCCGTAGGGGCTATTGATCTTAAGCCCGGCTGAAACCCAGATCTGCTCGCCGGTCTCCAGGTTGTAGGCATCCACATGATCCGAACCCGCGACGACCAACTGCGCGTTGTCGTCCTTGTCCCGCCAGATCGCCGGGGTGGAGTAGGCGTCCGGCCCGTCGTCCTCCGCCGGAAGCCTGCGATTCTTCCTCCAGAGGGTCTTGCCGTCCTCGGAATCCAGCGCGACCACGTAGGAAGGCCCCTTGGTCATGCAGGGCTGGTAGATCTTCCCCTTCCAAAACCGCGGCGAGGAGCCCATGCCGAAGGTGATGTCGTATTCGCCGTAATCCTCGACCAGGTCGCGCTCCCAGATCTTCTCGCCCTCCTTGTCAAAGCAGACGAAGGCGCCGTTGCCGAAGAACGCGAACACGCGCCGCTCCGAAGCGACGGGGGTGGAGGTCGCGGGATTGTGACGGTGCGCCCAGAGGTTTTCCGGCCCCCTCGCCGCCAGCGCGCCGGCGCCAGCCTGCCGCTTCCACAACAGTTCACCGGTCGCCTTTTCGATGGCAATCACCCACAGCGCCTTGTCCTTCGTCTGCGAAGTCAGGTAGATCCGGTCCTTGGTGACCACGGGGGAGGAATTGCCGCGTCCGGGGAGGGCGAGCCGCCACCGGACGCCCTCATTGGCGGACCACTTCACCGGGAGATTCTCCTCATGCCACGCAATGCCAACGCCCGTCGGGCCGCGGAAGCCGGGCCAGGTCCCGGCGTGGAGGTTGCACAACGTGAGAGCGCCCGCGAGCAGGCCTATTCGGATCAATGACTTGGTCTTCATGTAACTGGTGTGAATCCCGATGTTGGCGAAGCCGCATACCGAATCAAGCGCAGACTCGGAGGCGTCGGGCAGCCCGTTGGCGCGGCCCGTTCGATGACTCCGAGGGATCATCGGTTGCGTCGATTCACCTCCGGTGATTAACAATTCACCCCCCCTCCACGCCTCCGGGTAGCGTGCGGGGTATGAACTCATCCAATCGAATTCCGATCGTCGCAACCCTCGCGGCCGCCTCACTCCTTTTCGCCGGCTGCATGGGTTGGCCCAATCACCGTCAATTCCATCAACGCAGCAGCACGGTGGAGTTCCTTTATCCGAAGGAGAAGGACATGAAGGAGCGGCCCGCCGTGCCCCACATGGCGCTGCCGCTCCGGGTCGGAATCGCCTTCGTCCCGGAGACAAAGGACGACCGCAACCGGTCGCGCCCCCTCGACGAGGCGGCGCGAAGAAAACTGCTGGAGGATGTCGCCGACCATTTCAAGGACCTGCCCTTTGTCTCCGGGATCGAGATCATTCCGTCCACCTATCTCACGCCCGGCGGCGGCTTCCGCAACCTGGATCAGATCGCCGCGATGCACGACATCGAGGCAGTCGCGCTCGTGGCCTTCGACCAGATCCAGCACAGCGACGAGACCCTCCTCTCGATCTCGTACCTGACGATCGTCGGATCCTACGTCATTCCCGGCGAGAAGAACGACACCAGCACGATGCTGGACACGGCCGTCTACCACATTCCCAGCCGGAAGATGCTCTTCCGCGCGCCGGGAACCAGTTCCGTCAAGGGGCGCGCGACGCCGATCAACGTCGTCGAACATCTCCGGAAGAACTCGGCGGAGGGGTTCGCCAAGGCCAATGAGCAGATGATCGCAAACCTGGATGCCGAACTGGAGCGCTTCAAGGTCCGGGTGAAGGAGCAGCCGGAGCAGTTCGTGGTGTCGCACAAGCCCGGCTACCGGGGCGGAGGCGGCTTCGGGCCGACGCTGGCGGCCGCCCTCCTCGCCGCGCTCGCGCTGTCGCGACGGAAGGCCTCGGCATGAAGAAGGTCTTGTCCCACGTTCCCTGGTCGGCGCTGGCGCTGGTTGCCGCCTGCATGCCGGCTGCTTTGTCGCCGCGGATCGCCGAGGCCCTGGTCTACGACCGTCTCGCCGTTGAACAAGGCGAGTTCTGGCGGCTGTTCACCTGCCATTTCGTCCACTGGTCGCGCAGCCACTTCGCGTGGGACGCGCTGGTCGTGATCGTCGCCGGTTGGGCGTTGACGGGCGCTAACGCGAGGACATGGCGAACTCCTGGCGCCGGCGCCTTTCTCGCGATCGGCCCGCTCCTGCACCTGGTCGAAACGGACATGGCGACCTACGCCGGTTTATCGGGCATCGGCGCGGGCCTGATCGTCCGATTGTGCCTCGTCCGGCTGCAGGAGGAACACGAACCGCGCTGGATCTGGGGCGGGCTGCTCGCGCTGTCGGCGGTGAAGGTCACGCTGGAATTCGTCGCGCCGGCGCCGCTTTTCGCCGCCGCGGGGGAAGGCGCGTTCCGGGTGGCTCCCTTGGCCCATCTGATCGGCGGCGCCATGGGCGCATTTGAAAGCCTTGTTCCGCCCCCATTCCGGAGATCATCACCTCGCCCTGGCGTCGACCTCAAACAACTCCCGCGCGACCGGCCCGATCTCGTTCCGTCGCTCTTCACTCAATTCGGAAAGGAACGGAGTGACCGGTCCGGTTTCAGCGATGCCAGCCAACGCGGTCGCGTGATGAAGGACCTTGGGGGGGCTCCACGCATCGCGCAGGTCCTCCAGTGGAAGGAACGCCTCTCGCAACCTCAACGCCGCATCAAAATCCCCGGCGACACACGCGGCGTGGATGGCGGCGCTCAGTCCCGGCGCGACGCACCCTGAACCGGTGGTGAAACCGGGAAGCCCCCAGTCGCGCATATGAACGACGGCCGGACGTTCTCCAATCCCGCTGATCACCACGCTGCGCTCCACCCGCGTCAACAGGCTTTCGAGATAGGCGTCTTCGGCCGGGTCGTCCCGGACGACGGCGTACTTGATCGCCGCGCAGATTCCATCGGCGACGAGACGGCCGACAACATCCAGGCCGGCCTCCTTGTCCGCGCCGAAATTCGTCTCCTCTTTCAGGTAGAGGATCAGTTTCGTTTCCGCCGCGTCGGCGAATTCGCGCAGGCCCCGCTCCAACCCTGCGGCATCCCGGGGGGCGCCGCAGGGCAACGTCATGACTGCGGGGAAATCACGCGGCCGGAGCAGTTCCGCCTGATCCATCAACCGGCCAAACGCCGGACCGGCGCTCGGCAGCATGGTGTATTCGCGCGCCCAGTCGCTCATCCATGCGAGCAGGGACGCGTAGTCGGCGAGGGTGACGTGGTGCAGCAGGGCGTTGCCGCCATAGAGGAACCGGGTGACGCCGCCGCCCGCGATGTGGCGCACGATGCGGTTGTTCTGGTCGAAGTCGAGCGGACGCCCCGGTTCGCGACGACGCGCGAGGGGCGGCACGGCAAAGACACCTACAAGATCGTCGAGGTCTGTTCGTGGTTCTTTCATCGGGCTTTCTTCGCTTTTCAGGGCTCCGGGTTCGCGCGCTTTCAGAGGAGCGTCAGCAAATCGTCGGCGGTGATTCCGCCCAGGTCCTCCACCGCGCGGTCGGCTCCGTGGGCATGAAGCTCCTCTCGATCGAAGGCGCCTGTCGCCACGGCGAGGACGCGCGCGCCGATCGCCCTGGCGCAGGCGATGTCACGCGGCGTGTCGCCGACGATCAGAACCTCCTCCCCCCGGAGGCGTTCCCCGAGGATCCGGGAACCGCGTTCAAGGGCAATCCGTGCAAGGTCGTCGCGGGCCGCGCTCTCGCAACCGAAGGCCCCGGTGACGAAGTGGTCCCAGATGCCGAAGCGTCGCAGCTTGATCTCGGCGCCCAGTCGGATGTTCCCGGTGAGCAGTCCTATCAAGGCCGGCTGGCCGGGATCCCGAAGCCCCGCCAATTCGCCCAGCAGGCGACGAACGCCCGGCAGCGTCCGCCCTCCGCGTTCGAGCAGGAGATGTTCGAGCCAGTGAACGTAGGCGAGGCAGAACTTCTCGAAGTTTTCCTCAACCGGGCCGAGTTCGCGTCGACTGAAGAAATCCCCGAGGATGCCGCGGTCAGTGGCGCCCCGGAAATCCAGTCCGGCGGCGGCTCCATGGATGCCAAACACGGAGCGAAACACGCGCTCGAAGGCCTCGGCTCCGGCTCCGTCGGATTCAATCAGCGTGCCGTCGATGTCGAACAGGATCATCCGGGTCATGGACCGTGATGGTAGCTCCCGGCCGGCCCACCGCCAAGACCCCTCGCACGAATCCAGACAGGAGCGCAATCGGCGCCCGGATCCTAAGCTAGGAGCTTCTCGACCAACTGGCCGTGGATGTCGGTCAGGCGGTAAGGGCGGCCCTGGTGCGTGAACGTCAGGCGTTCGTGGTCGAGCCCGAGGAGGTGGAGGATGGTCGTCTGCACGTCGTGGACATGGACTTGGTCATCGACCACATGAAAGCCGAGGTCGTCGGTGGCGCCGAGGGAGATGCCGGGTTTGATGCCGCCGCCGGCGAACCACATGGTGAAGGCCTGCGGGTGGTGGTCGCGGCCAAGGCTGCGGCCCAACGCGGCGCTGGCCTCGACCATCGGCGTGCGGCCAAACTCGCCGCCCCAGACAACCAGGGTGTCATCGAGCAGGCCGCGCTGTTTGAGGTCGTTGATCAGCGCAGCGGAGGCCTGGTCGATCGCCTTGGCCTTGCCCTTGACGCCGCGTTCCACCTGCGAATGGTGGTCCCAACCCGGCTCGTAGACCTGCACAAAGCGAACGCCCCGCTCGATCAGCCGGCGGGCGAGGAGGCAGTTGGTCGCGAATGTGCCGCTGCCGGGCTTGGCGCCGTACATATCCAGAGTGGCCTGGGATTCCTGTTTGAAGTCCATCAGTTCCGGCGCGCGGGACTGCATGCGGAAGGCCATTTCATAGGCGCTGATGCGGGTCAGGATTTCCGGATCGCCGATGGTCGCGTGGTTCGCGCGGTTCAGGTCGCCGATGAGGTCGAGCGAATCCCGCTGGGCGCGGTTGTCGAAACCGGCGGGGTTGGACACGTGCAGGATGGGTTCGCCCTGGCTACGGAAAGGCACGCCCTGGTGGCTGGAGGGCAGGAAGCCGGAACTCCACATGGCCGCCCCGCCGCTGACATTTCCACCTCCTTTGAGCACGACGAAGGAAGGCAGGTCGTTGGCTTCGCTGCCGATGCCGTAGCTCAGCCACGCCCCCATGGCGGGACGGCCGGGAATCGGGCTGCCGGTGTTGAAGAACAGCTGCGCGGGCGCGTGGTTGAACTGATCCGTGTGCAGGGAGCGCACCACCGCGATCTCGTCGGCGACGGAACCCAGGTGCGGCAGAACCTCGGAAAGCTCCTGGCCGCTCTGGCCGTGCTTCTTGTATCGGAAGCGCGGGCCGAGCACGGCGGCGTCAGGCTGGATGAAGGCGTAACGCTGACCGGCGATGACCGAGGGCGGGATGGGCTTGCCGTCGAGTTCGCGCAGCTTGGGCTTGTTGTCGAACAGTTCCAACTGGCTGGGCGCGCCGATCATCGACAGGTAGATCACGCGCTGGGCCTTGGGCGCGAAGTGCGTGGGCTTGGGGGCGAAGGGCGTGGTCGGCGCGGCGTTGACGGCGGAACTCAGGCCGCGCTCGGCCAGCAACGAGGCCAAGGCGATCTTGCCGACGCCGATTCCGCAATCCTGAAAGAACTGGCGGCGGGTGCGGTGGGTGAGTGGGTGGACGTTCATTGCTTCGTGATCGTTTCGTCGAGGTTGAGGATGGCGCGGGCGACGAGGGTCCAGGCGGCCTGGTCGGGGTCGGTTGAATCCGAACCGTTGATCTCCTTCGCGCTGAGCTCGCCCTTCTTCAACCGCGCCAACTGCGCGTCGTGGTATTCGACGATGCGTTTCAATTCCTTGCCCGAGGGCGGACGCGTCAGGCAGCGGCGGAAGATGCCCGCGGCGGCGGCCTCCGGCGCGGCGCGGTCGATGGCGGCTTTGCGGCCAAACTCCCTTGCGGCCTCGAAGAACATCTCGTCGTTGAGCAGCGTGAGCGCCTGGAGCGGCGTGTCGCTGCGGTCGCGACGAGGGATGCAGTTCTCGCCGGTCGGGCCGTCGAAAACGAGATAGGCGGCGAAGGGGGCGGTGCGCTTGACGAAGGTGTAGAGCGAACGCCGGTAGCGATCGCCGCCCTGCGAGACATTCCACTTGGTCCTGCCGTAGGCGAGACCGGTGACACTCTCGGGCTGCGGAGGATAGACTCCCGGCCCGCCCATCTTCCGGCTGAGCAGTCCACTGGCCGCAAGGGCGATGTCGCGGACGGTTTCGGCCTCGACCCGGAAACGCGGGCCGCGGGCGAGCAGGACATTGTCGGGGTCGCGCGCGTGCAGTTCGGCCGAGACCGCGGACGACTGCCGGTAGGTCGCGCTGGTGACGAGCAGCCGGTGCAGTTCCTTGAACGACCAGCCGCGCTTCATGAACTCCACCGCCAGCCAGTCGAACAGGCGCGGGTGCGAAGGCGGATCGCCCTGCGTGCCGAAGTCGTCGGCGGTGCTCACGATGCCCCGTCCGAAGATCGCCTGCCAGGCGCGGTTGACGGTGACGCGCGCGACGAGCGGGTTGCGGTCGCTGACCAGCCAACGGGCGAACTCCAGGCGGTTCTTCGGCGTCTGTCGGGTGGTTGCGGCGAGGGAATCGATCAGCCCGGGCGCGATCTCCTCCTCCGTTTTGAGATACTCGCCGCGATGATGCCGGTGCGTGGGGCGCGGGTTGTCCGCCGGACGTTCCAGCATGACCATGGTCTCCGGCGCGGCGGGCAGCGATTTGCGCAGGGCGTCGATTTCCTTGCGCTGCTGCGCCAATTCCGGAGCCACGGAAAGGAAATGCCGCCTCAGCAGCGCCTTGTCGGCATCCGATCGCGCGCCGCCATTCCGCGCCAACGCGGCTTCAACCTCGACGGGCAGCTTCGTCGCCTTGACCTCGCCGGTCGCGGTCGCAGCGGCGAGACGGAAGCGACCGAGGCTGGCGGCGAAGTGCCGCTCAAAGAGCATCTCGATCTTCATCGCCGAACCCGGCTCGATCGGCTTCTTGAGATTCAGCACGAACTGATGAGCCTTGCCCTGTTCACCGGAGGTGGACCAACCGGTGGAGCCGTCGCCGTCATAGACGTTGGTTGCGTTGGCGTTGCCGTTGCCAATGCTGATCTTCCCGTAGCTGTGGGAGGCGCCCTTGAATTCAAGCGCCTCGCCGCCAACCTCCGCCTCGAACTCGCTGAGGAAGAAATCGCCCTTGCGCCCCTCGTAGTAACAGCGTCCGGGGCCGCCCTCGGGCAGGCGCTCGTCCGGCAGGACCTCCAGGCGCAACGCCGTGATCGGCGCCTTGAATCCATCGAGCTTGAACGCGATTTCGAACACATCGCGCTTGGTGATGTCGCCAGTGGAGAGGATGGAGCCATCCTCGAGCGTTTCGAGCTTCGGGAGGTTGGTCTTCATTTCGACGGGGCGGATCGTGGTCCAGTCCGTCGCGGACTTCTCCGCCTTCGCGGTCCAATCGTTGAACTTCCGATTCAAGTTTCCGGCGCGACGTTTCTCGATCGGGCCATCGCCCTTGGCGGGCGGGAACTGGCCGGGAAGAGCCGCTTCCAGCTTCGCGATGCGGGCCTCGATCTCGGCGCGCCGCTTCCGGATGGCTTCGTCGACCACGGCGAGATCGGGTTCGTCGGCGTTGTTGAGATACGCCATCATCTCGTAGTAGTCGACCTGGGTGATGGGATCGTACTTGTGCGTGTGACACTGACCGCAGCCGACGGACATGCCGAACCAGATGGACCCGGTCGTGTTCACCCGATCGACCATCGCGTAGAAGCGGTACTCCAGCGGATCGATGCCGCCCTCCTCGTTGAGCATGGTGTTGCGGTGGAAGCCGGTGGCGACGCGCTGGTCGAGCGTGGCGTTCGGCCGCATGTCGCCGGCGAGTTGCTCGATGGAGAACTGATCGAACGGCATGTCGTCGTTGAGCGCGCGAACGACCCAGTCGCGGTAGGGCCAGATGGAGCGTTCGCGGTCCTTTTCGTAGCCGTTGGTGTCGGCGTAGCGCGCGAGGTCCAGCCAGAGCCGCCCCCAGCGCTCGCCGTAGCGCGGCGACTTGAGCAGGCGATCGACGACCTTCTCATAGGCGAGCGGGTCGGGGTCGTTCACGAAGGCGTCGGTCTCCTCGAGCGTCGGCGGCAGGCCGATAAGATCGAGGCTGAGACGGCGGATCAGCGTGTAGCGGTCGGCCTCCGCGGAGGGCGAAAGCCCCTCGCTCTCGAGTCGGGCGAGAATGAAGCGGTCGATGGGATTGCGGACCCAGTCGGCGCGCCGAACGGCGGGCGGCTCAAACTGCTGAGGCGGGATGAAAGCCCAGTGCTCCTGATACTCCGCGCCGGCTTCGATCCATTTGCGCAGGGTTTCGATCTGGTCGGAGGTCAGCGTGATCTTCGTCTTGGCCGGCGGCATGCGCTCGCCCGGGTCGGCGTGGGTGACGCGCGCGATCAGTTCGCTGGCGGCGGGATCGCCGGGCTTAATCGCCTGACGGCTGCCTTCCTCGGTATCAAGGCGAAGCCCGGCTTCGCGGGTCTTGGCGTCCGGGCCGTGGCACTTGAAGCAGTTGGCCGCGAGGATGGGACGGATCCGCGTGTTGAAGTCGGGCGGCGCAGCGTGTGTGGAAATTGCGAACGCGGCGAAAGGGATGGCGAGTCCGGCCGTCTTCATCGCGCGTTTCCAAAAGCTCCAAAGAAGCTCCAAGTTCCAAGCTCCAAATAAATGCCGCTGAGATTTTGACGCGGCAACCCGCTCTCCTGCCGAAAACAACCTCGAGTCTTCCCCAAGGCCCCTTTGGGATTTGGAGCTTGGAACTATTTTGGGATTTGGAGCTTGGAGCTTGGAGCTTGGTTCCCGCAGCCCAAGTGAAACGGTATGACGCACGTTAATCATTTCTTCTTCGCTTTGCCTCTACCTTTCCCTTTGGCTCCGGGCTTCGGTTTGGGCAGGTCGGTTTTTGCCAAGGCGGTGAATTCGGCCATCTTCCCGGTCCAGAGGGCTTCCAGTTTCTTTGCGAGCCCCGGACGTTCCTTGCTCAGGTCGCGGGATTCGGCGCGGTCGTTCTTGAGGTTGTAGAGCTCCCAGGGCTCATCCTTCGGCGCGACGAGTTTCCAGTCGCCCTGGCGGATGGCGCGGTGGCCGTCGTGGAACCACCAGAACCAGTCGCGCGGCACGCTGTGGTCCTTCGCGAAGGCGCGCGCAAGGCTGGTACCGGGCGGCGCGGGGACAGGCTTGCCGTTGATCTCCTTCGGGGCCCCGCCGCCGGCGATGTCGAGGATGGTGGGCACGATGTCGATGACATGGCCGGGGTTGCGACGGAATTCGCCGCGCGCCTTGATGCCGTCGGGCCAACTCACGATCAACGGCGTCGAAATGCCGCCCTCGTGGGTCCAGGTCTTGTGACGGCGGAAAGGTGTGTTGCAGGTGGTCGACCAGCCGGGGCCGAGACAGAGGTAGCTGCCTGCGGCGCCCATGGGCACGTTGTGATCGTGGCCGTCATCGCGGACCATGATCTCCGCGCTGGCGCCGTTGTCGGAGAGGAAGAGGACGAGGGTGTTGTCCAGCCGCTTCATCGCGCGGATCTGGTCGAGCACGCGGCCGAGTTCCTGGTCCACGCGGTCGATCATCGCGGCATGGATTGCCATCTTTGCGGACTGGAACTCGCGTTGTTCGGAGGTCAGTTCCGTCCACTTGAGGGGGCGGTTGACCTCTGCGTCTCCAAGGATCTTCAGGTGGTCGGGAAAATGGTAGGGAGGGCCGAGGTCGCGCTCGACAGCAGACAGGTCGCCGTCCAGCAGACCCATCTTCTTCATGCGGGCCCAACGTTCGGCGCGAACCTCCTCCCAATCGCGGCGGTAGGTGTCCTTGTAGCGGGCGATGTCCTCCGGCAGCGCGTGCAGGGGGAAATGCGGCGCGGTGAAGGCGAGGTAATGAAAGAAGGGCTGGTCGCCATGTTCGGCCTCGTGCTCCTTGAGACAGTCGATCGCGTGCTGGGCGATGGCGGTGGTGATGTAGTAGCCGCTGTCCTTCTCGACCGGCGGCAACTTGACGTCGTCCTTCCAGTGGACCTTCGGATTGAAGTAGCGGCCCTGATCGCGCAGGTAGTAGGAACGGTCGAAACCATTCTCGATCGGCATGCCATCGAGGTGCCACTTGCCCGAATGGTAGGAACGGTAGCCCAGCGGCTTGAGCATCTTCGGGATCAGGACCGCCCAAGGCTGACGGATGCCGCGGCCGCCGCTGGGAATCCCCGGCACAGTGTCGCGGCGGATCTGCTGCGCGTAATAACCGGTCAGCAGCGCGCCGCGCGTGGGCCAGCAGCGGCCGGTGTTGTAGAACTGGGTGAAGCGCAGGCCGCGTTGGGCCAGGCCGTCCAGATTCGGCGTGCGGATCTCGCTGCCGTAACACCCAAGATCCGAGAAGCCGAGATCGTCCACCATGACGAGCAGGACATTGGGTCTGGCGGCGGACGCCGACGCCGCGGCGCCCAGGAACAAACCGGCCGCGGCAAGCGCGACCCAGGGAAGTCGTTTCATCATTGTCGGCCAGCCTAGCCGATCGCCGCGCCCGCGCCAACGCCGTTTCGGGGGCGCAAAGTTTCCGTGAGTTCTTCCGGCGGCGACCTAGAATCCGCGCGTGCCGCCGCTTGAACCCATCCACCTCGCCGGACCGACCGCCGCCGGAAAGTCGGCCGTCGCCCTGGCGTTGGCGGAGCGGATCGGGGGCGAGATCGTCTCCGTGGATTCCATGCAGGTCTACCGCGGGCTCGACATCGGCTCCGCCAAGCCCACCCGAACCGAGCAGGCGCGCGTCCCCCATCACCTGATCGACATCCGGGACCTCGACGAGTCGTTCGACGCCGCGCAGTTCGTCGATCTCGCGAACACGGCCGCGGCGGAGATCGTCGCGCGCGGTCGGACGCCGATCCTCTGCGGCGGCACGGGGCTCTACTTCAAGGCTTTGTTCGGAGGGCTGGGAGAATCTCCGACGCCCGATCCCGCCCTGCGCGCAGAACTGGAAACCGCGCCCTTGGACGAACTCCTGCGCGAATTGGAGGCCCGCGATCCCGCAACCTTCGCGCGCATTGATCAGCAGAACCCCCGCCGAGTCGTGCGCGCCGTCGAGGTCATCCGCCTGACCGGCAAGCCCTTTTCCGAGCAGCGTTCGGATTGGCGGGCCTCGGTCGCGCAAGCCGGACTGTGGGCCCTGCGTCGCGAGCCCGAGGATCTTCGCGCCCGGGTGAATGACCGCGTGGACGCCATGTTCGAGGCCGGCTTGGTCGAGGAGACGAGGGCGCTGCTGGAACGAGGCCTGGAACGCAACCCGACCGCAATGCAGGCGATTGGATATCGGCAGGTGGTCGAGCATCTGCGGGGCGAACGCCCGCTGGCCGAGACCGTCGAACTGGTCAAGTCCCGCACGCGCCAGTTCGCCCGCCGCCAGATGACCTGGTTCCGCAACCAGCTCGAGCCGCGGTGGATCGACCTGAAACCGGGGGATACGGCGGAAGCGGTGGCGGAGCGGATCCTGGGCGATATTGGGAGGTAAGGGGTCGGCCGCCTTCGGACGGCTGCGCTTCCGCAACCATCGCTTCGCTCCGTCGGGATTGCAGCGCGCCGACCGCCTTCGCAATTTTCCTCGATTTGCGGGAGGTTCCCCGTATCTTCCGGCCGCAATCGAGCAGTAATTTGAAGGCGTTAGTATCAACCGCGGACAAGAAGACGGAACGGGCGTTCCTGGTGGGCGTCGAACTGAAGTCGCACCCGAAGTGGGAATTGCAGGATTCCCTGGAGGAGCTGGGCAGTCTCGCCACGACCGCCGGGGCCGAGGTGATCGGCAACGGTTCGCAGCGCCTGGAAAAGCCTTACGCCGCCACCCTGATCGGAACCGGCAAGGCGGATGAGTTCGCGGGTTTCTGCCGCGACAACGAGGCGGATACGGTGATCTTCGACGACGAACTCTCCCCCGCCCAGAGTCGCAACCTGGAGAAGATCTTCGAGTGCAAGGTGCTGGACCGCACCTCGCTGATCCTGGATATCTTCGCGCAGCGCGCGCGCACGCGGGAGGGCAAGCTCCAGATCGAACTGGCGCAACTGCAGCACCTGCTGCCGCGCTTGACGCGCTTCTGGACCCACCTTTCGCGGCAGAAGGGCGGCATCGGCATGCGCGGCGACGGCGAAACCCAGTTGGAGACAGACCGCCGCCGCGTGCAGGAGCGCATCCACCGGATCACCGCGGACCTGAAGACCGTCCAACGCCAACGCAGCACGCAACGCGACGGCCGACGCCGCACCCTCTGGCCGACCGCCTCGCTGGTGGGCTATACGAACGCCGGCAAGTCCACGCTTTTCAACTCGCTCACCGGCGCGGACGTGCTGCAGGAGGACAAGCTCTTCGCGACGCTGGATCCCACGACGCGTCGCCTGCGCCTGCCGACGAACCAGAACGTGCTGCTCTCCGACACGGTGGGTTTCATCCGCAAGCTGCCGCACAGCCTGGTCGATTCCTTCAAGGCCACGCTGGAGGAGGTCGTGCAGTCTGACCTGCTGCTGCACGTGGTGGACGTCAGCCACCCGCAGGCCGAGGAGCAGATCTCGGTGGTGAACCGCGTGCTCGACGAACTGGGCGCGGGCGACAAGCCGACCCTGATGGTCTTCAACAAGGCGGACCGCCTGGAGAACGGCGACTTCGCCGGCCGCATGGCGGAAACGCATCCCGACGCGGTCCGGGTGTCCGCGCTGCGCCAGACGGGATTCGACGAACTCATGCGCGAACTGGGCGCGAGGCTGCGGCCGATCCGGGAGTTTCTCGATCTGGCTGTGCCGCATGGCGACGCCGGCGTGATCGCCCGACTGCATCAGGTCGGCGAGGTGGTGGAGATCGACTACGAGGGGCCGGAGACTTCCATCCGCGCGCGCATCCCGCCGCATTTTCTCAAGGAGTTTGAAAGGTTTGTCCGGACGGACGCGGGGGTTCCATGAGCGGGGGGGCGCTGATCAAGGATATGCTGCCGGGCGACAAGCCGCGGGAGCGTCTGGCGGAAAAGGGATCCGACGCCCTGAGCGACGCCGAATTGATCGCCATCCTCCTGCGCGTGGGCACCAAAGGCCGGTCAGCCGTCGCGGTCGCCGGCGATCTGGTGAAGGAGTTTCAATCCTTGGAACAGCTGGCGCGGGCCTCCTGGACAGACTTGGCGAAGATCAAGGGCATAGGCCGCGACAAGGCCGTCGCGCTCAAGGCGGCCTTCACCCTGGCTCAGCGCATGGCAAAGGAACTGGCAAAGGAGAGCCCGCTGTTGGACTGTCCCGAGAGCGTCGCCAATCTGCTGCGGGAGGAAAACCGGCTCTACGAGGTGGAGCAGTTCCAGGTCGCGCTGCTCAACACGCGTCGCCGGCTGATCCAGGTGGAGAAGGTCTCGCAGGGCACGCTGGATTCGCTGCTGGTCCATCCGCGCGAGGTCTTCCGTTCCGCGATCTCCGCCAACGCCTCGGCTCTCATCCTGGTCCACAACCACCCCAGCGGCGACCCCGCTCCCTCCGAGGCGGACATCCGGGTGACGCGGGACCTGATCCGCGCCGGACAATTGTTGAAGATTGAGGTCCTGGACCACATCATCCTCGGACGCTGCTCGACGGAGCGGACCAAAGACTTTGTCTCGTTGAAAGAACTCGGCCATTTCTATTCATGATCCATCCGACCGCCGTCATTCATCCGGACGCGAAGCTCGACCCCTCCGTGAGCGTCGGGCCCTTCGCCGTCATCGACGCCAACGTGGAGATCGGGCCGGGCAACCAGATCGGACCCCACGTTCACATCACCGGCATCGCCCGCATCGGGCGCGACAACAGGTTCCACGCGGGCGCGGTGATCGGCGACGCGCCGCAGGATCTCAAGTATTCCGGCGCGCCCACGCGGGTCACGATCGGAAATGAGAACGTCATCCGCGAACACGTCACGGTCCACCGCTCGACCTCGGAGGAAGGCGAGACGATCGTCGGCTCCAACAACTACCTCATGGCCAACAGCCACATCGGCCACAACTGTCGCGTGGGGGACAAGGTGATCCTGGCCAACGGCGCTCTGCTCGGCGGGCACGTGCTGGTGGAAGACAACGTCTTCATCTCGGGCAACTGCCTGGCGCACCAGTTTGTCCGCATCGGCCGCCTGTCGCTGATGCAGGGCGGCTCCGCGATCAGCAAGGACCTGCCCCCCTACACCATCGCGCGCGGCGACAACGGCATCTGCGGCCTGAACGTCGTGGGGATGCGCCGCGCCAACTTCACCAACGACCAGCGCATCGAGTTGAAGCGTCTCTACCAACGGCTGTTCCGCTGCAAGCGCAAACTGCAGGACGCCCTCGCCGACGCCATGCGGGAATTCACCTCGGAGACCGCGCGCGTGATGCTGGAGTTCATCGCCGCCAGCACCCGCGGCGTCTGCGCCGACAAGGGGTGAGAGGGGAAAAGGCGAACGTTCAACGTCTTCCCCCGTTGTAGCAGCCGAGGTGACGAGGCCCATTTCAGAAAGAACCCCGAAGTAAGAGCCTCCTCACGTCGGCTGCTAAAAGGTTTCGAAACCGTCACCGCACTTCCGTCAGCGCGATCTCGTCGATCAGGACGACGCTGTCGTCGGGCGGTTGGGGGACAAGGACCAGGGAGCGCAAGTCCGCCTGCGGTTTTAACGGGACCACGACCTTCGAAGTCGCCTCGGAGCCTCCGGTCGGCGCCAGGGTCGCGGCAGCGACTCGCGCGCGCCGATCGGCCAGGATGTCCACGCGTGTCCAGACGCGCGGCGCGATCCGCAGACCGGTGTCGATCCAACGGTCGGTTTCCATGTCCCGCAGGCGGAGCGCGCCGGTCTCGTCGATGTTCAGGGCCAACTCGTCGTGGAAGGCGCCGTTGTATCCCTTCAATTGCGCGACCAGCGCGGATCGTTCCGTTTCCCGGAACGCCTGGAAACTGAGCAGGTAATCCGCGTCGTCGCGCACGGGCGGAACAGCCTGGCCGGTGAAGGAATCCCCGCCCCGCCGGATTGCCAGCGACTGGCCGCCCGCGAAGGCGTTCTCGAGCACGATGTTCGGACCCTTGTCCGAAAGCCGCCCCCAGCGGCCGGCGACCTGGTTCACGTCCCCGACCATGCCGCGCGTCTCGGGCGACCAATGTCCCGCGTCGTCGAAATTCTGGTGGAAACGCGGAACGACGGGCCGCTTGAGAAACAGGGGCCGATGACGCATGGCCTCCTCATGTTCGCTTTCCGTGACCTCGGAAAAGCCGCCCGGCCGCTGGCGGATGAACAGGCTCTTCCAGGCATGGATGGCCAGCAACCGGTCGGCGGATTGATCAATGAACGATTGCAGGACCGCCTCGCCTTCCGCGCCGAACGCGAGCAGCGCGTTGCCAACCGGCCGCCAACCCCAGTCGTGATCTACAGCGTCGTAACCGTCGCCGAAGCGGGCGTAACGTCCGCGCAGGGCGGCGAGGATGGCGGCGCGTTGTTGTAGGGCAGCCGGGTCGTTTCGCTCGATGGCTTCGCCGAGTTGCGCGGCGGCTTCGTCGGCCATGACGGGATCGGAGTGGTCGAGCGTTGCCTGCAGAAGCTGGATCGAGTCGTCATTGTTGGAAAGTCGTCCGAGCCCACGCGCGGCGGCAACGCGGGTGAAACGGTCGGGATCATTCAACGCCCCGCGCCAGACGGACACGAGCGAGGCGTCAGGCAGGAAGATCAAGGCCCGCATCGCCATCTGCCGGACCTTGACGTCTGTTGAATCCGAGTACGCTCGCGCCAGTTCACCGCGCGGCACCGGCCGGATGCGCGGCAGGGTGACGCGCATGATCTCGGCGAGCATGTGGTTGCCGTGCTGTTCAATGGACCGGAGGATTTTTGCCGTGGTCCGCGGGCCATGCGCGTCGCGCAGGGCAACGCCCGCCATGCAGCGGATGCAGTTCTCCGGATCGGACAAAGCCTCCTCCAGGATCGCGACCGCCTCGCTGCCACCGATCTTCCCGAGGGCCTGCAGCGCGAGCCGACGGACGATCAGGTGCGGATGTTTCGCCAGCGGGGCGACCTGTTCGAAAGTCGCTTCGGACCTGCCGTGAACGATCTGCGAAAGCGCCTTCATCACAAGCAGCGGGTCGTCGCTTTGCAGGCTGGCCATCGACTGCTCCGGGATGAAGCCGCGGTCGAGGTACATCGCATCCTCGCCGTAGGCGATGACGGTCGGGACTCCCTCACGCTGGAACGGCTTCCAGCGGTCGGCCGTTGGTCCGGAGGTCAGGATGCCGACGTTCACCGGCGTGTCGCGGGTCATCCAGCGCATGTTGCGCACGGCGCGGACCTGCATCTCTGGATTCGCATAGCCGTAGACGAGGAAGTCGTCGACCAGGCCGTCGGCGATCCAGGTCTCCAGGTCGAGATGCATGCTGCCGCCGGTGAGAAGCAGTTCGGAGACGTTCCATGGCTGCGGGCGGTGCGGCTCCCAGGGCTGGAGGAAGAAGCCGAGTCTTCGGTTGTCGGCGGCGAGTCCGGCCTTCAGTTCGCGGAGGAATTGGGTCAGGTATTCGCCGCGGAGCATGCGCCAATCGTCGCGGGTCGCGAAGCGCGTCCAGTCCTGGTAACGGACGTCGATGCCGTGGCGCTTCTTGAACTCCTCCACGACCGGGGCATTGTAGCCGAACTCGTCCTGGAAGCGCATCGAGTGGTTTTCGGCGTAGGTCAGGAAGGTCATCCCGTCGTAACCGTCCTTCTTCATGAACTTCAGGTGCAGGTCGATCAGAGCGCGGCGCGCCTCGGGATAGGCCAGTTCGATGGGGCCGCCCTGTTTGAGCAGGCCGCTCTTGTCGGTGGGGACCCACTCGGGATGCTCAAGGCGCAGGCGGCTCTCAGAATTGAAGGGGTAATGTTTGAAGGGCGGCGTATCCGCGCTGGAACCCCAGTCGACCAGGTTGCCCACGCCCCAGATCTCCATCCCGCGCTTCTGCGCCGCCTCGACCGCCAACCGGTCGGGATCGACGTTTGCGTAAAGCCAGCGCAGCCATTTCCAGAATTCGAAATAGCGCACGCTTTCCGGGCGTTCGCGGTGCCGATCCACCCAGGTCGCCGCCTCCAGGCCGCGCCAGTAGACGCGCTTCACGCCGAGGCGCTGCAGGAGGTCGAAGCTGGCCTCGATGGACGCGGACGAATCGATGGGGAGCGACTGGCCAAGCCACTGGTTGTCGCCCGTGCTGATGTAGCAATGCAGCGGGGGGGCGGGCGCCGGTTCCGCGCCGGACGCGGGCGAATTGAGAAAAGCCGCCAGTCCAAGGGAGACGACGAGCATACGATAGCTACGAACGACAGGGCGGGGTTTCATGGCGGATTATTCGGCGACGTCGGTCTGTCCGAGAAACGTAACGGACGCTCCCCGGCGCGCACAAACAGGAATGCAACAGGGTCTGCCTCAGGTCAACGCTCGGGAAGCAAGAGGACATTCCGCGCGTCCGGAATCTGATTACTGACGACGAACTTCCCACTCGCCTCTTCGCAACCGCTCGTCAGGGCTTTCTCGGACGGCGGTTCCACGATAGCCTCGGAGAAACGCAAGAAATGCGCTGCGCCCCCGCCCCGCGCGGGCACATTGAAACTGAGAAATGAAGCCCCATGTCATCGCCTGTCTCCTCGCCCTGATCCTCTCGGGTTGCGGCGGAGGCTCGCCCCCCGGGACTCTGACGACCGCGGAATTTGCGGAGGCCTTCGCCTCCCGGATTCATGAGGTCGATGCCGGCGTCGAAGTGAAGCGGGTCGGGGAACTCGAACTGCGCGTGAGCGGAGGCAGGACAGGAGAGAAGAACGTCTTCCTCGACAACGCTTACCGGGAGTACTCGCTGGTGCCCGACGAACTCGATGCGGTGCTTGACCGCTACGTCAACGCCGCCCTCGAAATGGCGCTCGATTCCGTGACCCGGATCGATCTCCGTCGCATCGTGCCGGTGATCAAGGACGCCGCGTATCCCGCCGAGGTGAGGAAATCGCTGATCAAGGCGGGGCATTCCGCGGAAGACATCGGATTTCATTACGAGCCGCTCAACCCCGATCTCGTCATCTTCTACGCTCTCGATTCGGACCGCAACATCCGCTACCTGAGCCACGAAGACCTGAAGTCACTGGACTTCGCTCCCGGCGAACTCCGCCAACAGGCTTTGAAGAACCTCAACGGGTTGTTGCCTCAGATCGAGAAGCACGGGGCCGGCGGCACGTTTGTCGTCACCGCCGGCGGCACGTATGAGGCCAGCCTCCTGCTCGTCGATTCCCTCTGGAGCGCGGAGAACTTCCAGGTGGATGGCGAGATCGTCGTCGCCGTGCCGAGCCGCGACCTCCTGCTCGTCACCGGCAGCCAGAACACCGAAGGCCTCAGCCATCTGCGGAAGCTGGCCAAGGAAACGGTCGAGAACGGCGCCTATCACCTCACCTCCCAGCTCTTCGTGCGCCGGGAGGGGAAATGGGCGGCGTTTGAAGAGTGAGGGACTATCCTCAAACGCTCGGCAGTTCGAATCCCTTCCGATGCTCGCGGCCGAGCAACTTGTTGGCCTCGTCGTCGTCGAAGGTCTCCGTCTTCGCATCGAAGCGGAGTTTTTTCCCCGTGCGCCACGCGATATTGCCCATGTGGCACATGGAGGAGGCGACATGGCCTGAGTAGATCTCCTGGTTCAGGGAGTTCCGGTCGCGGCTTTTGATCGCATCGAGAAAGTTGCGGACATGGGCCTGCTGGCCGGTGTCGCCGCTGCCCTCCTTGATCAGTTTCCCCTTGGCGTCCCAGGCCTTCCACCAGTTGTGGGTGACCATCATCCAGCCGTTCTCGCCATAAATGGCCGCGCCTTCCGTGGCGTCGTGCAGTTTCGGCCGTGACCAGAGCCGCATCTCGTACTGGATCACGTTCCGGGGATACTCGAAGGTGACAAACTCCGTGTCCGGCCACTGCTGATCGTCCTCGAAAACGAACTTCCCGCCGGAGCAGGTGACGGCGTCCGGCATGGCCTCGAGGCCGAGCATGGCGCGGACGTAATCGATGCGGTGGACGCCGTCGTTGCCGAGGTCGCCGGTGCCGTAGTCAAACATCCAACGCCACGCTCCGCCGACGATGGTGGCATTGTAGGCGCGTTCGGGCGCGGGCCCCTGCCAGAGGTGGTAGTCGAGGTTGGCGGGAGCAAGGCCATCCTTGGCCAGATGGACCTCGCGGTTGCGCGCGGTCTCCCAAGCCTTGCCGGAAATGAGCCGGCCAAGGGCGCCGCTGCGGGCAAAGGCCTGCGCATCCTTGAAGTGCGCCGCACTCCGCGCCTGCGTTCCCAGTTGCACCATGCGGCCATGCTTCCGGGCCATGGCGACGGCGACGCCGCCCTCCCGGATGTTGTGGCTCGCGGGCTTTTCCACGTAGACGTCCTTGCCGGCGCGGCAGCCCTCGATCGTCAGCAGGGCGTGCCAGTGGTCGGGCGTCGCGACCATGAAGGCGTCGATGGACTTGTCGTCGAGCAGGTCGTGGTAGTCCTTCACCCTTTTCGGCGCGAGGCCGGTTGCCTCCTTCATCTCCTTCGCGCGCTGTTCCCTGACATCCTCCCGCACGTCACAGATGTGGGTGATTGCACAGTCGGCCTCCCCGGCGAAGGTGCGCATCACGGAATGGCCCCGGTTGCGCACGCCAATGCAGGCGACCGCAATCCGGCTGTTCGGCTTGGCGGAGGTGATGGCGGGGGCGCAGATGCCGGCGGCGGTCGCCGCGGCCGCGGCCTTCAGGAACTGGCGGCGGTTTTTCATGGTCTGCCGAGATTGCCGGCTCCGCGGCGCAAAGCAAGTCCAGGTCCGAAAGATTGGGATTGAACGGCGAGTCCGCATGAGGCGTTATTCCCGGATGCCACGAAAACCGACCATGTTCCCGACGGCCGTCCTGCTGCTCCTTCTCGCCCCCGGCGCCTTCGCCGATGTGAAGCTGACGGAATTGGAGGACCGCGTTCGGGTGGAGATCAACGGACGATTGTTCACCGAGTACCGCTTCAAGGAGTGGAACTACCCCTACCTGTATCCCGTCATCGGGCCGAACGGCGAGGGCGTCACCCGGAACTTTCCGATGCAACCGGGCGTGAAGGGCGAGCAACAGGATCATCCTCACCACCGTTCCATCTTCTTCACCCACAGCCACGTCAACGGCTACAACTTCTGGGCGCCGCAGGCTGAAAAACGCAAGGGCCGCAAGACCGAGATCCGCCTCAACCGCATCGAGAAGATCGCGTCCGGCTCCAAGAAGGGCGAGCTGGTCGTCTGGAACGACTGGCTCGGCGATGATGAACTCATCCTGCGCGAACGCAAACTGCTGCGCTTTATCGACGCGGGCGACGGCGAGGTCCTGATGGACTACAACGTCGAACTCAAGGCCGACGAGAAGGATGTTGTCTTCGGCGACAACAAGGACGGCGGCCTCGGCGTCCGCGTCGCCGGGACCATGAAGGTGCGGCCGATCAAGGCGCACGCGGATGACGGGCCCGGTTTCGGAAAGATCGTCAACAGCCGGGGCAACAAGGACGACAAGGCCTGGGGCAGAGCCGCGGAGTGGGCGGACTATTCCGGGCCCGACGCCAGCGGCAAGGTGGCCGGGATCGCCATCTTCGATCACCCGGAGAACTTCCGCGCCCCGACCGGCTGGCATGCCCGCTATTATGGGTTGATGACGGCCAACCGTTTTGCGACCGGCAGTTTCGGCAAGGTGTCCGGCGCGAAAAAGGGCGACGGCGACCACACGATCCCCGCCGGGGAGAAGCTCCGCCTGCGGCACCGCTTCTACTTCCACCGCGGCAACGCTGAGGAAGCCAACGTGGCCGCGCGCTACGCAGACTACGCCGGGAACGACAAAAAGTAGCAGGAATTGCGGCGGTCGCATCAAAGTTGGAGCAAGCTGTCCCCAGCGAGCCGCACCGGATGTCCCCCGGCCCGCTCATTGAGGACAATTCGCGCCACCTGCTCCGCCCTCACCACGCCGTCCAGCCGCCGTCGACGACGAGGTTCTGCCCGGTGGTGTAGCTGCCGGCGTCGCTGGCGAAGTAAAGCAGCGCGCCCTTCAGTTCGTGCGGCAGCCCCATGCGGCCCATCGGCGATTTCTTCTTCAGCCTTTCGACCATTTCCGCCGGAGCCTTCTCCGAGGGGAACGGCCCGGGGCTGAGGCAGTTCACCCGGATTCCGTCCTTAGCCCAATACACGGCCAGATGGCGCGTCAGATGCACGACGCCGCCCTTGAGCGTGTGGTAAGAGACCGGGCTTGCGGGGCAGACATCCGCGTAGGCGTCCGGATAGGAGCCGACCACCCCATACATCGAGCCGATCATCACCACGCTGCCCGAGACGCCGCGTCCCACCGCGTGGTCCCGCAAACGCCGGGCCAGCAGGAAATAGCCCGTGGCGTTGGCGAGGACCTTGTTGAAGTCCGCCGCCGAAACGTCGGTCAGGTCGTGCGCGTCACCCGCGTGCCCGTTGTTCACCAGGATGTCGATGGCTCCGGCGACGTCGACCGCAGCGTCGAAGCCCGCGTTGAGCGAACCCTCGTCGGTCTGGTCCAATTCGACGGCAAAGTGGCGATTGCCGCGCTCCGTGGTCAACCGCTCAGCCGAGGCCCGCGCTCGGGCGAGATCGCGACTGGCGCACACGACATTCGCGCCCGCCTCCGCCAACGCGTCGGCGAAAGCGGAGCCCAGGTGCCCGGATGCGCCGGTGATGAGCGCAATGCGACCGGTGAGATCGAAGAGAGAGGGGGCGGTGGGTGTCATGGGCGGGTGGGTTCGTGGGGCTGGTTGGTCAGGCGGTGAGGGCGTGAAAACAGGTGAAGCTCCAAGTTCCATTCCCATGCCTGAGCGCGGCCGCCTCTCCAAGCCGGAGGCTTGACAGCCATTGGCGCGGGGTCGAAGCCGCGGATGCGAGCGACACCCCGGGGTGGATGTCTAGTTTCGTCGCATCCTTTCGGGATGCGAGACGATGTGTTTCGAGCATCCGGCGGTGTTGCTCGTTCCTCGCGGCAACCACCGGCCAATGGCTGGAATGCCTTCGGCATATGACGTTCCAAAGTCTCATTCAACTGCTTCCCATCCCCCCGTTTCCAGCGACCGGAGCGCCGCCAGGTTCACCCGCAGCGTCTGCGCGCCTTCGGCGAGCGAACAGACCGGCTCGCGGCCGCTTTCAATCTGGTCGAGGAAGCTGTTAGCCTGGTTGATGTAGTAGTCGTCGCGCTCGGCCTGGTATTCCTGTTCTACGGTCCAGTCGGCGCCCGGTTCCGCGCAGGAGAGCCAGCGGTTGCGCGCCGTTTCCCAGCGGACCGCGCCGCGGTCACAGACGACGGTGACGATCGTTTCGTTGGGCGCCTGGTGCTGGTTGACGCTGAAGGAGCCCATGGCCGCGCCGTGCCGGGTAAGGATGTGGACGGTGTCCTCCACCTCGACGCCTTCCAACGCCAGATGCGCGGCGTCGGCGATCAACCTGTCTATGGAGCCGGCCAGCCATTCCACGGCATTGAGGTGATGCGTGACGCAGTCCTGGATCGCGCCGCCGCCCCGCGCGCGATCCGCATAGTAGATCTCCCGGTAGGCCGGGCGATAGAGGGGAAAATGCTGCCCGCCCACCACGGTGACCTGCAGCGGTTCGCCGAAGCGGCCGGAGCGGATCGCCGCCCGCATGTCGCGCAACGGCGGCATGCTGCGCAGGGTGTAACCGATTGCGACCTCGACCCGCTTTTCCTCGACGGTCGCCAGAAGTTCGTCCAGCCCCTCCATCCCGACGCTCAGCGGTTTCTCGATCAGCAGGTGCATCCCCCGACCGGCCAGGTCCGTCGCAATGGGGATGTGGGTGTCTGCTGGCGTCGCGATGACCGCGGCCGCAAAGGTCCGCGCGGCCAAGGCCTCGTCCAAACTCCCGAAACCCTCCACCCCATAACGCGCAGAGACATCCTCGCGCCGGGATGCCATGGATTCGCAGAGGGCGACCTCGCAACGGCCGGTCGCCTTGAAGCAGCGCAAGTGCCGCTCGCCGATGGAGCCGACACCCATGACGAGGACGGCTGGTTTCGTGGAGGTCATGAATGACTGGAAGAGTGTGTGGTCAATCCGGACAGGAGACGGATGCTAGGTCAGCGCCGAGGATTTGAAAGGCGGAAAAACGCGACCGACTCCGGGTGGGGTTGCGTTGCGTCGCGACCCATTTCAAAGCCCTGAAAGGGCGCGAGAGTCTCCGGGGCAGTCCCGGTGGTCCGGTCCTTCATCCCGTTGGGATGTTGAAGTGGGCGGCGGCGCAACGCCGCCCTACCTTGATCCTGTTGCCGCCATTTTGCGCTTCTTCCCACCGCCGATCCGGCTACGATGCGCCATTCGGGGAAAAGGCCATGGACACCCATGAACTTCATTGCGACGTCCTTGTCGCGGGCGGCGGACCGGCCGGGGTGTGCTGCGCGTTGGCGGCGGCGCGCTGCGGGGCGAAGGTCATCCTGTGCCAGGACCGCCCCGTGCTCGGCGGCAACGCCTCCAGCGAAGTGCGGATGCACGTCGTCGGAGCCAACGGGACCGGCTCTTTCGACCGCGGGGAGGAACTGCTGACCGAGGCCCGCGAAGGCGGCATCATCGAGGAGATCCGACTCGAAAACTGCGTGCGCAATCCCCAGCGATCCGCCTCCATGTTCGACCTGATCCTCTACGACTTCTGCCGCGCCGAAAAGCGTCTCACGCTGTTGCTCAACACGACCGTGACCGGCGTCCGGAAGCTGGGCCATCGCATCACGCATGCCCTTGCCGAACGACAGAGCACGGAAAGCCGCTTCGTCATCCGAGCCGAGATCTTCGTGGACTGCACCGGCGACGGGCGACTGGGTTTCGAGGCGGGCGCGGAATTCATGGAGGGTCGGGAAAGCCGGGAGCAGTTCGGCGAATCGCTGGCCTGCGAACGGGCCGACAACCACCGCCTGGGCTCCACGATTCTTCTCCAGGCCCGCCGGCACGAACGCCCCATGCCCTTTGTCGCCCCGTCCTGGGCGCGCAAGTTCTCCAAGCCCTCCCTGAAGCTCCGCCTCTACGCCACGCCCGGCGAGGAGAAGCCCACCCACGAATACGGCTACTGGTGGGCCGAGTACGGCGGCGACCTCGACACCATCAAACACAACGAGGGCATCCGCGACGAGCTGCTCGCCATCGTCATGGGCATCTGGGACCACGTGAAGAACGGCCCGCCCGAGGGCGGCGACGGCGACGATCCTTTTGACGCCTCGCACTGGGCTCTGGACTGGTTCGGCTTCCTGCCCGGCAAGCGCGAGAGCCGGCGTTTCGTCGGGCTGCACGTGTTGACCGAGCAGGACCTCATGGAATCGCGCGAATTCCCGGACGCGATCGCCTTCGGCGGCTGGTCCATCGACCTCCACCCGCCAAGAGGCGTGAACGCGCCGACCGAGGAGCCCTGCGTCCAACATCCCGTGCCGCACCTCTACGACATTCCGCTGCGGGCCTGCATCTCCCGGAACATCGAGAACCTGATGTTCGCCGGGCGCAACATCTCGGCGACGCACGTGGCCTTCGCCTCGACCCGCGTCATGGCCACCTGCGCCGCGGTCGGACAAGGCGTCGGCACGGCGGCGGCGGTCGCAGTCAAGGCGCTCAAGGAGGGGTGCATTCTTCAGGATTTGCCGTCACATGAAACCCTGAGGTCGCGGATTCAGAGGGATCTGCACCGCGAGGACGCCTACCTCATCGGGAGGACGTTTTACGATCCGGCGGACATCGCGAACCAGGCCAGCATCACAGCCTCCGGTTGCCAGAAGGGCGGGGAGCCGGAACTCGTCGTTTCCGGCCAGACCCGCAGCGTGCATGGCGCGAAGGGCGCTCCGCCGGATCGGGCCAACCCAGGAACGCACCGCTGGATGTCCGATCCCGCGGAAGGGCTTCCGGCGTGGATTCAGCTGACATGGGAGGAACCCGTCATCCTCAAACAGATCCGCCTGGTCTTCGACACGGGCATGCATCGCCATCTCACCCTCAGCCACCACGACGGCTATACCTCGAAGACGATCTGGGGACGTCCGCAACCGGAGACCGTCCGGGAGTTCCTGGTCGAAGTCCTGCAAGGTCGAACCTGGAGGGCGCTCGCCGACGGATGCGACAACCACCAACGATTGTGCATCATCAAACTTCCACAATCGCCGACCGTCAAAGCGCTCCGCGTCACAGTGACCCAGACCAACGGTCTCGACCACGCCCGCATCCTGGAAATCCAGGCCATCAAGGCCGGGCCGGATGTCGATTGAAGAGACCACTCACCGTCGTAATCCCGTAGTCGCAACCTTCAGGTTGCGCATCGAGCGCAACGCGCGAGAAGTGACCGCCGTTTTGGGTGTGCTTTCGCGACTGGCGTGGGTCATTTTCCTGACCGTTCCAGAGACATGAAGACGACACTCATAGCCTCAGGCCCGTTGGCGACGGGAGCGCGACTCGCGCACGTTTCCTTCCACGGGGTTGTCCCGCCCGCAATCCGAGCATGAAACGACGCCCCCATGTTCCCGAGTTCACCGGCCGGCTCGCCGGACGGGCTCTGGCGCTCTGCGGACTCCTGATCCTGCCGCGGCTGTCGCACGGCGCGAAGCCGGCGGTGGCTTTCGAGCGGCAGATCGCGCCGATCCTCCAATCGCAGTGCCTGACCTGCCATCGCGAGGAGAAAGCGAAGGGCGACTACCGGTTGGACACCTTTGAACGCCTGTTGCAGGCGGGCTCCAGCGGCGAGCCCGCCGTCGTTTCCGGCAAGCCTGAGGAGAGCCTCCTGTTCGAGTTGATCGTGTCCCCGGACGAGGACGACCGGATGCCGCAGAAGGGGGATCCGTTGACCGCGGAACAGATCGAACTGATACGCGCATGGATTCTCCAAGGCGCGAAGTTCGACGGCGCGGACCCGACCGCCATGTGGGCGCCGCAGAGGGGTTCGGACGATTGCCCCGCCCCGCCAAAACAATACCCGGTCCCCCTGGCGGTCACCGCCTTGGCCTTCAGCCCCGACGGAACGACGCTGGCAAGCAGCGGCTATGGCGAGGTGCTCCTCTGGAAAGTCGAGCAGAAGGGACCGCCGCAACGGATCGGGAGGTTCCCCCCGCAGATCCACGATCTGGAGTTCAGCCCGGATGGCGCGGTTCTGGCGGTCGTCGGCGGGGCTCCCGCGGAATGGGGCGAGGTCGCCCTGCTTGAACTTGCCAGCGGCAAGATCACCCGCGTCAGGACCACCGGCGAGACGCAGTTGGCCGTCGCGATCAGCGGGGACGGCGCGAGGCTGGCCTCCGGCGGCGCGGACAATGTGATCCACCTGTTCGACCTCGACAGCCAGGCCTCGACCGCGAGTCCGTTGCGTGAGATCAGGCAGCACGCGGACTGGGTCATGGACCTGGTCTTCTCAACTGACGGCCAACACGTGGCATCGGCAAGTCGCGATCGCTCGGCCCGGGTCTATTCGGTGGAGACGGGGGAGTTGTTGACCGGCTATCACGGGCTGGAATCGCCGGTTGATGCGGCGGCGTTCAGCCCCGACGGAAGCGGCGTCCTATGCGCGGGAAAGTCCGGGAGCCTGCATTATTGGAAACGGGAGGACGGGAAGAACCTCAAGAAGGTCGCGATCGGCGCGCCGGAGACATTCGGACTGCTGGCGACCGCGGACCATTATTTCGCCTGCAGCTCGGACGGGCAGGTCCGGCAGTTTGATTTCCAGGACCACAGGCTCGTCCGCGCGTTCGCCGGCCATCAGGACTGGGTCTACAGCCTCGCAGTCGATCGGGACGGCAAGCTGCTGGCTTCGGGAAGTCACGACGGCGAGGTGAGGATCTGGAGAATCGAAGACGGCGGACTGCAGCGGAGTTTCCCGGCGCAGCCTTGACCGGGCGCGCGTCGCATCGTCCCTCCGGAACCCGGGAACAGGGCGGCAGGTTTCCCGCGGCTCCCGCCTTGCCCGCCCCCGACTCAATACCCGCCCGCCCCGATGGCTCCGCCTTCGCTACCGGTCGCCTCGCCGGACTTTTCGGCGGCTTCCCGGCGGCGGTATTCGTCGAGCATGGCGGCGGTGGCCGTGGCTCCGCAACGGGAGGCGCCGAGATCGCGGACCTTGATGAGTCCGTCCAAGTCGCGCACGCCGCCGGCGGCCTTGACCTGCACCTTGTCGGAGACGCTGGCGCGCATGAGGGCGAGGTCATGCTCGGTCGCGCCCTTGTAGCTGTAAGCGCCGTCGGGCTGCTTCACGAAACCGTAGCCGCTGCTGGTTTTTACCCAGTCCGCGCCGGCGCGCTCGCAGAGTTCGCAGAGCTTCTTCTTGAAGTCGTCTGAGCCGAGTCCGGCGCCGCCCTCGGTCAGGTAATCGTTCTCAAAGATCACCTTCACCTTCGCTCCGTGAGAGTGGGCCTCGTCGCAGACCGCCTTCACGTCCCGCTCCACGTAATCCCAGTCGCCGCCGAGCGCCTTGCCGAGGTTGACGACCATGTCGATTTCGACCGCGCCGTCCCGGCAGGCAAGTCCGGTCTCGTAGCGCTTGGATTCGGTGGCCGAGTTTCCATGCGGGAAGCCGATCACCGCCCCAACGAACACGCCGCTGCCAGCGAGCAATTCGGCGGCGCGCTTCACGGCGTAGGGCTTGATGCAGACGGAGGCAACGCCGTATTCCGCGGCCAGGCGGCAGCCGGCCTCCAGGTCCTCGTCTGTCATCGTCGGATGCAGGAGCGAGTGGTCGATCATCTTGGCGAGTTCTTCGTAGGTGTATTTCATGAGGAATTCAGTCCAGGGCGCTGCCGCATTGGTTGCAATGGCGGGCGCGGATGTCGTGCTTGTCCCAGCCGCATTCCCGGCAGCGGCGTCGATCGGCGCGGCCGGCGGCCAACTCGCGGCCAAACTCCGCGGTGACGATGCCGGTGGGGACGGCAATGATGGCGAAGCCCGTGAGCATGATCACCGACGCCATCATCTTCCCCAGCACGGTCACCGGCGCGATATCCCCGTAGCCGACGGTGGTGATGGTGACAATGGCCCAGTAGATCGACTGGGGGATGTTGTCGAAGCCGCTCTCCTGGTCATGCTCCAGCAGATACATGAACGTGCCCTCCACACAGACGACCGTCATGACTCCGAAAAGAAAGACGCCGATCTTGTGCCGGGAACGGATGAGCGCATTGAGGATCGTGCTGGCCTCCCCCAAGTGCTGGACCATCTTGAGCACGCGAAACATGCGCAGCAACCGCAGAACGCGCACAACCATCAGGTAGTGCGTACCCGTCAACAAGAGCTCAAGGTAAGTGGGGAGGATGGAGATCAGATCGACAATTCCAAAGAAGCTCCGGAAGTAGCTCCAGGGGTTCCGCGCCACGTAGAGGCGCAGCAGATACTCGATCGTGAAGGCGCCAGTGAAGGCCCACTCCGCGATCCGCAGCGCGGTCAGGTGCCGTTCACGAAAGGAGTCCACGCTTTCCAGCATCACCACCAACACGCTGGCTCCGATCACCCAGAGCAGGACGACGTCGAAGAGCTTCGCAGCCGGAGTGTCGGACATGAACAGGATGTTCCAGGTCCGTTCCTTCCAGTTGTCCTTGGGGTCAGGCGTTGCGGCGGGTTTGTCCGACATGGGAGGAACTTAAACAAAACCGACGGAGACGGCAGCTCCACAATTCCAGGTGTTTTCCAACCGACGCTACGGATTGATCAGCACAATCCGGTAGATGCGTTGTCTGGCTTCGGCCGGTGGCGTGTCGACGATCATGCCGCTGGATCCATCCAGCGTCGCGGGGGAGCCAAGGTCGGTCCAGCCGGGGTCGTTGAGGTCGTCCTTGTACTGGACCTGGTAGGTGCGGCCCGTTTCAGCCGCCCAGGCGACCGCAACCGTCCCGTCGACGCCGGGGCGCGTGATCGCGCCGAGGAAAAGCGACCTGGCGTCCCGCGGGTCGGTTCCCGCCAGGAATTCCAGCGCGTCGATCATTCCGTCGCCGTCGAAATCCAGCTGCCCGTTCCGGTCGTGGTCGCCGAAATGAACCCGCTCCCAACTGTCCTCCATGCCGTCCTTGTCGACATCGACGGTCAGAGTGAAGACTCTGGAGCAGGTGTTGTTGTCCTCGTTGGACTCGGCGATCAGGTCTTCGGGATCGAGGGTGACACGGATGTCGGAGGGGCGGTTGGTCAGCTGCAGGTCCGCCCAGATCAGGGTCGCAACCTCGGCGGAGGCTCCCGCGGCCAGGTTTGGCAGGGTGATGGCGCCGATCTCTGCGCCCTCTGCGGCGAACAGGACGGCCACGTCCGTGGCGGCGGTCAGTCCCAGGTTCTCGACCGTCACGATTGCATCGAGCGAACCGTCGCCGTGCTCCTCGACCCGGCAGCCTGCGGCGACCAGGTCCGGCTGATGGATCGCGAACGAGGCCCGGTTGTTGGCTTCGTCCGTTTCGGCGACCGCCCCCGCCGCGTCGATCAGAACGAAGATGTCCGGTTCGTCGAGAGGCTGAGGCACGGTCCAGGCCAGGGTCGCCTCGCCGCTTTCGCCGCCGCGAAGGACCGATGGCGTCGCGTTGGCCGAGCCGAACAACTGCCCGCCCGCGTCCGGATCGCCAAGATAGAAACCGACGGCGACGTTTTCGACCGCAAGGTCGCCGGTGTTGCGCACGATCGCCCTGATCGTGACCCCGGTTCCCAGGGCCGGCTGGGCCGGGTCGAGACTGAGGTCCGCGGCGGCAACCTTCACGTCCCTTCCCAGCGGCCGGACGAGGTGGAACAGATCGACCGCGCCGGTCGTGCGATCCTCCTTCAGGAAGGCCAGTTGCAGTGTTCCATTGGCGTCCAGACCGCCGCGAAAGGCCTTTTCGAGAGGAGCGTCGGCGGTGAGCTGCAGGTCCATGCTCCAGACATCCATCGTCGGATCGTGGACGCTGTAAAAAAGGTCCACGCCTTCCGGGCTGAGCGCCTGCCAGATCACCGCCAGCCGGCCCTGCGGATCGCAGGTCAGCCGGAAGTCCAGGAAGCTCGCCGAGCCGCTGTCCGCGCGGATCGTGGCGAACGCGCCGGTCTGCCAGTCGGTCAACCGGACGAGGTCGTCGCCGTGTTTCCAGACCAGCTCCTGCGATCCGTCCGCCTTGTAGATCGCCTCGGGGTTGGCGTCGGCGACTGCGTCGTCCGTCAGGCGGACGGTGGCTCCCCAGCCCTGCGCGTCGCGAAGGACGCGAAAGACCTCGTGGTCGCCCCCGGTGGCGAGATCGCCGTCCATATCCCGTGTGTAGACCAGGACGGACTCCGCGCCGTCGTGCGCGAGTGAGAAGTTCAGGGCGTCGATGAAGCCGGCGCCGATGGCCTGCGCCGGGTCGAACTGCTCTGAGTCCGGATCCCAGAAGGCCCAGTGAACCTGCGTGGGACGGTCGGCCGTGCCGATCAATTCGTTGCCGGCATTGGACTGCCAACCCAGCAGGACGCTTCCGTCGCGTCCGCGCGCCAGGGTGGGAGTGTGATCGAGGTGGGCGTTGTCGGTCAGGGCGACCGGCGCGCTCCACTGTCCGGAAGCCGGGTCGAAGACCGCCGTCACGATTTCAAGGTTTGAAAGCAGGTCGACCAGCTCCCCGCTGGCGAACGCCGGGTCCTTGATCCGCTCCCACACCGCCACCACCTTGCCGTTGGCGTCGAAGGCCAGGGAGGGCGCGTATTCAGCCCGGGTGTCGTCGAGGATTGCGGCGGGCGCGCTGTAGCTCGTCCCGTCGTGCCAGATGAAGTGAATCTCAGTGGCCTGCAGGGTGGCGTCGGCCGGATCAAAATGGACATGGGCGATCGCGGTCCTGCCGTTGTGTGTTGCGATCGCGACTGAGGATTCGGGGAACACGTTCTCCACCAGCCGGGTTTCTCCGGTCGGCGGTCCGACCGTCCCCTGCGGGCGGACGATGCGTCCCTCATTTGCGACAAAGGCGCTGTAGCGATCCTGATCGAGGAATTCCCGGGTGATGATCTCCATGACGGGATTGGCGGACGGTTCCAGCGGCTCCGCCGGCAGCAACGCCAAGCCACCGGTGTTGTCGGCCTTGAACGTGTGTTTCATCTCGTAGGCGAGCTTGCCGAGGCCGATGATCTTGAGTTCGGCCTTGCCCGCCAGTTCCCCTTCGATCTCCTTGAGATAGCCGGGGTTGGGCGGCAACTGCCAGATGAACTTCAAGGCGCCGGAGCCCTCCAATGCGAGCTCCGCCAGAGAGCCTCCATCAATCGACAACCCGATGCCAATGCTGCCTCCCAATGCCGGCTCCGCGTTCTGGAATTCCAGGTAGGTCGGGCTGTTCGGATCGTAACCGAACTTGAAGGCCATTTCCCCTTCCACGCCGACCGTTCCCTCGACAGTCGCGAGGCTGTTCAGGGTCTTGATCACCCGTCCGACCAACGGCGCGTTCTGCGCCGACTTGAACGCCGGAACCACGGTCAGCAACCCTTCGGTCTTGAAGATCTCGCCGCCGACCCCCACGACAAGTTCAGCCTCCTTGGGATTGAAACCGTCCCGGGGGACGTAGTTGGCAACCCCTTTGAGGCTGAACTTGCCGCCCAGCTCTGTTCCCCCGAGTTCAAATCCAGATGCGATTCCGCCCGCGATCGAGCCTTCCCCGCTGGTCTTCAATCCCGCGGCGGCCGAGAACTGGGTCGGCGGAAATCCCACCGCTTCGCCGCCAATGAATGGAAACAGACTCCACGCGGCCTGCACGACGGCATTCCATTCCGCCGGATCGAAACGCAATTCGACCGGCTCGTCGGGAAAAACGCCGCCGAAAGAATAGGTTGCCGACTGGCCGCCCGTCCCCAACCCCGTGAACCCGAGCGCCGTCGCCCAGCCCGGCAGCGGCAACACCGCCGGATACAAGGTCACCGTGTCCGACTCGATGCTGTCGGCGGCGATCGCGGTGACCTTGAGAACGTTGGCCTTGGGATCGAGACTGCCGATCAACTCCTGCCCCATGTCGTAGGATCTGGCCGCCCCGGCGGCGTCGGCCACAACTTCCACGGCGCCGCCATTGAGGTCGAAACGCACCCATCCGGGAGCGTTGTCCCCCCAGTCGACCGCGGCTGTGTAGGTGTTGACGACCGAAGGGCCCTGCAGGAAGACGATCCCGCTGGACGACGTCACCCCGGTGACGGCGGGCCGGGCGTCGCGGGCAACCTTGAGTCGGGCATTGACCCGCAGAACCTGTTGCCGGGCCGTCGTCGCCAGCGGCAGTTCCTGTGTCAGATGACTCGGCTTCGAGAATCGGAGCGCGAACACCGAGCCGGACGGCACGAACAGGGAATACCTGCCTTCGTCGTCCGTGACATCCGTCTGTTGCGGGGCCGTCACGGTGACTTCCGCGAGGGGCCGTCCCGTATCCGCGGCCACGACGCGCCCGTGGACCGTCGTCATGCCAGGAGGAGGAGGATCGGGACTTTCTTCGCGAAAAGGCTCGCACGGGCCATGATTGACGGTTTCAGCCAGGTTTCCCTGCCAATCGTAACGACGCTCCTGTCCGCACAAACCGCCGTTTGAGCGGCTTCTCTCCCACTCCAGGTAATAGACGCCTTCCGGCGGCCAGTCCTTTCGGTCATCGCTCCCGTCCTTGGGCGCCACCCTCCAATACTTGCCGGGTCCGTGAAGGATGCCGTTTCGATACTCGACGCTCGACTTCAATGATCCGACCCACCGATCCGGATCGGGAAACAGGCTGTCAGTGACCTTGTCGTAATAATCGATCGATTTGCCGTGCTTGAGCCCCTGGCGCCACGAAGTCTCGCTGCTGAGAACGCCGTCAGTGTTCCAGCCCCTGGAGAGACCGTGCTCCTTCCCGCCGTGATAGGACACGGAACTCAGAAGACTTCCATCCTGGTAGTACCGGAGAGCTTTGCCTTCCAGCAGTCCGAAGACGTATGGATTGCTGGATTCGAGCGAACCGTCGGGACGATAACTGAGAGTGACGCCATGGAGCAGTCCCTCGCTATGGCCCCCCGTCGCCTGCACAGAACCGTCCTTGTAGTACCAGACATAGGGGCCATGCAGCCGGTTGTCGAGGCGCCGCCGTTCGGCGAACAGTTCGCCTGAGGCGTAGTACAACCACTCCCGGCCGTTGGCCAGATCCCCGACGTATTCCGTCTTCGATTCGAGAATGATCGCCGCGCCGGTGTCATGAAAACTCTGCCACTTCGTGCGCAGTTGATAGGATTCGACGCCTTGGTCAAACTGGGTTTCCGTCAACAGCAGGGGGAACAACTGATCGTCCGCGAAAGGAGCGCGATAGTCCCATTTCCTCCGGGAAACGATTGTGCCGGCGCTCCACACCTCCTCGAGCACGATCTCCCCGAACACATGCCACTCCTTCCAGTCACCGTCTTTTTCGCCGTTGCCCCAGTTTCCTTCGAGCGACTTCTGTTCGTAGTCCGGCCCCTGCCAGCGGGTCTCCATGCCGTGCTTGAGCCCGTTCGACCAGTTCTCAATCCACTCGGTCCTGCCGGTGACCGACTGGCCCCTGAGCCAGAGGCCGTGCTTGACGCCGTTGTCGTAGCTCTCGGCGAGGAAGAGGAAACCGTTGTCGTTCCACTGACGGTGTTGGACGAGGGCGGCATTGGCGTCAAAGCGCTTGAGAAAGGTGCGGGTTCCGCTCGTGTTCCAGCTTTCCTGGTCGCCGATGAGGATGCCGTTGACCCACTGGTTCCAGCGGTCCTTCATCACGCCGTTCTCGTGGAACCGGGTCTCGACGCCGTGACGCTTGCCCTCGTGCCAACGGGTTTCGCGCCAGGGCGTTCCGTCGGAGTAAAACCACTGCTCGAAACCATGCTTTTGACCGTTCTCGTAGGGGGTCGTCCGGTTGACGGAGCCGTCCTCATACCATTGCCGATCGATGCCGTGTAAGACTCCGTTTTCGTAGGGGGCTTCCCACTGTTGGGCGCCGGCGGGGAACCAGCCCTTCCACGCCCCGGTGGGTTCGCCGTCGAGCCAATGCTGTTCGAAGGCGACGTTGCCGTTGTCGTGATACCCGGTGACATCCCCCTGTTGGAGTCCGTTGGACCAGGTCAGTTCATATTGCGGCTGCCCGTTTTCCCACCACGCGCGCTCGAGGCCATCGAGAACGCCGTCCGTCCAGTGGTATTCGTACCAGAGCTGCCCGGATCTGTGCCAGTAATGCTCCGCGCCGTGTTTCACCTCGCTCTGCTGGTCGTCGAGGTAATAGGCGTAGTCGTGGTAGATCTGGCCTTCGGGATCATTGTCGTAGAACTCCTGGAAAGTGAGGATCGAGGGGTCGACTCCAAGCGCGGTGGAGACGCACATCCACAAAGCCCATACGACCGCCCATGGCGCAAAGTTCTTCATATCGCGTGGAGCCGGCCAAGGAGCGGTCGGCGGAGATGGATGGTGGCGCGACTTGCAGATTAACGAACGGGATTGGGCGTTTTGCAAGGATTTCGTTCCGCCGCGGCCGATCTCCGCCCTCCCCGCTTCGAAAGCTGTTGCCCGATGACGGTCCTCAAGGATGAAGCCTCAGGAGGCACACCGCACGCGGCCCTCAGTTCATTTCCCCATCTGGGAGATGAACTTGTTGGCCTCGTTGATCGAGGTCTCCATCTCCTTGATCAGGGTCGCGATGTCGCCCTCCACAGTCTTGAGCTCGCTCTGCAGGGAGGAGATGGCGCGGGCGTTGAGGTTGTGCTTGAGGAAGAGGACCTGATCCTTGAACGCGGCAAGGACGGGCTGGATCTTCTGCTCCGCCCGACGCATGGCGCGCACCACCTTTTCATAGCGGGCGCGGGTCTCGATCATCTGGTTCTGGCTGGACTGCTTCAGGCTGGCGTTGGTGTATTCCGCAATCTCGCCCTCCCATTCCTTGAAAAGCGCCTCCGCGACGTCCTCCACCTTGTCGATGCGGGACTTCACGGCGTCGGCCTTGGAAGCGCAGCGGTCGTAGTCCGCGCTGAGCTCGTCATATTTCTGCTGCAGGTCGCCGCCGTTGAAATTGACCACGGAGCGGAACTGCGCGAGGGCGCTGGAGAATTCGTCCTTGGCCTCCTGCTGTTCGTCACGCGCCTCCTGCACCCGGTCCACCAGGATGTCGCGTTTGTGCACGCCGAACTTCTCCATGGTGGCGTAATAGGCGGTCTGACAGCCGGCGGCGGTCAGAAGGAGGACGGCCAGGAAGGGGAGGGCAACGCGGGTTTTCATGGGCGGGAACGGCTCTTGGTCTGATGGTCGATGAATCTCAAGTCAACGAGGACTCTAGGAAGTCGCCGGCAGAATGCCACGCAAATTGAGGCTAAAAATGGCCCCCTGCCGGACGGCAGCGGCCCCGCTCCCCAAGGCCGTTCAATACGGCCGGGGGATGGTGAACGTCTCGCCCAGACGACCGTAATCGTCACCGCCGAGTCGGGCCAGCGGATTGAGCGCGAGGGCGTCCACCTCGAGACCGCGATCCGTGTGTGAGGCGATCGCATCGTCCAGAAATGCGCGGTCGATCCGGCCGATGACCAACCCCTGCGGCGCGTCGCCGATCTCGAAGATCTCGCAGCGACCGCAGTCAAACGCGATGGGCGCGTCCTTGATCCGAGGCAGGCTGAAGCCCGATTCCTCGACCAACTCGATCGCGTGCTTCACTGCCTCCGATTCGCCGAATTCCAACGCCTCCGAGGTCGCGCTGACGAGCCCCGCGTGACCAACGCCGGCGATGTGGACCACGAAACGGCCGCGCTCCTCGATGTTGCGCCAGGTGTCCTTCTTCGAACCGTCGCGCTTGCGGCCGATGGAGATGGAGAGCGTGGGAGGCTTGCTGCTGACGCCGTTGAAATAGGAAAAGGGCGCGAGGTTCAGGGTGTCGTCGCCGTTGTCAGTCAACACCCAGGCGACGGGCCGAGGCACGATGGTCTGGATCATCGCGCCGTAGATCTCTTTTCCTGAAAGCGGGGCGAAATCGATGTTCATGGGAGGGTTTCCGGTTCAATCCAAGAGGCCGAGGCGCGTGGGCGAGACCTCCGGCGGCAGGAACTTCAGGGCGACCTCGTCGTTCAGGCGCAGGTCCTCGGCCAACCAGACCACCCCCATGCCGCCGCGACCCAGCATTCTCACCAGGCGATAGCGTCCTCCGCCAACCTCATCCCCCGGAAGCATCCCCAACTTGACCGTCGTTTCGCTCACTTCAACGCCGGACTCTGCCGGAACGCCGGCGGTCAGGCGAACCAAATGTGGGGCTCTGACAGGGAACCAGCCCGAAGGTTGGGCGCCATTGATTCACGGCGGCGAGTCGCCAACGCGTTCCGCAGTCAGCTTGAAAGGGAGCGTCACCACGACGGGCGCGTCGGAGACTTTCAACGCGAGGTCCGCATGCAAAGCGAGATCCTCGGCATCGGCGATCAACTTCGGCAGGGAAAGACCCAGGAACCTCGCCGACTCCCCCGGCTCTGCGGCGGCGATTGCGCGGAACAACTCCGCGGCCCTGAGCGCGGCGCGGCGAACGCCGGCTTCGTTTCCTTCGCGCGCCTTGACACCCGCCGCAGCGAGCTTGATCAACGCCTTCAGGAATTCCGCGATATTGCCGCGTCGCCCGCAGGCATGCCAAAGCCCCTCCCACGCCTCATGCGCCTCCCAGTAGTAGCCGTGGTTGAACAAATCCATGCCATAAAGGTAGGCCTCCGATTCCCGCCAGTTGTCGTCTGTCAGCAGTTCGACGTTTGTTCCGCCCAAGCCGTAACTGTGCCCGTCCGCATCGCGCAAGGGATGCGGAAACCTGCGAGGCACGTAAGAATAGGGCGGGAAAGGTCTCCCGGGGATCAGGCGTAAGGGACTCACCACAGGGGGAATCCTCGGGAACTCGCAGGGAATTACAATGCCCCTCTTGGCGCAGGGGCAAAATGGGCGCTTATCAGGGTCCGGGAAAGACTGGGCGAGAGTCGTGTTGGTTTCCTCAAAACACGGCGGTTTCAGGTCGGATGGGGCGATCCTGCCAACCCTCGATTGACAATCCCGTGCGGCTCCCCTATGCCGGGGATGCCTCATGAAGAACTTCTTTTCGCCACTATCGGCGCGGCTGTTCCTGGCCGCGTTTCTTGTCCATGGAAGCTTCGCAGTGTGTTCGGTCGCAGCCGCAACGGCGGCCGATCCCGGCGGCGTTCACGGGGGACTGGTCGTCCAGCTTGGAGCCGACGACGCCGGGCTCGCGACTCAACTCAGCCGCACCGGTCGCTACATCGTCCACGTCCTTGACGCTTCCCCCGCAAAGGTGAAAGCCGCGCGCGCGACGATTGAGGCGGGCGGAAATTACGGCCTCTCCTCGGCCGAGGTCCTGCCGGAGGGCGCGCCGCTGCCTTACGCGGAAAACCTGGTGAACTGCGCAATCCTGACCAAGCCGGGCGCCCCGCTCTCCGAGGTGTTTCGTGTCCTGACGCCCGTGGGCGCGGTGGTGGCCGAACAGGCGGCCGGTCTCACCGGCGCGCAGTTGGAAAAGGCGGGCTTTCGCTCCGTCGAAACCCGGGACGGCCGCCTGACAGCCCGCAAACCCTGGCCCGGCGACATGGACGCCTGGTCGCACCCGCGCCATGCGGCCGACGGCAACGCCGTGTCCACCGACACGATTGTCGGTCCGCCCGAGCGCGTGAAGTGGGTGGCCGCCGCCACCTCGGAGGTCGAGGGCATGGTCACCGCCGGCGGGCGCAACTTCTACGGCGGCCTGCTGGCGCGCGACAGTTTCAACGGCCTGCGCCTCTGGCACAACGACCTCCGCAAGGGCGAACTGAACGCCGCCGACTTCGACTTTCCCCGCCTCTCCGGCAGTCTCGCCCGCCCGATCGCCTCGCCGGAGCTTCTCTTCGCGGTGGTCAAGGGGAAGCTCGTCGGCCTGGACGCGACCACCGGCGAGGTCGCCGTTGAATACGCGGGGATCGAGAAACCCCTGCAACTGCTGCATCAGGAGAACCTGCTGCTCGCCTCCGACGAAAAGTCGGCCCGCGCCTTCGAGGCCGCAACCGGAAAGGAATTGTGGAAGTTCGAGGCTGCGGGCATTGCGAACCTCGTCGCCGGCCACGGCATGGCGCTGCTCACCCACGGCAATCCCAAGCGCGGCGAAAAGAACGAGGCCGTCGCCTTCGACCTGAAGACGGGCAAGGTCCGCTGGCGGCGGACCGATCATTCGTGGTTGGACGCTGTCAAGCGCGTCGTGTTGCAGAAGGACCAGATCGCCTTCGAGGTATCGTCGTTCAGCGACCACGACGCGGGCAACGGCATCCACATCGTCTCCACCAAGGACGGAAGCCTGATGTGGGAGAAGAACTTCGCTCCCGGCATGAACCACCGTCGGCAGGCGCGCGCCATGTACCTCGACAGCGGTCTCTGGATCCTCCACGGCGGCAAGACCAACACCGCCGACAAGGCCGAAATGGAGCGGCTGCCCATCGAGGTTTCCGCGCTCGATCCGCTGACCGGCAAGACCTCGGTCACTTACGAGGCCGGCCTCGCGCACTGCTTCCCTCCGGTCGCAACGCCTTACTTCATGTTCGCCGGCGTGCTGGACATGACGGATCTTCAGTCAGGCAAGGTTGTGGCCAACCGGATCACCAAGGCGAACTGCTCCTCGGAGAATGGCTGGGTCCCCGCCAACGGCCTCGTTTACACGACGCCCAAGCACTGCACCTGCTGGCCCATGCTGCGCGGCTACGTCTCCATGGCCCCGAAGAGCTCCGGCGACAACGCGGCCATGAAGCCCCTGGAGGAGATCGAGTTCCCCTTGGAGAAAGGCCCTGCCGGAAAGGATCTCGCAACTCTCAACCAGACCCCACAAACCGCCAAAGACTGGCCCCTCTACCGCGGCGACCGGTGGCGCAGCGGCAGCACGACCGCTCCGGGGCCGGACTTGCTGGACAAGGTCTGGTTCAACCGCATCGCGGGCAAGGCCGAGGTCGCCATGCTGGGCGACGCGCCGCTCGGACCGATCCTGCACGACTGGCGCGAGAACGCCATCGTCAAGGGCGCCGTCTCGCCGCCCGTCATCGCCAACAGCCTGGTCTACGTCGCCCGCGGCCACGCGCACGAGGTCGTCGCGCTCAACGCGAACAACGGCGAGGTCCGTTGGCGGTTCACCGCGGACGGCCGGGTGGACACGCCGCCGACCATCCATCGCGGACTCTGCCTGTTCGGCTCGGCCTCGGGGCATGTCTACGCCCTGCGCGCAGACACCGGCAGGCTCGTCTGGCGGCTGCGCGCGGCGCCGACCACCGAGCGGATTGTCGCCTACGGCCAGGTCGAATCCCCCTGGCCCGTTCCCGGTTCCATCCTGGTCATCGACGACATCGCCTACTTCGCCGCCGGCCGCCAACCCTTCGCGGATGGCGGCATCCTGATCTTCGCCATCGATCCCATGACCGGCGAACGCCACTGGGTCCGTCGCATCGACACCGTCCCGCAGCAGGGCTACTACGAGAATTCGGGGCTGGAGTTTGATCCTTTCGACATCCTGCACCAGGAGGGCGACCGCATCACCATGTCGCGCTGGCTGATCACGCGCGACGGCAAGGACGTGCAGGTCGACAAGTGGAACGCCTTCGCGAAGCTGAATACCGGCGGCGGCTCCGCCTACGTGCATCGCGGCTCCTGGACCTACGGCGCGCGTCACGTGCATCGCTTCCCCGGCGAGGCCCGTCGGCGCCCGTTGGCGGTCTTCCACGACAAGACCGTCTACTCCTCGCTCAACGGCACGACGGAGATCTTCCGGCGCGACTTCGATCTGGAGAACGGCGAGGAGTTCAGCCCCAAGTGGATCACCGGTTGGGCGGCGGCCGGCGCGGCGCGCAAGGGCGAGAAACCCTACCGCACCTACCGCCTCGCCGAGAAGGCTTCCTGGAAGGCCGATCCGTTCACGCCCGCCGAGGAGCGCGCCAAGGAAAAGAAGTTTGGAACGCAGCTCTACAACCGTCTGTTCGCCCTCGCGCTTTCTGGCGACGGCAAGCTCTACGTCGCCCATGAGGACGGTCGATTGAAGACCCTGTCCGCCAAGGACGGCAGCGTGTTGGCCGAGCTCCAGGTTCCGCCGCCCGTCTGGGACGGCCTCGCCATCGCGAACGGACGGCTCTACCTCACGACGCAGACGGGTGAACTGTTCTGCCTGGGCTCGAAGTGAGCGGCGGCGGGCACCCCGAACCGACATGGAGTGATGGAGATGTGGAGAGCTGGAGTGTTGGGACCTGTTCTTCCCTTCGACGGAACCTCAATCACTCCACGACTCCATTGCTCCAATCGGGGCGCTCCAAAACTCACTCTTCGACCGCCTCTCCCGGGTTGAAGCGCTTCCGAGCATGTCCGCCAAGGCCCATCCCATCGTGCTCGCGCACGGCATCGCGCGCTTCGATGTCGCCCGCGCGCAGCTGCGTCGCCTGTGGAAGGTCCCGTTCGTCGCCAAGGGCGACCGCTTCCACTATTTCAAAGGGATCAAGTCGCACCTGCGCCGACACGGTTTCGATGCCCATCACGCACACGTCGCTTTTGCCGCGAGCGTGCTGGACCGCGCCAGCGGGCTGCGGGCCGAGGTGCGGCGAATCCTTGAGAAGACCGGCGCCGAGCGGGTCCACATCGTCGCCCACAGCATGGGCGGACTGGACGCGCGGCGGATGATCGTAGAGTGCCCGGAAATGGCCGCCTCCGTCGCAAGCCTCGCGACGATCGGGACGCCGCATAACGGGACCTCCTTCGCGGACATCGGCCTCGCCAAGGGCGGGGAGAAGGCGATCGACGCGCTGTCCGGATTGATTTCGTTGGAGGGCTTCCGCGATCTGTCCCGCGATGCGTGCTCGGAGTTCAACCGGAAGGCCGAGGCCGAGGAAGCGGGCAACCGCGTGGTCTACCAGGCTTGGAGCAGCGTCGAACCGGACGAGAAGAACGTCTTTCTCGGGTTGCAGCTTCCGTGGCGGATCATCCGCCGGGAGGAGGGCCCCAACGACGGCCTGGTTCCGGAATCGTCACAACTCTGGTCCGCGGCCCTGCGGCGGAGGGATGGAGGCGTCAAGGAGGTCCGACAAAGGAGATTTCCGTTCGCCGCCGACCACTGGAACCAGGTGGGTTGGTGGCACCCCAACCGTTGGAGCCGTTCCGATGGCGTGACCAGCCTGCCGGGGAAGATCGACGACTACGAGGAACAGGTGCGGGAGGTGTATCTGGAGATCGCCCGCTCGGCCGCGACGGTCCCGTGAGCGCGAGCCGCCCATCCCCAGGCCGCGGCCGCAAAGCGGGGCGACGGAAGAACTTCAGTGAGCGGCGCAGCCGATCTTGCCCATGGCGGCGAAAAAGCCGCCGGAAACGAGCACGAGCGGGAAGACGTTGCCCTTCACGGCCATGAGGATGCTCCATCCGAGCGCAAAAGCCGTCAGGACCCAGACCAAGGTTGCCAACCAGAAATTCTTCATAGAGGGCGGGATGTTAACGGCTTTCCCGATCGAGACAAGCGCCGGCCGCGCTTTTTTTGCGGCGTTTTTCGCCTCCTCCCGCAGCTGCCCGTCTCAGTTTCGGAAACTCGGGATCCCGGGACAGCCTCAAACCTCGGGTCGCCCCTCCCCAACCACCTCGATCGCCTCGTCGGGAACCAGGGCAAGGAACTGCCTGATGAAGCGCGGTCCGGCAAGCTCCGGCCATTCCATGTCCTGCAACGCGTCGGCTCCCTCCGGCCATTCCTGACCGTCCAGCCAGCAGTCCAGCCGTCCGAAAGCCGGCCCCGGTTCGGAACGAAACCCGGAAAGGGTCAACCAGTGGATCGTGTCGGTCGTCAACGAATGCTGGAACAGGTCGCGCAACTTCAGAAACGGCGGATTCTCCCGGACACATTCCGTCAATTCCCCGACATGCGCCCCGCCAAGTTGATAGCCCCCGAGAAAGACAACCCAGGGATCGACTCGCCACTCGTGTCCTTCGGCCACCACCTGCGTTCCTTTGCCAACGCGACCGCCCACCAGGGGCAGGATTGTCGGCAAATCGCCCTCCACCCAGATCGAGGCCGCCATGGCCAGCGCATCCTTGAGCGTCTCACCCAGGCCGTTGACCGGATTTCCAAAAACCGGCCGGGAATCCGGCTCCAGCCGCACGGAGATCGCCAGCGAAACGGTCCGGATCAGCTCGCCCGGCGCATCAGGATGTTCCGACTCCTCGTCGTGCAGTGTCTCGATCTCGACCAGGGAGTCGCCGATTCCCAACCGTGTTCCCGCCTCCGTGAATTCGGCGTCCAGCCCCTCATGCTTCAGGAACTCGGCAACAATGCGCAACGCGGTTTCAGTGAAGGGACTCAAATCGAAATCTGCCCTTGGGGAATGAAGAATGAATCGCTCAAGGTTCGCGGTGGATAAACCTGAATGCCCCTCGGGTCAAGACCGCTCACCAGGCCTCCCACGAACAAAACCTTTCGCTCCCGGACCCGTTGTCGCATATTCAAACCATGGACGTCCGCCCGTCTCCCTTGGCCGGCAAATGGTATCCCGCCGATCCGGACATCCTCGCCGAGACGATCGATTCCCATCTCAAGAGCGCCGATGACATCCCGGCCGCAGGCCACGTCCACGGTGTCGTCGCTCCGCATGCGGGACTCCGTTTTTCCGGTTCTGTCGCCGGCGCGGCGTTTCACGCGGCCCGAACGCGGGACGTCGGGCTGGTCGCGCTGATCGGCCCTTCCCACCACGCCAGTCCTCATCCGCTCCTGACCTGCAGTCACGACGCCTATGAAACGCCGCTGGGTCGCGTTCCCATCGAACGCAACGCGGTCAACGAACTGGACGCGGCGCTGCAAGACCGGCTCGGTTTCGGCCTTACGCCCGTCCGCAACGACCCCGAACATTCACTCGAAATGGAACTCCCGTTCCTCCAACGAATCCGCGCTGGTTTCGCCATCCTGCCCGTCGTCATCGTCGAGCAGTCCGCGCACATCTGCCATGCACTGGGCAAGGCTCTGGCGGAGATCCTCGTCAAGCGGCCGGCCCTGCTCGTGGCCAGTTCGGATCTTTCCCATTTCTACACACAGACCGCGGCGGCGAAACTCGACCATGAAATGCTTGGTCGGATCGGCAGGTTCGATCCGGACGCGGTCCTGGAAGCGGAAGAGCTCGGCGTCGGCTACGCCTGCGGTCGCGGCGCCATCGCGGCGACCTTTCACGCCGCAAAAGCCTTGGGCGCGCAGGAGGCCCGCGTCCTCAAACACGCCACCAGCGGCGAGGTGACCGGCGACTTCAGCTCCGTCGTCGGCTACGGCGCGGCGGCGATCGTGTGAGCCGCCATGACCGCCTCCCCCCACCGTTCCCTCCTCGCTCCCGGCGTCGTGCGCGGCGAATGGTGGCGCCGCCTGGACAACGGCAAGGTCCAGTGCGACCTCTGCCCCCGCCATTGCCGTCTCAGCCCCGGCCAACGCGGTTTCTGCTTCGTCCGCGAGGAACGCGACGGCGGGATCGCCCTGACCAGCTACGGACGCGCGTCCGGCTTCTGCATCGACCCGATTGAGAAGAAGCCGCTGAACCACTTCTTTCCCGGCTCCAGCGTGCTCTCGTTTGGAACCGCCGGCTGCAACCTAGGCTGCAGGTTCTGCCAGAACTGGGACATCTCCAAGGCGCGCGCGAACGACCGACTGCAGGATTGGGCCGCCCCGGACGCCGTCGCCGACGCCGCGCAGGCGCATGGCTGCCGAAGCATCGCCTTCACCTACGACGACCCGGTCATCTTCGCCGAATACGCCATCGACTGCGCCCGGGCCGCGCATGATCGGGGCGTGAAGACCGTCGCCGTCTCCGCCGGTTACATCGCGCCCGAAGCCCGCACGGATTTCTTCGCCCAGATCGACGCCGCGAACATCGACCTCAAGGCCTTCACCCCGGACTTCTACCAGAAGCTGTGCTTCGCCGAAATCGAGCCCGTGCTGGACACCCTGGTCTGGTTGAAGCGGGAAACGCAGGTCTGGGTCGAGGTCACCACGCTGCTGATCCCCAGCCGGAACGATTCACCGGAGGAAATCCAGCGGCTCGCCGACTGGTTCCTCGAAAACCTCGGGCCCGACACGCCGCTCCACTTCACCGCCTTTCATCCGGACTTCAAGCTGACCGACCTCCCCGCCACGCCAGCGGTCACCCTGCGACGCGCCCGGGACATCGCCAACGCCGCCGGCCTGAAACACGTCTACACCGGCAATGTCCACGACGCCGACGGCCAGTCCACCTGGTGCGCCGGTTGCGGCAGGCTCCTGATCGGGCGCGACTGGTATCGCCTCGGCGAATGGAACCTCACCCCCGAAGGCGTCTGCCAAAACTGCGGCGAAAGACTGGCCGGCCGGTTCGACGCCGCCCCCGGAACCTGGGGAGCCCGGCGACAACGCGTGGAAATCGGATGACGGCGCGTTGAGCCGCGGCGGGGCAAGCTCAAGCCGGCTCATTGAGGGCTATTCGCCTCACCAGGTCGCTCTCCGGATTCACCCGAAGACTTCCGGCACGCCTTCCTCCAGCATCCTGACCGCGTCGCTGATGCCGGCCTCCCCGGCCAGTTCGAGAAGCCAGCGCGGAGGCTCATCCATGTCCTCGAAGGACAGCTTGAAGGCGCCGTAGTGCATGGGGACGAGCCATTTTGAGCCGAGGTCCCGGAACACCTTCACCGCGTCGTCGGGCCCCATGTGCGTGGCGCGGAAGGTCTCCGGGTGATAGGCGCCGATCGGCAACAGGGCGATCTCGGGCGCCAGTCGTTCACCAATCTCCTTGAAGCCCTCGTAGTAGGCGCTGTCGCCGGCGTGGTAGATGGTGCGCCCCTGGTGCTCCAGCACGAAGCCGCCATAGCCGCGGTGCGTGTCGCGGATCGTCCGCGCGCCCCAATGCTTGCTGGGCGTCAGGGTGGCCTTCCAGTCGCCGTGGTTGTAGCTCTCCCACCATTTCAGCTCGACGATCTCCTTGAAGCCCAGGCCGCGCGCGAGGTCCGCCATGCCCCAGGGCATGACGCCGACCTTGGGCGAGGGCAGGCGGCGCAACGTCGGCTTGTGAAAGTGGTCGAAGTGCGCGTGCGTCAGCAGCACGAGATCGATCGGCGGCAGGTCCTTCAATTTCAAGCCGGCGCGCTTGATGCGCTTCAGCAGGAAGAGCCAGTTCGCAAAGTTCGGATCGATCAGCACGTTGAGATCCGTGTGCTGCACAAGGAAGGACGCGTGGCCGATCCAGGTCAGCGCGACCTGCCCTTCATCGAGCGCGGGGAAGTCCGGCTCGCGATGCGTTCCGTGCCGCTTCATGAGCCAGGCCTTCCAGACCATCTCATGGAAGAACTTCGGCGGATTGAAGTGATTGCAGGGCGTCAGCTCCTTGAACGAGCGCGGCAACCGGCGCCGCCCTCCCGGAGGTTCGGGCGCGTGCGGGGAAGCGGAGGAATGGGGCGACCGACTCATGAAGAAAATTCGAATTGCTTCTGCGTTGAATACGGAGCGCCCGAGGCCGTCGAACTCTGCGAACGACATAAACCGAAAGGTTCAACATGAAAAAGACAATTTTGATTCTGACAGCGGCCGCCATCGCAGTGGCCGGAACCACGTCGGCCCAGGCCGGCGACAAGGAATGGGCCACCGCGGGCAAGGTGCTGACCGGCGTCGTCGCCGGGACCGTCCTCGCCAAGACGGTGTTCAATCAACGAAGCGCCCCGGTCTACACCCAGACCACCGTCTACAGCTCGCCCGCCTACCGGACCGCTCCGGTGGTCGTGGAACAACCGGTGGTCGTCGAGACCGCCCCGGTCGTCGTGCAACGACCCGTGGTGGTCGAAAGACAGGTGGTCTACCAGCCGGCGACCGTCGTCTACAAACCCGCGCCCGTGGTCTATCAACCGGCCCCGGTCGTGGTGCGCCATGCCCCCGTCATCTGCCCGACACCCGTCGTGGTGAGCCGTCCCGTGTGCGCCCCGCGTCCTTCGGGCTTCAGCCTGCAGATCGGTTTCGGCGGCGGATACCGGAGCCACGGACATCCCGTCCATGGTTACCACCCCGGTCGCGGTCACGGTCACGGTCATCATCGTGGCCGGCATTGACTTCCCGTAGAAACAGGCGGCAAGCCTGCGTGTCTGGCGACGCGGCGCCGTCCGTCCCTCCCCCGGGACGGGCGGCGTTTTTTGTTTGCCCGGGGAGCGGTCCCCGCGTTTAACCGAGCCCCCATGAGCGATGTCATTCCGCAACTCGACGAATTCCTCCGCAAGCCGCCCACGCTCGGCTCCGACGTCTACATCGCCAAGGGGGCGGTTGTCGTCGGCGATGTGACCCTGGGGGATCGAGCGAACATCTGGTACAACGCCGTGCTTCGCGGGGACATCAACCGCATCGTCGTGGGAGCCGACACCAACATCCAGGACAATGCCGTGCTGCATGTCTCGGACGATTTTCACTGTCATGTCGGCGACCGGGTCACCGTCGGCCACGGAGCCGTGGTCCACGCCTGCACGGTGGGAAACGAGTGCCTCATCGGCATGGGCTCCACCATCCTCGACGGCGCTGTCATCGGGGAGAACTGCATTGTCGGCGCGAACACGCTGGTGTCGATCGGCCGGAAGATCCCGCCGCGCTCGCTCGTGCTGGGATCACCCGGCCGGGTGGTCCGGGAACTGACCGAGGAGGAGGTCCGCGGGCTGGCGGCCATGGCGGAGAAATACGTCAGGAACGGCCGCTACTGCCTGGAACACGGCGTCAATATCGGCGCGCCGCTGGCCGTCTGAGGCTGTACCGCCCCGCGCAAACCGCTCGACACAATTCCGCGTTTGAGGCTTACTTCGCGCCGTTTGATTTTCCCCGGATGCCCGCATGGACCCTGAACTCTTAGCCAAAGCCAAATCCCTCGGATTTTCCGACCGGCAGATCGCGCATCTGACCGGCCGCACCGAGGAGGAAATCCGCGCCGAGCGCAAGGCCGCCGGCCTCGTGCCCAGCTACCGCCTCGTCGACACCTGCGCGGCGGAATTCGAAGCCTACACGCCCTACTTCTATTCCACCTACGACCGGGGCGACGACGAGATCACGCCCACGGACACGAAGAAGGTGATGATTCTCGGCGGCGGCCCCAACCGCATCGGCCAGGGCATCGAGTTCGACTACTGCTGCGTTCACGCCGCCTTCGCGCTCAAGGAGGACGGCTTCGAGACCCTGATGGTAAACTCGAACCCCGAGACCGTCTCCACCGATTACGACACCAGCGACAAGCTGTTCTTCGAGCCGCTGACGCTGGAGGACGTGCTGCACATCTACGAACGGGAGAAATGCTGGGGCGCGATCGCCCAGTTCGGCGGGCAGACCCCGCTCAACCTCGCGCTCGGCCTCCAGGCCAACGGCGTCAACATCATCGGCACCTCGCCCCAGAGCATCGAACTCGCCGAGGACCGCAAGCTCTTCGCCGCGATGCTGGACAAGCTGGACATCCCGCAGCCGCCCAACGGCCTCGCGGTCAACGAGGAGGAAGCTCTTGAAGCCTCCCAGAGGCTCAGCTACCCGGTGCTCGTCCGGCCCTCCTTCGTCCTCGGCGGCCGCGCAATGCAGATCGTCTACTCCGACGCCGAACTGCGCGAATACATGCGCTACGCCGTCGAGGCCTCGCCCGAACGCCCCGTCCTGGTCGACAAGTTCCTGGAGGACGCCACGGAGATCGACGTGGACTGCATTGCCGATGTCGGCCGCTTCGAGAACCCGGACGACGGCACGATCGTCGTCGGCGGCATGCTGGAGCACGTGGAATTCGCCGGGGTGCATTCCGGCGACGCCGCCATGGTCCTGCCGCCCCACACGCTTTCCGAAGAAACCATCCAGACCCTGCGGGAGTACACGCACGCGATGGCGAAGGAACTGAAGGTCATCGGCCTGATGAACGTGCAGTATGCCGTGAAGGACGACGTCGTCTACGTGTTGGAGGTCAATCCCCGCGCCTCGCGCACCGTGCCCTTTGTCAGCAAGGCGATCGGCCGGCCGCTGGCCAAGCTCGCCGCCCAGGTCATGGCCGGCAAGACCCTCAAGGAACTCGGCTTCACCGAGGAGATCTGGCCCACGTACTGGGCGGTCAAGGAATCCGTCTTCCCCTTCAACCGCTTTCACGGTCAGGACATCCTCCTTTCGCCGGAAATGCGCTCCACCGGCGAGGTCATGGGCCTCGATGCTGACGCCGGCATCGCCTACGCGAAATCCCAGATGGCGGCAGGCTCCCCGTTGCCGGACGGCGGCAGCGTCTTCTTCAGCGTCAGTGACGCGCACAAGCCGCATGCGGCCGAGGTGGCGAAGCTGTTCGCAGACCTCGGATTCGAGATCGTGTCCACCAGCGGCACCGCCAAGGCTTTGAAGGAGGCCGGGCTCAAGGTCCGCAAGCTGCCCAAGCTCTCCGAGGGCCGCCCCAACGCGCTCGACCTCCTGAAGAACAACGAGCTCCAGCTCGTCGTCAACACGCCCTCCGGCCAGAGCCCCCGAGCCGACGAGGTCAAGATCCGAACCACGGCGGTCTACACCAACACCCCGATCATGACCACGCTCAGCAGCGCCAAGGCCGTCGCCGAAGGCATCGCGGCCATGCGCAAGAGCGGCTGGGGCGTGCGGACCGTGCAGGAATATCACTGATCGCAGTCGGCTGCTCGTCGTTCGACGGAAGCCGAGACGGTGGGCAAACTTTCCCCAGTGATCCGGGCTGGGAAATGTTCACGTCGGCTCACTGGGGACAGTTCTCCCCACCTTGACATTCATTCCGCTCTGACGCCCGAACGCCGGATTCGGATTGCCCGTCGGCGATAGCCCGATAAGCTCCCAACCATGCCAAATTTCACACTCCAACGCCGGCTCTCCCGCCGCACGGCGCTCAAGTGCGCCGGCGTTTCGCTGACGCTGCCCCTGCTCGACGCCATGACGCCGGCCTTCGCCAAGCCGGCGGAGGCGACGTTCGCCCGGCGGTTCGTCGGCGTCAGCCTCTCGCTCGGACTGCACAACCCCAACCTGGTTCCGGAGACCGCTGGCGCGGACTACCTGCCTTCGCGGTATCTCACGCCGTTGCAGGACATTCGCGAGGACTTCACGGTCGTTTCCGGCTCCTCGCATCCCGGCGTGACCGGCGGCCACACGGCCGAGGGCAGCATCTTTTCCGCCTGCCCCAACCAGCGCGGCACGACCTCGCGGAACACGATCTCGCTGGACCAGCACATGGCCCGCCACCTCGGCCATGAAACGCGCTTCCCCTCGCTCGTGCTCAACACCGCCGGCCAGACCAGCCCTTCCTACACCGAGAACGGGGCCATGATCCCCGCCGAGAGCAGCGCCATGCGGCTCTACACCCGGCTCTTCGTGGACGATTCTCCCAGGGAGCAGGAACGGCAGGCGGAGCTGATCCGTCGCGGACGCAGCGTCATGGACGTGGTCGGCGCCGAGGCCAAGGCGCTCAGCCGCGAGGTAGGCGCGGGCGACCGCGACAAGCTTGACGCCTGGTTCACCAGCGTGCGCGAGCTGGAGCAGCGGCTCGTCGCCAACGAGGAATGGATCCGCCGGCCCAAACCGAAGGTCGATCTGGAGATACCCCGCAGCCTGCCGCGCAACAACGAGCCTGAAGTGGAGCGCATCTTCCTCGACATCATCCACATGGCGCTGGCGACCGATTCCACGCGCTTCGTCACCCTGCACATCAAGGGGAACGGCGTCTCCGACCTGGAGGGCGTGGAGGAGAGCTACCACGGCCTCAGCCACCACGGACAGAATGAGGAGAAGCTGCGGCAACTCGGCATCGTGGAACAGAACCTCGTCAATCAATGGGCGGACTTCGTGCGCAAATTGAAAGGCGAAAAGCTGCTCGACGAGACGATGGTCCTGCTGACCTCGAACCTCGGCAACGCCTCGGCGCACCGCAACGACAACATGCCGGTCCTCTTCGCGGGCGGCGGCTTCAAACACGGTCGGCACCTCGCCTTCGACCAGCAGAGCAACTACCCTCTGCCCAACCTCTACCTCAGCGCGCTCCACCGTCTCGGCCTGGAGGACGAGACCTTCGCCACCAGCACGGGCGAGATGCGGGGATTGGAAGCGGTCGCATGACGCGGTGTAAAACCCGAAAACCGAATCTCGAAATCCGAAACAAGCGCGAATGATTCAAGGTTCGAAGCCCGAAACGCCAACGCCGGTCGCGGATATCCCCTATGCATCGAGCCTGGCGCTTCTCCATTCGGGATTCGGATTGGATTCGGATTTCGAGTTTGGGTTTTCGAGTTTTGGCATCTCCGACCGGCTGGACTCCCATCGCTTGTTCCGGCCTGTTTCCCGTGTCGTCTGAAGGAAACAAAGCCGAGTCAGACCAGGCCGTTGTCGCGGCCGCGGCCGACGGGGATGCGGAGTCGGAGCCGATCGTCTCCGGTCGCCTGTCATGGGGAGACACCTTCCGCGCTTTCCGGCATCGCAACTACCGGCTGTTCTTCGCCGGCATGGCGGTCTCCCTGACCGGGACTTGGATGCAGACCGCCGCCGAGGGCTGGCTCGTCTACGACCTGACCGGCTCCGAATTCAAGCTGGGACTAACGCGCTTCCTGCATTCGATCCCGGTCACCCTGTTCACACTCGTTGGCGGGCACTTCGCGGACCACTTCGACAAGCGGCGGATCCTGGTCACGACGCAGTTCGCGTCGATGCTGCTGGCCTTCGCCATGGGCGCGCTGGCGTGGAGCGGCGTCATCCAGTTCTGGCACATCGCCGCGCTCGCCCTGATGCTGGGGCTGGCGCAGGCCTTCGACATCCCGGCCCGGCAGAGCTTCATCATCGAGCTGGTCGGACGGAAGGACCTGATGAACGCCATCGCCATGAACGCGTCAATGTTCAACGGCGCGCGGGTGATCGGCCCGGCCATCGCAGGTCTGCTCATCGCGCTGCCGGGGGTTGGCATCGCCGGCTGCTTCCTCGCCAACGGCCTCTCCTACCTCGCAGTGATCGGCAGTTACCTCCTGATGCGGCTGCCGCCCCCGGAGTCCAATCCGAATCCCCGCTCGCTCAGGCGCGGCGTGCAGGAGGCGCTAGGCCACGTGCGGCGCGACCGCGTGCTGCTGACGCTGGTCCTGCTGGTGGCGACCTTCAGCCTCTTCGGTTGGCCCTACACCGTGCTGATGCCCGCCATCGCGCGAGACGCGCTCGGCGTGGGGGCGGGCGGCTACGGGATGTTGATGTCCGCCAACGGGGCCGGGGCGTTGATTGGCGCGCTGACCGTCGCGACCTTGGGCGACCACCCCCGCAAGAAGCGGATCTTCTTCACCGGCGCCTTCGGTTTCTGCGTGACGATCCTGGCCTTTTCCCGTTCAACGCAGGTCTGGATGACCGCCGCGATCCTCATGGCCGCCGGCTGGTTCATGCTGCTGTTCTTTTCCACCGCCAACACCACGGTCCAACTCCGCGTTCCCGATGAACTCCGGGGCCGGATCATGGGCGTCTACTCGCTCTGTTTCATCGGCCTGACGCCCTTTGGCGCCCTGCTCGCCGGAGCCGCCGCCCGCGCGATCGGCGCGGGGAACACGCTCACCATCGGGGCCGGTGTCTGCGCCACGGCAACGGCGATCGCGGCTCTTGCCCTGAAGGGGCATTCTGCGGCGGCAGGAAGGTGAGGTGACGGGGAGTTGTCTGGGGCGATGGGATTCCCTCGTCGGCGGGCGCAGGAAACGCCGAACCGGCAACAAGAGTGGGGCGATCCGACCTCAGTGAGCCGCGCCGGGGCATGCTCACGTCGGCTCATTGGGACAAGTTGCCCTACCCGCCCCGGCTCTTCGCGCTGAATGGGCGGCGACACCTGTCATGCCCTCAGAATTCCTTCTCACATTTCCCGGAAATTCCATTAAGTTCGGGGCCATGAACCGGTTTCGCCTTGTCGCCCTCCTTGTCGTCGCGCACAGCCTCGCCCTGGCCGCCGACCGCCAACCCAACGTCGTCGTCCTGTTCACGGACGACCAGGGCACGCTGGACGCCAACTGTTTCGGTTCGCGCGATCTCCACACGCCGAACATCGACAGGCTCGCCGAGACGGGTGTGCGCTTCACCCAGGCCTACTCGCACACCGTGTGCTGCCCGGCGCGGGCCGCCATCATGACCGGCCGTCATCCGCAGCGCGGCGGGGTCAACTCCTGGACGCAGGGCGACATGCACGCCGCCGCCGGCATCAACATGAAGCTCTCCGAAGTCACCCTGGCCGAGGCGCTCAAACCCGCCGGTTATGCGACCGCGCTGTTCGGCAAGTGGCACCTCGGCGCGCACCGCGACTTCGGGCCGATGAAGCAGGGCTTCGACGAGTTCTTCGGCATCCGCGACGGCTTCATCGACAACTTCAACCATTTCCAGCTTCATCAGCGGGGCTACCACGACCTTTACGAGGGAACAAAGGAGGTGTTCCGGCGGGATGAGTATTTCCCGGAGATGATCGTGAACCGCTCGCTCGACTTCATCGACCGCCACCAGGACAAGCCTTTCTTCCTCTACGTCGGCTTCAACATTCCCCACTACCCGGAACAGGCGCTGAAGGAGCACGCGGCTCTCTACAAGGATCTGCCGATGCCGCGTCGTTCCTATGCCGCGATCGTCACGACCACGGACCACTACATTGGGAAGATCCTGGCCCGACTGGAGGAGCGCGGCCTGCGCGAGGACACCATCGTCATCTTCCAGAGCGACAACGGCCATTCGGCGGAGGACTACCAAATCAAAATGGACGACCACAAGAGCGGTTACCCCAAGGGCCACAACTACGGGGCCAACGGCGGCGGCGGCAACACCGGCAAATGGATCGGTCACAAGTCCAACTTCTTCGAGGGCGGCATCCGGACGCCCGCCATCCTGAGCTATCCACGGAAACTGCCGCAGGGCGTCGTGCGCGACCAGGCCGTCACCGGAATGGACTGGTTTCCCACCATCATGGAACTGACCGGCGCGCCCAAGACCGCCAATCCGCTCGACGGCCGCAGCCTGCTGCCGCTCATCCACGACATCGACGCGCCGTCCCCTCATCCGATTCTTTACTTCCAGTGGATCAACAGTTGGGCGGTGCGGGAAGGCGACTGGAAACTGATCAGCACCAAGGGCCGCGGCGCGAAGTCAAAGGAGAACTTCAAGTTGGTCAATCTCGCCGAGGAGAAACCCGAGCAGGCCGACCACGCCGCGGCGAAGCCGGAGATCGTCGCGCGGCTGAAGGAACGCTACGCCGCGTGGGCCGGCGATGTCTTCCAGGACGGGCGGTAGATCCCGAAACGGGATTGCTGAAGGGTGGCGACTACCTCTCTAGGTTCTGTTCACGAATTTTAAATTGTACAATGGGATGAAGTCGTGATTTAAG
>JAYPFK010000007.1:0-96242 GCA_038126235.1 Verrucomicrobiales bacterium
ATTCCGCGCCTCCGCGTAATCCGCAGTTCGTAAGAACGTTTTTCAGCGTCGACTATTGACTTGTTTTTGGACGAAGCTGAGGTTCAACTTGTCTTCTCGCAATCATCCACTCATCGAGCGAATGTTGACGCCGATGATACGAAGCGTCTGGCCTTGTGGGGATGAGCCGGACCTCTTGAACGAACATACCATCTGTGGACTCCTCCGGCATCCTCCAGAAACATTGGTTGAACGTCCTGTTCGATTTCGCATTGGACGCGCTCATCTTCTGTTTCGCGATCACGGTCGGCGCGCATCTGCGGTTTGAAACCGGCGAGGAGTTTCTGGCGAACATGCTGGAATACCTGCCCAGCGTCCTTCTTGGAGCAGGTTGCTTGTCGTCGGTCGCCTACATCTTCGGGCTTTACTCCCAACGCGATTTCACTCCGGGCCTCATTCGCCGCATGTTGATCCTGGCTGCGTGCCTGGCCGTGACGGTCGGTTTCATGATGCTGCTCTTTTACGCGAACTACTCGGGTCGCGTCGGCCGCGGCGTCATGGCGATCGCCATCCCTGTCGCCTACACGATGCTTCTGCTCCACCATAGCCTGCTCCGTCGCCGGCTCTCACGCGCTCGCGAGCGGGTCGCGTTCATCATCACCTCGGAGTACGACGAATCCGAATGCCGTCTCTTCGCCGCGCTTGACCGGGGCAATCTGGAATTCGTCGGCATCGCCCATGCCCGTGGATTCAAACCCTCGGTCGATTTTCCGGTCCTTGGCACTGTCGATGAGCTGCCGGACATCGCCCAGCGCGAAAACCTCGACCGTGTGCTTTGCTCCGGCGAGTGCATGCACAACACCACGCTCTACAAGGAGTTCCGGCATCTGCGTTATTCCGGCGTGCAGGCGCAGCCGTTGATCAGCCTCTGCGAAGAGATCCACCAACTCGCTCCGATCGAATTGATCACGCCGGAATGGCTGATGCACGCCAGCGCCTCGCCGCACGTGTTCTACATCCAGAAGATCAAGCGTGCCTTCGATATTGTCTGCTCGCTGGCCGGACTGGTTTTTCTCGGCCCGGTCCTCTTGCTGGGCGTGGTCTGGGTGAAGCTCGTCTCGCGCGGCCCCGTCTTGTTTCGGCAGATCCGGACAGGGAGGTTCGGCCGGCCGTTTGAGGTGATCAAGCTGCGCACCATGCGGCTCGACGCCGAAAAGGACGGCGCGGTCTGGGCCTCGGCCAAGGACCCCCGCGTGTTTCCCGGCGGCAACCTGCTCCGCAAGTTCCGCGTGGACGAGATACCGCAACTGGTCAACGTGTTGCGCGGCGACATGTCCTTTGTTGGTCCGCGGCCGGAGCGGCCCGAATTCGTCGAGACGCTTTCCAATGAGATCCCCTATTTCCAGGAGCGCCTGATGGCGTTGCCCGGAATCACCGGCTGGGCCCAGGTCAACTACCCCTATGGCGCTTCGGTGGCGGACGCCCGCCGCAAGCTTGAGTATGATCTCTACTACATGCGGCACATGAGCGTCTTTCTGGATGTCTTCATCCTGCTGGACACCGTCCGGATCATCCTGCGCGGCGGAGCGCGCAGGGTGAAGGACATCGCGCCGAACCGTTCGGAATCGGCCGCGCAGCTCATGAACGACCGCAAGCACAGGGAAGACGCCTTGGAAACGGATCGCGGTTCGGCTGACGGCAGTGGACTCAAGATCGCCGCGCATGGCCCGGCTGCGAGCTGAGTTTCAAGCCATGTCCCAGCCCGGCTCACTGAGGACAGTTCGCCCCACCATTTGGGCTAATTTAGCGTGGATGGGGAAATCTGCCTCCCGCTCGAGCGAACGCTTGTCCTTCCCGATGGAAAAGGAATAATCCGCCGTCGCGACCCAACCTCGCCGCCGCATGGCCGACGATCCCCGAACCATCGAACAACTGCGAAACCACTTCGAGGTGGAACGCGAACTCGCGCAACGCCTGCTCAAGGCTCCGCGCGAACAGCGCACCGAATTGTTCCGCACGATGTATGACGAGCTGTTCGAACGTGTGCCCGATCATCCCCGCCTGACCCGCCGCGACACGGAGGAGGACTGCGCACGCGCCGTGGCCGCGCGGATGTCCCTCCTGCGCGGTCAGCTCGACGGGGCGAAAACCTTCCTCGAGATCGCTCCCGGGGATTGTCGCCTGGCCTACAAGGTCTGCGAATCCGTGGAACAGACCATCGGCGTGGACATCTCAGACCAGTCCGGCGACAGCGACCCGCTCCGGCCCGACAATTTCCGCCTGATCGTCTACGATGGCTACACACTCGACCTGCCCGACGCCTCCGCGGACCTGGCGTTCAGCTACCAGTTCCTTGAGCACCTGCACCCCGACGATGTGCCTCTCCATTTCGAGATGATCCACCGCGTCCTGAAGCCCGGCGGCCGCTACATCTTCTCCACTCCGCACCGCTTCAGCGGGCCGCACGATGTCTCACGACATTTCTGCGACACCCCGCAGGCCTTTCATCTCAAGGAATGGACCTACCGGGAGATGATGCCCGTGATCCGAAAAGCGGGTTTCCGCAAGGCGCACACCTACCGCTTCGGCAAGCCGCGCCGGACCGCCTTGGCCAATGCTGCTACCCTCGCGCTGGAATCCCTTTTTGGCGTCCTGCCGCGCGGACTGCAAAAGAAACTGAGCCTCAGGTTGTTCCAAGGCGTGACGATGATCCTGGAAAAGTGAGTCCTCGCCACGCACAGAGCGCCGCTACGCCCGCAGCTCCATCCGGGGCGATTTCAAACGACTGAGACAATGACGATTCCCGAACATACCGAGAACAGGATCGACCTGTGGCTACAATTCCTGCGACAGGCAAACCCCAAGACTGTCGCGGAGATCGGCGTCTGGAAGGGCGACTACGCCGCGGCGATCCTCGACGGCGTGCCTTCCATCGAACGCTACGTCATGATCGATCCCTGGGCTCGACTGCCGGACTGGAACAAACCTTTCAATGTAACACCCGAGGAGTTCGCCGACGTCTATGACGAGGCGATGAAGAAGACGGAATTCGCGTCCGAGCGAATCGAGGTCCTTCGGGGAAGAAGCAAGGACGTGATCGGTGAGATCGAGGACGACAGCCTCGATTTTGTCTACATCGACGGCGATCACACATTGCGGGGAATCACAATCGATCTCATCAAGATTCTGCCCAAGGTCAGACACGGCGGCCTCATTGGAGGCGATGATTTCACGAACAACCCTTGGCAACATTCAGCCGAGTTCGAACCGACGCTCGTGTGTCCTTTTGCGGTGTATTTCGCGGAGGCAATGAATCTGCCGATCAAGGCGCTGCGCCATGGCCAGTTTCTCATCGAGAAGTGTGACCGGGGGTTTTCCTTTGACGACACCACGTCAAAACACCGGAGCCTCACCCTGAATCCTCCCGTCGTACAGCCCCGACGCTTCACATCCAGGGTCAAATCATTCGTCAAGAAGTTGCTTCGTTGGAACCGGTCATGAACTCCAAATACGTCGCAGCGGGCGCCCTGAAATTCGCGCCCCCATTGGGCTTTCCGCCGCGCGACGAACGGGAAAAGCCGTCCCCTCCATGGATACCATGAGCCAAGCTGATTGGCAGCGGGAAACGCCCTCCGCTGTCTGAATTGTTCGAGCCGAAACCGCGTTTACACATGCTGAAAAGAATACTCAGGAGAATCCGCTCAGAGCCTGAGACGCTTTCCGGCAAAACCTTGGCGTTGTCGGCCGCCAACGCCTTGGGGATGTTGTCGAACCTCGTCACGCCTGTCGTCCTGGTTCGCATTCTCTCGAAACACGATTACGGGGTTTTGGGTATGATCTTCGTCATCACCAGCCTCTTCCACTCCATCATTGGACTCAACGTCAACAACGGGGCCGCCTATTTCCTGCCGCGAAAAGAGCTGAGTCGCGACGCGACTCTCGCTGGAATCATGGCGTTCAATCTCGTTTCCGGAGGACTTGCCCTCGCGTGGTTTGTCTGGTTTCCCGCCCCGATCGAGTGGCTGTTCCGATCGGACTCCCTGGCCTCCTACACCTGGATGATGGGGCTGATCTTGTTTGTCTGGAACCTCTCGCGAGGAATGTCGCTTGTTCCGATCGCTCTCGGAAAATCGGCCGCCACCGCCAGATACATCGCGCTTACAGAATCCACCAAGAGCTTGTTCATTCTGACCCCCGCCGTTGTTTTCGGAGAGCTGGTTCCGATCGTCATAGGCTTTCTTTTCTGGAGTATGTTTCGCGCGGCCGTCGCGCTGGCCTATTTTCACTTTGCGCTCAACGTGAGTCTCAAACACTTTGATTGGACCGCCCTCCGACGGATTTTGGCCTATGCGATCCCGTTCGGGATCACAGGCATCCTCGCCGTGGTCTTTCAGCAATACCACTACTTCCTGGTGGGCCATCATTTCGACGAGGAAGCCATAGCGGTTCTGCGTGTGGGCACCGCGCAGCTGCCGCTGTTGATGACCATATTCGAATCATCGCTCAATATCGCCGCACCGGAGATGGCGCGACTTCAAGGCCGGCGGGATTACGACGGCATGGTGCGTCTGATCGCGCGGATCTTCGTTAAATTGTCGGTGCTGTTCGTTCCGACACTGTTGTTCCTGATGCTGATGGCGAAGGAATTCATCTCCGCCATGTTCACCTCCGAGTATCTCGCCGGGCTGCCGATTTTCCGCATCAATCTGCTCGGCATTCTCACGATGTTGATCGCCCTTGATCCGACCATACGCGCGTTCGAACAACTCAGGTACTTCCGGCTGAAACTGAGCGCGCTCACCGTTCTAGCATTGGTGGCCCTGGGAAACATCGTCGTCAACGAGTTCGGCCTTTCCGGCGCGGTCGCGCTCACGATTTCCGCGAGACTGTTGGTGCAGGGCGCCTGCCTTCTGCGCCTCTGGCCGCTCCTCGGCTTCAAATGGAGCCATGTGCGTTGGTTGTCTGAGCTCAAGTATGTCGCCCGCGGTTGCGTGGTTGCGGCGGTCGGAGCTCTGCTTGTCCGGACCGCATTGATTTCGGCGTTCGGACCGGCTGAAACCCTGTCTGAATCCTGGGCGGCTCTCGTTGTCTTGTGCGCGTGTGGCGCCGTTTTTGCGGCTCTTTATCTGATCGGTTTCGAAGGCGGGCTGGGGCTGGGACGGATTCGCGCCGTCTCCGGCATTGCAACCACCCCGAAACCTTGAGTTCAATTGAACCATCAATGGCGCTCAAAACGACAAACGCCCGCAAGCGCACATGAGACGTCGGCTGGAACCTCTGATATACCGGTTGCCCGCGCCGCTCCGTTCGGTCGCATTCCGTCTGACGCTGCCCGGGACATGGGCGCACTGGCAGCGCATGCGACGGGAAATGACCGACGACGGGTATTCCTACCAACCGTTCGACGAGCGCCGGTGCATCTTCGTCCATGTGCCCAAGTGCGCCGGCATTTCAGTCTGCCGCGCGCTTTTTGGAAATCTCGCGGGCGGGCACGCCGATGTAAGGCGTTACCGGGTGATTTTCGGAGCTACCAGGTTTTCCCGCTACTTCAAGTTTACCTTTGTGCGGAATCCCTGGGACCGCGTCGTTTCGGCTTACACCTTCTTGAAGCAGGGGGGCATGAACGAACGCGACAGAGCCTGGGCGAAAAGCCACCTGGTGGATTATCCGGACTTTGATTCGTTCGTCACCGGTTGGCTGAGCCCGGAGAGCGCGCGAAGCCAGTTGCACTTCCGGCCGCAACTCGATTTCCTGTGCGAGCGTTCCCCGGAGCTTTTGGTCGACTTTGTCGGTTATTTCGAGACCTTGGAGAGCGATTTCGACAAGATTCGGGAGCGGCTGGGTTGCGGCGATGAGCTTCCAAAAACCAATCAATCCAACCGGCGCGAGGACTATCGGGAGTATTATTCCGCGCGAACCAAGGAAATTGTGGCGCGGGTCTATCGGGATGACATCCACGCCCTTGGTTACGATTTTGACGGCATAGCCATGCGGAGCGCCCTCGGACACGGTTAGCAACGGTCACCGCCAGCGATGGCGCACGCCCCCATCATCTGGAGAGTTCACCCATCACGACGCCACCCCCGACACGTGCGGACACTGTATTTCATTGCATTCCGCGCCCTGATACAGATCATTCGTCCCTCCCAAGCGGTTTGATCCGCAACCACGAATCAGCCTGACGCGACACGACGGAAACGACGCGGAATGCCGCCGCCAAGTTGTCCTTCAGGTTGCTCTCCCGAAACGGAACAACCCCGTCTCTGAATCGCTGACGGAGGCCGCCCGCGATTGGGAAAGCCAGATGAATTCCTCCATGTCACCAAAGCTGGAATCCGACGAAACAGGTCCTGACGTCAACGTCGCCTCGAACAGCCTCTTGGGCGCGGGCAATCGCGGCCGGTTCATTCTGATCCTGGCCATCCTGCTGACCGGATTCGCGCTTCGGGCCTACCGGATCTGGGAGCCTCCCATGGACTTCCACCCGACGCGCCAATACATCGGCGCCGCCGTCGCGCGATCCTACTACTTCAACATGGACTCCTCTATTCCAGAGTGGCGGCGAAACATTGCGCAGATAGCCAAGGACAATCAGGAACTTCTGGAGCCCCAGATCCTTCCGGCCCTGGCTGCCGTCACCTACCGCATCGTGGGAGGCGAGCATCTCTGGATACCCAGGTTTTATTCCGTCCTTGCCTGGCTCGCCTGCGGCGTGGTCCTCCTACTGATCGGCCGCGACATCGGTCTGTCCGAGAATGAATGTCTGTGGGCATTTGCCATTCATTGGTTGACGCCGTTTTCCATTCTCAACAGTCGGGTCTTCCAGCCCGACCCGCTGATGGTGCTCCTGATGTTTCTTACGCTGCGGTTCTCGCTGCGTTATGACCGGAACCCCTCGACACGGAATCTTCTGATCGCGGCGGCCATGGGCGCCACCACCTTGTTCGTGAAACCGGTCGGCGTGTTCATCCTTTTCGCCGGATTCGCGGCCCTGATGATCGCGCGCCAGGGCGTCGCAAACGCCGCCAGGAAACCCCACCTTTACCTGTTCGCTGTCTTCATGCTGACGCCGGCCATCGCATTCTACTTCGTCCAATACGCCACGGGAGGGCATATCGGCACACAGACCGAAGGCAGTTTCATCCCTTCCCTGCTGACAACCCCCCAATACTGGATCGGCTGGCTCCGAATGATCGGCCGCAACATCGGCGTGCAGGGACTTGTGCTGGCCCTTGCGGGGGTGGTCCTGCTGAAGAATCTCCGCGGTCGCTGGTTTCTGGGTGGGCTCTGGTTCGGTTACTTTTGCTACGGCTTGTTCTTCAGCTACCACATTCACACCCACGACTACTACTCGATGGTCGTCATTCCGATCGCCGCGCTGTCTGCGCCGCCGGCTCTGATCTGGCTGATCGCGTTCCTGCGCCGACAGTGGACCGAACGCCGGACAAGGCTGATCGGCGTGGTGGCCGCCGCGGGGATGGTCTGCGCGGCGGGCGGGCTGACATTGCTCAAGATGGCTTCCTCCGGGCAACTGACGTCCCGCGCGAAAGACGGCATCAAGCACGCGGGGAGCCTGCTGGGCGCCGACATGAAACTTCTGACCTACCTGGGCCGCGGGCTGGATGAACGGGGAGTGGTCGAACACTACGAGAAGATCGGAGAACTGGTCCAGCACAGCGACAAGACCATCTATCTGACCCACGATTTCGGCAAATCCCTTATCTACCACGGCGAGCTCACCGGCTATGCATGGCCCGGGCAGATCCATTTCTCGAAACTCCGGCTTACCGGTCACGAAACTTTGGATGTCGTCAAGCTGCTGGAGGAGAAGATCGCCGACGAAGGCATGGAGTTCTTTGTCTCGACGGAATGGGACGAATTCAGCAAGCAGCCGGAGGTCCGTGAGGCGCTGACGAAGCACACGCTCATCGAGTCGAACCGGTTCTTTCAGGTCTACGACCTGCGCCCCCCCTCCCGCGCGCGCTGAAGCGCTGTTCGAAGCCCGCGGCAGCCATGCTTTTCAACACGCTCGAATTCGGGATCTTCTTCGCCGTCGTCCTCGCGGTCTGCGCTACGCTCAAGGGCCTTGAAGAACGGCGCCCGCCCGCCCGCGCGGAAACGGCCGCCAACGGGGACCCACAGTCGCCCCGGAGGGCTCGGCAGTTTGGCGTTGCCCGCCCCCGCCTCGCTCGTATCATTGAAAGGCACGCCGCTTTTCTAAAGACCTGCACCCTGCCCTGTCCCAGCTTGTGAAGCCCAAAGTCACCGTCGTCATTCCCTGCTTCAACCACGGCAGATATGTGGAACGATGCGTCGACAGCGTCCTGATGCAGACCTACCAGGATTTTCAAATCCTGGTCGTGAACGACGGCTCCACCGAACAGTCCACGATCGACACGCTCACCCGGCTCGAGATGCCCAAGACAACGGTGCTTCACAAGGAAAACGGGCACCTCTCATCGGCCCGGAATCACGGCATCGCCCGGTCGAACTCCGACTACATTCTCACCTTGGACGCGGACGACCGGCTGGCCCCCCGGTTTCTCGAACGGACAACGCCCATTCTAGATGAGGACGGGAAGGTCGGCATCGTCACGTGCCCGGCAAGGACCTTTGGGCTGCCTCCGGCGAAGATCATCCCCAACCTGGGAGGGGATATCACCAATTTCGTCGTGCACAACGGGTGCCAGGCGAGCTGCCTGTTTCGCAGGAAGTGCTGGGAGGAGGTCGGGGGCTACGACGAGTCCATGAAGCAGGGCTACGAGGATTGGGAATTCCACATCGCCGTCACCGAGCGCGGTTGGAGGATCGCGTCCGTTCCGGAAACCCTGTTCCATTACCGCGTCGCGGCTGAAAGCATGGTGGTGGACGCGGATCGCAAGCGGCCGGAGCTGGTCGGGTCTCTGGTGGATAAGCACCGGGAGACGTTCCAACGCCATGTCACTGTCGCGATCGTGGAACGCGAACGACGCATCCAAGACCTGAGGGAGGAGCTGGACTTGATGCGGGGTTCGTTGGCCCACCGCATCGGACGCTGTTTCACGGACCCGGTCGCCGTGATCAAGGCTGCGAGTCGGCGTCTGTTTAACCGCGTGAAATAAAAAAGCCGGCTCTGAAGAGCCGGCTCGCCATCCGCTTTCGGGGAGCGCTACTGGAAGATCGATTTCAGCAGGGCGACAAGGACCTTGAAACTCCTGCACGAACGCCAGGCCTTCCTGAGAGATTCCTGTCCGGCCGACCGCGCCCCCGTCATTCTCTGATGGTATGCCAGATCCAGATAACTTTCCGAGATCGACCGATTCAGGACGCGACGCTGCAATCCGGTCAACCTCGGCCCGTACAGGTTCAGGAGCGTTTCCTTGATCCGGATCTCGCCCCGGCTGACGCGCACGCGGTCCGGGCTGTTCGTGCAGAAGTTGCGGTCGTGGAACCGGTAGCTCCACAGCTTCCGGGTCGTGCAGACCGCGCCAATCTCCTTCTCAAACACACCGCGCAGGATGAACTGCTGATCCTCGCCGATCTGGAACGACTCATCCCATTCGTGGCTGAACGCGACGCGCCGAAACAGTATCCCGGACGGCATGATGAACGACTTGCGTATGAAGAGATCCCGCAGGACCTCCGGAGCCAGCCGCTGCCAACCGGCATCTTCGAGATCCAGACGCGCGCACAGATGCGGCCGCTCGAAGAAGGCGTCCTCACAAAGAACACGGTCGCGACCCTCTATGATCCTCCAGTTCGTGAACGCCAACCCTGCCTCGACCCGCTCCAACCCCTCCACACATTGCTCGAGAAAACCCGGCTCCCACAGGTCGTCCGAATCCAGGAACGCGAGAAACTCCCCGCGCGCGTGTCGCAGTCCCATATTGCGCGCGGCGGAGGGTCCGCGGTTCTCCTGCCTCAGACAGATCACATCGGAGAATTTCCGCAGCGTCTCGGCCGTCCCGTCCGTCGAGCCGTCGTCCACCACGATGATTTCACGGTCGGCGAAAGTTTGCGACCGGGCGCAAGCCAAGGTCTCCATCAACAGGTCCAGACGGTTGTGGACCGGGATGATGACGCTGACCATTCCTCGGCGGATGGACGGGGGGTTCAGGAACGCTTCGTTCACATCGGAAACAATGGCCACGTGTGCATCAGGCGCCGCGCCCGGTATCCAACCCCCTCGCAACCTCATCGACCGCCTTCCTCACCGTCTCGATCGATATGCCGTTCATGCATTGCAGAGAGACGGGACACTCGCTCGTCAACCAGCAGGGCGCGCACTCCACCGGATTGTAGAGAGGGGTGACCGTGTCGTAATCATAACCTTCGGGAGCCTCGTAACCGCCGTGAACAATGACCGAACGGACCCTGAACGCGTGCGCGACGTGCATCCCCCCCGACGGCGGACCGACGAAGACATCGGCCGAACTCACCAGCCAGATGAACTGGCTCAAATCCGTCACACCCGCGAACGACCTGAAGCCTTCCAGGTTCAGATCGGGAAACAGGGTCTGTTTCGCGCCGACCTCGATCACCTGAAAGTCGATAGCGAGAGACCGCACAAGTTCGGCCCAACGGGTCGCCGGCCATTGTTTGTTCGGCGTCCAGTGGCCGGCCACCGGCTGGATGACCACGCGCGGCTTGGAGGTTCGTTCTGCCAAAGCGCGAAATTCCTCGGAGACATCCTCCAATCCCGGGGGCTCCAGTCGGATGCTCTCCGGCAACCGAAGGCCGACACATTCGGCCATCATGACCGCCAATGCGCGGGGCGGCGGAGTCAGATGACTGTAGCCGAGACCATGGCCGGGGTCGGTTTCACCGGGATAAAACGCCTCCAGACGATCCACCGCGTCGAATCCCTTGAACAAGGGCGGATGGCGGCAGACAAACGTGATCTCGCAGGCTGGATTGCGCCGCTTGATCTCCCGGAGAATCGCCGTGCACATCAGTTCGTCGCCCACGCCGCCGCCCACGGAGTGCAGCCGCAGCCGTTTCCGGTCGCACGGCCTTCTGAAGGGCCACGGCCAGCGCACAGCCATGTAGAACCGCGTTCCGCACCGGGCCAACAGTCCGTGGCAACGCCGCACGAAATGCACCCACCGCCACCCGAGACCCCGCTTCAATCGGGCCGTCCAAGGCAGAGGCGCATGAGGTTCTATCGGCGAATTCGGCATGGCCCGCTTCGGAATATCTTCACCCAAACAGAAACGCCCGCAGGCTGCGCAATCGGAAAAAGGGAGGCTCGTTCAACGCAGCCGGATCAGGGAATGCCGGCCATAGGATCGCGGAAAGCAGCCATTCCTTCAATGCCGCCGAGCGCCGCCCCTCGTCGAAGTACATCCATGCGATCTGGAAGTGGAAGAAGGACGCCACCTTCATCCGGACCAACGGGCCGCGCCCGCCGGGGGCTTTGAGGGCGAAGGCCTTCCTGAATGTGACCTTCATGTTCGCCTTCATGCGGTCCGTGTTCTTGCTCATGCTCGACGAGTGGTTGCGGACGTACAACAGCCGCTCCCGCAACTGCACAAATTTGAACTTTGCGGCGATCCGCAGCCACATGTCCCGGTCCTCCGAACTGCGCATCGTCGTGTCGAACATGCCGCAATCGTCGAACACGCTCCTGCGGGCCACGACGGACGAAGGCGAGAAGCGCGTCTTCAACAGAATGTCTGCGAACTCAATCCCCCGTGGCAGGTCGCGCACGCGGCTCTTGAACGGAACGATGACGCCCTCATGATCCATGAAGATGCTCTGCCCCGCCACGGCGCCAAGCTCCTTCCCATGCGCTTCAAACTCACGCATAACAGCTGAGATCGATCCTGGCAGCCACTCGTCGTCGGCGTCCAGAAACGCGACGAAGGGATGGCTCGCCGCCTTGATCCCCGTGTTTCGCGCGGCCGAAAGCCCCGCGTTCGGCTGGTGGATGCATCGGATGCGATCGCCGTAACCCGCCGCGACCTCAGGTGTGTTGTCTGTGGAGCCGTCGTCCACGACAATGATCTCGATGTTCGGATGATCCTGCGCCAACGCCGAGTCGATCGCCGTCGGCAGAAAATGCGCGTAGTTGTAGGCCGGAATGACCACCGACACGCCGGGAGGCGATCCGGGGTCCGGCTCCGCGATCTGCGAGTCGGGCAAGAGGTAGACCTTCCGGTCTTCCGCGAACTCCCCCGTTTCATCCAACGCCTCGCTGCGAAACAGCAGTGCGCATCCGCGTTCGTTGAGGAGGTCCGTCAAGGCGCCCCGATTCAGTTCGCCCGGGACTTGCAAGACGTCGTCTTCGCAGCGACACGCCGCGACCGCGCCGAAAGCCTCCGAGAGATGTCGCAACACGGAGGACAATGTGGCGACGGCGGTCGGTTTCCACGCCACTCCTCCATCCAGCAGCGCGATCAAGGGACGATCCGACTCCTGAACCGCAGCGCTCAAGGCCCCGGCGCGACCGCCGCCCTGGCTCTCGATCTTCCGGACGCCCTCGAGATCGAACGCTCCTCCAACCTGCACAACCTCCATACGCGGGTGTCCCTGGGCGAGGATGGACCGCAAGCCCGAATCGCCCTCTGCGACAGGGACAATCACTGATACACCCAACTCGTCAGCCATCTCCTGCATTTCATCCTGGATCGCAGCCCACGCCTGTCTAGGCGCCGAAGAACCCTCGCACTGTCCTCACAACCCGTGCCACCTGTTCGTCCGTCAACTCGGCGAACATCGGCAGGCTCAGGCATTCCGCCGCCAACTTCTCGGACACCGGAAAATCCCCGGCCTGGTTGCCCAGTTCCGCGTAACACGGTTGCAGATGCATCGGGATCGGATAGTGGATTGCGTGGCCGACGCCGTTTGCCTGCAGATGTTGTGTGAAATCCTCCCGCCTATCCGTCCGCACGACGAACTGATGCCAGACATGAGTCGCGCCCTCCGCCACACGCGGCAACGCCAATGGCAGGTCGGCCAGTTCGGACAGATACGTCTGCGCGATCGCCTGTCGGCGGCGTGTCCACGCTTCCAGCCGCTTCAGCTTCACGCGCAGGATCGCCGCCTGAATCCCCTCCAGCCGGTAATTGTAGCCCACCTCCTCGTGCAGGTAGCGCTCGCGCGATCCGTGATTGCGCAACACCCGCGCGCGATCCGCCAAGGCCGCGTCGTTCGTGGTCAACGCGCCCCCTTCGCCGCAGGCTCCGAGGTTCTTGCTCGGGTAGAAACTGAAGCAGGCCGCGTCGCCCAACGTTCCCACGTTCCTGCCTCCACGCGCCGCGCCGTGCGATTGCGCCGCGTCCTCCACCACCGGGATGCCGTGTTTCGCGCAGACAGCGCGGATGCCGTCGATGTCCGCCGCCTGACCATAGAGATGCACCGGTATCACTGCCTTGGTCTTCGGCGTAATCGCGGCTTCGACTTGGGCCGGATCCAGGCAGAACGTCTCCGGATCGATGTCCGCGAACACCGGTTTCGCGCCGACGTAGTTGGCGGCCCAGCCGGTCGCGATGAAGGTCATCGGCGGTATGATCACCTCGTCGCCCGGACCGACATCGAGCAACCGTAACGCGAGGTGCAACGCCGAGGTGCCGGAGTTTACACCGACCACATGTTCGCAGCCGACGTATTCGCCGAACTCGCACTCAAACGCCTCCACCTCCGGGCCGAGGCAGAAAGCGCAGTTGTCGAGGACGCGCGCGACGGCGGCATCAATCTCCTCGCGGCAATCGGCGAGCTGTTGTCGTATATCAAGGACGGGAATCATGGAGTTTTCGGACAGTTGTTCAGATGGCGGGCTTTTCCGTAGGACAGCGCTTCCCTTGACGCGCCGAAATAGTGTGAAGGCGGCAGCCTGTCCAGCTTCAACAAGGGGAATTCAATGAAATGAGCCTCGTCATCTCGTCTGCTACAGGCAGAGAGGACAGGCTGGCAGCGCTGACCTACTCCCTCGTAGCACCCAGGCCCGCCGCGATGCGACGCAGCCCCTCTTCGATCGGGATCGGCTCCCTCGCCAGCAATGCCCGCATCTTGGAGTTGTCGGGAAGACGTCGCTGCATGTCTCCTTCCGCCAAGGGCGGCGCGTGCACGATCTTCGTCCTGGACCCCGTCACCCGGATGATCGTTTCCGCCAGTTCGAGAACCGAAGTTTCCGTGTCGTTGCCTAGGTTCAACACATCGTTGACGTGGAGCCCTTCCCGCACGATGCGCAGGGTCGCCTCCACATTGTCGTCGATGTGGCAGAAAGTGCGCGACTGGCCGCCGTCGCCGTAGACCGTGAGATCCTCGCCGGCCAACGCGGCCCGGAAGAATTTCGCCACCACGAAGTCCGGGCTCTGCTTCGGACCGTAGGTGTTGAAGAAACGGAAGATCGTGTAGTCGAGTCCATATTCTTGCTGATAAACCCGGAAGAACGCCTCGCCGACGTTCTTTACGATCGCATAGGGCAGGCGGCTGTTCAGCGGCGTGGTCTCCTCGTGCTGGGGAAACTCGATCGACTCTCCATAAACCTCCGACGAGGATGAAAAGTAGACCCGCTTCACTCCGGTCTTCTGGCAGAGGCGTAGCACGTTCTTGATCCCCTCGATATCGTCCAGCACCTGCACCGGTTGTGCCAGGGTCCGCTTCACACCCACCACGGCCGCGTAGTGAAACACATGATCGAAGCCCACCTCGTTCATCAGCGGCGCCAGTTCGTCGTAGACGTTGACGTCGCCCTCGACGAAATGCACGCGCGGCGAGCCGGGCACGTTCTCGCGCCGGCCGGTGAGGAGGTTGTCCACCAGCCACACCTCGTCGCCTTCGTTGGCGACGATCGCTTCCGCCAACGAGCTTCCGATGAATCCGGCCCCGCCGGTGATGAGATATTTTGCCATCAGTTCGAATTGTTTCCCAGACCGATGGTCTGGGCATGAATGCCCCAAGGAAGCCTGCTCACGCGTAGGACAGCCTCTTGCAGCCTGTCCCAAGATCCTGTAGCAGCCGACGTGAGGAGGCTCGAATTGTGGACCCTCCCTTCTGAAACGAGCCCTTGGCTTCGGCGTGACAGGCGTCGCCTCGGCTGCGAGAAATCGAGAGGACTAATGGGAGAGCGTTTCATAAACCTCACGATACGCGCGCGCCTGCCGTTCGAGGCCGAACTCCGCTTCCGCCCTCGCGCGACAGGCGCGCCCCATCTCCCGCCGCGCCGCGTCATCATCCAACAGTTCGGCCAATGCCGCGGCCAAAGCCTTTGAATCGCCGGTCTCGACCAGCCGGCCGTGGACGCCATCCTCGACCATTTCAGGAATGCCGCCGGAGGCAAACCCCGCGACCGGTGTTCCGCAGGCCATCGACTCCTGTACGACGAGCGGAAGATTATCCTCCAACGAGGGGATCAGATACACATCCGCGGCGCTGTAGATCATCGATTGCAGTCGCTCGTTCGAAACTTCGCCTATGTGGCGCACGGGATGCCGAAGGCCTTTCGGTTCGCCTCCCTTGCCAATAGTCAAAAGAACCAGGTCTTCCATGTCGGTGAACGAACGCAAAGCCTCCGTCAGCTCCGCGAAACCTTTTCGTGTATTGCGGATATCGTACTGCGTTACAAACAACGCGACTTTGGCATCCGGCGGCAACCCAAGAACCTCCCGGCAGTGCGCTCGATCTCTCGGCGCGTAGGCTTCCGTGTCCAAACCGTAGGGAATGACAGAGGTCGCGAACCGCCCCAACAGGGCACTCGCACGCACCCGCTCCGCCATCCACCGGCTTGGCGTCACAATGTGAAATCGCGCCGGATCGATGTTGCCGTAAGCGGCCGCCTTGCGCCGCCACAAATCCAGCGACCAGTCCGGCAGTCCGGCGCCGGCCAAAATGGGACATTCCGAACACGCCGTCTTGAAGCGCTCGCAGTCCCCGGCGTAGATGCAGCCGCCGGTGAACGCGACCATGTCATGCAGGGTCCAGACCACCGGCTTCACCGCTCCGACCGTCGAGAAGAACAGCTCCAGATCCAGGAAATTGTAGAGCGAATGCAGGTTGACGACATCCGCGGCGGGAAACTGCCGGATCGGATCCATGCCGACGACGACGCGGCAGTCGATCGTCCAGGGCGACTCGTAACCGAGGCATTCCTCGATCTTCCGGAACTTCGGCATCAGCTGCTTGCGCCGAATGAATCGCCGGACGCGATCTGCGAACGCCCCGGAGGGCCGAAATTCGCGGACGCTGGCTTCCTGCCAGGCTGTACCGCGGACGTAAAACGTCGAATCCACGCCCGCGTTCAGCAGCCCGTCGTGCAGCCGCCGCGCCGCCCGCCCGCCGCCGCCTGAATCCCGCGTCACTGCATTGACGACCTTCACGCGCTTTGTCCGATCGGCCGCCACTGCGAATCGACGGCCGTTGGCGGCCATGCGGCGCCCAGTTCTTCCAGGAGACTTCGGGCCGCGTGGATGGTGTCGACGTTGAGTTCCTCCCCCCCCGCAAAACCCGTTCCCATCTGTCGGAAGAACCAGGGCAAGTCGAACCGCAACGCTTCGGCGGCGTTTGCGAGGAATTCCAAAGGCCGGCTCCGGGCGATCCAACGATACAAATCCAGACGTTCACGAAACGCACCTCGTCGCACCCGGGCGATCTTCTCCCGCCAACCATCGAACCGCATCCATTCTTCGGGAATACCCGCCTTTCCGTCGTTCAGCACGTTCTCCAGACCTTTGAGCAGGAAGCGACAATCCTCCCGCGTCCAGGTCAGCCCCGTCGCCTGCTTCGAATGAATCCTCCAGGTCGCCAGCTTCTTCGGCAGCCACGCGATATCCGTGGCCAGCGACGCGCGAAGCGTCCATTCTTGGTCCGCCACATGCCCCAGATCTGTTCGAAACAGGCCGATCCGCTCGAGCAACGAACGCCGAAAAAGCACCGCGGTCACGGTCACCCACAATGTGCTGAAACACGCGTGCAGCAGAAACTCGGTCTTCCCCGGACGAATCGAGCGCCGCGTCACCCAATCGCCGAGGAACTCACGGGCTCTACTCGGCGGCTCCCGCAAGACCGCGCCGTCCTCGCTGATTTTCACGTGATCGCAGACCGACAAAGCCAGGTCCGAGCGCTTCTCCAGCGGGTCAAGCAACTCCTCCAACAACGTCGGCTCACAGGTGTCGTCGCTCGTCGCCATGTAGACATACTCACCCCGCGCCCGCCTCAAACACTCATTCCACCCGGCGTACAACCCTTCCCGAGGGACCTGACAAAGGCGCACGCGCGGGTCGGTTTCGAACTTCTGAAAGAACTCCCATGAACCGTCGTCCGAATGGCTGTCGCAAACGATCAATTCCCAATCGCCCGTGGTCTGCGCCAACAGCGTTCTCATCCTCTCTTCGAGGAACACGCGGTTGTTCAGATTGGGAAGGCAGATGGATACGAGAGGCTGCGCCACAGAATTGCTGTCTTCAGTTTACCGGCAGCGACGGTCAATTCACGTTCCCGCCGCAATTTCGTATAGCGTCCTTCCAAACACCTTGAGATTGCGGCGATTCTCCTCGCGACCGGCTTCTTCCCTGTCCGCGTGCGGCCCGGGCTCGAGTTCGGCCCAACCTTTCTCCATCATCGCCGCCAGTTCGTCAGCGTCTTGTGAATCAAAGTAATGAGCGTGCGGGGGATCCTGCTCGACGTTTGGAGGTATGTTGGACAAATACATCGTCTTTCCAAAACAACGAGCTTCCTCGACCACCGTGCTCCATCCTTCGAACTGCGAGGGTTGAATCACGGCAAGACTTCGGCGAATCAGTTGTATCTGGTCCAATTTGGAGACCCTTCCCAGCACGTGTATCTGATCATGAAGCCCAAGCGCCTGGATGGCCTGTAACAGTTCGTCGATGAAACTGGGATTGCGATAGTCCGTCACCGGTCCGGTCCAGACAACCGTCGGCCGAACGCCTCGTTCCTTCAAGCGCGCCAAGGTCTCCAGTGTCATCAAATGATTCTTGTGCCGCCACAGTTGATTGCAGATCACGAAGAAACGGTCCGGCAAATTGAACTTGGCCTGCGCTTCGCGGGGATCCGTCGCATACCACGCCTCGTCGGGCGCGCTGCGAAAGCGCATGACGCGCAATTCTGTTTTGTGACCGGGATAGAACTTCACGAAATCGTTCAAGACGCTTTCGCTACTGAAGACGACAACCGGAGCCTTGCTCGCCATGTCTTCGTGAGCTTCGGCCCTCGACTGAAGTTCTGATTCCTTGAAGTGTTCTGGAAGATACCTGTACTGAAAATCCGGAATCCAACATGCCCAACGCAGGCGATTCGTGGTCAACTCGAACGACAGGAGCGGATATACAAAATCAAGGCAAAGCTCTTCCACAAGGTAACGCTCAAATCGGTACCTTGGCCTCCGACTAGCCGGCGGTTTCATGCGGTCCAGAACGCGCCCCACAATCGTTTGTTCCGGCGGGGCGTAATCCTCCAGGCAAACACGCTTAACATGCGAGGGCATGCTCTCGAAGAACCGCTCGTCGCCCCGTTTGCGCAAAATTAGATACAACTCGGTCCGCGCGCCGAATTCATCATTTGCGAGCGCGAGCGCGAGGTTGCGGAGATATTCCACACCGCCAGACCAATACGCCCCACCGCTATCAATCAGGCCGATTCGAAGTGGCCGATTCATGAAATCCTAAACTCGCCTTGAAACCACTTTGCATAACCGCGAACGCCTTCCCTGAGCGATATTCTCGGCTCAAATCCCAGCCCCAAGACTTTCGAAATGTCGGCCTGCCAGCGGCCTGGATAGCCACGCGGAACAACGCCGTCAAACTCGGGGGTCACATCGATATCGAGCTCTTCCAACAACCAGCGCGCAATCGCCCCAATCTCCGATTGAACCCCGCTTGCAAGGTTGTAGACACCGCCGTTCAGATCTGCCCTCTCCGCAAGGATCTCCAGACCACGCGCAATATCAGACGCATGCAGAAAGTCCCGGGTTTCGTTGCCGACGCCCAAGAGGCGAAGACCTCCCGTCTGCATCGCCTTGCTGCAAATATCCCACAAGGCCTGACGTTTGAGTCCCTCGCCGTAGGCTGAGAAAAGTCGCGCTGATATAGTGCGCATTCCATAGACGCGAGCAAACTCGGCGCACAGTTGCTCACACTGCCATTTGTGGAAACCGTAGGGAGAAAGAGGCGAAGCCGGCTCCTGCTCCGACACGGGCAGTCGCGCCGGATCTCCATAGACAGCGGCGCTGGAAAGCAGAATGAAACGGCATTCGGGCGCAATTCTACGCAGCGAGTCCAATGTCTCGAATGTCGCCACCGAACTGGCGCGAAAATCGGTCACTGGATCCTCGAATGACAAGGGCACCGAAGCCCGCCCGGCGCAGTGAATCAACAACGCGGGCCTGGTCTCCGCGATAACACCGTCCAGCGACTCGTCCGGAAGACGGCGCTGATGATAGGAATCCAGACAACGGCGCGGCGCAGCCTGCGGCGGATTCTGATCGACGCCGTCGACCTGCCACCCGCTGTCCGAAAATTGCCGGGCGACGTATCCACCAAGGAATCCGGCGGCGCCCGTGATCAGCAATCGGCTTGGTTCTTTGTTATTCAACTGATTCGAGCGGCAGTGAGTCGAGAATCTCCTGTTCCTCCTCAAGTGACAGAAACGCCAAACGGCCAGACTCATCCCGAGCTTCCCGGAATCGGCCTTGAACAAAGCCGTCCTCGGCGGATTGCTCAGGCAGGTCTTCCGGCTTTAGTCCGCGCTTCACAAACCACGCGTTGTTTCCAGCGCTGTTGCATCCAAGGAACGCGTAGCCCTTTCGACGGCCCAAACGACACAACGCATTGAGCGAAGCTCCATAGTAAATCATCGAATGGTGCGCCTCGGCCCGTTGAAAATCCGGAGAATAGGGAATAGTCACCGCTCGCTCCGGGCCGAATCTGTGATTGTACTCGACGACCACCAAAGCCGGATCGACGGAGTCAATCGCCTCCCAGACCCAATAATCGTTCCCGTCAATATCTATCGACAGCAGTCCGATCTCGCCTTCGAATCCGTGCTCCCGAAAAAACGCGTTCACATTATCCCGATCGATCATGGCCTCCACTGCGGTCAACTCGTGTTTCCAGTAATACTCCTGTCCGCGAATGTGTTTGATGTGGTCCCTGCTCGAATCTAGGATCAGCCCGCTCCACCCGTTGTTCTCCAGCAGGAAACGCGTGTTCGCCTCCGTGTAATTCTCGACTCCGAACTCGATGAAACGCTTTGAAGCCACGTGCAAACGTTCGATCAGGTATTGAATGATCCCGTCCTCGCCGAACTGCGAGAACACGTGAAACTCGGCCTCGCGCAAACTCGCGGCGTTCCGGGTCATCCGCGCCTCGATCCGCCCCTGCGCGAGACGCATGCGATCCAACGCGCGTTCCACGGAAGTCACCCGCGTTTCGATATCCCGGACATCCCGCAATCCGGTTCGAATGGATTTGATCGGATTCATGCGTTTCTCAATTCCGCGCGCTGAAACACCATGGCCTGAGGCCGCGTATACGCGCGCTTCCGACGTTTCAGATAACGGTTGCCGAACAACTCGAGTCGATACGAAAATCGCGTGCGCCTTGGATTGCGATCCAGCAGACGATCCACCTTGTCCGTCAGACGCTGATTGCGAAAAGGCCCCTCGCCGGAAACATAGCTTGCCAGGCAATCATCCGCGTATCCCGCTGGCACGATCGAGAACAAACGAAACCCGGCCAGCTCCATGCATTCCACGTAATGCGACGCAGGATACGGCCATTCGTACACCTTGAACCGCTGGCAGAGCGGATGCTCGCGCAAGGCCGAGTAGAGCTCCGAAGCCGTGTCCGCATACCACTCCCGGATCATGACCCAATGCCCGCCCGGTTTGATCTTCGCCCGGATCGAAGCTGCGGCCATGGCGATATTCTGAAAGTGATGCACACAGTTCCGCGTCAAGATCAGGTCATACCGCTCTTCGGACGCATACCATTCGTCCAGGTCGTTCCAGATCCGAATGTCGGAAGCGTCCTCCCGCTCGCGCAGGTACTCCGTGCCCGTGATGCGATGCCCGTTGGGCTCTAACACGGACACATCCGCATAGCCCGATTTTCCCAACGCCCAGACCACCGCGCCATTGCCTCCGCCCACCTCGCAGATCTTGGATTTGGACGGATCGCAATACCTACGCAGGAGCTTGTCAATCTGTCCGAAATCGCGGCTCTTCGAGAAACGATCAAACGCCCGGTCGCGGTCCGTTTCCCAATACATCGATTCCACCAATTCCTTCGCGTCCTTGTCCCCGGCGTCCGCCTTGGCGTTCAGTTCCTCCAGCGCCCGCTCCACCCGGTCCGGGTCCTCCTTCAATCCGTAGATATCCAGCTCCTTCGAACTCATGCCGCCAACAAAGTCAAAAAGGGAGAATGCCTCGCCGCTTCAAAAAGCCGCACACGCGACCAGCCATCGAGGGAGACTTCTTCTCCTTCGGGTCCGGCCGATTGAACGGGAACTCGTGCAGGTCGAACTCCGCCAAGGGATGCGTCACCTCCGCGGCATAACGCGCCTGCCGCTTCTTCAGGTATTCCGCGTCCGGAAGCTCTTCAAACACCTTCCGATTCTCCGCCTTGGAAACCCAATAATCGCCGATCGCCAGGTGATCGATGTCCATGTGTCCGAACGACTCGATCGCGTCCAACGGGGTGTCGACGATGGTCTCCCCGTTCACGTTGAAACTGGTGTTGATCAAGACCGGGGTTCCCGTGCGTTCGCGAAACGCCGTCAGTGTCCGCCAAAACTCCGGATTGCCATCCTCGCTCACGGTCTGCACCCGCGCCGTGCCATCCTCATGAACCACCGCCGGCAACTCCTTCCGCGCCCGATCCTTCGCCTGCGCGATCAGCAACATGAATGGAGCTTCGCAATCGATGTCGAAGTAGTCCTGAACATGCTCCGCGAGACAAGCCGGCGCAAAGGGACGGAACGGCTCACGGTGCTTGATCCGCTCATTGAGTGTCTCCTTCATCTCGCCGGCCGTCGGATTCGCCATGATCGACCGATCGCCCAACGCGCGGGGACCGTATTCCGATCGCCCCACATAACGCGCCACGATCTCCTTTTCCGCAATCGCCTCGGCAATGCGATCGTGAATGCTGTCCGGGCGCTCAAATTTGACGCCCATCTTCTCCAAGACCTCCCGGATCGAGGTGTCGCTCGGCTCATGCCCGAGGAACGCGTCGTTCATCCGAGGCCCGACCTGATGATTCATCTCCCAAGCCAGGGCCTGCGCCGCCCCGATCGAGGCGCCGTCATCCGCCGCGGCCGGAAAAATGAAAATCTCACTGCATCCAGATTCCCGTCGGATGCGCTCATTCATCAAACCGTTGAGTCCGACCCCGCCGGCGATCGCCAACCGCGTCGAGCCCGCCAACCGAACCGCCGCCCGGGCCAACTCCACGCCCGCGCGCTCGGTGACCGCCTGCACCGACGCCGCAAAATCAAAATGCTTCTGCTCGATCTCCTCATCCTTGCGACGCGGCGCCAGCTTCTCGCGAAACACGTCGGTGAAATCCATGGAAAAATGTCCCGCAAGCCCGCCGACTTCGCATCGCCCGTAGTTCGCCGTCTCGCGCAGTTCCAGGACGCCGCCGTCATCGATGCGCACAATCTCCTCCAGAGCCTCGGCAAAGACCGGCTTCCCATACGCCGCCATGCCCATGACCTTGTATTCGTCTCCCAACGAAAACCCCAGATGAACGGTCGCGTTCAAATAGAAAATACCCAGACTGTGCGGCCAATTCGACGCCGCCAGCAGATTCAGCCCTTCTCCATCCGCGCGATAGATTCCGGTCGTGGCGGCCTCCCCCTGCCCGTCGATCGTCAACACGGCCGCCTCTTCAAATCCGGAGTTCATCCAGGCGCTGAAGGCATGACAACGATGATGATCCACCGCCTCCACCTCCACGCCCGGAAACAGCCGCTCCACCACCTGTAGGATCCGGCGATACTTGATCGACCAGTTGTAATACCACTGAATCCGCCGTCGCAGTTCCGATTCCGGAGCATCGGCGAGTCCGCCTTCCTTCAATGCCCGGTCGATCGTCTTGCGTGAGAACCCAACATCCCGTTCGAAGTAGTCCCCGAACGGAAGCAAGGCCTCGATCGCCTTCCAAAGCGCCTTGGCCGCGTCCGATGGCAGCGCGGCTTCCATCTCGCGCCGCAAGGTCACGGCGGCAAACGGCTCCGGCGTGAAATTCACCCCGACCTTCGCCAAACGCCCACCGATCCGCTTGATCCAATCGCGGCATCGTTGCGTGGCGCCGATGGGAAAGCGCCATGAGTGCTTCACGTTGTCCAAACGCTCCTCCGCCACCGCGAACAACGGCCGTCCGGTCGACGCGTCCACCACGCACGCGGACGCGTCATGGCCGAAGGCGCCGATCCCAATAATGCATTCAGGCGATTCCATGATGACGCAATCTCAAGCGTGAAGTTCCGTGATCCATTCGTTCACATCGGCCGCGCGACGCTCAAAGGTATGCTCGCGTAAAACCCTCGCCTGCCCCGCTTGGGCAATGGCTTCGCGCTCCTTCGGGTTTTCCAACAACCAAAGCAGCTTCTCCGCGGCCTCTTCCGGAGATCGGTAGGTCACAACCTCCTTCTCCGGCTCAAAAATATCGCTGATATGGTCGCGCCAATCCGTCAACAGGCACGCGCCCACGCCCGTCGCCTCAAACATCCGTTGATTGCCCGCGTCTCTTCCCGAAGAGACCACGTGGCAATTCACCGTCACCTTGGATCGCCAAAGAGTCTCCAACATCTCCATCCCGAAAAGCTCCGACCGTTGCCTCGAACGAATCGGCAGGTTCAAATCCTGATAGACAAAATCCCTCAACTTCCCGCGAAAACCGGCCGCCACCCCGCGTATAATCAAGGAAAACCAGTTCCTCTCCACCGAGCCCGTCCAAACCTGGATCGGCGTCGCGCGACAAAGATGGCGCACTGTTTCAAACCGCTGCTTGTGAAATCCCGGGATCAACGAGCCGACAAACGAAGCCTCGATATCGCCTTTGCTTCCGGACGTTCCGTTCCTTTCCAAAGACTTCAGAATATCGAAATGAAACGCATGACGTTGCACCGCCGAATGAAACCCCATCTTCTTCAGCCCATCGCAAAGATCGGGCGCGCAGGTCACCAGCATGTCGCACTCCGGAACGATCTCCTTTCTCTCGATCCCGATCCCGACGAAGCAGATCAGCTTCTTGACCGACGGCACGGCGCCCCGGATCCGGCGCACCCGCTCGGGAGTGAAGGTAAAAATGTCATTGATGTAGAGTGTATCGGGCTCAAAGGCGAGAAGCCGGGCGATGGCCAGGTCCATCATCCAATCCGAATCCGAAAACTCGCGCTTGTTCTCGCTCGCCCACCGCGTCTGCAACGGACGGATGTTTGCGATGATATAGGTCGTCTCGTGGCCCAGTTCCGAAAGCGCCTTGGGAAGCGAAAAGCCCCATCCGAAGAAATCGTCGACCAACTTCGATTCCTGCTCCGCGAAGGACAAACCGCCTAGGTCCGGGCGTCGCGCGTAGAACTGTTCGACGTATCCCGGATACAGCGTGCCAAGAAACGCCACCCTGTGTCGTTCGGCTCCGGTCGTCATCCGGCCAAGGCCTCTTTCAGACAACTCGCGACCCGCGCCTGCGCGTCATCCGTCAACTCCGGATACATCGGCAGCGACAAGAACTCCGCGCTGTTCCTCGACGCGATCGGGAAATCCTCGGGGCGATGCCCCAATCGTTCGTAAGCGGCCAACAACGGAAGCGGCGTCGGATAGTGAATGCCGGTGTGAATGCCCGCGTCCGAAAGCCGTCGACGGATCTCATCACGGCGCGGCGTTCGCACCGAGAACACATGCCAGACGTGCGTCGCATTCGGACGGGTTTTCGGCAAGGTCAGCTCCTCGACGTCCGCCAACAGCTCCAGATATCTCTCCGCCTTCTCGGCTCGACGCGCGTTCCACTCTTTCGCGCGCGGCAACTTCACATTGAGCACGGCCGCCTGAATGCCGTCCAACCGGCTGTTGACGCCTTCCATGATATGGTCGTGCTTGTCCTTCGGGCTGGCTCCGTGCCGCGCAAAGGACCGCATCCGCGCCGCCAGATCGTCGTCATCCGTCACGATCGCCCCGGCGTCCCCATAGGCCCCCAGGTTCTTTCCGGGATAAAAACTGTAGGTCGCCGCCGCGCCAAATCCGCCCACCTGACGCCCCTCAAACTCCGAAAAATGCGCCTGCGCGCAGTCCTCCACCAGATGCGCGCCATGTTCGTCACAAAGGCTCTTGATCGCGTCGATCTGCGCCGGCTGTCCAAAGAGGTGCACCGCCACCACGGCCTTTGTCCGGGGCGTCATCGCGGCCTTCAAACGCTCCGGATCCATGTTGAAGAAATCGGACTCCACATCCAGAAACACCGGCGTCGCGCCGGTTTGCGTGATCGTTTCGGAGGACGCGATCCAGCTGTTTGCGGCCGTGACCACCTCGTCGCCAGGCCCTACCCCAAGCATTTTCAAGGCAATGTAGATCGCGTCCGTCCCATTCGCCACACCGATGCAATGCCTTCGTCCGCAAGCATTGGCATAGGATTCTTCAAACACCGCGACGTGCGGTCCGCGAATGAAAGACGTTTCCCGAATCACCGACGCAATGGCCGCGTCAATCTCGTCCTGAATCGACAGATACTGCGCGCGCAGATCAACAAAAGGAATGGGGGATGAACTCATGATGGAACAATCGCGCCCCGATTCAACCGATCGGCCAAATCGGGCAGTTCTTCGATGCCGCGGGCGACAAAATCGGGATTCAGACGCGCAAGAAATTCCCGGGTCCGCACGCCGCTCGTCAATGCGCAAGTCGCCGCGCCGATCCGCCTCCCCGCATCCAAATCCGCCTCACTGTCGCCCACGACGAGGGACCGGCTGTCGCCGATCCATCCGCCAAGGATGCATGCCTTGCTCCGCGACGATTCACGGTCCGAGGACGCGACACCCACGTTTCGAAAGTAGCCGCGCAATCCGCGCCTCTCCAGCTGATCTTCAAACGCCGCCCTGTCTCGCCGACAGGAGACCAAACACAGTTCAAATCGATCAGAAAGCTCTGCCAGGGCTTGGGGAACACCGTGAAACACCTGATCCAGTTTCAACGAATCCACCGATTCCACCTCGTCTCGGATAAACGCCCCGAACGCAGCGGCGGCCGCTTCCGGCAAACCCGAGCGAAGACACAATTCCGTGTTGGAAATCCCCGATCGCTTCATCTGCCAAAACTCCTCCATCGGCAACGCGCGTCCATCATGGCGATTCAGGTATAGCCGATAAAGCCGCTCGTACTTGGGCCGAACATCCAGAAGCGTCCCGTCCAAATCAAAACAGATCGTCATTCAACTTCGCACACCACTCCGATGTTCGAACACAACTTCGGCGGCAGATCTAGTGAAACCTTGTAGATGGCCTGGAGCAACTCGTCGGACCAATCCGCCATCTGTTTCATCGAGACAAGTTTCACCCCATATCCGAAGGACTCCTTGATCTTGAACCCCCCGGCCGAAACATCGGCCACCAGCTCCTCAAGCCGGTAAACTCGACGATGCCCCACAAAGTGATCCTGGGAATTCAGCTCCTGACAATGCTCAAGCATGCCCATTTTTACACCGATTCTTCGATGTAAAGAATCCGCGTTCGGCACTGTGAACACCGCGCGCCCCCCGGGTTTCAACCATCTTCGAACAGCAGCCAGAATCTTGACAGGCTCATCGACATGCTCCAACACATGGTTGCCCAACAGCACGTCATACTTGATTTCCGGCTCGAAGGTCTCAAACAAGGAATTAAGGACTTCGTAACCGGCTTCCGGATCGCGGTGTTGTTCAATGAGATTGGCAGATCCCTCAACGACGTGGAACACGTCGAAGCAAGGAGCCAACTCCCGTGCAATATAGGAATCTCCGAGCCCCAACTGGATCCCCGCGCCGCCCACCAATCCGCGATCCCGTATCAGGTCTGCCGAACGCGCGCTGGCAATGCGCATTATCAACTCTCCCGAATCCTCAGCGTAGGCGGCGGACACGTCGTTCAATCGACTCAATTCGTCTCGATTCTCAGTCATGGGCAATGAAGTTCAAACGCAAATTCCATCAAAGCGCGCAGGGCTTCGGCAAGTGTTGAGCGTACTAGCATTCAACGCATTTCTTAAGCCGTCGACATCGTGCGGCCGAATGCCGCCCCGACTCCTTGGCCGCTCCATTCAACATGATCCACCTCAAGGCGCCTGGTTCAGGCGCGCGATCCGAGCTTGTAACAGTTCTTCGGCCGCATCGATCTCGGAAACCGTTGTCAGCACAGGGTGGCAGTCCATGCCACGCACCCAGACCAGATCCGGATCGAGTGGATTCACACGTCGCTTCGGCAGATCCAACGTCTCCCCGCATCCCAGTTTTACGTAGATGTAGGGAAAATTCAGTCCCGCCGCCGTGAAGAAGTAGTGCGTGGTGAAGAAGCGGCCGATATTGATTTCGGTAACATTTGGAACGCCGTCGCTGTCATAGGTCAGATCCACTCCGAAGATGCCATTTGGCCGGGAATCGACCGCTCGCACTGCCCGCTCGGCCAGAGCATCCAATTCCGGATCGCTCACGGTGACGCCCGAGCCGGTCACGCCGGTCACGCCGCTCGGAGCGCGATTCGCGAACTCCCAATAAAGTCGCTTGCGCCCCTGCGCCACCACCAACTGTCCATCCTTCCAGAGCGATTGCCAGGTGATCGTTTGCGGTTCCAGATGCTTCGCCGCCGTGAACACGCCCCAGCCATTCCGACGGTCGATCCATTGCCTGGCCTCCTCCAGATCCGAGGTCGGCAACGCCCCGCGTCCCGCGCTTCCGCGAATCTCCCGCAACCAGACCTTCGAGCCAAATCGCTCGAACGCGCTCCGTAGATCTTCCTCGCCATGTAGCAACATGGTTTCCGGCGTCGGAATGCCCGCCTTGCTCCACCGTTCATACGACTTGAACTTGTCCTCGCAGACGTCGATCACCTCATGATCCGGCAGGAAGGTCTTCGTTCTCAAGTCTCCTCGCAACGACGACACCGTCAGCATTTCATAGCTCATCTGACAGTGCAGAAAATCAACACTCGATTCTTCCAGAATGTCGTTCAAAACGGCCAGATAAGCCGGATCCGAAGCCCGCGGAACCAGGAAACTCTCGTCCGTCTCCGCGCGCTGCATGGTATACTTGTTGGCGTCCACGCCAATCAGATGGAACGGTTCGGGAGCGTCACGCAACGACCTGGCAAAGTTGATCGCTGGCGCGCCGCCTGCGGAGGTGATAAGAACTCGTTTCATTTCGATTCTTTCTCGCTGAATCGTGCTTCACCCTGCCGGCTCCGCATCGCGAGATTTGTCTTCTCCATGATTTCCACCACTGCGCGGGCATGCTTTCCTCCCGTCAACGGTTCCGTCCCGTTCCCAACGCAATCGATGAAATGCCTAGCTTCCACCGCCAAGGGCTCCTCAGAAGGAATTCTCGGCATCATAATATCGCCCGACCTCATCTTCAGCGAATGCAAGGGTCCGTCAAAATCCATCCGCTCACCAATCCTCGGAACCTTGTCAAAACCTCGGTCGTATACGGCGATCTTGCTGTCCGCCACATCGTCATAGACCGCCATCTTCTGCGAGCCGACCACAGTCAGTTTGCGAACCTTGTTCGGATCCAACCAGCTTACGTGCACCATCGCGGACACCTTCTCCCTCCACTCCATCGTCGCAAAAACCACATCTTCAATGCCCTCTTGAAGAAAGTCCTGTCCAACACCGGAAAAGCGAACAGGCATCCGGCCATCCATCAGATAAAGCAACATGCTCACATCGTGCGGCGCCAGATTCCACCAGGCGTTCACATCGTCGCGAAGTTGACCCAGGTTCAACCGCTGGCTGCAGAAGTAGAAAACCTCGCCCAACTCCCCCGAATCAATCAGATCCTTCAAAACTCGAACCGCGGGGTTGTAAAGAAAGGTGTGCCCGACCATCAGGGTCAGCCCACGTGATCGAGACATCTCGATCAGTTCATCCGCATCCCGCACATTCAAGGCGAGGGGCTTCTCCACAAACACATGCTTGCCGGCTTGCATCGCGGCGCGCGCCAACTCGAAGTGCGTCCGCGCCGGCGTCGCGATGATCACCGCGTCCACCTCATCGTCCCCCAGAAGGGTTTCGACGTCCGCAGTCGTCTGCGTGTCGGGATACTTCGACTTCACGAATTCCCGACGCCTTTCGGAACTCTCCGCCACCCACTTCACGCGGCAACCATCCTGGGCCGAATAGTTGCGAAGAAGATTCGGTCCCCAATAGCCACAGCCGATTTGCGCCACCGTGATCATATGCTCTTCGAAGTCCGATAAAACCGCATCAGCAAATGCGCGCTTACGATAGGCCAGAGGCGTTCGCAATCCTGCCAGGTCCAGGCCGGACCCTTTGTCTTCTTTTCCGCGAAGTCCGCGATCGCCCGCCCGTTCCAGAGGTCGTTCTCAAGAAAAGCCTGGGATCGAAGCTCGTCGTTCAACCAGGTCTTCAGCGTTCCGTTGAACCAATCGGCCAAAGGGGAATTGAATCCGACCTTCACGCGATCCTCGCGGACCGAATCCGGGATCCGCCCCCGCATGGAATCCCGCAAGATACGCTTGGAATACCCCGCGCCCACCTTGCACGCGTCCGGCAACGCGAAGGCGAAACAAACCAATCGCCAATCCATAAAAGGCATCCTCGACTCCACACCGTGGGCCATGGAACAACGATCAAAGTTCCGCAAGATCGTCGGCAACACCGTCCGATGAAAATCGCGATACAAAATCCGGTTTAACGGACCGGCCAGAGACTCCCCGTCAGAAGTTTCCTCCGATCCGCCCCGTTTCAGTGGAGCAAGCCATTCCTCGGACGCTTTCGATTCAGGCGACTTGCGCGCGCCGTGAAGGGCGAGCCAAAGCGGCTTCAAAGTCGCCCGATAAAGACCAAGCAACCCGCGTTTCGCAGAGCGAATCGCCGGGTCATGCCGGGCCAACATGCTCCAAACCGAAGCGCGCGAGCCATCCGGCGAGACCGTCTGAAACCGCGCCGTATCCGCCAGGTCCCAGGACCGGGCCGGTTGACGCCAAAATCCCGCGCCGTTCTCCAACGCGGCCACGGTCTGGTGGGGATACCCTCCAAGCAATTCGTCCGCTCCGTGGCCATCCAGTGATACCACGATCTTCTCCCGACGCTGCGCCTCATACACCCGGCACGCCGGCAAGGGCGCCGTCAGGTAGACCTCCTCCAAATCACAAACCGAACGAACGACCTCTTCCGGATCGACCCGATCGTCAAATCGCATCGTCACACACGGCAACTTCAAACGATCCGCCGTGGCCTGCGCCGTGGCCTGCTCGTCGTTCACGCTGCCGGGAAAGGCCGCCACAAACGCCCGGCTCAATTCCCGCGCCCCTTCCACCCCGGCGCGCATTCCCGCCGTCGCGCACAAGACGGCCGTGGAATCCAATCCGCCGCTCAATGAAGTCCCCATGGGAACATCGCTGCGCATCCTCAACGCGCAGGCGTCGTCAAACAGCTCGCCAAACCGCTTCATCTGGGTCTCGTATCCGCGAGGCGCCGCATCCAGGTGGTCCGAGGTGCGCCACCATCGCTTGAGCGTGGTCTCCCCGGCTCTCACCCGCAAAACATGCCCCGCGGGCAATCGCCGCACATCGCGCACGATCGTTTCCTCTCTCGACTCCACCGAAAAGACATCGCGCATCGCCGCGACCGTGATTTCCGGATCCAAACTGGGCGCAAATCCCGCCAGATGCCGAAAGGCCTTCAACTCTGAGGCAAAGGCAAAGCCGGAGGACATCCGACAATAAAACAAGGGCTTGATGCCGAATCGATCCCGAGCCAGCAGCAGACGCTTCTCGGCGGCGTCCCAGATCGCCATGGCCCACATGCCGTTGAATTTCAGCAAGGCCTCCTCGCCCCATCGATCGTAGGCGGCCAGGACCACCTCGGTGTCCGTGCCCGTTTTGAACGCGTAGCCCAATCCTCTGAGTTCCTCGCGCAGTTCGACAAAGTTGAAAATCTCGCCGTTGTAGGAGATCCAATATCGACCGCCCTCGGACTGCATGGGCTGCCTTCCATCCTCGGAAGGATCGAGGATGGCCAGACGTCGATGCCCCAAACCCAGTCGCCCTTCATCCAACAACTCGACTCCCCTGCCGTCCGGCCCTCGATGCGCCAGACTATCCGTGAAGCGATCCAAATCGCCGGGCCTCACCCGTTGGTCGCGTCTCCAAATGCCAACGATTCCACACATCCTAATGATCCAGTTCCTTCAACGGCGTTCCCGGGCCAAATTCTTCCGCCGTTCGCGCATGCCACGAGTAATCGATCAAAACCAACGACTGTTCCGTGTCGACCGTTCGCCCGTTTCCGTAAAAATCCCCGGACTCCACGTTGAATTCGGCGGCGTCCAGCACCCAGTCCGCGATCTCCGCCTCAACTCGACAAATCACATTCAACACGTAGCGCCCCGCCGCCAGATTCAGTCTCGGCATCCGGCAGACGAACCAACCTTCGCCGCGCACATCCCGAAACGAACTGTCCGAAACGCTGTTCCCCAGATCCGCAAGCTGTAGCGCGCCATCCTTCGAGACCGCCACGCCTACGACCACGTCATTCAAGGTCTCTTCGCCCTCCACCCGATATCGAAGCGCGATGGACATCTCACCTCCGCAGACAAACATATTGCCGACCGCCCCGGCGTCATTCAAAAGGACGACCTCCTGGATACGGATGCGGCCATTCCCCTGTCGGTCATCACGATCCGAAACCTGCTGTGCCGCCAGCCGACTCGCCGTGCTCATGTAGGTGTCCACCGTTTCCTTCACCGAACCGATCGTTTCCAGTCGCCCGCCCACCAACAACGCGGCCTTGTCGCAAAGGTTGGCAACAGCGGCAAGATTATGACTGACAAACAGGATCGTGCGTCCGCCGCCCGCAACGTCCTTCATCCGCCCGAGACATTTCTTTTGAAACTCCGCGTCCCCCACCGCCAACACCTCGTCCACGATCAGAATCTCCGGCTCCAAATGGGTCGCCACCGAAAAAGCCAACCGGACATACATGCCGCTGCTGTAGCGTTTCACCGGAGTATCGATGAACTTCCGCACCCCGGAAAAGTCCACGATATCATCCAGCTTACGACGAATCTCCGCGCGGCTCATGCCCAGGATCGTCCCGTTCAGGAAGATATTCTCACGGCCGGTCAGTTCCGGATGAAATCCTGTGCCCACCTCGAGCAGACTCGAAACCCGACCGCGAATGCGCGCCGAACCGGTCGTCGGTGCCGTGATCTGCGAAAGAATCTTGAGCAAGGTGGACTTGCCGGCCCCATTGCGCCCGATGACCCCGAGAATCTGCCCTTCCTCCACTTCGAACGAAATATCGCGCAAGGCCCAGAACTCATCCGGCGAATCCGCCGCGTTCGCGCGATTCAATCCCATCGCGCGAACCGCCTGCCTCAGGTGATGCTTCAAGGCGCGATTCGCCAGCGTGCCGCCCAGGCGATACTTCTTGCCCAATCCTTCAACGGTGATGGCGGGTTTAGACATGGCGATCAGATCACATCGGCAAAGGTCGACTCCACCGAGCGGAAGAAATAGGCGCCGCTGACGAGAATGATGGCAATCACGAGGACGCCCCAACCAAGCCCGCCCCAAAGCGGCGCAAACCCATCCCCCAGAATACACCAGCGAAAGCCCTCCAAAATACCCGCGATCGGATTGCCGATGTAGTACCAGTGCAGCTGTTCCTCCGAAAGAAACCGCGGAACCAGGCTGGAGGAAAGAAACCCGACCGGACTCGCGTAAAGTCCGAACCGCACGATGAACGGGACGATGTGCGCGATGTCCCGATACTTCACGCTCAAGGCGCTGAACCAGAAACTCAAGGCCAACGCCGCCATGAAAACCAAGGCGAAGAACAGCGGCAAGGCCAGAAGGTTCGAGGTGAACGGAACCTGATAATGCCACATGAGCGCGCCAAGAAAGACCAGGCTGACCAGAAAATCCACCGCGCCGCTCAAGACCGCGCTGATTGGCAGGGCCAATCGCGGAAAATAGATCTTCGTGATAAGATTCTGGGAATTGACCAGGGAATTGCTGGCGCCGGTAAACGCCGCGGCAAAGAATTGCCAGGGCAGGATCGCCGCGAAGGTCAGAATCGCATAGGGGGCTCCCCCATCCGGCATGCCAGCAATCCGACCAAACACAATGGTCATGACCACCATGATCAGGAAGGGTTGGATGATCGCCCAAAGGACGCCGAGATAGGTTTGCTTGTAGCGCACCAGAATGTTCCGCCATGCCAAGGTCCAAATCAGTTCCCGGTAGTGCCACAGTTCCGCGAGATCGATAGGAACCAGACCGTGGCTCGGGCGGATGATCCGCTCGTGGGTGGCCTGTTGGGAGATGGAGTCCATTCAAGATGCGGTTGCTGGATACTGGATACTGGTTGCTCGATACTGGCCTCTGGGGACCGGGAACTCAGAATCTAGTAACTAGAATCCAGCATCGAGTATCTTGCACCCGGTATCTTTCCCATGCTACCGCCATCCAGGTCCGGTCTTTGGAGAACCGCCTGTCCGCCTGGGAGCCGGCCTTGGGCCGACGATGTCGTTCTGTCTGCCATGGCATGCGAACGGGTCGCGCGCCAGATCGTCGCCGCGTTACAGCAGCCTTTTCACGATTGGATTGTTCAACAATCCATTGAGCTTTCCGTGGAATTTACGCGCCTCTTTCAGGCGCTTGGCGATGTTGCGGAAATGGTCGCCGTCCGCGTCGCCGTTGTGGCCGGCGGCGGCCTCCTTCACCGAGGACTCCACCAAGGCCAGCTGTTCGCCGGCGGTGTTGAGTTTCTTGGCCAGTGAGTCCAGCAGACCGCTGCGCAGGATGACTCCGAAATCCGTCTCCGCCTCGTAGAAGTCTTTCCGGTCGCCCTTGATCCAGATCTTGCGCACCGCCAGCCAGCCCTCCAGCTGCCGGACGCCGATGCTGACGCTCGCCTTGCTGACCGCCAGCCCGTCGGCGATGTCGTCGAGGCAGCGGGGCTCGTCGCTGAGGTAGAGAAAGGCGTAGATCTGGCCGATCATCCGGCCGAGCCCGAAGGATTGTGTCGTCCGCCCGCCGGCCTCGATGAAACGCCAGCGGGCGTCTGCCCACGCCTGTTCCGCATTGTTCATTATTCAATACGTTTAAAAATAACTAAACGTTCTTAATTATTTTGTGCAGTCGTTGCAATGAGAAAATGGGCGGTGTCTTTCGTTGGGTGAACGGTCTTCAGTGAGCTGTGCCGGGTCGAGCCAATGCCGGCTCATTCGGGAGAATTCGCCCCACCTTCTGGCGAAGGCAGCTACATTGATGGCGGCGCGGAAATCTGGACAGGCTGGAAGCGCTGTCCTACGAGAACCTATGCGTCCAGCATGGCCAGCGGCGGTTTCGTCCGCCGGGTGAACGCCAGGGAAAGCAACGCCCGTTCCCGGGCGTTGAGGATGAAGTACATCGTCACGGGGACGAAAACGAGGACTTGGACCGCCCCGACCAATGCAATCCGGCCGTAGTCCGGCGTGACAAAACGATCGGCGATGGCAAAGAACAGTCCCAGCGAGGCCAGCGTCTTCAGCGCGATCCAGGCGATGGAACCGTAGTAGCGTGGGGCGGGCAGGCGGACGATGCGGCAGACGATGAAGGGTTGGATGAGCAGGATGTTGACGGTAAGGCCGATCGTCGTGCCCCAGGCGACGCCCTGCATGCCGAGATAGCCGGCGAGAGGAATGCTGAGGCCGACATTGAGCAGACCCTGGGTGTTCGCGAGCGCGGCGCTGTAGTGGTGCTTGGAAAGCCCGTAGAGCAGGCTCGAACTGGGATCCTGCATCAGGGCGAGGGTGTAGCCGAAACAGAGCACGACCGCGACCTCGTAGGCCTCCCCGAAACGCGGGCCCAACCAGCGCTGGATGAACGCGTCCCCGTAGAAGAAGAGGCTTCCCCCGATGAAGACGGCAACGAAGGTTGAGACCTTGGTGATGTTCAGGAAGATCTCGCGAATGGCGTTGAAATCGCCCTCGCCCTCCCGCTGGCTGAACACCGGCGACATGTTTCCAATCAGACTGGAGACGAGCTGCTTGAAGTACTCGTTCAAACGCGCGCCGACCGAGTAGAAGGTGTTGACGTGGGGGCCCAGGCAGGCGGAGATGATCAGCGGATCCGCCCGGAAGATGAGCACGTTCCCCACCTGGCACAATACGGTTTTCCAGCCGTAGCCCAGCAGTTCGCTTTTGGAGAACGCGTCATAGCGATCCAGGCTGATCCGCAGGTTTCGAAAGGCCACCTTGGCAAAGATCACCATCAGCAGGGACTCGGCCACACTGGCGCCGAGCATCACCACGGCGATTCCCCGGATGCCCTTCCCGTGCGTGATCAGCCAGTAGATCCCGGCATTTGCCAGCAATAGCCCGACGATCGCGGCGATGGAATAGAGATCGTAACGCAGATGGGCGCTGAGCACGCCGCGAAAGGCGAGCGCCGGAAACCGCAGGGACAGCCGAAGACCTAGGACGATCACGACAATCGTCACCAGCTTGGCAAGAGCCTGCTGCTGGATCAGAAGATAACAGGCGAACGCCCCAATCAGGGACAACACGAACGTCGCCGCGCCCAGCATGCAGTAAAGGAAGAAGCCCGTGTTGAAATGCGCCAGGATCTCGTCCTCGTCCTTGCGGCCGATTGCGCGGGAAATGAAGCGGGCCAGTCCGGACGACAGGCCGAAATCCAGCAGGGCGCAGATTCCGAACAAGGACAGGATCAGGATCCACAGCCCGTATTGGTCGTCGCCGAGCCCATGGATGACGATCGGCGTCATCACGAACACCACCGCAATCTGTATGAAGAAATACAGCGTGCGGAAAATGGATCCGGAAATGAGCTTTTTGCGGGGGTCGTGCATTGGCGACCGGTGATTCGTGATCCGTCGTCAGGTCAAGGAGCGGCGACATTCCTGTCGCCGCTGCTGCAAGGCCAGAAACAAGCGCGGTTCGGAACGAGCGGATCTACAACCGCTGCTACAACGCTCGGGGCGACAAGTTCGGCGCTTGGTAGGGCGAACTGTCCTCAGTGAGCCGCGCCCGGGCATTTCAAAGCCCGCTCATTCGGGAGAATTTGCCCCACCTTCGGGGGAGGTTGTGAGGGGCGGTTCAGCGCCTTTGTGCCTGCTGCGCAGGCAGGGCGACAGGAATGTCGCCCCTCCTTGGTCCGTTCGGCTTGCGGACCTGGGCCAGGTAGCCCCCGCCCAGAAAACCGAACAGCCTGGAGCGGCCGAAACACTGGAGCTTCAGGGCCAAGGCAATTGCCAGCCGGCGGCTGAGTCGCTCCAGGAAGGGGATGTGGAAGTTGTAGTAACGCCAACCGACGATCTCGAAACCGGCGTCGCGCAGCATCCGATCGAAACGTCCCTTCCCGTAGGATTTCAGCTCGAAATTGAAGCCGTAGCTGGAAGTCTGCTTCTTCCCCAACATCCTCTTGATGCGCGGCACGACCTTCTCGTAAAGGAACTCCTTGATCGACCGGGAATTCGAGGTCTGGATTACCGCGGTGGAGCCGGGCTTCATTACGCGGAAGAGTTCCGCGAACGCCTGTTCCGGCTGTTGGATGTAACCCATCACGCCGATGCAGATGACCCCGTCGAAGGCCTCGTCGGCGATTCCCAGTTGGACAAGGTTTGAAGCGAAACCGCGCAGTTCGTTCCCCGCGTCGCGCTCGCGCTTCAACGCCTCGGCGACCATGTTCGCGGAGATGTCGACCGTATACATCGAACGGTCCTTCCGCGTCATGCGCCCCACGAAAGGCCCGGGGCCGCAGCCGACGTCCAGGATACGTCCGGCGACAGGCTCCATCATTCCACAAGTCAGGTCGCGCCGGGTCAGGTAGGAAACCTGTGTGACCGAGGCCTCGCCGTAACGGATGCCGTCATAGTCCGCCGCGTTCCCGTCATGGAACTTCTCGACCTTCTTGTAGTGGTCTTCGGACACGATTCAGTGGAGTGGCGGAGGATTGGAGAAACGGAGTGTTGGAGAAACGGAGTGTTGGAGTGGCTGGCCGATGCGTTTTTCCGGGCGCAACACCAGACGTTTGCGCGTCGCAAACCAAGGTTGAAGCGGAATGAATTCCGCGCTCCGAACTGCGTTGTCCGCTACCGGTTACATCCCTACTCACTGACGGCAGCGACTCCTGACCCGCTTTCGATCAACCCTGGCTCTACAACTCCATCACTTCCCCACACCAATTCTCCGATCCTCCGGTCTTCTCCGCCCTCAGATCTCCGCGTTGCGGATGATGCGGGGCGTGGGGAGCGGCACGATGAAGTCGCCCTTGAAGCCGAAGCCCTTGATCTTGGGCGCGAGTTCGTCGGCGATGTGCCAGGAAAGCAGCAGCGCGTATTCCGGCTGCTCGTCGTAGAGCTTCTTCTCGTCCAGCACCTCGATCGTCGTGCCGGGGACATACTTGCCGATCTTGTAGGAGCCTTTGATCTCGAGCACGCAATCGAGGATGCCGTCGTCCAGGCCCACGTAATTGATCAACGTGCTGGCGCGGGAGGGCGCGCCGATGCCGTGGATGCGGCCGCCCTGCTTCTTGATGTCGAGCAGCATGGCGTGCAGTTCCAGCTTCGACAGGACGACGTTGCGCTTGAACTCTGCGAACTGCTCGTCCGTCCAGACCGTGTTCTTCTCGTGCTCCAACGTCGGCGCGACCGTCTCGTCCGGTTGCCGTTGCCCCTTGCGCGCGGCGTAGACGCGGATGGAGCCGCCGTGCGTCGGAATGCGTTTGGCATGGAACACTTCGAGCCCGTGCTGTTCCAGCAGCGATTGCAGGCTATGCAGGGAGTAATAGCGCAGGTGCTCGTGGTAGATCGTGTCGTATTGCAGCGTCTCGACGAAGGGCACGAGATAATGCGATTCGGAGATGAACACGCCGTCGTCGTCCAGAAGTTCCAGGATGGAGCGCACGATCTCGTGAATGTCCTCAATGTGCGCGAAGACATTGGTGGCCGTGGCTATCTTCGCCTTCTTCCGCTCCTCGACGATCTGCCTCGCCACCTCGCGGCCGAAGTAGGCCTGGATCGTGGGAATGCCGCGGTCGCGCGCGATCTGACCGATGTCTTCCGGCGTCACGCCCTGCACCTGGTGCTTCTCCTGAAAGTTGCTCAGCAGGTTGCCGTCGTTGGAGCCGATGTCGACGATCAGGTCCTCGGGCTTCAACTCGATCAACGAGGAACACTCCTCGTACAGCTCGGCGAAGTTGTCGCGGAGGATCTTCGTCGTGCTGCTGGTGTAGGGATACTCCTTCGGAAACAGGACGTGCGGATCGACGATGCAGCCGAGTTGCACAAGCTGGCACTTCTTGCACCAGAGCAGTTCCGCCGGGTAGCTCGGTTGTTCGGCCGGCCGCGTCCCGATGATCGGCATGGTGTTCACCGGCGGCAGGTAGCCGAGGAACAGGATGGTGTCCAGTTCGCCGTTGCCGCAGGTCTGGCATTTATCCACCACCACGCTTGTGCCGGTGCCGCTGGTCAGTTGGGTGTCAGTCATTCGTTCAAAGATTGGAGTGTCGGAGTATTGGAGTCGTGGAGCGCTGGAGGCCTGGAGTAATGGAGTCAATGGGCGATGCTGTTTTCGAGGAATTCCCTCAGATCTTCACGTGTTTCGGAATCAAGGCCATACTCTCCGAGTTGGTCTTCATGGAGCAACGTGTCCGTCCAATCTCCAGACTGCCTTTTGCGCTCCAATTGCTCGACGAGCTTCAGCAGGCGGTTTTCGAGACGAAAGGAGATCTCATCCAATTGCTCAAATTCCGCCTCCGAAATCTGGTTGGCTGCGCGAAACGCCACGAACCCGGAGACGGATTCACCAGAAGAACCCAACGCCACGTAAAGAAACTGGATGTATTCCCTAATCGAACGTCGGCAATACCCTTCGGCGATATTGCGATGGACCGAGTCGGCGGAGGCAATCGCTTGTCCCGCCACTTTCTTCATTTCAAACGGCCAGTTCTTAACGGTCCGGCAGACGAGCGAATACAACTCAATCGCGTCGCCCCAGACGCGCAACTGCTGAAATCCTCGATTCTTGTTTCGTCTCCGATCATCCATGGCTCAAAACTCCAAAACTCCGCTTCTCCATCACTCCGCCGCTTCAAACAACCCGGAGTTCTCGTCGTACCACTTCGCGATGTGGGGGACGCCTTCTTGGAATGAGGTCTTGGGGGCGAAGCCGAGGGCGCGGAGTTTCGTGATGTCGGGGCAGCGGCGGAGTGTGCCGCCCGCCTGGAGCTTGCCGGGTTGGACCTCGATCTCGCGTCCGAAATAGTGGCCGACCTCCCGCGCCGCCTCGGCAATGGTGATCTCCTCGTCCGTGCCGATGTGGTAGATGCCGAGGTGTTCGCCCTTCTCGATCACGGTGTTCAGGCCATCGATAAAATCGTCCACGTAGATGAAGGCGCGGGTTTCCTCGCCGGTGCCCTGGATCGGAAAGGGAACGGGCCCCTCGGCGCTGTCCTTCAGCTTCTTCATGCGCAGGATGAACTCGGGAAGCACGTGTTCCCCACCCATGTCCGGACCGTAGACGTTATGGGGTCGGAAGATGACGGCGCGGTCGAAGTGGGCGCGGCCGAAGTTCATCGTCATCAACTCGCTCAGGATCTTGCCGCCGCCGTAGGAATAGCGCGGGTTGGTGATGTCCGGGATGGAAAGCGGCGCCGACTCATCGGTGGGAACCGTCGGCGGAGTCTGGTAGACCTCGGAACTGGACGCCACCACGAGATCGCCGACGTCATGTTTCATGCAGCCGTCGATCACGTTGACCATACCCTTCACGCCGACGTCCAACACCAGGTCCGGCTTCTCGTAGAAGAACCGCGTGCCGTTGACGTAGGCCAGATGACACACACAATCGACGCCCTTGATGGCGTCGGCGACGGCTTGGGGCTCCCGGATATCCGCCTGGATGAACTCGCAGTCATCGATGACGTCCGCCAGCCTTCGCAGGTTGCCGCGGGAGTTGTTGTCCATGACGCGGACGCGATGGCCGTCGCGCACGAGGCGACGGACGAGCGCACTGCCGAGGAAACCGGAGCCTCCGGTGACCAGAATGGCCTGGGATTTCTTCACTTTTTGCATGTTCGGATGATGCGCGGAGGGGGGTTGTATCAATGGATCGGCCCGCCAACAAGTCGGCTCATCGGTTTACCCGGCCGATTCCCTCAGGGAGGCGAGACCGGCCTCCAATCCATCGCGCTGACGTTCGATCTCCTCGCGGTCGCGCATCCGGATCTTCCGGATCGGAACCCCCGCGTAGAGCGCCCATGGCTCGAATTCATAGGCGGCTGGAACCAGACTCAACGCGCCGATGGCCACGCCTTCGGGCAGCGTGTTGTCCGGCAGAATCACGGAGTTTGAGCCCACGATGACGCATTCTCCGAGGCTCACGTCGCCGCGGAGCCCCTTCTTCGTGAAGCTCAACCCCGGCGGGCCAAGGGCCGCAAGATCGCAGTTGAAGTCGTCGCTGGCGCACCAGATCCGCGCTCCGGCCGAAACGGCGCTGTAGTCGCCCATCGTGAATTGAAGATCCCCGCCGCCTGCGATGCTGACATTATTCGCGACATGGCAGAAGCGCCCGACCGCCACCTTCGTCGAAAAGTAGCAGAAATCGTCGATCACCGATCCTTCCCCGACGCTGAACGCATCCGGCACACGACACCGGATGTTCTTCGAGATGATCGGGGCAAAATCCATGAAGCCTCAGCGGAAGAAAGAGGGGATCCGGACCACGATGTCGCTACGCCCGGTCTTCGTTCCCTTGAATGACTGTTTCCAACCCCAGACAAACCAGCGCAGGTACTCCTTTGTCCACGCGCCCAGGCGAAAGGTCGATTCGCCGCCGTAGAGCCGGTCGATCGACACGATCGGCACCTCTCCCAGTCGCAGTCCCACGTGCTGCGCCTTGATCGCCATCTCGAAGGCAACCGCCCAACCGATCGGCCGGCATTCCAGGTTCAGCTTCTCGAACACCTCGCGGCGGAAGAGCTTGATGCCCGTGGTGGCGTCGGTGAAGGGCGTGTTCGCGAGGATCCTGAACCACCGGTTCGCCAGACGGGAAAGGAAGCCTCCCACGGCTGAGCCGCCGAGCCGACGGCCGCCATGCGCATACCGGGTGCAGCTCACGAAATCACACCCCTCCCGGATCAGCGTCATCATGTCTTCGATCGCCAGGACGGGCCCCACCTCGTCGGCGGCGAAGATCAGGATGCAGTCCCCCTCCGCCGCTGCAACGCCGGCGCGGATGGCGTTCACCACGCCGCGCCCCAGTTCGTTCTGGACCAGCCGCAGCTCCGGATAGTCCTTCCGGATCTCCTCGACCGCGGGGATGCTGTCGTCGTCGGGGGTGTCGCAGATCACCAGCACCTCATGCTTTTCCTCCACCACCGCGCGGAGGATCTTCAACATGATCTTCAGGTTGACGCCCTCGTTGCGGACGGGGAGCAGAATCGAAAGGAACTGCCCGGCTTCGTTCGCCTGAAGGTTGGAATCGGGGGAGGCCATCGGGAACTCAGGCCCGGTAGAAGCGCCGTATCTCGTCGCAGATGCGGCGCGCGTCATCGTCGCTCAATTGGAACGCCGAGGGCAGCCATGCCGCGGACGCGGCCAACTGCGTCGCGTTTGGAAAGGCGAGCTCGGACTGCCGGTAGGGAGCCTGGCTGTGCAGGGGAAACCAGAATTTCCGACAATCCATCTCGCGCTCCGCCAGATGCGCGCAGAGGGCGTCGCGATTTTCGGCGAGGCAATCCACCCATTGAGGCGCTTCCCCTCCCTCGAGATCGAACGGAAAGACCGAGATCCCGGAGACGTCGGCCAGTTCGTCGCGATAAACGCGATAGATCGACTTCAACCGCTCGTTCCGCTCGTCGAGATAATCCAACTGCCCGAGCCCCACGGCGGCCTGAAGATTGGTGAGCTTGAAGTTGTAGCCGTACGCGGCGTGTGTGTCGTCGCCGCCGGTTCCGGTGACCGGCCGGCCTTGGTCCTTCAGTTCGCGAATTCGCGTCGCCAGTTGCTCGTCGTCGGTCACGATCACCCCCCCTTGACCCGTCGTAATCTTCTTCATCGGCGAGAAGGAGTAGCAACCCAGCGTGCCCAATGTCCCGAGAGCCTTGCCCTTGCGCCGCGAAAGCAAGGCCTCAGCCGCATCCTCGATCACGTCGATTCCATGCCGCGCGGCGATCTCGAGAATCTCGTCGATCCGACCGGCTCGACCGCTGATGTAGACCGGGATCACCGACTTGGTCCTCAGGGTGATGGCCGCCTCGAAAGCCTCGGGAGACAGGCACAACGTCTCGGGGTCCACATCGACCAGGACGGGTCGTGCGCCGACCATCGAGACCGCGTTCGCCGTCGCGATGAAGGTCATGTCGGGAACGATGACCTCGTCGCCGAAACCGATTCCGCGCGCCATCAGGGAAAGCGACAGCGCTGCGGTGCAGCTGGTCACGCCGACCGCGAACTCGGCCCCCACAAGTTCCGCGATCCGGCCCTCGAACTCCTTGGTCGCCTTCCCGTCGTTGAGGTAGTCCGACTCCAGGACCTCGAGCACGAGGTTGCGCTCCGTCGCTCCGGTTTCAGGTTGCCACCAGGGATATTTCATGGCGCCTGAGGAACTCAGTTTGTCGCGGCGCGCTCCCTCAATCTGACGGTTGAGGCGGGCCGGAAGAGGTAGGTGGTCGCGAATCCGTAGAAGTACCAGCGCAGGTAGAGCGGCGCCCATTTGAAGATCCGGAAACGGCTCGCGCCCGCCTTGCGTTCGAACCAGCGCGCCGGCACCTGGTCCACGCGCCAGCCGAGCCGGTGGCACTTGACCAGCAGCTCGATGCTGTAGCAGAAGCCCTCGGTCGATTCGATCTCGATGCTGTCCAGGAGCCGCCGCGAAAAGAGGCGGAATCCGTTGGTTGCGTCGTGGGTGGGTATCCGACCGAAGTGCCGCAAGGTGAACGCCGCGGTGCGCACCAGAAAGGCTTTGAGCCAGCGGCATCCCTCCATGCAGCCGCCCTTGATGAACCGGCTGGCGCAGACGATGTCCGCCCCCTGCGCGCAACGTTCTACCATGGCGTCGAGGATGCCGGCGTTGTAGTCGTCGTCCGCGGGCATGACGATGACGGCGTCGGCGTCGCTATCCGCAAACCCGGTTGTCACCGCCCCGTGCGCGCCCTTGCCCCGGTTCTTGACCCTGACGATCTCGACGCCCGAAAGATCGGGGGAAGTCAGCGCGGGCAGGGTGGTGTCGTCGTCGTGGTCGTAGCAGATCAACGCCCGGAACGGCGTCTTAACCTGCTCCTTGAAGCTCTTGAGAACAGGGACAATGCCTTCGCCTTCGTTGTACGCGGGTATGACGATGTCCAGTTTCATGGCGGAAGGCGGCGGATACTGGCGGCGAGGGACGGCCTTGGCAAGTCAGTGAAGCGTGACCCATTCCCCGGTTTTCGCCGACGCGCGCGCGCCGTCGATCCAACGCTGCACGCGCCAACCAGCGACGACATTCGGAGAGCATTCCCGGTTGTTTTCGATGGCGTCGACGAATCGCCGAACCATCCGGCTGACCGGCGCGATGCGGCCGTCGCGCTGTAGATCCTCGTCGCCCGGCAGGTCCACGTTGCGTCGTTCGCCGGTCCTGGCATTGCCGATCTCCAGTTCGAACCCGCGGATGTAGTCGGTGGTGGAATTGTTCAAACGCGCGCTGCCTCCGCTTCCGTAGACCTCCAACCGGTGCCCGTTCCCCTGGAAACTCGCGCTGCTCAACGAAATCGCGCCTCGCGCCCCGTTCTTGAACTCGACCTGCAGCAGGGCCAAAGCTTCAACCTCCGCAGGCAGACCGGGCAACCCTGGCAGATGCGCCCGCAGACCCGAGATCGGACCGAACAACCATTCCAGATAATGGAATGTGTGGGTCCCGAAAAGGTTCAGGACGCCGCCGTCCAAGTCCGGCCGCAGCTTCCAGGAATCGAAGAAACCGTTCTGGATCGCGTGGGAGTTGACCTGCCAATCGACATTGACGATCCGCAATTCCCCCAGTTCCCCGGAGTCCAGAGCCTGTTTCAGTTCGGGCCAGCCCGGCGTTTCGACGAACTCAAAATCCAGCGTGGTCCGAAGGTCGCTTTCCTCTGCCAGTTTCACCAGTTCCCGCCCCTCTTCCTCCGTCGGCGCCACCGGCTTCTCCAGAAACACGTGCTTGCCCGCCTCAAGGGCCGCCTTCGCGATTCCAAACTGCGCGCCCGCCGGGGTCGCGATGGAGACGATGTCAATCCCCGGGTCGGAGACAAGTTCGCGCCAGTCGCCGCAGGCCTTGGAAATCCCAGCCTTCGCGGCGGCCTTGGCGGCGCGCTCAGTCGTCGAGGCGCAGATCGCCGCGACCTCGCAACGGGAATCCAGGCGGAAGGCCGGGACGTGCACGCCCAACCCGAATCCGATTCCGACAACGCCTACCTTGTGCATCGTGTCCACGATGGCCCTTGTCTGGAACCACAGAACCCAGCGCGCCCGAAATCGCCCTCACCCTCAATCCCTCTCCCCCGGGAGAGGGAAGCCGACATTGCCGAACCAGCTTGAAATGGCGATGACCTGCGATTTCTCGACGCGCAGACTCCCTCTCCCTGAGGGAGAGGGCTGGGGTGAGGGGGCGGCTTGGAACTACACGGCATACCGATCAGCCCTTCGGGAAGAAGTTCCAGATGTCGACGACCGGTTTGCCCTGGAGCTCCAGTCCCCGGTAGGCCGCATGCGGCACGCAGAGGATGAGGATGTCGCTCTGCTCGACGGTCTCCTCCAGTGGCAACAGCGAGTTGTCGGTCGTGACGTGCGGGTCGGTGCAGATGACGCGCTTGGCGCGGGGATGAAGGATCTTCTTCAGCTTGTAGCTGAGCGAGGAGCGGGTGTCGTCGCTGTTCGGCTTGAAGGCCATGCCCAGCAGGCCGACCGTCGATTCCAGCAGGTTGTGCTCCTTCTCGATGTTCCGAACCATGAACAGGGGCAGCCCTTCATTGACCATCATGGCGTCGAAGCCGAGCGAGAACTGGTTCTCGTAGAACGAGCAGAGCTGCAGCGTGTCCTTGAACAGGCACGGCCCGGCGGCCAGACCAGCGGAGGGAAGCCCGGCCATCCTGTCGTAGTCCTGTTTCATGCCGCTGAGAACGCGGTCGTAATCCATGCCGGCTGACTCCACCATCATGTAGAACTGGTTGGTGATGGCGAAATTGATGTAGCGGTAGGCGTTGCAGAACAGCTTGGCGAACTCCGCCTCCATCGGCTTCATCCGCACGATCTTCGCGCCCAGGTCGGCGAAGATTTCCGCCGCCGCGTCCTCCGCCTCGGGTGTCGCGCCACTGACGATCTGGGGCAGGCTCTGGATCTCCGCGATGGCCTTGCCCTGCACCACGCGCTCCGGGCAGAAGGCCAGCTTTGCGGAAACGCCCTTCTCCTTCAGGTAGCGATGCAGCCAGTCCGTCACGCCCGGCGGCACGGTCGAGCGCAGCACGATCAGCTGCTCGTCCGACAGGTAAGGAACGAAGGCGTCGATGCACTTCGACATTGCCTCATAGACCGGATTGAGGAACTCATCGACGGGCGTGCCGATGGTGATGATCAGGACCGAGGCCCGACCGACCATGGCGGCGTCGTTGGTGAAGAACAGGTTGCCCGATTCGAGCGCGGACTGGAGGTGCTCCTCGCCGCCGTCTTCCATGAAGGGAACTTCGCCGCCTTGCACCCGCTCCATGACGGCGGTGTTCAGGTCATAGATCAGCGAACGCTTGCCGTGATTGGCAAACACCAGCGCGAGCGGCAGTCCCACGTGCCCGGCTCCGCCGACCACGCATACGTCATACTGTTGGTTGGTTTCCGATTCGTTCATGTGTCTAATGGTTGGAATGGGGGAAGCGCGCCCGGCCGCCGGTCACGCCGGTTTCAATAGATCCCAGCCCTTGCGCTGGGCGAGGGCGAGCACGGCGAGCGTGAATGCCGCTCCGAGTTCGCCGGATTCGATCAGTCCCGGGACATCCTCCAGGCGATGCAGTTCCAGCTCGACGCCCGGTTCGCGCTCCACCTCTCCTTCGAAGGGCCGGGCGTCGCGTGTCGCGAAACACCAGAGCTTGTTGGTCAAGCGCCCGACATCGGATTGCAGTTTCCCGAGGAATTCCAGCTCGCCGGCCTCGTAGCCGGTTTCCTCCAGCAGCTCGGCGCGCGCGGCTTCCTCCGGCGTCTGTCCCGGCTCCACATGGCCGCAAGGAAAGTCTAGCACGCTTCGCTCCAGAACCGGCCGGAACTGTCGCACCGTCAGCAGTTGGCCGTCGCTGGTCGCGGCCAGCACATGCACGTAATCCTGCGCCTCGATCGCATAGTATTCGGCATCCGATCCCTCGAACGTCTTGCCGACCAGTTCAAACCACGGGGTGGTGAAGATGGCTCTCCTGCCGGTCATTTTCATGAAGTTGCCTCCGTCGCGTTGCGACCCAGCGCCTTTCTCACCCAGTCCTGGTTTTCGAGCTGCCATTGCACCGTCGCGCGGATGCCGGACTCGAAATCGTGGGCCGGGGTCCAGCCCAGCTCGCGTTCGATCTTTGAGGCGTCTATCGCGTAGCGCCGGTCATGCCCCGGGCGGTCCTTGACGAAGGAAATGAGTTCGCGCGACGAGCCGCCGAGGTCCGGCCGGAATTCGTCGATCAGGTCGCAGATGCGCTCGACGATGCGGATGTTCGGCCACTCATTGTTTCCGCCGACGTTGTAAATCTCGCCTTCCACTCCTTCCGTCAGAGCCAGCCAGAGCGCGTCGGCGTGGTCCTCCACATAGAGCCAGTCGCGGACATTCATCCCGTCGCCGTAAACCGGGATCGATCGACGTTCCACAACCGATTGGATCACGACGGGAATCAGTTTCTCGGGATACTGGAACGGGCCGTAGTTGTTCGAGCAGTTTGTCGTCACCGCGGGCAGACCGTAGGTGTGATGGTAGGAACGCACCAGCATGTCCGCCGCGGACTTGCTCGCCGAGTAGGGGGAGTTCGGCGCGTGCGGGGTCGTCTCGGTGAAGCAACCTTCGGGTCCGAGACTGCCATAGACCTCGTCGGTGGAAACATGCAGCAACCGGCGCCCTTCAAAAGAACCTCCCCAGACCCCCCGACAGGCTTCCAGAAGATGAAACGTCCCCACGACATTGGTCTGGATAAAGTCATCCGGTCCGACGATCGACCGGTCGACATGCGACTCCGCCGCCAGGTGCATGACATGCGTGATGCCGTGCCGCTTGAACACGCCGCGGGTCGCATCCTTGTCGCGCAGATCGACCGGTTCAAAGACGTAGTTCTCCCGGCCTTCGATCTCGCGGAGGTTGTCGGGGTTTCCGGCGTAGGTGAGGCAGTCAAGATTCACCAGCCGGTCGATCTCGGGGCGGCCGGCGATCCGCCGGATCAGGTTCGATCCGATGAAGCCAGCTCCCCCGGTCACCAACAGGTTCATGCCGCTCCCTCCTCCCAGCGCCAGCGGTCCAAAGCGTCCTCGAGGGCCTCTTCCACCGGGCGCATGCCCATTCCGGCCTCACCCAGCTTCGTCGTATCCAGGATGCAGTTGGAACGGGGAGCGCTGGCGGCTTCACGATAGAAGGTCTCGTCGTCCTTCCAGAATTCGAATTCCCGATCCGGCGTGAGCTTCGCCTTGATTCTCTCGACCACCTGCCGCGCGGAGACGAAACCGGGGTTCGTCATGTTGTAGACGCCGAAGGGCGCGCCGTTGAACAGGAGGTCCAACGCCGACTTCACGTAGTCGCTTCGGTGCGAGATCGAATTCACGTTGTCGTAGACCTTCGGGTAGCGCAGCAGTTTGGACAGGAAGTTGCGGGAGCAGTCGGCCTCGTCGAAGGGGATGCGCAATCGGCCGACATAGACGTTGCCAAAACCCGCAAGGATGCGCTCCGCCAAGGCCTTCGAACCGCTGTAGAAGCTGCAGGGCGGACTTGCGAAGCTGAAATTGGGTTCGTCGTTCTCTGTGAAACCGCGGAACGACTCGGGCGACGACGTCAGCCGTTCGCGCATCTCCGGCGTGGTCAGATCTTCCACGGTCCGCGTGCCTTCATCCTCCGTCAGCCTGGCGCCGTTGAAGATACAGCCGGACGACACATGAAACCAAGGAATGCCCGCCGTTGCGCAGGCGCAACCGACCGTCTGGGGCAGCGTGACATTGCCCAACAGGGTCTCCTCCCACGCAGTTTCACAAGCATCGACATTGGGCTTGCCTGTGAAACCGGCGGCATTGACCAGAAAGTCGGGCTTCGCGTCGCGCAGGACGGCGGCCAGCTGGTCGAAACGGGTGTAATCGCACTCCGACCGCGACAGCCCTTGGTAGGGCAGGCCCCGCGCCTCCAGCTCCGCGACGAATGCCCGGCCGATGTAGCCGCCGGCGCCGAGAACGACGATCATGCGTTTCCGGTCTCCGTGCCGGCCGCGCCCAGACGACGCGCCTCCTCGACGACGCCCGCGAGGTAGTCGCGGTATTCACAGACCGGCAGGGATGACACGATCTCTGTCAGGTCGTCCAGGCTCAGGAAGCCTCGGCGGAACGAGGCCTCCTCCGGACACCCGATCTTGATGCCCTGCCGTTTCTCGATTGTTTCCACGTAGGCCGACGCCTCCTGCAGACTGGTGCTTGTTCCGGCGTCGAGCCAGGCCGTGCCACGCCCCAGCCGCAACACTCGAAGCTTCCCGCGTCGGAGGTATTCCACATTCACATCCGTGATCTCCAGCTCGCCGCGGGCCGAGGGTTTCAGGGCCTTCGCGATCCTGACCACGTCGTTGTCATAGACGTAAAGGCCGGGCACGGCGTAATTGCTGCGCGGCTCCGTCGGCTTTTCCTGGATGGAAATCGCCGTGCCCGCCGCGTCGAATTCCACGACGCCATAACGTTCAGGATCGTGCACGCGGTAGCCGAAGATGATGGCGCCGTCCGCGAGGCTTTCGATGCCTTCCTGGAAGGCGTCCGTGCCATAGAACACGTTGTCGCCGAGAATCAACGCCACGGAATCCCCGCCGATGAAATCCTCCGCGATCAGGAACGCCTGGGCAATGCCCTTGGGCTGTGGCTGCTCGCGATATTCGATCGACACCCCCATCCGCGAGCCGTCGCCAAACAGTTTCCTGAAAAGCGGCAGATGATCGGGCGTGGAAATCAGGCAGAATTCCCGGATGCCGCTCTCGATCAGGGTGGTCAACGGATAGTAGACCATCGGCTTGTCGAAGATCGGCTGCAGCTGCTTGCTCGCGACCAGGGTCAACGGAAACAACCGTGAGCCCGCGCCGCCCGCGAGGATGATGCCCTTCATGACGCCGTCCCTCCCAAATGACTCCGATGTTCCAGAAACACGGCTTTCGTTTGCCGCGCCGTGGCGATGAGGTCAAGCGCGGTTTCCGCGGGAACATTTTCGTAGAAACCATGTTCCGTCTCCACGGGCCGGATTGTCTCGGTCGGCTTCAGGCCTTTTTTCCGATACTCCTCGGCCGGCTCCCCGGTCGAAACCAACCACCGCGCCTCGTAACCCATCCCGAACAACTCGCGCAACGGACGCCGGATGTCGCGCTCATTCTCGTCGTAGTGCCAGGGATGCGCCTCGAACATCACTGCGGGACGCCAGTCGGACGTCACCGCCTCGGCGGCCAGGCTCCGAAGAACCTCCACCTCGTGCCCCTCGACGTCCATCCGCAGGTAATCCGGCCGGCGCCTGCCTTTGAGAAACGTGGGCAGGTCCATGACCTTCACCGTGATGCTGCCGCCGCCGCCGCCTGAATGCTCATCGCCTGGATCGACCGACAGATCGTGGAAACTGTGCCGGTTGGAAACGCCGGCGAGGTGAAACTCCCGCTCGCCGCAACGGTCCGAGATTCCCAACTCCCCGACCTCGACAAAACGGTCGTAACCGTTGAGCTCGACATTCCTCTGCAAGAGCGCGCAGTTCTCCGGGTCCGGTTCGACCGCGTAGACCCGGCCGGTTTCCCCCACGAGTCGGGCGATCAGGCAGGTGTAGTAGCCGATGTTGCCGCCGATATCGAAGACGCACATTCCCGGGCGGACGGTCTTGCGGACCAGATGAAGTTGCTCCCCCTCCCGGAAGCCATATTTGTTCAGGTCCTCGGAGATTCCCGGATTGCGCAGATCCAGCAACATCCGGCTGCCGAGCACCCGGCGTTCGAGATGTCTGCGGTCCGGGTCCCGGGAAGCCCGCGCCCAACGCCACATGTGCCAGTAGGCTCCCAGCCCTTCCACCAGCCCCTGCCGACGCACGCGGCTAACCACATTGGCGATCGCGCCGCTCATCGGAGTTCCTTTCGCCGAACCGCGGCGCAAGCCGCCGCTTTGGCGAGACGAACGCTGCGCCATGGACTGGGCCGTGGATGCCGGCGAAGTCGTCGTGACGTGTCCCCGGCACAGCTGCGCTTCGAAAATCGCCCAGACTTGGGGCGTTCTCCGCCTTTTTTGCGCAGGCTACCGCCATTCGCGAACGTATCGCGCGCGGCAATCCTGGAGGTTTTGATCCGGTTGGACATCAGTAGCCCGTCCTCCACGATGGAGGAAGCGCGCCGTTTGAAAGCGTTCGCCAACAAGATAATCGGCGCAATTGCCGGGAGGCTTGAAGGGCATCTTCCACCACGTTGCGCCGGTCGTCCATGCTCGCAAACCGACAAGCCAAAGACAACCTCTGCCTTGAAGTCCCCAAGGCATGAACGTCGAGTTGGCGCCAAAGGCGGTGGCAAATTGTCCTCAGTGGGCCGCTCGGGGACATGCTCACGACGGCTCATTGGGACAATTCGCTCCACCCACCCGGCGTCACATCTTCGTCGTCGCGTGGAAAAGGGCCATCTGCCAGCACATGACGGCCGCCACGATCGCGCTCGCGAGGATGACGATTCCTCCGACGAGCCGGACGCTCTTCAACTGCCACCACATGACCAGTCCGGTGACGCCCCACAGGACCATCGCGATTGCCATGGCGTCGATGAAGAGGGACCAGGCGTTGCGGGCGCTCCAGCCGGGCGTGCGTCCATGGAAGGTGTGCAACCGGAGAAAGAACTGTCGCGCCGCCATCCCATCCTTGCCGGTGAAGCGGGTGACATCGACGTGCCTGTCGCGCAGGACATAGGTCACCCGCGCGGGCTCACCGTTCACTTCGGCCAGGAAGTTGAGCTTGCACCAGCCGAGGGGGCGGGTCGGCGCGGGCGATCCCTGCCCCGCCGCTGCCATGATCTCCGGCGCCGCGGACTGCGCCAAAGCATGGGGATCGGGGTCGAGCCGCAGGTTGCGCACATCGTCCAGCAGGCGGGTCTGTGGGGCCAGCTCGTCATTCTCTGGCGGTGTGACGATGGTCGCGGACCGGGCGACGGGATCAATGCGGATGACGCGTTTTCCCCCTTCGACGCGGGTCTCCAAAGCCAGTTCGTTGTTGTAGGCCGCGCGGTGGTCGGCGGCGAGGGAGACGGCCGCGTCCGGGGCGGCTGCCCGGAGCGCGGCGACGACCCGGCCGGCCAATTCGTCCGGAGCGGGAAAGTCCTTCAATGCCCCATCGGCCAGGGCCGCTGCCGGGACCTCCCGGGTCTCGATCGCGGGGAACAGTCCCTGATGGTTGAACATGGCCCCCGTCACCCCATAGAGGAACACCCAGGGCAACAGGAACAGTCCGGCATAAAGATGGGCGCGGCGCGCGAGCTTGAGGAAGCGCGCCTTGAGGCGCGCGGGAGGCTTGTTCCCGGATGGAGAGGCCGCCTCCGCCGGGGAGACTTCGGAATCGGGTTGCTTTGTCATGGGATCTGCCGAGGTGGACGACGACCGGCGCAATCCGCCGAATTTCCGGTTCCCCGTCGCGGCGGCAAGCCTTTTGTGCGCGCCTTGCCATTGGGGATTCGGAGCTCCGAAGCGCTCCCACCTTTCCCTTGCCCAAGCCGGGCGGGATTTCCTAAGGTGCGCGCTCGTTGGCGCGCGGACGGGTCGGCCCCTTTTCCGATTTTCACGCGACCGGTTTTCCCGACGTTCGAATCCACGATGCTGGAATGGACAGGAATTTTGCATATCGAGTGGCGGTCTTCTGCCTGTTGATGCCGGTCTGGCTGGTTTTTTCCGGCCAGTTCGACGCCTTTCACGTGTCGATGGGCGCGCTTTCCTGCTTCGTTGTGACCTGGATGTCGTCGGATCTCGCGTTCCGCAACCGGGAGGCAACGGCGAGGAGTCGTTGGCGCGAGGCGACGCGGTTTCCCGGCTATCTTGCCTGGCTGCTCTATGAGATCGTGCTGGCGAACCTGCACGTGCTGCGGCTGGCCTTCCAACCCGGGGGGATGGAGGACGTGAAGCCCCAGGTTGTGCGCTTCAAGACGGGCCTGAAGACGGAGTTTGCCCGTTGGGTCCTGGCCAATTCGATTACGCTGACCCCGGGCACGGTCACGGTGAAGGTGGAGGGAGACGAGTTCTGGGTCCACGCCATCAGTGTCCACGCCGCCACGGGGCTTCAGGGCGGGATGGAGGAGCGGATCAAACAGGTCTTCGAGCCGGAGGAGGAAGCGGCGTGAGCGGCTTCTTCATCCTTGTCGGTTGCGCCCTGTTGCTGCTGATGCTGCCGGTCCTCTACCGCGTGGTCGCGGGACCGACGGCGATCGACCGCATCGTGGCCGTCAACGTGATCGGGACCAAGACCACCGTATTGTTGGTGGTGATCGGGACGGTCCTGGACCGACACCAGAACCAGGTGGGCATGTTCGTCGATTTCGCCCTGGCCTACGCGATGCTCAACTTCATCGGCTCGCTGGCGGCGGCGCGCTACTTCCACCGGGTGGCGGGACGCGCCGACCTGCCCGAGGGCGTGGAGGCGAAGGACGTCTGACATGGAATTCATCTGCGCCATCATCGTCCTCGCGGGCCTGCTGTTCTTTCTCGGGGCAGTCGTCGGACTCATCCGTTTTCCGGACTTGTACACGCGGATGCACGCCGCGGGGAAGGGGGACACGCTTTCCTCCATGCTCATCCTGTTCGGGTTTGCGCTCTATCTGTTCAAGGACGGCTTCGACCTCGCCAACGCGCTGGTGGCGCTGAAGATCATGGGCATCTGCGCCTTCATCATGCTGACCAGCCCCACGAGCACGCACGCGCTGATGCAGGCGGGCTACGAGGCGGGCGTCAAACCGGCGGAGAACGGCTCCCGCAAGAAGCAGGAGGACGTCGCGTGATCTGGCAGTTTGACCTCCTCGTCCTGCTCCTGCTGGTCATCACGGCGGTGATCTCCCTGCGGGTGAAGGATCTGCTCTCCGCGTCGATTGTCTTCGGCGTCTACAGCTTCCTGATCTGCCTGCTCTGGGCGAGCATGGGCGCGGTGGACGTGGCCTTCACAGAGGCTGCGGTCGGCGCGGGCGTCAGCGCGGTGTTCATGATCGCCACCGTGTTCAACACCACGAGGAGGTCCTCCGACTGATGAAGGGTCTGGCGTTCATCGCGGTCCTGGCGACCGGCGCGCTCCTGCTTTTCGCGGCAAGCGACTTCCCGGCCTGGGGCGACAAGGACTCGCCGGCCAGCCGGCACGAGATTTCGCGGCATTACATCACGCAGTCGATGCCGGAGACTTCCGTGCCGAACATGGTCACCGCCGTGCTGGCCGACTACCGAGGCTATGACACCATGTTTGAGACGGTGGTCATCTTCACGGCGGGGATTGCGATCATCGGCATCCTCGGCGTCGCGCGGTTCACCGACCGGGAGTCGCTGGAGCCGCGGGCCGAAACGGAGCCGGGCGACCGGGACATGATCGTCATCAACACCTGCCGCCTGCTGATCCCGATCATGCAGATGTTCGCGCTCTACGTCGTGGCGCACGGCCATCACAGCCCTGGCGGCGGCTTCCAGGGAGGCGTCATCCTGGGGGCGAGCTTCATCCTCTGGGCGATCGCCCGCGACCTCCCCACCGCGCTGCGGGGGATCAAGCCGCGGCGAATCGTCTTCCTGGCGGCCCTCGGCGTGGTCATCTATGCGGGCACGGGCGCCTTGTGTCTGGCGATGGATGCCAGGCTCCTCGACTACTCGGCCCTGCACGTGTTTCTTCCGCCGGAGGCGCCCGGCGCGGTTCCGAACGAGATCATGGCGCGTTCGCACGGCATGCTGATCGTCGAGGTCGGCGTCGCGTTCACCGTCTCGGCCATCATGTTCGGCATCTACACCTACCTCTCCACCATGGGGCGGTTGAAAGGAGGCCTGTAGGCATGGACTTCCTCCACGACATCCTCATCGCCCGGCTCAACTACTGGATCTACGTGATCCTGATGATGATCGGTCTGCACGCGATGATCGCGAAGAACAACCTGATCAAGAAGCTGATCGGCATGTCGATCTTCCAGACCGCCATCATCCTCTTCTTCGTATCCGTCGGCGTGAAGGACGGCGGGACCATCCCCATCGTGAGCCACCATGGCCACGACGACGCTCACGCGGAAACCGCGCACGCCGACGACGCCGGGGAAGCGGCGGGCCACGTGGACGGCCACGGCGAAATCGATCCCGACGCCCACGACAATCCCCTGCCGCACGTGTTGATGCTCACGGCGATCGTGGTCGGTGTGGCGACACTGGGCGTGGGGTTGGCCGTGTCCCAGAAGATCTACCGCGAATACGGGACGCTCGAGGAGAACGAGCTGCTCGAGAAGATCCGTTCCACCGATGGCTGACCATGCGCCCGCCATATTGTTGATCGCGCCCCTGTTTGCCGCGATCGCGGTGACGCTGGCCGGCCTACGCCGACCGGCGCGCGGCGCTGAGGGCCCGGATCGGGAGGCTGGGGACGATTCCGTGGAGTTTCCGCCCTTCCAGGAGGACAAGGTCTGTTTCATGCTCACGCTGGGCGCCCTGACGGTCTCCCTGGTGGCGGCGCTGACGATGCTGGGCCAGGTCATCGACCGGGGCGTCGTCCGCTACTTTGTCGGCAACTGGACTTCGCCGCTGGGCGTGGGCATTGAGCTCCGGGTGGACCATCTCAACGCGCTGGCGCTGGTGATGATCGCGACCGTGGCGCTGCTGGCCGCGTTCTACTCCCATCGCCGGGTTGAAGACGAGACGCCCGGGAAGTCGCCCCAGTTCTACGCCATGTTCCTGCTCTGCGCGATGGGGCTCATGGGAATGACCGTCACGGGCGACGCGTTCAACCTCTACGTCCTGCTGGAGGTCGCGGCTCTGAGCGGTTACGCGCTCGTGGCCATGGGGGACAAACGCGCGGCGGTGGCGGCCTACAACTACATCATCATCGGCACGATCGGCGCGTCGTTTTACCTGCTGGGCGTCGGTTACCTCTACATCAAGACCGGCTCGCTCAACATGGCCGGCATCCAGGAGGTCATCGCGGGAGGCGGGCTGGCCGGCTCGAGGACGATCCAGGTCGCGTTCATCCTGATCGTGCTGGGCGTGTGGATCAAGATGGCCTTCTTCCCCTTTTGCGCCTGGCTGCCCAACGCCTACTCCCACGCGCCCTCGTCGAGCGCCTGCCTGCTGGCGCCGCTGGTGACCAAGGTCTCCATCTACGTGATGATCCGCATGATGCTGACCGTCTTCGGCCCGGCGTTCGTGTTTGAGGCGGTGGACTGGCATGGCGCCGTCGTGTGGCTGGCCTCCATCGGAATCGTGGTCGCCTCACTGATTGCGCTGGCGCAGACGGAGCTGAAGAAGATGCTCGGCTTCCTGATCGTCGCCGAGGTCGGCTACATGGTGGGCGGGGCCTGGCTTGCCAACCACAACGGCATGGTCGGCGCGATTTATCACATCCTCAGCGACGCCTTCATGACGCTCTGCATGTTCCTCGCCGCCGGCATCCTGATCCACCGGACCAAGCGGGAGGACATCGCCGGCCTGACCGACCTCTATCGGAAGATGCCGCTGTCGATGGCCGCGTTCACTCTGGCCGCGCTTTCGATGATTGGCGTTCCGCCGACCTGCGGCTTCTTCAGCAAGTATTTCCTGATCCGCGGCGGCATCGAAGCCGGACAGTGGCAATACGTCGCGGCCCTGCTGTTCGCCAGCCTGGTCAACGCGATCATGTTCTTCCGGATCTTTGAGAAGGCGTATTTCGGCGAGCTTTCGAGCGAGGCTCCCGAGCTGGAGGCGGAGGGCGAGGACGATGGCTACGACCACCGCGTCGACATGCCGCCGGCCTTCCGCGAGGCGCCGCTCTCGATGGTCGCGCCGCTCTTGATCGCGTCCGTCGGTCTGCTGTTCATCGGGTTGAACACCCGGGAGATCGTGACAGTGATCGAACAGACCCTGAACCTGTTTGCGCTGGCGGGAGGGGGAGCCTGATGGAGACCCACAGCCTCAAACCGTTGCTGGCCTGCGCGGCCTCATTGCTCGCGGTGATCCCGATCGTGGCCTTTCGTCATCGGCCGAACCTGCGCGAGGCGTCCACGTTCGTCGCGGCGCTCGTGAAATTCGGCATCGTGCTGTCCATGCTGCCGGTCGTGCTGGGCGGGGAGACGATCCGCTGCACGGTCTGGGAGGTCCTTCCGAATGTTTCGCTCGCGTTCCGGGTCGACAGCTTCGGCCTGTTGTTCGCGTTGGTGGCGTCCTCGCTCTGGATTGTGACCACCCTCTACGCCGTCGGTTACATGCGCGGGCTGAAGGAGCACGCGCAGACGCGGTTCTTCGCGTTCTTCGCGGCGGCCTTGTCGGCGACCCTGGGCGTGGCCTTCTCGGCGAACCTGCTGACGATGTATGTCTTCTACGAGATCCTGTCGTTGTCGACCTTTCCCCTGGTGACGCATCACCAGGACCATTCGGCGCGCACCGGAGGGCGGACCTACCTCACCTATCTGCTCGGAACCTCGGTGGGCTTCGCGTTGCCGGCGATGATCTACTGCTACGCGAAGACCGGCGGCGACATGGCGTTCTCCGGGGCCGGCGCGTTGGCCGGGCGCGTGGAACCGGCCGCGGCCGGCGTGTTGCTGCTGCTGTTCGTGTTTGGCTTCGCCAAGGGCGGTCTGATGCCCTTCCACTCCTGGCTGCCGGGCGCGATGGTGGCGCCGACGCCGGTCAGCGCGCTGTTGCACGCGGTGGCCGTGGTCAAGGTGGGCGTCTTCTGCATCTTCCGCGTGATCACGGGGGTGTTCGGGGTCGGGTTTCTCCAGCAGGTCGGTTTCATCCATGTGGTCTCCCTCGTCGCCGCGTTCACCGTCGTGGTTTCGTCGTTGATCGCGCTGAGTCAGGACAGCCTGAAGCGGCGGCTGGCATTTTCCACCATCGGGCAGCTCGCCTACATCACCCTGGGCGTGTCGCTGCTGGCGCCCAAGGGCGTGACCGGCAGCCAGATGCACATCGCGATGCACGCCTTCGGCAAGATCACCCTGTTCTTCTGCGCGGGCGCCATCTTCGAGGCGACCGGGAAGAAGTACATCAGCGAGCTGACCGGCATCGGCAAGCGCATGCCCCTGACGATGACGGCCTTCGCGATCGGCGCGATGAGCGTGGTGGGCCTGCCGTTGACGGGCGGGCTGTTGAGCAAGTTCTATCTGGTGATGGGGACGGTTGAGAGTCGCCAGTTCGGCATGACGGCCGTGTATCTGCTGAGTTCGCTGCTGAACGCGGCCTACTTCTTCCCGATCGTGTTCAACGCGTTCTTCCGCAAGCCGGAGAACCCGGACTTCATCGGCGTGAAGGAGGCGCATCCGTGCTGCGTCGCCGCGCTTTGCTTCACGGCCGCCGCTTCCGTCTTCCTCTTCTTCTGCCCGGACCCGTTCTTTTCCCTGGCGGGCATGACGACCGAAACCTGTTTTGAAACCCTGGTTGGAGACTGAATCATGACGCCGCACGATTCCGATAAACCTCTTCAGGAGCTGAAGCACGATCCCTGGCCGGGCTTCCCGCGCATCTTCGCGATCGTGTTCGCAGTTGCCGCGGTCTGGCTGACGGCGGTGTTTGTCTGGGGCTCCTACGTGGGGCAGGTCGCCGGGCATGGAGGGCATTAGAACGATGGACAGCGAGAACCCCAAGCCGACCGACATCCCCGCGTTGAACGACGCGCGGCCGACCGTGCGGCTGTTTGCCCGGATGTGGGGCGCGGTCTGCGCCGATCCGAAGCGCGTGGTGCGCTGGCTGGTCCGGGGCTGCGTCGCCTTCATGGCGCTGGATCTTCTGTTCCTGCTGCGCGGGGTCGACAAGCACGCCCACTACGCCTGGGAGAACGGGGTCTGGTTCTACGCGGTCTACGGCTTCGTCTCCTGCGTGCTGCTCGTGCTGATCTCAAAACATCTGCTCCGCCCCGCTGTGAAACGGGACGAGGACTACTATGACGAATAGCCTGCCACTGCCCCCCGGTCTGATCCTGATCCTGGGCGCGCTGCTCATCCCGTTCCTGCGGGGCTGGGCAAAGTCGGCCTACGTCGTGGCCCTGCCGGCGATCGGCTTCCTGAACCTGCTCTGCCTGGCCTCCGGTTACGCCGCCGGCGGCGAGGAGGAGGTTGTTCGCTGGACCTTCCACTTCCTGGACTTCGACCTGGTCTTCGGCCGGATCGACAAGTTCAGCCTCCTGTTCGGACACATCTTCTCGCTGCTCACCGTCATCGCCTTCATCTACATCCTGCACACGCGGGACGACCTCGAATACATGTCCGGCATGACCTACGCGGGCAGCGCGCTCGGCGTGGTGTTCGCGGGCGACCTGATCACGCTGTTCATCTTCTGGGAGACGCTGACGCTGTGCGCGGTGGGCTGCACCCTGGCGCGGCGGACCAGGGCGGCGCGCGGAGCCGCGCTCCGTTACCTGCTGTTCCACGTCGCGGGCGGCGTGATCCTGATGGCGGGGATCATTATTCACATCACCGAGACCGGGAGATCGGACTTCACGCAGATCGGCCTGGACAGCCCCGGCGCCTGGCTGATGTTCCTCGGCTTTGGCGTCAACTGCGCCTGGCCCTTCCTGCACACCTGGCTGCCCGACACCTATCCCGAGGCCAGCATCGGCGGCGTCATCTTCATGGCGACCTTCACCACCAAGACCGCGGTCTACACGCTTGCGCGCACCTTCCCCGGCGAGGAGACGCTGGTCTGGATCGGCATGGCGATGGCGACCTTCCCCATCTTCTGGGCCGTGCTGGAGAACGACCTGCGGCGGGTGCTGGCCTATAGTCTGATCAACCAGGTGGGCTTCATGGTGGTGGGCATCGGCATCGGCACGGAGCTTTCGTTGAACGGAACGGGCGCCCACGCCTACTGCCACATCCTCTACAAGGCGCTGCTCTTCATGTCGATCGGCGCCGTGATGCACCGCACCGGAAAGTCGAAGGCGACGGAGTTGGGGGGGCTGTTCCGCTGCATGCCCTTCACCTGTTTCTGCTGTTGCGTGGGGGCGGCGGCCATTTCGGCGTTCCCGCTGTTTGGCGGCTTTGTCAGCAAGGCGATGGTGATGTCGGCAGCCGCCGAGAATCACTACACGATCGTGTGGCTGGCTCTCCTGTTTGCCTCGGCCGGCGTGTTCCATCACGCGGGCATCAAGATTCCCTTCTTCGCCTTCTTCTCGCACGACTCCGGCATCCGTGTGAAGGAGGCGCCGACGAACATGCTGATCGCGATGGGCATCGCCGCCTTCCTCTGCATTTCGGTCGCGCTGCCCTTCGTGAACCTGCCCTGGTTCGGCTACCGCTTCCTCTACGGCCTGCTTCCCTTTGAGTTGGAGCACGCCTACGAGCCCTACTCCTTCGCGCACGTCAACGGCCAGATGCTGCTGCTGATCTTCTCGGCGCTCGCTTTCACCCTGCTGCTGCTGGCCGGCAAGTATCCGCCCGAGATCCGCTCCGTGAACCTGGACTTCGACGTCGTCCACCGGCGCGGCGGCAACTGGATCCTGGGCGCGGTGGACCGCTCCCTGAACGGAATCAACACGTCGGTGAGACACGCCGTGGTGGATGGCTTTGTCGGAAAACTGATCCGCCTCTGCGCCGTCGGACCGACCCTGCTGGCGGCCTTGGCGATGCGTTCCATCTGGGAGGTGCAGCGCTTGGACGCCGAGACGGCCGCCGCCCGCGAGGCCGACCTCCACCGCCGCGCGCGCGAAGGCGCCGTGCCGATCGGCTTGTCGGCCCTTTTCATCGTCGCGTTGATGGCGGTCATGCTGTTGTTCTGACGAACTGCAACTCTCACACAGAATCCGAACGGACGACTCCCACTCCCCGAATTCCAGCGAGTCCGCTTCCGTCATGTAGACATCAGAATTTTGAGGTGACGGATTCGCTGGGGAAACTGGGGCGGTTTTTTGCGTTGGGTTCGCTGGAAATGTGGCCGGGGCAGCGGCAATTTCGGTTTTCCGGCCGCCGGGTTTGCGATAGGTTTCCGCCTTCATGAACGCCAAGCCCGTCCGCAATCGACACTTTGCCAGCGACAACTATTCCGGCGTCTGCCCCGAGGCCTGGAAGGCGTTGGAAGAGGCGAACGACGGCCACTTTCCCGCCTATGGCGAGGACGAATGGACGCAGCGGGCCTCGGACATGATCCGCGACGTGTTCGAGACGGACTGCGAGGTGTTCTTTGCCTTCAACGGCACGGCCGCCAACTCCCTCTCTTTGGCGTCCACCTGCCGCTCCTATCACAGCATCCTTTGCCACGAAACCGCGCACATCGAGACGCATGAGTGCGGCGCGCCTGAGTTCTTCTCCAACGGCACCAAGGTGCTCCTGATCGAGGGAGAGAACGGGAAGATCTCCCCCGCTTCCATCGAGAAGATGGTCACGCAGCGCGCGGACATCCACTACCCCAAGCCGCGGGCGGTCAGTCTCACCCAGGCGACCGAATGGGGCACGGTCTACACGCCCGACGAGTTGAAGGCCATCTGGTCCGTCACCCGCAAGCACGGTCTGCGCATTCAGATGGACGGCGCGCGCTTCGCCAACGCCGTGGCCTCGCTGAACTGCGAGCCCAAGGAGATCACCTGGCAGGCGGGCGTGGATGTGCTCTGTTTCGGAGGAACCAAGAACGGCACGCACGTGGGCGACGCCGTGGTCTTCTTCAACCGCGAAATGGCGGAGGAATTCGACTACCGCTGCAAGCAGGCAGGGCAGCTCGCATCGAAGATGCGGTTCATGTCCGCTCCCTGGGTCGGCATGCTGGAGAATGACGTGTGGCTGCGTTACGGCGGCCACGCCAACCGCATGGCGCAGCTGTTGGGTGAAGGTCTGGAGAATCTGCCCAACGTGAAAGTCGTCGCGCCGGTCGAGGCGAACATGGTCTTCGCCGAACTTCCCGCTGCAACGACCGAGGCCCTGCACGAACGCGGCTGGCGCTTCTACACCATGTTCGGGGAGACCTGCCGCTTTGTCTGCTCCTGGGACATCACCGCGGAGGACGTCAACGACTTCATTGCCGACGCGCGGGAAGTATTGGAGGGCTGAAGGTTTTGCTTCCCGCACGTAGGACAGGCATCCCTGCCTGTCCCCGGCGTGGCCGACCCGCCGTCGAATTCCCCGCAACGATCGGATCCTTCCCCCCAAAGGCCGCTTTCGCGTCGCTCGTTGCTGCGGAATCGAAAGCGCCGGGACAGCCCGGAAGGACAGTCCTACGAAAGGCCGCCGCTTTCAACGGGGCTCAGTGAGCCGTTTCCCAGATCTTGAGATCGTCGAGCTTGATGCTCTTGCCGCGCACGATGAAGCGGTAGTTGGGCTTCTGGGTCAGGAAGTCGGAATGGCTGCCGGCGACCTTGAGGCCGTTGTCCGTCCGGGCGATCACCTGGTCGCCGTGGACCTCGACCAACATGGAGTGCCAGTGACCGGATTCGAATTTCCCTTCGGCCTTCGCCATGCTTACGGTCTTGGACTTCGGGTCCTTCTTGTCCTTGTCCTTCTGCAAAACCAGGCCGTCGGGGTTGACCACCACCCGGAAGAGGTGGCCCTTGGCGTGGTTGAAGCTGAGGTGGAAGGTCGAGGCGCCGTCGAATTGGAAGCGCAGCGCCACGATGGAATCCGTGTTCGGCCGGGCGTAGTTCAGGACGGCGGCGTGCTTGTCGGAAGCCTTCTCGGCGCCCGTCAGCGATCCGCCATCGATCTTCCAGTCGCCCTTGACGGCGGCAAAGCCCTTGCCGAGTTGCGCGCGGTCGAAGGAGTCCTCGACGACAAGTTTGCCGGGCTTGGCGACGACGGGTTTCAGATCGCCGGCGTGGAGGTTGAGGGAGAGGAGGGTGGCCCCCGCGACGACGGCCGCGAGAGTGGAAGAAGAGAATTTTCGGTTCATGATGTTGCTCGGATTGAACCCGGATGTTCGCTCGGAAGGCGATCCCGGGGAAGCGCGAATGTTGGAAGGCGCGCCGAATGTTGCCGAGGCGCTTTCCGGTTCCCGTGTCCGGTGAGAGATGGCGCTTGCGCGGGCATTGCAATGCGCCGTTATCCAACCCGACATCCGCCAGAATAGGCTGGCCGCCCCGGCTGGTTGCCGCAATAGTCCCGCTCCGTCCAGCGGCGGTCGACAAACCGAGAAAAGCCGTTTTTTCAAGGTTTTGATGTTGAAACACCGGGCGCTGGCCGATGAATCGATCATGAACAAACCGTTGGGTGTCATCGGACTTGGCTATGTCGGGCTGCCGTTGTGTGTGCACTTCGCGCGCGCCGGCGGGAGTGTTGTCGGCTTCGACATTGATGAGAAGAAGGTCGGGAAACTCAACGCCGGCGAGAGTTACATTCTGCACATCCCGGCCGACAAGATCCGCGCCGCGCGGGACGCCGGCCGGTTTGAGGCGACGACGGATTACTCGCGGGTCGCGGATTGCGGCGCGGTGATCATCTGCGTGCCGACGCCGTTGGGCCGGCACCGGGAACCGGACATCCGGTATATCCTGCGGACGGGCAAGGCCATCGCGCCGCATCTCCAGCCCGGGACCGTTGTCATCCTGGAATCCACGACCTATCCGGGCACAACGGACACTGACCTGCGCAAGGTTCTCGAGGAAGGCTCCGGCATGAAGGCGGGCAAGGATTTCCATCTGGCCTATTCCCCCGAACGCGAGGATCCCGGCCGCACGGACCGCAACGTCACGCAGATTCCCAAGGTCATCGGCGGTCTGACGCCGGCCTGCCTGGAAAAGGCGAAGGCGGTCTACGAGACGGCCATCGAACAGCTCGTCCCCGTCTCAACCTGTCGTGTTGCCGAGGCGGTCAAGCTGATGGAGAACATCTTCCGCTCGGTCAACATCGCGATGGTCAACGAGTTGAAGATAGTCTACGAGGCGATGGGGATCGACATCTGGGAGGTGGTCGATGCCGCCAAGACCAAGCCCTTCGGCTTCATGCCCTTCTATCCCGGCCCCGGTCTTGGCGGGCACTGCATCCCGATCGATCCCTTTTACCTTACCTGGAAGGCGCGCGAGTACAATCAGTCCACGAAGTTCATCGAGCTGGCGGGAGAGATCAACACCGCCATGCCGGGATTCGTCGTGAAGCATGTCGGCGAGGCGCTTTCCACGGCGGGCAAACCGCTCAAGGGCAGCCGTATCCTGATGCTCGGCATCGCCTACAAGTCGAACGTGGACGACGACCGCGAGAGCCCCGCCTACGTGCTCTGGCAGATGCTCGAGGATCTCGGCGCGCAGGTGGATTACCACGATCCGCATGTGCCCGTCATCCGGCCTTCGCGTGAGCACTCGCGGTTCGCCGGCCGGGAGAATGTGGCGTTGAGTCCGGAAAACGTCCGCGGCTACGACCTGATCCTGGTGGCCACCAGACACGACGATGTCGATTACGCGATGGTCGCGCGGGAGGCGCAGTTGATCGTCGATACACGCAATGCGTTTGCGGGGCTGGTCGCGGACCGGGAGAAGTACTTCAAGGCTTAGGATGAAGGCGTTGGTGACAGGCGGAGCGGGATTCATCGGGTCGCACCTGGCGGAGTCTCTCTGCCGCCGCGGCGCGGAGGTGGTCGTGTTGGACAACCTTTCGCTCGGGAAGGTCGAGAATCTCGATTGGAAACAGCCGGGCGACAAGCTGGAGTTTGTTGAGGGCGACGCCGGGGACCTGGATCTGATCAACAAGTTGCTGCCGGGTTGCGACTGGGTTTTTCACGAGGGCGCCCTGCCCTCCGTGCCGCGCTCGGTCAAGGCCCCCTTGGAAAGCAACGAGCACAATCTTACCGCCACGCTGCGGATGTTGGTCGCTGCGCGCGACGCCGGCGTGAAGCGGTTCATGTTTGCCTCCTCGTCCTCGATCTACGGCAACGCCGAGGCGGACAAGAAACACGAGGGGCTTCCGCCGATGCCCCTGTCTCCCTACGCGCTCCAGAAATACGGCGGCGAGCGTTACTGCCAGCTGTTTCACCAGCTCTACGGCTTGGAGACCGTGGCGCTCCGTTACTTCAACGTCTTCGGTCCGCGGCAGGCCTTCGATTCCCCCTATTCCGGAGTCATCGCGAAGTTCTGCACGGCAATGCTCAAGGGCGAGCGCCCGCGGATCTTTGGCGATGGCACACAGGCGCGCGACTTCACCTACATCGACAACGTCGTCTCCGCGAACCTGCTGGCGGCGGAGGCCCCGGCCGAAAAGGTCGCGGGCAATGTGTACAACCCCGCGACGGACCGCTCCATCGATTTGCTCAAGCTCGTCGCCGACTTGAACGAACTCACCGGCCAGTCGTTGGAGCCGGTTTTCGAGGAGCCCCGCGCCGGCGACATCCACAAGTCCCTTGCCGATATTTCCGCCGCCCGCCGCGACCTCGGCTACGAGGTCCTGGTGACCTGGGAGGAGGGGCTGGCCAGGACGCTGGACTTCTATCGGTCGGAGGATTGAGGCTGCGGCTCGTTGACCGCCTCAGCTTCAGAATCAGTCTGCGCTCCCATCACCAAACCCGCCGCCGCCGGGGGTCTCGATGCGAAGGATGTCGCCGGGCTTCGCGGTGAATTGTTCCGCGGAGTCGAGGTCTTTGAAGTCGTCCCAGCCGGCGCGCTTCAGGCGATTCCGGCCGGGTTGGCCGTTCGCGCCGCCCGCGAGGCCAAAGGGGCTCACGGTGCGCCGGTTGGTCAGGAGGGAGACCTCGACCTCTTCCAGAAACTCGATTTCCCGCACGATGCCGTCGCCGCCCTTGTGCTCACCGGCGCCGCCGGAGCCCGTGCGGATTGCCGTGCGCAGCAGGCGGACGGGGTAGCGGCTCTCGAAGATCTCGGGATCGGTGAGGCGGGTGTTGGTCATGTGGGTGTGGACGGCGGAGGCTCCGTCGAAGTCCGGCCCCGCTCCCGCGCCGCCGCAGATGGTCTCGTAGTAGCCGAAGGCCTTCTCCCCGGAGCGGCCGAAAAGGAAGTTGTTCATCGTGCCCTGGCTCGCGGCCGCCACGCCCAACGCGCCGAAGATCACGTCCACAACGCGTTGCGAGGTCTCGACGTTGCCGCCGACCACGGCCGGGCATGTGGCGGGGTCGGGATCGGGCGTGGGGTTGAGCAGGCAATTGTCGGGCAGGCAGATGAGGATCGGCTGCAGGATGCCGGCATTGAGCGGAATGTCGTCCTCGATGAGGCAGCGGAAGCAATAGATCACCGCGCTCATGACGATGGCGTGATTGGCGTTGAGGTTGCCGGGTATCACGGGGTCCGTTCCGGTGAAGTCGACGGTGGCGGCGGCTCCTGAGATTTGAAATTTGAGATCTGAAATCTGAGATGGGACGGCGCCGGATGCCGGTTCGGACGATTCGAGGGTATGCCGGATCGTGATCTTCACGGCGATCCTGGCCCCATTGTCGAGCTGGTCGGTGAAGGTCCGTTCGCCCTCTGGTAGCTTGAGCAGGGCGGCGCGCATCATATTCGCGGCGGCGTTCTGGATGTGACCCATGTAGGCCTGGACCTTTCCCAATCCGTGGCGCGCGGCCATCTCGTTCAACATGCGCACCCCGATCTGGTTGGCCGCAGCCTGGGCGTTGATGTCCGCAATGTTCTCGTTGACGGAGCGCGAAGGATGCGGGCCGAAGGCGAGCAGTTTGCGGAGCGCGGCCTCGCTGGAGGTTTGATCGGCGGCCAAACGGAACGCCCGGATCACGACGCCCTCCTCGGCCAGAGTCTTGGAGAAGGGCGGCATGGAACCGGGCGTGATGCCGCCGATCTCGGAATGATGCGCGCGGCTGGCCACAAAGAAATGCGGCGTGCGGAATGAGGAAAGCGGTATGGGGGAGCCGGATGTGTCGGTGTCGATGAACACGGGCGTGACGACGGTGACGTCGGGGAGGTGGCTGCCGCCGCGGTAGGGATCGTTGGTCACGTAGACGTCGCCGGGGCGGAATTCACCAACGTCTTCACGCAGGCAGCGGACGCATTCGCTCATCGCGCCCAGATGCACGGGAATGTGCGGGGCGTTGACGACCAGGTCGCCGTCAGCCGTGAAGATGGCGCAGGAGAAGTCGAGGCGCTCCTTGACGTTGGTGGAGAGCGCGGTCTTCTCCAAGGTGGCTCCCATCAGTTCCGCGATGGAGGCAAAGTGGTTGTTGAACAGCTCCAGTTCGATGGGATCCGGCGCGGACTCCCATTCCGCGCCTTGGGTTTCGGATTCCGCATTCCGTAGTTCGCATTCCGCATTGGGAGGTTCCGCATTCAACACGATGTCGTTGTGTTCGTTGACGCGCGCGGTCCAGCCGGGCTCGATGACGATGGTGGCGATGGACTCGGCGATGATCGCCGGGCCGGGGATTTCGTCGCCGGGGAGCAGGTTCTCGCGGAGGAAAATGCCGGTGTCGACAACCGCCCCGTGAAACCGGGCCCGGGTGACGCGGTCCGGGGGCGGCTGGCGCGGGACAGGCGCGGCGTCGATGGTTGGCAACGGCGCAGTTTCGGCGACGAGTTCCATGCGCGCTGCGTAGATTTCGATTTCCCGGTCGGGAAAGGTGAAGCCGTAGAGCCGTTTGTGTTCACGTTCGAAAGCGGCCGGGTAGTCGCCGTCCTCGGGTTCAGCGACGGTGATGCGGGTTTCCTGGCTTTGGTAACGCAGGTCGAGGAGGCGACGCGGCGGTTGGATGTGCGACTCGTCGGCCCCGTCCGCGAGCAATTCGGCGCGAAGATCCCGTTCGATCTTGGCGAAGGCGCTCGTTAGTCTGGAAGCTGGCATTCCGGATGCCAACCTCCCGATCGCGCGTTCGCCGAAGCGGGCGAGGTTGGCCATGCCAATGCCGAGCGCGCTCAGAGCTCCGGCGTGCCGGCTGCACAGGATCTCATTGACGCCGAGTTCGGCCGCCACGGCGCAGGCGTGTTGCGACCCGGCGCCGCCGAAGCTGACCAGGCCGTATTCGCGCACGTCGTAGCCGCGCGCCAGTGAGATCTTCTTGATCGGCGCGGTCATGTTGGCGTTGGCGATCGCGATGAAGCCCTCGGCCAGCGCCTCGCGGGTGTAGGTAGAGCCGGAGCCTGCGGCAATCTGCCCGATCAGTTCATCCAGGCGATGGAGCACGGCCTCACGGTCGAGGGGGAAGGGAAACCGGTCCTCGATGACCCGGCCGAGAAAGAGGTTCACGTCGGTGACGGTGAGCGGTCCGCCGCGGCCGTAGCAGGCAGGGCCGGGATCCGCGCCGGCCGAGCGAGGTCCGACGACCGGTTTCTGACCGTCGAACCAGCAGATCGAGCCGCCGCCCGCGGCCACCGTTTCCACCGCGAGCATGGGGGCCGCCACGCGGATCGCGCCGCCGCTCTCCTTGTCAGTCAGCTCCATTTCATAACGGCGTTCGAACTCGCCGTCGTAGCGGCACACGTCGGTGCTGGTGCCGCCCATGTCGAAGCCGACGATCTTCCGCCGTCCGGCTGACACCGCGACTCCGGCTGCGCCGACCACGCCGCCCGCCGGCCCCGAGAGGATGGAATCCTTGCCGACGAAGGAGTTGATGGGGACCAAACTGCCGGCGCTGGTCATCAGCCGGATGTCGGCCTCCGGCAGGGCGGCGGCAATGCGGTCCAGGTAGTTCTGGAGGATTGGCGTCAGGTAGGCGTCCACCACGGTCGTGTCGCCGCGGGACACGATCTTGGGAAGCGGATTCAGTCGGGAAGACAGGGAGACATGGGGAAAGCCAAGTTCCCGGGCGTGGCGTCCGATGACTTCTTCGTGCGCCGGGTTGCGGTGGGAATGCAGCAGGCAGACCGCGAGTGACTCGATGCCCGCGGCGGCCGGTTCTCCAAGGGCTTCGCGGATCGCTGCCTCATCCGGCGCGCGCAGGACGCGGCCTTCGGCGTCAAGCCGCTCGTCAATCTCGATGACGCGGCAATACAGATCGTCGGGCTTGCGGACGTTGAGATCGAACAAGCGCGGCCGATTCTGACAGGCGATGCGCAGGACGTCCCGGAATCCGCGAGTCGTGATCAATGCAGTCCGGGCGCCCTGGCGTTCGAGCAGGGCGTTGGTCCCCTTTGTCGTGCCCAGGCGGACACTGATGGGACCGGTCGGTTGATCGGGTGAGATCCCCAGCAAATGTCGGATTCCCAGGACGGGCGCCTCCGCTTCTCCGAACAGCGTGTAGCGCTGTCCAATGTCCCGAGGCGCCATGAGCGGGGTTTCGAGCGTGAGCGTCCCGGAATGGCCGTCGAAGGCAGCAATTCGACCGGAGGTGAATTCACTTTTATGGCGCGGGCCGTCCGCGGTCTCTCCGGCCCATTCAATTCGAAAGCCCTTGAAGAACCCGTCGGGGGCGCCGACGCGGATGGGATCAACGATTCTCGAGGCGTCTGAGCCCGCGGCGGTCTGCCCATGATATGCGCCGATACTGAGGAGTTTGTGCGCTTTCACCTGTCCCTCGGGGCTGCGTCCCAAGCAGTCGGTGAAGGTCCCGCCCACATCGATCCAGAACTCCCAGCGGGCGGGGGCTTGGCGCTTTTTTTTGAATTCACTCATGAACGGACTCGTCTGCCATCATCGGTCCGACGGAAAAGACGGGTTGTTTCCGGGACGGTCCCGCCGCCGACCGGGTTGTCGACGGATCGTAGAAATTGCGAGAATCTGGCTAAAAATGACGATTATCAAGCGACATTCAACCCTCTGGGTGGAGGAGCGAGCTTCGTTTTTAGTGGCCAAAAAAGGTTGCGGATTCTCCAAGCGGCGCTTCAACATGCCTAGCTAACGTAAATTGAATCAACAGAAACTCTAATATGAGAAAGATCCAACGCGAACAATGGTGTGGCGGTTCCGATCACGCATGGAACCCCAATCGTCGTGATTTTCTTTTCGTCGGCGCCCTCGGCGCCTTGGGCATGGGACTGCCCAATTTTCTGAAAGCGGATGTCGGCGCCAACATGGAGCAGGGCAAGAAGATCAAGGCCAAGGCCAAATCGGTCATCCAGATCTACCTGCCGGGCGGCTGCGCCCACCAGGAATCCTGGGATCCGCAGGTTGGCGCGCCCATCGAGTACCGCGGCCCAGTCGGCTCCATTCCGACCAAGATCCCCGGCGTCCACTTCAGCCAGTACATGAAGAAAATCGCCGGCATCGCGGACAAGTTGTCGGTCATCCGCTCGATGACGCACGGCGAGGCGGCGCATGAGCGCGGCACGCACAACATGTTCACGGGCTACAAGCCGAGCCCGGCGATCAAGTATCCGAGCATCGGCAGCGTGGTCTCCCACGAGCTGGGGTCCCGCAAGAGTCTGCCGCCCTACGTCTGCATTCCCAGCCAGCCGAACAACTATGCCGGCACGGGCTATCTCAGCTCGGCCTACGGCCCGTTCAGCCTCGGCAGCGACCCGGCCAGCGGCAGCTTCAAGGTCCGCGACCTCAACCTGCCCAATGGCATCGACCACGACCGCTTCTCCAAGCGCCGCAGCATGCGCGAGGCGGTGGACGCCCACTTCAGCGCCCTGGAGAAGTCCGATGCCCTGGTCGGCATGGACTCCTTCTACCAGAGCGCCTACAACATGATCTCCTCCAAGGAGGCCCGCGAGGCCTTCGACATCACGAAGGAGGACAACAAGCTGCGGGACAAGTACGGCCGCAACCAGGCCGGCCAACGCATGCTGCTCGCCCGTCGTCTCGTCGAGTCCGGCGTCCGCTTCGTCACCCTGACCTACGGCGGTTGGGACATGCACGACGGCATCCAGCGCGCCATGGAGCGCACCATGCCCTCCTTCGACCAGGCCTTCGCCGCCCTGATCACGGATCTGGAGGAGCGCGGCATGCTCGACGAGACGCTGGTCACCGTTTCCAGTGAATTCGGCCGCACGCCGATGATCAACAATCGCGCCGGACGCGATCATTGGCCGAAGGTCTTCTCGGTTGCCATGGCCGGCGGCGGCACGAAACGCGGCGTCGCCTACGGCACGTCGAACGCCACCGGCGCCGAGCCCGAGGACGACCCGGTCTCCATCGAGGACTTTGCCCACACCGTCTATCACCTGATGGGCATCGACGCCGCGAAGGAGATCATGGCGCCCGGCGCCCGCCCGATTGAGATCGTCAAGGAAGGCAATCTGATCGACGGCGTCCTCGCGTAAGCGTCTTTTACATGTCTGCACCGCGCAGCCTGACGGAATTGAACGCCGTCAGGCTGCGCCTTATCGAATCAGTAACGGACGGGACCCAGCGGAATTTCCCGTCCGAACCGCGACGAAAAAGAACACGATGAAGAAACTGACTGCGCTACTCACGACGGCCGTTATGCTGGCCGGGAACGCCTTGGCCGTGGATCCCAAGGTTGGCAACACCCGCGGCTACGGCGACAGCTTCCAATGGATCAAACCCCTGGGCGCCCAGCGAGGGACCGAGGTCGAGGTGACCATCAGCGGCTACCGACTCGGCGACACGCAGGAGGTCATGTTCTACGAGCCGGGGATCGAGGTCCTCTCGATTACCGAGCCGAAGGACCGCACGGTGAAGGCGAAATTCCGCATCGCGAAGGACGCGCGGCTCGGGGAATACCGTTTCCGTGTGCGCACCGCCACCGGCGTCAGCCAGGTTCGCACCTTCAATGTCGGCCCCTTTGCCAACGTGGAGGAGAAGGAGCCGAACAACGAGTTCAGCCAGGCGCAGGAACTCAAGGGCAATGTCACGGTCGAGGGTCGCGTCACCTCCGAGGAGATCGATTATTACAAGGTTACCGCCAAGAAGGGCGAACGCATCTCGGCCGAGGTCGAGGGTGTGCGCCTCAACCTGACCCTCTTCGATCCCTACGTCGCCATCCAGAACATGGACGGCGAGATCCTGGCCGAGTCGGATGACACGCCGTTGGCGCTGCAGGATCCGGCGGTGACGACAATCGCCCCGGCTGACGGGACCTACATCGTGCAGATCCGAGAAGCTGCCTACGGCGGCGGCAACTACAGTTATTACCGCGCGCACATCGGCAGCTTCCCGCGTCCGGTGGCGGTGTTCCCCGCGGGCGGCAAGGCGGGCTCGACGGTCAAGGTGAAGTTCATCGGCGACGCGGCCGGCGACTTCGAGCAGGAGTTCAAGCTGCCCGCGCAGCCGGATGAAGACTTCGGCGTGGTCGCCGCGAAAAATGGCGTGACCTCCCCCTTTCCCAACGCCTTCCGCGTCTCGCCCTTCGACAATGTGATCGAGGCCGAGCCGAACAACGACTTCGCCAAGGCGACCAAGACCGACAAGCCGGTCCCCGCCGCCTTCAACGGCGTCATCTCTGAACCGGGCGACGTCGACTGCTTCCGCTTCAAGGCGAAGAAGGGGCAGAGTTTCCATGTGTATGTGCATGCCCAGGCGGTGCGCTCGGATCTGGATCCGGTCCTGAACATCTACAACTCCAAGGGCGGTCGCGTGACCGGCAACGATGACGCCTCCGGCATCCAGGACAGCTATGTGCGGTTCAATGTGCCGGCTGACGACGAATACATCGTCCGCATCAACGACCACCTCAACCGCGGTCGCGCGGACTTCACCTACCGCGTCGAGCTGACCCCCTACCAGCCCAGTTACGCCATGAGCATCCCTCATGTGGCGCGGCGGGACTCGCAGACGCTTCAGGCGATGGTGATCCCGCGCGGGAATCGCTTCACCACCATGATGACCGCAACTCGTCAGAACGGCCTGCGCGGCGAACTCAAGTTCCAGATTCCGGACCTGCCGAAGGGCGTGAAGCTGGTCTCCGACATCATGCCCGCAAACCAGAGCACCTTTCCGCTGATCTTCGAGGCGTCGGCGGACGCGCCGGTTGGAGCCAAGTTCGTGTTCCCGCAGGTTCTGTCCGTGGCGGGCGGCAAGGAAACCCCGATCGCCGAAGGCGGTCTGCGCCAGCAGATCGACCTGGTCCACGCCAGCCCCAACTCCACCGTCTACAAGACCAAGTTCTTGGACAAGCTGGTGGTGGCCGTCGCGGAAGAGGCGCCCTTCAGCATTACACTCAAACAGCCCAAGGCCCCGATCGTGCAATACGGCATCCAGTATCTGGAGATCGACGTGACCAAGAAGAAGGGCTGGGACGAGGACATCTACTGCTTCTTCCCCTATCGTCCGCCGGGAGTTTCCGCCAGCTCCTACATCAAGATTCCGAAGGGCCAGACGAAGGGCAAATATCGCGTCGATGCCCGCTACAACGCCGAGGTCCGTTCCTGGAAGGTCTGCGTTCAGGGGCGGACCAGCATCGCCGGCGGCGAGCTGTGGGTCTCCTCCGACTTCATCGACTTCGAGGTCGTCCCACGGTTGGTGCTCGGCAAGTTCGAGACGGCCTCGACCGAACAGGGCAAGGAGGTCCAGTTCAAGTGCAAGCTCGACCACAAGGTCCCCTTCGAGGGCAAAGCCAAGCTCACGCTTTACAGCCTGCCCGCTTATGTTACGGCCGAGCCCGTCGAGATCACCAAGGATTCGAAGGAGGCTGTCTTCACGCTGAAGACCACGGACAAGACCCGGCCCGGCGTGCAGAAGACCATCTATTGGCGCATGACCGCCGACAAGAACGGCGAGCCGATGGACTTCATCGGCGCGACCAGCGGACGGCTGATCGTCACCAAGCCCAAGCCCGCCGAGGAGAAGGCGGCCGAGAAGAAGGACGACAAGAAAAAGGTCGCCCTCGCCAAATGAGCGCGGGCTGAAGGCCGCGCCCAAACCGCAAACCATACGACCGAATTCATGAAAGACATGAAATCCAAAGCCCTGATCGGCGGATTTTGCCTGGCCTTCGCGCTGGGCGCGCAGGCGCGCAACGCTGCCCTGACCGACCTCAAGGTGTTTCCGCCGGACGCCGACCTCACCACCTCGCGCGACCGCCAGTCCATCGTGGTGCAGGCCGTCTACGCAGACGGCATCACCCTGGATGTCTCCCAGGAGGCCAAGTACACCCTGGCCGATCCGAAGCTGGCAAAGTTTGAGAAGAACACACTGTATCCGCTCGCCGACGGCAAGACCGAGATGAAGATCTCGTTCGGCGGACGCGAACTCAAGTTGCCGGTCAGCGTCGCCAAGGCGAAGGAGGACCGCCCCATCAGCTTCAAGCTGGACGTGATGCCCGTCTTCATGAAGGCGACCTGCAACTCCGGACCCTGCCACGGCTCCTCGCGCGGCAAGGACGGCTTCCGCCTTTCGCTTTTCGGCTTCGACCCCGACGGCGACTACGACCGCCTCACCCGCGAGTTCATCGGCCGCCGCATCAACCTGGCCCTTCCCGAGGACAGCCTCATGCTGACCAAGGCCATCGGCGCCGTGCAGCACACTGGCGGCAAGTCCTTCGAGAAGGATTCCGAGTATTACGAATCCATGCTCCGCTGGCTCAAGGCGGGCGTGCCGAAGGACCCGGCCGACGTCGCGCAGGTGACGGGCATCGAACTCTATCCGAAGCAGGCCGTTCTCGAGGGCGTCGGCGCCACCCAGCGATTGACCGTCCGAGCGAAGTACTCCGACGGCACGGACCGCGACATCACCCACCTCGCCGCCATCGTGTCGAACAACGATAGCTCGGTGCAGGTTTCCAAGGACGGCGTGTTGACCGCGGGCGAGCGCGGCGAGGCCTTCATCCTTGCCCGCTACGACACATTTACCATCGGTGTGCAGGCGCTGGTCATCCCCAAGGGCCTCCAGTTCACCTTCCCCGACGTCAAGGCTTACAACTACATCGACGAGCTGGTCTACGCGAAGCTGAAGAAACTCCGCATCGCGCCCTCGGAGATCTCCACCGACGCCGCCTTCCTGCGCCGCGTCTACCTCGACATCATCGGCAAGCTCCCGTCGCCGGCGGAGGTTGTCGAATTCGAGGCTGACCTCAGCACCGGCAAGCGCGAGCGCGTGATCAACGAGCTGATCGACCGTTCGGAGTTCGCCGACATGTGGGTGATGAAGTGGGGCGAACTTCTGCGCGTGCGCTCCCAGCCGCAGAACGGCGGATACTTCAGCGTCAAGAACACCAAGGGCTATTACGACTGGTTGCGCGAGCAGATCGTCAACAACGTGCCGGTTGACAAGATGGTGCAGGAGCTCCTCGCTTCCAATGGCTCGACCTTCGAGAACCCCGCCGCCAACTACTACAAGCTGGAGACGCAGACGCTGCAGACCTCGGAGAACGTCGCCCAGGTCTTCATGGGCATGCGCCTCCAGTGCGCCCAGTGTCACAACCATCCGTTCGACCGCTGGACGATGGACGACTACTACAGCTTCGCCGCGTTCTTCACCCAGGTCGGCCGCAAGCGCGGCGAGGATCCGCGCGACACCATCGTCTACAACCGCGGCAGCGGCGAGCAGCGCCATATCGTCACGGGCAAGAACGCGAAACCCAAGTTCCTCGGCGGCGAATATCCCGACCTGAAGCCGGGGCAGGATCGCCGCGCCGTGCTCGCCGACTGGATCGCCTCCCCCCGCAACCCCTACTTCGCGCGCAATCTGGTGAACATCGTGTGGGCGCACTTCATGGGCCGGGGCATCATCGATCCGGTGGACGATGTCCGCGTCAGCAACCCGCCCTCGAATCCCGAGCTGCTGGACGAACTCGCGCGCCGCTTCACCGAGTCGAAGTACGACTTCAAGCAGCTGACCCGCGACATCTGCAACTCCCGCACCTACCAGCTTTCGACCCGGGCCAACGACAGCAACGAGTCGGACGAGTCGAATTTTGCCAAGGCGCAGATCCGGCGGATGCGGGCGGAGGTGCTGTTCGACGCGATCAACCAGATCACGGAGAACAAGGAAAAGTTCCAGCGCATGGAGCGGGGCCAGGGCGCGGTCCAGATCTACGACGGCCGCGTCAGCAACTACTTCCTGACGACCTTCGGCCGCGCCAAGCGCGACACCGTCTGCGCCTGCGAGGTGACCATGGACCCCAGCCTCTCCCAGGCGCTGCACCTCCTCAACGGGGACACGGTCAACAACAAGATCATCGGCGGCGCCGTCGTCAAGAAGCTGATCGCCGCCAAGAAGTCGCCGAAGGAGATCACCGACGAGCTCTACCTGCGAGCCCTGGCCCGCAAGCCGACGAAGGAGGAATGGGCCAGGCTGGAGCCCTTCTTCAAGGACGAGAAGGGCTGGCAGGACGGCCTCAACGACCTGTTCTGGTCGCTGCTGAACTCGAAAGAATTCATGTTCAACCACTGAGACCCGAAAGTCATTTCAGCCGGATGGCGGCCGCCTTGGACGGCTGTCATCCGGTTTGACGTTTCAAGAACTGAAACAGACGGAAGCTCCAACTGAAACAGTCGCCATGAAAAGAATGAACCGGATGCGAAACGGACTGCTCGCGCTCCTGTTGGGCGTCGCCTTTACGGCGGACGCCGCGGACGCCAAGAAGAAGATCACCTACGACGACCACGTCTTTCCGATCCTGCGCAACCGCTGCCTCAAGTGTCACAACTCCAGCGACGTCAAGGGCGGACTCGATCTCAGTTCCTTCTCCGCGGCATTGCGGGGCGGAGCCAGCGGCGAAATCCTGAACAGCGGAGATCCTGAGGGAAGCGCGTTCTTCAACGTCACCACCCAGGCCGAGGAGCCGACCATGCCGCCCAACTCCGGTCCGATTCCGGCCGAGGAGATCGACGTGCTGCGCCAGTGGATCGCCGGCGGGATGCTGGAAACCAGCGGGAGCAAGGCCGTCAAGGCCAGCCGGCCCAAGATGGATCTGGCCGTGGGCGCCTCCGACATCGGCAAGCCCTCCGGTCCGCCGGCCATGCCGAAGGACTGGATCCAGGAGCCCTATGTCCGCACCGAGCGCAACAACGCCGTCCTCACCATGGCCAGCAGCCCCTGGGCGCCGCTGGTCGCCTTGGGAGACGAGAAGCAGGTGCTGCTTTACAACACCGACACCTTGGAATTCGTCGGCGTCATCCCTTTTCCTGAGGGCTTCCCCAAGGATCTCAAGTTCAGCCGCAACGGAAAGCTGCTGCTGGTGGGCGGCGGCTATGGCGCGCAACTCGGCGTCGCCGCGGTCTACGATGTTGTCACCGGTGAACGGGTGATGCGTGTGGGCGAGGATTTCGACGTGGCGCTCGCGGCTGACATCAGCGCGGACCAGAAGTATATCGCCATGGGCGGCCCGACCAAGCTGGTCAAGCTCTACAGCACTTCCACCGGGGAGCTGGTGCACAGCATGAAGAAGCACACTGACTGGGTGACCGCCGCGGAGTTCAGCCCCAGCGGCAAGCTGCTCGCAACCGGCGACCGCGCGGGCGGCGTCATCGTGTGGGACGCGGCGTCCGGTCAGGACCTGTATGTCCTGCGCGGGCATCGCGGCGCCATCAAGAGCGTCAGCTGGCGCGCCGATTCCGAGATTCTCATCAGCGCCAGCGAGGACGCCTCGGTGAAGATGTGGAAGGTCAAGGACGAGGAACTGGCGCGCAGCTGGAATGCCCACGGCGGCGGCGCCCTTTATGCCCGCTACGCCATGAACGGCAACATTGTCACGGCCGGGCGCGACAGCAATTTCACCATCTGGAACGGATCCGCCGCCCGTCAGCGCAATATCAAGGCCCTCGCCGACCTCCCGGTCAGCGTGACCCTCAGCCATGACGGCAAACGCCTCATCGGCGGCGACTGGGCGGGCAACGTCGGCGTCTGGAACGCTGCGGACGGCAAGCTCATCGGCAAGCTCGATCCGAATCCTCCCTCGCTGGCCATGCGCGCGGACGCCGCCGCCAAGAGCCTGGCCGCCAAGCAGGCCGCCGCCAAGGCCTCGACGGACGCGGTCGCCCAGGCCGAGGCCGCCGTGAAGGCGGCCCAAGCCGCCGCCGACAAACAGCTGGCCGCCTCGCAGGTGGGCAGGATCGGAGCCTTGGCCGCCCAGGCCGATTCGGTTAACAAGCAGATTGCCGCCGCCTCCGGCGCCGAACTGGCTCGGTTGCAGGCAAATGCCGACAAGGCCGCCGCCGCCCAGAAGAGCGCGGAAAAGACGGTCGCCGATCTGAAGGCCCAACTGGCCAAGACCGACCCGGTTTCGCCGGCCTACAAGGCGGTTGAGGGCAAGCTTGCCGCCGCGCGCCAGCAGGTCGCGGCTTCCGCGAAGGCGATGGACGACGCGTTGAAGACCTTGTCCGATGAATCGGTCAAGGCGCTGGCCGCCGCCGAGGCCGAGGCCAAGAAGGTCAAGGATGCGATCGCCAAGGCGGACAAGACCTCCGCGAAGTTCCAGGAACTGGTGAAGCAGCTGGTTGCGGCCAATCAGAAGGCCGCCGCCGCCACGCAGGCCGAAGCCGCCAAGCTCAAGGCGTTGACCGACAAGTCCGTCAAGGAACTGGCCGCCGCTGAGGCCAATGTCGCCAAACTCGCCGAGCAGCTCAAGAAGACCGAGAAGGGCAACAAGACCTATGCCGATCTGCAGAAGAAGATCGCCGACGCCGGCAAGCGCGCCGCCGACGCGAAAACGGCGGCGGGAGCCGCCGCCGGTCTGGTCGCTGCGTTGAAGGCGTCCAGCGACAAGGCCAACGCCAGCCTTGCCGCCGGTCGCGCTGAGGCTGCCAAGCTGTTGGAATCGCTCAAGAAGACCGATCCCGCTTACCTCGCGCATGTGGCCGAAGGCAAGAAGCTGGAAGCCGCCAGAAAAGCTCTGGCCGACGCGAAGACGAAGGCGGACCAGGCCGGCTCCGAAGTCCAGTTGGCGCAGAAGGAGGTCGACCGCTGGAAGATCGCGAAATTCAATGTCGAGCTTCACGCTGCCAAGAAGGAGTTGGAGGTCCGGCGCAACGACCTTGCCGTCAAGCAGGCTGAAGCCCGCGCCGCCGAGGGTGAGATTGTCTCCTTGAAGCAGCAGATCAAGAATCTCGACTACCGGAAGGCCACGGTTCCGGACAAGTTGGAGGGCCTGAAGAACATCGCGAGATTTGATCTCCGCTGGGTGAACGAAGCCAAGGCCGCATGGGCCAACGCGACCGACGCGCAGGCCAAGGCCGACGCCGCGTTGAAGCAGGCGACCGCCGCCGCGGAGAAGGCGAAGTCCGACGCCGTTGTCGCGCAGAACAACATCGCGAAGGTCGAGGACTTGAGGAAGAAGATCGCCGTGGCGAAGAAGACGGCCGCTGATCAGGAAGCCGCCTCCAACAAGGCGTCGGGCGAACTTGCCGCGAGCGCCAAGGTTCTCGCCATTGCCGAGGCGGACGACCGGGCCGCCGCGGCCGCCGCCGCCAAGGCGAAGGAGACCGCGAACAAGGCGAAGGCGGCGGCTGATGCGGCCAAGGACAATGCCGAGCTGGCCAAGGCCTTCAAGGCTGCGTCTGACGAAGCCGCGAAGCTCGCCGAAGCCGCAAAGAAAAGCCGGGCGGCGCTTGCCGGGGTGAAGGGCAAGCATGCCGGAATCGAAAAGAACTCCAACACAGCGTCGGGCGCTCTCCGGAAGGCCGTGGCCGCTCTCAAGGCCTTGGAAGGCCAATACGCCGCGTCTCAGGGCGACAAGGCGGAAGCGATCGCGAAGACGGCTGCCGCCGCCGCAACCAAGGCCGCGGCGGAAGTGGCGGCCGCGAAGAAGGCGCTGGACTCGGCGGTCAAGACCGTCGCCGCGCGCAAGGCCGCCGTCGATGCCGAGACCAAGAACCTTGAGGTGACAAACAAGGCTTTGGCTTCCCTTGACGCGGAGGCGAAACGGCTGCCGGAGGAGGCCCGGGCTTTGGCCGCGAAACTGAAGGCGGCTGAGTCGGCGCAGGCCGCCGCCGCGAAGGCTGCCACCGAGGCCGAAAAGGCCTCGCTCGCCCAGGAGGCGAAGGTCAAGGAGATGTCCGTGACCTACGCCCGGATGAAGGGGGAGAAGCCGCCGGTTCAGCAGGCCAGCCTCTGACCACGCCAGTTGATTTTCGGCTCTTGCAAGCCCGGCCGGGCCGGGGAAGAGGTTGCATTGGCGCGCCTGATCGGACTACCTTCCTGCAGGTTCCGGTCTTCGCTGTGCCCGCGAGAATTCAGAGGGTGTTTCACAAATAAGGGGGGAATGTCGGGCGGTTGTGCGGCGCGCAGGGGTGCGCATTTGAATTCTGGAACATCCCGTCGGCGGTTTTTCCCGGAGGGCTCCTTGTGACGGCGGATGGATATCGAACGACTGAATGGATTCGAACACGGCAAGCTCCTCGCGGGACACGTTCATCGTGTGCCGCAACAGCCAGGGCGTCGAAGTGCGCGCGACGCCGCTTCGGGTCACCCGCTTCGCCGCGACGTTCGAGGTCTACAATCCTTTCAGCATCGTCCAGCTTTCCGAGGTTCTGAGCGAGTTCAAGATCGTGATGAACGACCGGGTGGTCTACTCGGGTCGGGCGGTGGTGAGCAGCCTCGTCAATGCCGGCATCATGGTTGTCTGCGAGGCGGCCCTGGAGGAGTCCTGGGTCGACGTAGATCTGTTTTCGCCGGTCAACCAACGGGAGCGGCTCAAGGAGCAGTTTGACGATTTCGTCAAGGAATGGCGGAAGGTCGACACCGTGACGCCTGAATTCAAGGTGGTGGTCGCGGACATTGAGACGTTGCTGCTGGACCTGCGTCGCTGGCTGGAACAGGTGGAACTGGGCGTCCGTTCCCAGCCGGACATGGACCGGCTCAAGCTGGAGCGGGAGATCCTGACGGATCTGTGCGAGCCGGTCCTGCCGGTGGTCGAGCCCGTGTTTCAGAAGTTTGAGGAGACCTGCAACCGGATCCGCGAGGGCCTGAGGCCGGTGCACGGGACCTATGTGAAGCGGCAACTGCATCCTGTGGTCTCCTGCGCTCCCTTTTTCTTCCGATGTTTCCGCAAGCCGCTGGGTTATGCCGGCGACTATGAAATGGTGAGCATGATGCTGCGGGATCCGATGGAGGGCGGAACCATGTTCGCCAAGATGCTGAACATGTTCTTCCTCAACACCCCGCCCGTGATCGGACACCGCAACCGCATCGTCTACTTGGGGAAGCAGCTCGTGGCCGCGGCGGAGCGGGCGGCCGCGGCCGGCCGCCGTCTGCGGGTGTTCAACCTGGGCTGCGGCCCGGCGCGGGAGATCCAGGAGTTCATCGTCCATGAGGAGATCTCCGATGTGGCCGACTTCACGCTCCTGGACTTCAACAACGAGACGCTCGACTACACCGGACGAACCCTTGAGGAGTTGAGGCAGCGCTACGGACGGCGGACGACCATCAAGACCGTCAAGAAGTCCGTTCATCAGATTCTGAAGGACGCATCCCGTCCCCGGCCGGGGGACGGACGGGAGGGCTATGAACTCGTCTATTGCGCCGGGTTGTTCGACTACCTTTCGGACCGCATCTGCCGTCGGTTGATGAACATCTTCTTTGATCTGTTGGCTCCCGGCGGCCTGTTGATAGCGACCAACGTGGACCGTTCGAACCCGTCGCGAAACTGGATGGAGTATGTGGTGGACTGGCACCTGGTCTATCGCGACTCGGCGACGCTGGCCTCGCTGAAGCCGGATCGCGCGCCTGACGCGGCCTTTGAGGTGAAGGCCGAGGAGTTGGGCGTCAACATCTTCATCGAGGTCAGGAAGCCCCGGTGATGAACCCCGAGGCGACAGGGGCGATCTCCGGGGTGCATGCCGCCTACGAGGACTACGAGCGGGAGCGGACGATCCGCAACAACCGCATCGGTTGCATTCTCGGGATCATCTTCATGCCGGCGGGATCGGCGCTCGACTGGTTCGTCTACCGCGACAGCGCGTGGGAGTTCCTGATCCTGCGCGTGGTTTGTTCGTTGCTGTTGCTGGGCGTGTGGTGGGCGTTGGGTATGGAGGCGGGGGGGCGTCGCTACCGGCTGCTTGGCCTGGTCGAGGTGTCCCTGCCGCTGGCCTTCATCTCGGAGATGATCCGGCGGACAGAGGGGTTCGAATCCCCGTACTACGCGGGGCTCAACCTCGTGGTCTTCGGCGCGGGGCTGATCCTCCGCTGGCGGGTGAGGGACATCCTCGCGATGCTCGGGATCATGGTGGGGTTGTATCTGGTCGCCTGCTTCGGGCATGTCGCCCATGCCGGGTGGCCGACCCAAGGGGACATGATCTTCAACAACCTCTACTTTCTTCTGGTGACCGGCGTCTTCATCGGCACGGGCCTGATTGTGGACGCCAACCGGCGTTTCCGCGAGTTTGAGCTGAGGTTTGAACTCGACCAGAGTCGTGAGGAACTGCAGCGGTCGAACTCCGAGTTGGAGGAGAACCGTGTCCAGCTGGAGGAGTCCAACCGGCAGCTTGTCGAGATGGACCGGGTGAAGAGCCGCTTCTTCGCCAACATCAGTCACGAGTTGCGGACGCCGCTCACGTTGCTGCTGGCGCCCCTGGAGGCGATGCTTCTCAAGCGGGACGAACCGTTCAGCGACAGGACGCGCGAATGGCTCGGAACCATGCAGGCCAACGGCCTGCGCCTGCTGAAGCTCATCAACGACCTGCTTGATCTCGTGAAGCTGGAGTCGGGCGACGCGCAACCGCGAAGAGAGCCGCTGCGGATGACGGCGTTTCTCAAGGGCATCGCCGACTCCGTGCGGAAGGTCGCCGAAGACAAGCGGATCGTCCTGGAGACGCGGGTTGGGGCCGGCGTCGGCATCGTGTCGGCCGATCGGGACAAGCTGGAGAAGGCGCTGTTGAACCTGGTGTTCAACGCGATCAAGTTCACCGGCGCCGGCGGTCGGGTGGAGCTGTCCGCGGAACGGGAACCCGCGGACCGGGAGGTTCTCGTCCTGAGGGTGCGCGACACCGGCATGGGCATTGCGGCGGAGAATCTTGAGAAGCTTTTCCGTCCGTTCTGGCAGGCCGACACATCCTCCCGCCGGAAGTACCAGGGCACGGGCATCGGCTTGGCCATCGTCAAGGAGACGACCGAGGCCCAGGGCGGCGAGGTGGATGTGGAAAGCGAGTTGGGCAGGGGGACAACCATGATTCTGCGGATCCCGGCGCCAGAGACGGACAAGGAGCCGGAGCCGGTCGGGGAAACCGAGGCGTCACGCTTTGGGCCGGGGACTTCCGGGAGCGAGGCCGGATCGCCCGAGTGGCTTGCCGGACTCTACCGCCGGGCGGAACTGTTTCCCTCCATGACCCCGGTGCGGGAATCGGTCAGGCCTGCGGAATCCGTCGGGTCCGATGCCCGGCCCCGGATTGTGGTGGCCGACGACGAGCCTGACATGCTTCGCTTTCTGCGCTCCCAGCTTGGCGAGCGCTTCGACGTGTTTGAGGCGGTGGACGGGCAGCAGGCGATCGAGAAGGCTTCCCAGTATCAGCCGGACATCGTGCTGCTGGACATGATGATGCCGGAGAAGGACGGGCTGCAGGCCTGCCGTGAACTGAGGGAAAGGCCGGTCACGCGGAACGTCCCCATTGTGCTGCTCACCGCGCGGGCGGACGAGGAGACCAAGCTCGCGACGCTGGCCGCCGGCGCCAACGATTTCCTGTCCAAGCCTTTTTCCACGACCGAGCTGCATGTCCGGCTGAAGAACCTCGTCGAATCCCACCGCTACCAGCGCGAGTTGGCCCGGGAGAAAAAGAACCTCGAGGCGACCATGGAGGAGTTGCGGGATGCCATGGAGATGCTGAAAGACACGGAGACGCAGCTGGTTCAGTCGGAGAAGATGGCCTCACTCGGGAGAATGAGCGCCGGGATCATCCACGAGATCAACAACCCCCTGAACTACGCCAAGACCGGGCTTCACATGCTCGAGCGCGTCGGGGCCAGGCTTCCGGAGGAGGAACGGCCTGACTACGAGGAGATCATCGGCGACATACGTGAGGGAGTGGAACGCGTGATCCAGATCGTGTCGGACCTGCGCTACTTCACGCATCCGGACGCCGGTCAGCGGGGTTCGGCGGAGCTCGAGGGCGCGGTGTCCGCGGCATTGCGCTTCCTGAGCGGGGAATGGAAGGGCGGACGCGTGGACGTCCGGCTCGAGATTCCGGAGGGAATGATTGTCCCGTGCAACTCCAACCGGCTGACCCAGGTGTTCGTGAACCTGTTCCAGAACGCGTTGGACGCCATGGCCGGGAAAACCTATCCGAACGGAGAGAAGCCGACCCTGCTCATCCGCGGCGTTCAGAAGGAGGGCCGGACCGACGTGATCGTGCGTGACAACGGATCCGGCATTCCGGAGGAGGCGCGCCCCAAGATCTTCGATCCCTTCTTCACGACGAAGGACGTCGGCGCCGGGATGGGCCTGGGGTTGAGCATCTGCTACCGGATCGTTCATGAATTGGGGGGACGGGTGAACGTGGACACCGCGCCGGGGGAGTTCTGTGAATTTAGGTTGGAATTTCCCGCTGAGATGTGAGAATCCGATCTCGGTCTAAACCCCAGGAGCTATGCAGGATTTATACGACTACAAGAAATGTCTCATCCTCTATGTGGATGATGAGGAGAAATCCCTTAAGTATTTCGAACGGGCGTTCGGCGAGACTTTTCGCATTCTCACGGCGACCAGCGCTCGCGAGGGCATGGAGTTGATCGATCGGAACGGGGAGGATATTGCGATCCTGATGACCGACCAAAGGATGCCGGAGATGACCGGTGTGGAGTTGCTGGAACAGGCCCGCGCCCGGCGGCCCCGCATGGTCCGGATCCTCGCCACGGCGTTCACCGATCTGGACGCCGCGATCGAGGCGGTCAACACGGGCGCCATCTACAAATACGTTTCCAAGCCTTGGGACATTCCCGAACTGGAAGCCACGTTGAAGCGGGGCATCGAGTTCTACCTCGTCCAGCACGAACGCGACGAGCTGATGAAGGAGAAGCTTTCCACGTTGCACAAGATCATGATCGCCGACCGGGTCGTGAGCCTGGGCGTCGTCGCGGCCGGACTCAGTCACTACGTGCGGAACGCCCTGGTCGCCGTGCGGACCTTTCTTGATCTCGCGCCGAGCAAGCTGGAAGAGGAGAACATCGACCTCGCCGAGATGCGCAACCCGAATTTCTGGCGCGATTTCTACGAACATGTCCAAGCCCAGGTGCGACGGATCAGCGGAATGCTGGCCGAACTGAGTCAGGCGGACGCATCCCCGGAGGAATTCGGGGATGAGGTGGGGCTGGCGGACCTGGTGACCGGGATCGTGGAGGCGTCGCGGGAGGAACTGGAGAGCCGGGGCCTCGCGATCCAGCTGCGGATCCCGGAGACCCTTCCCTTGCTCCAGGCCAACCGCGCGAAACTCGAGCGCCTGTTCCGGTTGTTTGTCCGTGACGAGGTCGCCAGCCTCTCCGAGGGAAAGACGATCATCATCGGCGCGGAGGCCGAATCCGACGACGATACGGAGTGGATCCGGGTGACGATCGAGGACGACGGTTCCGGGCTGCCGGAAGAGGACTTGCGCCAGGTGTTTGATCCTTTCTACGTTCGGAGCGACAACCCCAAGGAATTCGGCATCAACCTGATGACCTGCTACTTCATCGTCTATCACCACGGCGGCAGCGTCGACGTCCAGAGCCGCGAGGGCGGCGGCTTGGTCTTTGTCCTTCGTTTTCCCACGGCGCCGCCGCCGGCGCCGTCCGTGCGCGAGGACGAGGAGTTCGTCTCCAAGGTGTTGGCCAACGAGGCTCTGTGGGACCGGCTCCTCGCCGGGATCTGAGACCTCATTCATTCACCACGAGTCGCCATGCCGGATGCCCTGGCCATCTCCGATGCGTTGCCGCCGGTCGAAGCGTCCGCCCCGGAACGGCGGACCCTGCTGATCGTTGACGATGATGAGGGCACGCGCCAGTCGCTCTCCCTGGTCTTCCGGGACGCCTATGAAATCCTGACCGCGGCGGACGGATCGGAGGCGCTTGCGATCGCGGGCGGGCGGCGGATCGACGCGGCGATCCTGGATCTTCGCATGCCTGGGCTTTCCGGCATCGAAACGCTCGACGCCCTCAAGGAGATCGACCCCGGCATGGAGGTCGTCATCCTGACCGCCTACGAAACCTTGGAGACCGCGCGCCGGGCGCTTCGCCTGGGAGCCCGCGACTACCTCTCCAAGCCCTTCGAAGTCCAGGCGATGCGGGCCACGGTTTCGCGCGCGATGGAGCGTCGCGCGTCCGCCGACGGCGTCGCCGCCGGCAGCCGGGAACTTGAGGAGCTCCGGCGGTCGATCGACGGCTTCAGGATGAACGAGGAGCAGGCGCGAACCAAGGGAGAGATCTACGCCAGTGTGATCCACGACATCAACGGTCCGATGACCGTCATTTCCGGTTTCATCGACATCGTCAACAACAACCTGGGTCGCATCCGCCGGCTGGAAGGCGCGGAGCTTGAGGATGTGAAGGCGCATCTCGCCCAGATCACCCGGCAAGTGGACGCCTGCATCGCCATCTCGCGCCGGTATCTCGGTTTTTTCCGCGAGCGCAAGCCGGGGGGCTCGAGCGTCGGCATCAACCAGACCTTGGCTGACCTGATAGAGCTGCTGCGCGTGCATCCGGCCGCCAATGGCAACCGCCTGGAGCTGGATTCCCTGGATCGCGACCTCCAGATCGCCATCAACGGGACGGACCTGATCCAATGCCTGTTGAATCTCGCTCTCAACGCCCTCCAGAGCGCCACGAGGCCCCACAGGGTGCGGATCTCGGCCCGGTGGATCGAGGAGCCTCTGGACCTGGTTTCCCGGGAGGATGGGCCTCGTCGGCGGCTCATCAACCGGGAGGGATTCGAAAACCGGCCGCCGCTGGCGGCGATCTCCGTGGAGGACGACGGCGACGGCATACCTGAAGATGTCTTTGCCCGGCTCTTTGACGCCTGTGTGACGACCAAGTCCGAGGGCAAGGGCACGGGGCTCGGGCTCGCGATCGTCGGGCGGTTCGTCAGGGACGCCAACGGCGCAATCGGGATCGAGACCAAGCCCGGGCGCGGCGCGGCGTTCAGGCTCTACTTCCCGGCCCGCCCGGCGCCGGGGAATCCGAAGCGTTCGCGCTGAACCGGACGCTTCGGCGGTTTTCCCGGTTTCCCGGTCGGGCGTTTCCCGGCTGCGCCAATTGCGGACTCGCTTTCGGTCCCCGATCCGTGTTCTTTTGGCGCGACGTGATACTGATCGGTCTGACAGGCGGCATCGGCATGGGCAAGTCGGCGGCGGGCGGATGGCTTGAGCGCCGCGGCCTGCCGGTGACGGACACCGACCGCGTCGCTCGCGATGTCTGCGTCCCCGGCTCCGACGCCCTGGCCGAAATCCGGGAGCGCTTCGGTCCCGATGTGATCGCCGCCGACGGTTCCCTGCGGCGCGACGCGCTGGCGCGGCTGGTGTTCTCCGACGACGAGGGCCGCGCTGCGCTGGAGGCGATCCTCCACCCGCGCATCCGGGCCGCCTGGAAAGGCGAAGCGCAGCGTTGGCGCGAAGAGGATCGGGCGGCCGCCTGCGTGCAGATCCCTCTGCTGTTCGAGACCGGGGCCGAGGGCGAGTTTGAGGCGGTGATCTGCGTCGCCTGTTCGCCGGAGATTCAGAAGCCGCGACTGCGCGGCCGCGGTTGGGACGATGCGGAGATCTCCCGGCGGATCGGATCCCAGTTCGGGATCGCGGAGAAGATCGCGCGTTCGCAGTTTGTTGTCTGGAACGAATCCGGGTTCGATGTGCTCGGGGAACAGCTTGACCGGGTGTTGACGAGTCTGGGAATCGCCGTCGAAACGAAAGGCCATTGATATGTTATTGACCGCTGAAGAACGCGAACAACTGGCGGGCGTCCGTCACGGCGCGCCGCATCAATTGCTGGGCATGCATCGCTTGGGCGACGGCTCCGGGCTGGTCGTGCGCGCGCTGGCGCCAGGCGCGGCGTCCATCCGTGTCGTTCCCGCTCCCGGGGCCGAGGGGCCGGAGTTCCCGCTGGAGAAGATCCACGAAACCGGCCTGTTCGAGGGCGTCACGCGCGATTCCGCCGAGATCTACGCCTACGATCTCGCGATCGACTTTGAAGCGGGCGGACGCCAGCGGACGCGCGACCCCTACTCCTTCCTGCCCACGCTGGGCGATTCGGACCTTCACCTTTTCGGCGAGGGACGCGAACTGCGCATCTACGACAAGCTTGGCGGCTGCCTGCGGGAGATTGATGGCGTCTGCGGGACGAGCTTCGCCGTCTGGGCGCCGAACGCCGTGGCCGTCAGCGTGGTGGGCGAATTCAACAACTGGGACGGTCGCCGTCATGCGATGCGCTCGCTGGGCGGATCCGGCGTGTGGGAGATCTTCATTCCCGGCGTGGGCGAGGGGGCTCTCTACAAGTTCGAGGTCAAGGGGCCGGACGGCGTCCCGCTCGTGAAGACCGATCCCTACGGCTTCTTCTTCGAGACTGCGCCCAAGAATGCCGCGATTGTCTGGGATACGCGCAAGTTCAAATGGACGGACGGCGAGTGGCTGCACCGGCGGGAGAACTCCCGTCCGCTGGAGGAGCCGCTCAGCATTTACGAGGTCCATCTCGGCTCCTGGCGGAAGAAGAGCGCTACCGAGTCGCTCGGTTACCGCGAACTGGCCGCTCCGTTGATCGAATACCTGAACGAGACCGGCTTCACGCATGTGGAGTTCCTGCCCGTGGCCGAGCACGCCTACTACCCCTCCTGGGGCTACCAAGTGACCGGCTTCTACGCGCCGACCAGCCGCTTCGGGACGCCCGACGACTTCCAGTTCCTCGTGAACGAGCTGCACCGCGCAGGTTACGGCGTGATCGTGGACTGGGTGCCCGCGCATTTCCCCCGCGACGAATGGGCGCTGGCAAGGTTCGACGGCTCGGCCCTCTACGAGCACGCCGACCCCCGCAAGGGAGCGCACCAGGACTGGGGCACCTTGATCTTCAATTTCAGCCGCCACGAGGTTCGCAACTTCCTCATCGCCAATGCGTGTTATTGGATCGAGCGCTTCCATGTCGACGGCCTGCGTGTGGATGCGGTCGCATCGATGCTCTACCTCGATTATTCGCGCAACGAGGGCGAGTGGATTCCCAACGAATATGGCGGGCGCGAGAATCTGGAGGCGATCGAGTTCCTCAAGGAGTTCAACCATGAGGTGCAGACCGCCTTTCCCGGGGTGATGACCATTGCCGAGGAATCCACCGCCTGGCCCCAGGTGACACGACCGCCCTACCTCGGCGGCCTGGGCTTCACCTTCAAATGGAACATGGGCTGGATGCACGACACTCTCGGCTATTTTGGCCGCGAGCCCATCCATCGCCAATACCATCAGAACGACCTCACCTTCGCCACACTCTACCAGCACAACGAGAACTTCGTCCTGCCGCTTTCCCACGACGAGGTGGTCCACGGCAAGGGGTCCCTGCTCGGGCGCATGCCGGGCGACGAGTGGCAGAAGTTCGCCAACCTTCGCGCCCTGCTCGCCTACCAGTGGCTTTTCTCCGGCAAACAGCTCCTCTTCATGGGTGGGGAGATCGGTCAGCCCGGCGAATGGAACGAGAACGGAGAGGTCGAATGGAGCCTGCTGAAGCAGGGGCCCTACCACGCCGGCCTGGTCCGCTTCCTCGGCGACCTCAACCGCTTCTACAGATCCGAGCCTGCGCTCTGGAAGTCGGACTATGCGCACGACGGATTTTTCTGGGTCGACTGCTCGGACCGCGAGAACAGCGTGCTTTCCTTCGTGCGGCAGGATACGGGGTCGGGCCGCAAGGTCCTGGTCGTGCTGAACCTGACGCCCGTCGTCCGCGAGCCCTACCGCCTTGGCCTTCCCGAGGGAGGCGTCTGGACCGAGGCGGTGAACAGCGACGCGAAGATCTACGGCGGCGGCAACGTTGGCAATGCCGGCGCTGTCACCGCCGAGGAGGAACCTTGCCACGGGCATCCCTGGTCCGCCGAGTTTGTCCTCCCGCCCCTCAGCGTCGTGGCGTTCCAGGCGGCGATGGAGTGAGCGCGTCGCCCGCTCGGCATTTCCGGACGGTCCGTGCAGCCTCCGATTCCGGGAGGAACCGTGACCGGCCGGTTTCGCGAACGACGCTTCGGGAGTCCGGCCCTGCCGCGTTTTCCCAATTACCCGCAAACCCCGCGCCATTATGGAGTTGGCAACCGGCGGCGAACGCTTAAGGTGATTCCCCGCTCCCACCGGGTCCCGACTTTCTCCCCAGGCGGCCCGCGGACGCGCGACCCGCAGACATTCGATGAAAAAAGAAAACCAAAACGAAACGGATCGCCAGGATCTGAATCGCCGCCAGTTTCTCGCCGGCGGCACGATCGCCTCGCTGTTCGGCGCCATGAGCGTCGTGGAAATCAAGGCCCAGGACAAAGCCGCCGACGACGAAACCAAGTATGACGCCAAGGCCTCGCCGCCCGTCGGTATGGGTCTCATTGGCTGCGGCACACGCGGCCGCGAGATCCTCGAGAACCTCGCCCAGATTCCCAATGCCCCGGTCAAGGCCATCTGTGATCACTATGGCGCCTACCTGCGCCGAGGCGCCCGGATCGCCGCCGATGCGACCAAGTACGAGGATTACAAGGAACTGATCGCGGACAAGAGCGTCGAAGCGGTGGTTGTCGCCACCCCGACCCACCAGCACAAGCAGATCGTCCTCGACGCCCTGAATGCCGGGAAGCACGTATTTGTCGAGGCTCCCCTGGCGCACACGGTGGAGGACGCGCGGGAGATCGCCCGCGCCGCGAAGAAAAACGGCAAGGTCCACTTCCAGGTCGGACTGCAGAACCGCTCGGACCCCCAGCGTGAATTCCTGAACAAGTTCATCAAGACCGGCGTGATGGGCCGCAATGCCATGGGGCGCGCGCAGTGGCACAAGAAGCAGAGCTGGAAGCGCTTCTCGCCGAACGCCGAGCGCCAGAAGGAGATCAACTGGCGCACCCGCGAGGACGTTTCCCTCGGCCTCGTCGGCGAGATCGGCGTCCACCAGATCGACGCCGCCAACTGGACCTACCGCGACAACCCGGTGGCGGTCAGCGGGTTCGGCTCCTTCATCCAGTGGAACAAGGACGAACAGAGCGTCCCCAACACCGTGCAGATCGTCTTTGAGTATCCGGGCGGCGTCAACATGATGTTCCACAGCACTCTCGCCAACTCCTTCGACGGGGAGCACGAGATCTATTACGGCAGCGACTCCGCGATCATGGTCCGCGGCGACAAGGCCTGGATGTTCAAGGAGGCCGACTCCCCGTTGCTCGGCTGGGAGGTCTACGCCCGCAAGGACAAGTTCTACCAGGAAGAGGGCGTCGCCCTCGTCATGAACGCCACCAAGCTCAAGGCGCAGGGCGCCGATGGCGAGGATGCCCAGGTCTTCAAGGAGACGCCGCTTTTCTACGCGTTGCAGGCCTTTGCCAGCAACAGCTACGCCCACAAGTCCGCGGTGGAGGATTTCGGTGAGCTGTTCGGCGACGACCCGGACGCGCTGGCCGACTATATCAAGGACGTTGAGGAGCAGAAGCTTCCCTACGCCGGCCACGAGATCGGCTACCAGGCGGCCGTCACCGTCATCAGGGCCAATGAGGCCGTGAAGACGGGCAAGCGGATCGAGTATCAGAAGGAGTGGTTCGAAATCGGCTGAGGCGGAATGAATAGACTCGGTCCCGCCGCCATCCATTGGAAACCGGAAACCAAAGCGAGAAACGATCATGATGAAACTGACCAACACATCGCTCGGCGGATTGTGCGCCGCCCTGCTTCTCACGACCGGCGCGGTCCAGGCCGCGGAAACCGTCACCTACTGGGCCCAGATCAAGGGCAGCAAGATCACCGTGGCCGGCGACTCGTCGCTGCATGCGTGGACCGTTGAGGCCAACCTGATCGGCGGCACCATGAAGCTCAGCTCGGACTTTCCGCTCGACGGCAAGAGCTCCGAGGTCAAGGTCGTCCCGGAGGTCAACGTCCGCATCCCCGTCCGCAACATGAAGAGCGGCAAGGAGGGCATGGACAACGTGATGATGCAGGCCATGAACCAGGGCCAGCACAAGTACATCACCTACAAACTGACCAAGCTGACCCCCAAGGCCGGCAAACCGATGGAATACGATTCCACCGGCGACCTCACGGTCAACGGCGTCACCAAATCCGTGTCCATGCCCGTCAAGCTGGAGCCCCTCGACGGCGGCAAAAGCGTCAAGGTGAGCGGCGAGATCGCCATGAAGATGACCGACTTCAAGATCACCCCGCCCCGGCCGAAGATTGCGCTCGGCCTGCTGACGGTCGATGACAACATCAAGCTCACGTTTGAGTGGATGACCACCCAGAAGTGACGCGGAACACAGTTCTTTGAAGAAGCCGTCCCGGGATTGGGGCGGCTTTTTTTATCTCCCGTTGAACCTCGCGCGGCGCTTTTCCGCGAAGGCCTGGATGCCTTCTCTCGCATCGTCCGTGTCGAAGCAGCGGACGTAGGCCTCGGTGTCGAGCCGGTGTGCGACCTTGGCGTGGGGCGGGTCGTCCTGGTGGACGAGCCGCTTCGTGTCGCGCAGCGCGAGGGGTGGAAGTTGAAGCAGGCGTTCGGCGAGTTCGCGGGCGCGGACCGTGAGCCGGTTTCCGGGGACGATTTCCGAGGCGAGGCCCCATTCGGCCCCGGTCTTCGCGTTGATCGCCCGGCCGGTCAGGCAAAGATCCAGGGCCCGCGCCTTGCCGACGATCAGCGTGAGCTGCGCAACGCCGTATCCCGGCGGCCAGCCCAGCAGGACTTCCGGCATGCCGAAGCGCGCGGCGTGCGACGCGATCCGCAGGTCGCAAGCGGCGGCGAAGACGCAGCCCGCGCCCATGGCCGGGCCGTTTACGGCGGCGATCAGAACCTGCGGGAGCCGTTCGAAGGCCAGGAACATGCGCGCCTGTCGCAGGCTCAATTCACGGGCTTCATCCGGCGCGATCGAGGCCAGTTCCTTCACGTCATCCCCTCCGCAGAAGGCCTTGCCCGCGCCGGTGACGATCGCGACGCGGATCGTTCCGCCCTGGCCGGCCAGCCAGTCTACCAGGGCCTCGATCTCGGCGGTCATGGCCCGGTTGACGGCGTTCCTCTGAGCGGGACGGTTCAGCGTCACTGTGGCGACCGGGCCATCGATCTCCAATCGGATCAGTTCGAATCGGGGAATCGCGTCTCCAGGGGCAAGGGGGGGCGGCCCTGCTTTCGTGGATTCGCCTTCCAAGCGCTGCACGAGTCGTCCCAGATCGACGATCGCGCGTTTGTGCGTCCCTTCGCCCAGGAGCCTGTCGCCCTCGTAGGCGGCCACCTGGAATTCGATCCGACGATTGTCGATCGCGATCACCTTTGCGATTGCGTGGACATCGGCCCCCAGGGCCGCTCCGGCGATGTGCCGGATGTTGACATCGATTCCGACAGATTCCTCGCCGTCGTCGAGGAATGGGCGCAGGGCTTCCCGGCCCGCGCGCTCCATGAGCATGATCATGAATGGCGTCGCGAAGACGGTGGCGCGAGGATCGTCGCCCAACGTGATCGTGCGATCCGGGGTCACGGTCCATTCGAGCCGTCCTTCGGCGCCTGGTGTCAGTCCGGGTTTCATGTCGTGGATGAAGGGCGTGTTTTCCCGCCAAACGGCGGTCGGGTCAACGGGGAATCGCGCGTCGGCGTCCCCGGCGTGCGATTGAAAGTGGGTGTTTCGTCATTGGCCCGAATCCTTATTGCGAAATTCCTCGATCACCACCCACATCCAACCGCGCCCCGGCATCCGGACCTGCCGATTCCGGCCTTTCCCTCCGTCGGAGATCGGTCTACTGTGGCGATCCTCTGAAAACCCGTTTGACGAATTGCCCATCCGCCTGTTCGCGCCGGCTTGAAAGATGCCTTCCCATGAAACGCTCCGACCGCATTGTCCGAACTCTGGCCCTTCTCACCGGTGTCCTGGGCCTCACCACCTTCTCCGCCAAAGCCGCCCCTTCGGCCGCCGCGGTTCTCAAGAGCATCGGCGACCACAACAACATCTGCGCCGTCCTCGGTCTGCCCGACGGCGGACCGGACACGATCACGGATCTCGTCGGGCAAAGCCGATGGCGGGTGTATTTCCAGTCGCCCAAAGCAGACGAGGTGGCGCGTGTCTGCGAGGCGGCGGAGAAGGCGGGCGTGCTGGGTGAGCGGGTTTTCGCGCATCAGGGCGGTCTCGAGCATCTGCATTTGGCGGACAATCTGGTAGGCGCGGTCTGGCTGTCTTCCACGAATCCCGGCGACGCGACGCTGGCCGAGGCGCGGCGCGTCCTGCATCCGGAAGGCCGGGCTTTCAACGCCGGTGGCGAACTCTTCGCCAAGCCCTACCCCGAAGGCATCGAGGCCTGGGACCATCCCTACCACGGGCCGGACAACAACCCGCAGTCCTACGACCAGCTCGCCCGCGCGCCTTATCTCACGCAGTTCATCGCCGAGCCCAAGTTCAGCCCCATGCCGGAGCAGACGGTCTCGGCGGGCGGGGTGGTGTTCAAGGCCTTCGGCCACATCGCCCACAAGGCGAACCAGAACGCCATTCTCAACACCCTGATGGGCATCAACGCCTACAACGGGACCATCCTCTGGCGGCGGCCGAACAAGGGCTACATGATCCACCGCAACACCATGATCGCCACGCCGGGCACATTGCTGCTCGGCGATCACGAGTCTCTCAAGTTCATCGACGCGCAGACCGGGAAGACGGAGCACGAGATCGTCATCCCGCCGGACATGGCGGACGGGCCGGTCTGGAAGTGGATGGCCCTGCACAACGGCGTCCTCTACGCGCTCGTCGGCGGGAAGGAGGTTCCGATCGACACCATCACTTCCGATAACCCCGCGCTGGGGCACTGGCCTTGGGCCATGTGGCAGGGACACGATTACAAGGACGAGAAGGCCAACTTCGGCTTCGGCCGCACCTTCGTCGCCATCGACCTCGAATCCCGGAAGATCATCAAGCATCACCGGGAGAAGGCCTTCGTCGACAGCCGCGGCGTCTGCATGACGGACGGGCGCATCTACTACTACTCGCCGCAGAAGTTCCTCGCCTGCCTGGACCTGATGTCGGAGCAGGTGCGCTGGCGCAATTCCGATGCGAACCTGCTGGAGGCCATCGGCCAGGACGGCCGCGCCCAGCTCTACAAGACCGGCTATTCGACGTCGGTCTTCATGAAGTCCACCAAGGACCACATCCTCTTTGCCGGGCCGCAGCGGCCGAACCTCGTTGTCGCCCGGACGGAGGACGGCAAGCTCCTCTGGCACAAGAAGGACGGCAACCTGCAGATCGTGCTGCAGAAGGACGCGTTCTTCACCGCGAGCCGCGAGGGCATCGGAGCCAAGATGTCCTACGGCGGCGACGTGCTGGCCAAGACGCCGAACCGCCGCGCCTGCACCCGGGCGACCGGCAGCATCGACAGCATCTTCTACCGCACGCCCGGCGGCACCGTGCGCTACGACACGATCAAGGACACCGCCCAGCACATCGCCCCCATGCGCCCGCCCTGCCAGGACGGCGTCGTCATCTCCAACGGCCTGCTGTACTGGGGACCTTGGATGTGCGGCTGCCAGCTTTCGCTCTACGGGCACATCGCGCTGACCTCGGCCGGCGACACCTTGGAAAAGGCCGAACCCTCCACGCGGTTGGAATTGAAACCGAAGGCCGGAGCTGCGCTGGTGAATTTCGATTCGCGCCCCGGCGACTGGCCGACCCTGCGCGGCGACAACGCGCGCAGCCAGGCAACCCGCGTCGCGCTGCCGAAGCAGGCGAGTCGCGCCTGGTCTTTCACGCCGGATTCGGCCGTCATGCCGACCGCTCCCGTCGCCGCCGGCAACCTCGTCTTCTACGCGGATCGCGCCGGGGTCGTGCGCGCGCTCGACATGGGCGGCAAGTTGAAATGGAAGGCCTACACGGGCGGACCCGTCTATTTCCCGCCGGCGGTTGAGGACGGCCGCCTGTTCGTCGGTTCGGCCGACGGCCGCGTCCACGCCTTCGAGGCCGCGACCGGGAAACCGCTCTGGCGTTTCCGCGTCGCTCCGGGCGACCGGTTGATCTCCGTGTTCGGGAAGCTCATCTCGACCTGGCCGGTGTCCGGCGGCGTCGTGGTTGAACAGGGCGTCGTCTACGCGGCGGCGGGCATCGCGCACTACGATGGGACGCACGTCGTGGCCCTGGACGCACGGACGGGTAAAGCCCGCTGGGAAAACGACAAGTCCGGCGCCCTCTCGGAAAAGGTGAACAGCGGCGTCAGCCTCCAGGGCGAGCTCGCGCTGAAGGGCGATGAACTGCAGTTCCTCGGCGGCGGCGTCATTCAAACCGCGCGCTACGACGTCGGCGATGGCCAGTGCCTGAACGAGCCGCACGAGGAGCTGAACTCAAAGTTCCGCACGGCCTTCTATCCCTACTACCCCGAGTACGCCGAATACACCTCGATCGACCACACCTTCGCCGACGGAAACACGCTCAACTACGTCGCCGCTTACGAGGGCAGCCGCCACACTCCGCTGCGCCTGCAACGGCCGTTCACGAAGGAGGAGCTGGAGAAGTTGAAGAAGACGCCGTTGCGTCGGGACGGCAAATCCGACCGTGTCGCGCCGCGTCCGACCCGGAAGGTCCTCTGGCAGAAGACGGACCTGCGCTTCAACGCCTTTGTCCGCGGACCGGAGACGTTGCTCGCCGCCGGTCAGTCCGGCCCCTTGAGCGAGGGCGACAAGAACTCGTTCCTTGTCACGGTAAACATCACCGACGGCGCGGAGGGTTGGAAGCAGTCGCTGCCCGGCGCGGCGGTGAAGGACGGCCTCGCGGTCGATGGAAGAGGGCGCGTCTTCGTCAGCCTGCGCAGTGGGGAGATCCAGTGCTACGCGCCGACGATGACAGCCAAGCTGGAGCGTTGAACGGAGCGAAGGATTTATTCCGTTTCAACCTCCGACATCCCAAGAGGCTGGATCTTCTCAACGCGCTTCGCCGCCCCGAGGCCGTCTATTCCCTGCCGGGGTCGGTCACCAGGCGTTCGATCAGGCTGTCGCGGAGGACGAAGCCGCCATCCACGCGCAATTCGGTTCCG
>JAYPFK010000007.1:96342-114526 GCA_038126235.1 Verrucomicrobiales bacterium
TTCGATCAGGCTGTCGCGGAGGACGAAGCCGCCATCCACGCGCAATTCGGTTCCGGTGATGTAGTCCGCGTCGGCGGAACAGAGGAACGCCGCGGCCCTGCCAATGTCCTCGGGTGTCCCGATCCGTCCCCAAGGGAGTTTCTTCTCCTCGCGCGCAATCATCTCGTCGCCGAATGTGCCGCGCTCGCCGGGCGTGTCGATCCAGCCCGGATTGATAGCGTTGACGTTGATCCGGTGATGGACGAGCTCGGCGGCGATCGTCCGGGCCAGGTGGTTGAGTCCCGCCTTCGCGGCGTTGTAGGCGCCGCTGCGTCCGTAGGGGCGCTCCGAGTGAACACTGGAGATGAAGACCATCTTGCCGCCGCCGCCGCGCTTCACCATGTGCCTTGCCGCAAGTTGCGAGATGTGGAAACCGGCGATGAGCGTGCCTTTGACGATGCGCTCAAAAACCTCCGGTTCGTAGTCCAGGAAATCGCAGCGGATGCTGACCGCGGGATTGCTGACGAGAATATCGACGCGGCCGAATGCGGTCAGCGCCGCCGCCAGCAAGGCCTCGCAGCCTGTCCGCGAATGCGCGTCCGCCTCGACCGGCTCGCAGCGCCTGCCCAGCGCGCGGATCTCTTCGGCGGACCTCGCCAGGTCCGGGCTGCCCGGTCGGTCGTTGAGGACGATGTCCGCGCCTTCGCGGGCGAGTTCAAGCGCGCAGCCGAGGCCGATTCCCCGGCCGCCGCCGGTCACCAAAGCAACTTTGCCAGCAAGTTTCATGATTCGAGTTCTTTCAAACGTGAGCCGCAAGCGTGAATGGGCGCGCCTCCGCAGGACAGGCGGGATGCCTGTCCTGCTTTCGTCATTTCAGTCTTGCCGGATCGATCGGGGCGGTCGCCGGGTGGAAACCGTCGATCTTCAAACGGATCCGGTAGAGCCCGCCGCCGGCGGTCACGTAGAGGGTGGCCGATTCCTCTCCCCGGCCGAAGCAGCAGTTGGTCGGCAGGTCGGGGGTCGGAATAAAGGCCCGTTCCCGTCCGCCCGGCGTGAACACGCCGATGCCGTGCCGATAGGAAACGCGCACGGCGGCGTAGATGTGGCCCTTTACGTCGATTGTCATGCCGTCCACGCCGGTTTCCGTGCCGAACGCGGTCACGACCCTTTTCCGGCCAAGCGTTCCATCGTGCTTGATCTTGAAGGCGTTGAGGCGCATGAGGCCGGGGCGGGGGGGCGTGTCCGCCCGATTGATGTCCCGCGATCCGTTGTTGGTTTCGGCGACGTACAGCGTCTTGTAGTCCGGTGACAGATGCACGCCGTTCGGCTTCTCGATCACGTCCTCGGTCGTCACCCGCGTCAGTTCGCCCGTGGTCGGAACGAAGCGATAGACGCTCATCTGATCCTGCTCTGCCGGCTCATGCCCGACATAACGCGGGTCGCTGAAGTAGATGGAGCCGTCGGGATGGATCACCAGGTCGTTCGGCGACAACAGCCTTTTGCCCTCGTAGTTGTTGACCAGTTCCACGACCTGCCCGTCCGGCGTGATCTCGCACAGGGCCATGCGGCCGTTGTTCGCGCCGCAGCAGGCGATCAGGCGGCCGGCGCGGTCGAACATCAGTCCGTTGCTCTTGCCGCTGTCCGCGCAGTGGATCGTCGTGGTCCGGGAAACCGGATCGAAACGAAAGATCCGTCCCGGCTCGGACGGGGAGCGGGCGATGTCGCTGAAATAGATTTTCCCGTCCGGCGCCACGGCCACGCCCTCGGTGAACTCGCCCTCGTTCCAGATTTCTTCCAGCACGGGGGCGTCCGGCAGAATGGCGGAGGAGCCGCCGGGAGGCAGGATCTGGGCGGAGGATGTGATCAGGGTCGCGAGGAGGATCGCGCTGGTCGTCGATGGTTTCATGGTGACGTTTCTGGGTCTGCTTCTGCGGGGTGTGTCTCTGGCGCGGCCAATCGGGGCGAGACTCGTTTGACGGAATCGCGCGGAGGGCGCCCCGGAGCGACAACAACCGCCGATTCGCCGACGGGGCGTCTTTCCCGCCGGGCGACGCCATTCGCGGACGGCATACTGCCACCGGAGTTCAAACGGGATCAAGGGGCTTTCGGGGTTTCCGTTGTCGAGCCCGGCTGCGGGAGCAAGGGCTTGGCGCTTGCCTGCCCAGTCCGCGCCCCCTAAAGTCCCGCCCATGTCCAGACCCAACCATTTCCGGAAAGCGTCCGTCTTGTGCGGGCTGACCTCCGTTTTGGCCCTCTGCGCGGGATGTCCCAAGCACGAAACCAAATCCGCCCCCGCGGCGCCGCCCAAGGCGGTTGAGGTCGATTCCGCCCTGATGGGGGAGTTCAGCACGCAGTTGTTGCGGGAATGGAAGATGAACGCCGCCCTTGGCGAGATTGATGAGTCGTTCAACTGGGCGGTCACCCTTTATGTCGGGGCTTCCAAGGAGGATCCTGAAACCGCGAAGAAGGAGGCTGCAAGGTTGTTTGCCGACCTGAAGAAGAACAGCAAGGACAAGGGGATCCAGGCGTTTCTGAAGCACATCGAAATGGATCCGAAGCCGGACGAGGCCCAGGTGAAGAAGTGGATGGAGGCGGGGAAGGCAGGCGATGCCGATGCGATGATCCATGCCGGCATCGCGTGTTTCCTGGGCGAGGGCGTGAAGGAGGATCGCATTCAGGCGGTGAAATGGCTGCACGGCGCCTCCTCCCGTCAGGAGCATGACGGCGTCCTTTCACTGCTTGAGGGACGTCTGGGAGAACGACTTTCCTTCCAGCAGCAGGGCTACGCGCGGCGAATTGCCCGCGAAGAGGGGCTGGCCATAGATCGTGCGGCCGCTCCGGCCGAAGCAGCCAAGGCAGCCGCGGAGGAAGCGGAGAAGCCCGCAGAGGAATCCGCCGCGAAGCCGGCGGACGAGGCTGCCAAAGAGAAGTAAACCCGCGGTCAACCTCCGGATCGCCACATCGGTTGAACCTATGAATCTCGACGACGAGCAGAAGAAGGCTGTGTCAGGCTGGATTGCGGACGGACGTTCCGTATCCGAAATCCAGGATCTCCTGCGGACGGAATTGCAGATTCCGCTCACCTACATGGAGGTGCGGTTTCTGGTCGATGACCTGGGGCTTCAACTGAAGGACGCCGAACCGGAGCCCGAGCCCGAACCCGAACCTGAGAGCGCCGCCGATGCCGCTCCCGTTCCGGATGAGCAGGCGCCGCCTGCCGAACAACCTGCCGACCAAACGGAGGATGGGGAGGTTCCGGACGACGCTTCCGGCGGAGCCGTCACGGTCACGGTGGATCAGATCGCCCGACCCGGGGCCATCGTCAGCGGTCGCGCCACGTTCAGCGACGGCAATCAGGCTGAATGGATGCTGGACCAGATGGGCAGACTGGGGGTCGTGCCGGAGGTGGAGGGATACAAGCCCTCGGCGGCCGACGTCGCCCAGTTCCAAGCCAGCTTGCAGGAGGAGTTGCAAAAACTGGGTTTCTGACTCGGTCAGCCGAAGTGTCGCCCTCGGGACCCGAATTGGGGAATCAGGCCGCCATGCGGTCGTGCAGTTCTTTCTCCCAGCCGCTGGTCAGGGAGCGGTAGATCCACTTCTTGGTGTCCCGCAGCTTTCTGTAGGCGGCCTTGAGATCGAGCACGAGGGTGATGCGACGATTGGGGCAGTTCAATTCACCTGTGTCGTGGGTGGCGACGGGCTGGAAGCCCATGACACGCGTGTGAAACTCGAGGGGGCTGTGCTTCTCCCCCTCGAACACGTCGGTGATGTAGTGGGAGTAGCCGCGGGCGACTGTCTCATGGCAGGCGGCGGCCATCAGGTTCACCGCCACCAGGATGTTCTTGCGATAATCCGGCGCGACCGCGAAACGCCCGATCTCCGCGATCCGGTTGTTCTTCACGAACGCCTCGACATCGATGCCCTCGGCGCCGCCGATGGGTTTCAGGCCGTAGGTCGCGTAGAGGTCCAGGGGCGGATCGTAGAGGATGCGCACCACACCCACGGGACGGTCGTTGTGGAAGGCGAGGAACCAGGAGACGTTCTCATCCTCCAGATCCTCGACAGAGAACATCTTCTCCTCGTCCGCCACCCAGTTCTTTTCGACCCGGTACGTTTCCTTGAGGACCTTCATGGCTTCCGCCCGGTCGGCTTCGCCCTGCAGTCGGATGACCCGGATTTTTTTTGAGCTGATCATGAGACGATTCGAGCGGTCAGGATTCCATTTTCTTGCCGGACAGTCGACTGATTTCCTTCATGATCGCTCCGTGCCATGCCCGCAGCGAGCCGCGCCCGGTTTCGCGGGTTTTATCCGGGGGGCGCATGGGCGGCCCGAAATGCAGCGACATCCGGTCGCTGTCGCGAATCGGACGGCCGTCCCCGACCTCCGGAAACCGGATGCCCAGCGGAACCACCGGGACGCCGGTCTTCATGGAGAGCTGCGCTGCCCCGGGATGCCCCTTCAACAGCGTGTGCGGATCGCGGTTGACCGTGCCTTCTGGAAAGATCGCCACCGGCGCGCCCGCCTCCAGGCGCTCCTGCGCGCGTTTCGGCGCCGAAACCTTGTCCGTCAGCAGGGGGCGGAAAACGTTCAGGAACTTCGGTTTCGCGGGCTTCCGGTCCACCGTGATGATCTCGCCGCAGGCGTAGACCAGCGCGATTCCCGGGACCAGCTTGAGGTTCCAGTCCGCCATGAAATGCACGGGTTTGCCTCCCCGATTAAAGAAGACGATCGCCGGCACCAGGATGGCCTCGGGGCGCTGGCTGTGGTTCGCCGCCAGAATGAAGGGATCACAGTCCGTCGCGATGTGTTCCAGGCCCTCGACCGCGACGTAGCGGTTCCGATAAAGCGAAAGGAACGCCTTGATGAAGAAACGGGTGAGCGGACGTCCTCGTTGGTGTGGCAGCGGGCGCCGGAAGATCTCCCACGCGCCGGGGACTGGCTTTGCCACGGTCGTGTCGGATGTCGCGGTCATGCCGGCGCTGTGCTGCAGGTCTTGCTCATGATCAATGGCTCCCGGATGACCGGGGCGCGGGCTTGTCCCCGCGCGGTGATGAAACGGCCGTGAAGCGTCGGACGCGTGTCGGTCCGGTGACGCGAACACGGTTTGCGCGGGGCGGCGACGCCGCGGGGTTGGTAGCGCCCGAAGCGGAAATTGAAAACCCGGAAATCAATCCGCTTGGCTTCGCAGCCGGGGCGCCTAGGCTCTCGCCCGATGTCCAAGCCAACTTCCAGACGAACGCGGATCCTGCGCGGCGCGGCCGCGTTGACCGTCTCCGTCCTGTTGATCTCGCTGGTAGTCGGGCGCGCGGACGTCGGGGCATTGTGCGCGGCCCTCGCCGCGACCCGCATCCCCTGGGTGGGGGCGGCTTTCCTGGCGTTCGGGGTCGGCATGGCCTTGGCGGCGACCCGCTGGTCGCTCGTGTTGGAGGCGGGCGGTCTGGCCGAGCCGCGCTTCTTCATCCTGCGTCTGAGCTGCGTGGGCCATTGTTTCAACATGCTCCTGCTCGGGCCCGTGGGCGGCGACCTGGCCAAGGCCGCCGTGTTCGCCCGCTGGAAGGGGCGTCCCGGCGCCAAGGCGCTTGCCGCCTGCGCGATTGACCGCCTGCTGGCCGCCGGAGGCTCGATTCTCTATGGCTGCATCACACTGACGTTGATCGCGTTCTGCGGGGGGCTTGAGCGGCTGGGCTCCCTGCACGTGAGCGGTCCCGCTTGGCGCGTTCCGCTGCTCGTCGCCGTGGTCGTGGGCGCCGCGGGCTGGCGGTTTCGGGACCGGCTGCACGGCAATGTGTTCCTGAAACAGTCCTGGGGATCGTTCCGGGATGTCATCGCACGCTTCGGGGATTCGCGGCGTCTGCCTGCATACGGCGTGGGGCTGGCGTTGTTGATGCAGATGATCTGGAGCGGAGTGTTGGCCGTGTGTCTCTTTGCTGTGGCCGGAACAACCGTGGCGTGGTCGGACACGCTCTGGGTGTTCCCGATCGTTTCCACCGTGTCGGCCCTGCCGATCTCCGTCGCCGGCGCCGGGGTGCGGGAGGGGACGGCGGTGCTGCTCCTGCGGACCTGCGGCGTCGCAGGCGCGGACGCCCTGGCCGCTGCGTTGCTGACCTCCGCGGTCTACGTCGCCTGGGCCGGCGTGGGCGCCGCGCTGGCTTGGCGCGAGGAAATGGTGTTCGCGCGTAGCCGGCTCTGAATAGGCGGGGCCGCGGTCTTCAGCGGGCCGCGTCGGGAAATGCTCACGCCGGCTCATTGGGGACGATTCCCCATGCATCCAGAAATCAAAGACTGGATTCGCTCCGAAGGGAGAGGCAGTCTTTCCTTCTCATGAAACGACTCCTCCGTCCGCTTCCTGTCTTGTTCGCCTTCGCGTTGTTCTCAAGCTCCGCGGCGGCCGCCGTTTCCGCCTCCGCTCAAAGCTCCGACGCGACAAGCCGGCCGAACATCCTGTTCATCATCGCGGACGACGCCTCGCGCGACAGCTTCAGCGCTTATGGCAGCGCGTATGTGAAGACGCCCGGCTTCGACCGCATCGCCCGGGAGGGGGCGCTCTTCACCCAGGCCTACAACTGCAATCCCAAGTGCGCGCCCGCGCGGGCCTGCCTGTTGACCGGCCGCTATTCCTGGCAGCTGGAGGAGGCCTGCAACCACAACCCGTTCCTTTCCGACAAGTGGAAGTTCTTCCCGTATTTGCTGGAGGAAAAGGGCTACAAGATCGGCTACACCGGCAAGGGTTGGGGGCCGGGCATCTGGCAGGGCTCCGACGCCGGCAAGAACCGGACCGGGGACAACCCCGCAGGCCATCCCTACAACCAGCACAAGACCAAACCACCCTTCAAGGGAATCAACGCCATCGACTATGCCGCCAACTTTGAGGCCTTCCTGAAGGAGACCGCTGACGAGGAGCCCTTCTGCTTCTGGCTCGGCGCGAAGGAGCCGCACCGCGGCTACGAGCGCGACAGCTGGAAGAAGGACGGACGCAACCTCGCCGATGTCGCCGTCCCGGCCTACTTCCCCGACAACGAGACCATTCGCGGCGACCTGGCGGACTACGCGATCGAGGTCGAGTGGTACGACAAGCACATCCAAAAGGCGCTCGCCCATCTTGAAGCGGCGGGCAGGCTGGACAATACCCTGATCATCGCGACGTCGGACCACGGGATGCCCTTCCCCCGCGTGAAGGGGCAGATCTATGACGATGGCTTCCACATCCCCTTCGCCGCGCGTTGGGGCGCCAAGATCAAGCCCGGCCGCACGATCACCGATTTCGTCACGTTTCCGGATCTGGCGCCGACGCTTCTGGAGGTCGCCGGGGTTCCCGCCCATTCCCAGATGACCGGGAAGAGCTTTCTGCCGCAGCTTCTCGCGAAGAAGTCCGGCCGCGTCGACGCCGCCCGCGACCACACCCTGCTCGGCAAGGAGCGGCACGACATCGGTCGCACCGATGGCAGGCTGCGTTCCGTCGCCTATCCGGCCCGAGCGCTGCGCAACGACCGCTTCCTTTACGTCCGCAACTTCAAACCCGACCGCTGGCCCGGCGGCGATCCTGAATACGGTCTGCTGAACTGCGATGGTTCACCCACCAAGTCCTACCTCACGGAGCTGTCCATGGCGTCGCCGGACTACCGCTTCTATGAAATGGCCTTTGGCAAACGGCCGGCGGAGGAGCTCTACGACATGGCGGCTGATCCCGATTGCGTCCGGAACCTCTCTGACAACCCGGCCCTCGCGGCGGTGAAGGCCGAGCTCTGGAAACAGCTCGAATCGGAACTCAAGGCCCAAGGCGATCCGCGGGTCCTCGGAAAGGGCGACATCTTCGACTTCTACCCCTACAGCAAGATCGACCGGCAACAGAAACTTTATGGGGATCCGAATTACGATCCGGCGGCCGTGTTTGAGGAGAAGTTCGGGAAGCGTTGAGCGGCGATCCGCGCCGCCCCGGGGTCACCACGGGTTGTGCAGCTTCTGCCAGTTCCCGGCGAAGCGCTCCACCCGTTGCAGGTCTTGCTGCAACTGCCGCAGGTTCACCCGGGTGCCCTCAAAGGAATAGCCGAGCGTGTCGGGGTCCAGGCTGCGATGAAACTGGTCCTCCTTGAAACCGTCCAAGGTTCCCCGCGGCATCAGGTTCACGCCGACAAAGTCGCGATGTTCGGCGGACGACGCCCATTCCACCAGCTTGTCGTCGTAGTCCGCGGCCAGTTTCCGGAACCCGTCCAGCCGCAGTTCCGCGTCGTCCTTCACGCCCAGTTCGGCGCGGAGTCTGGCGCCCCGGTCCGCCGAATCCGGGTTGTCCGGCCACAACAGCCGCGAGACGTTCACGGCCCGGGAGAGAAACCCGTCCACGTAGAACAACGCCAGCTCCGGCTCGTTGGCGGTCACATTGGCCGCGATCGCGCTCGACGCGTGCCGTGCCTGGCGGCAGTTGAGCAGGATTTCCTCAAGCAGTTTGAAGATGAGGGGATTGTCCATGGGGCTCACCGTTTCTGAGCGTCCAGCGCCGCCTGTGCGCGGGCGGCGGCCTCCTCTGCCCGCTTCGCGATCTCCTCCGGCGACGGCAGGGACATCAGGACCTCGGGCGGGATGTCGCCGTCCTGCACGAGCTTCGAGAGGCAGCGCTTGCGCTCGTCCAAGGCTTTGTCGGAGCTGCGCTCCTTGGAGAAGCGGGACTTCGCCCGCTCGCTGCGCTGGCGGAGCATGTCGTAGACGTCGCCGCCGAGGAGCGAGGAGATGTCCACCTTCATCTTCTCGCGCTTCATGTCCGCGTCGCTGACGAGGTCGCCGTTGATGGGGCCGGCCTTGTACTTCGGGAACATGATTGCCGCCTCGGGGCAGACGCGCGAGCAGGCGGGGCAGTTGGTCTTGCAGTTGTCGTTGTTGCGGACCTCGATCTGCTGGTCGTCATCGACGCCGTAGACGTCGAAGAGGCAGAAGCTCAGGCACTGCATGCAGTTGGTGCAGCGGTCGTAGTCGATCACCGGGAACCACGGTTTCCACTCGCCATGTTTCGACGTCCGCGTCTCTTCACGGATGGCATCGACGCGTTCGGCGATCGCGGCGGGCGCGTGCCCGTTGATGTCCTCGAAGCGGACTTCGGTTCCGTCGGCCGCATCGCCGGCCTCGGGCGTCCGGCCGCCCTCGAAACGTCCCAGCGCCAGGATCGAGCTCCGGTCGGCCGGGGCGACGCGTCCGCCCGCGCCGGCGCGGGTCACGGTGTAGCCCTTGGCCAACAAGGTGGACATGATGTCGAAGCGCTCATCGGCCGGCAGTTCCGCGGCGCCCGCGCCCTCGTAGAGGACGACGCGCAGGGTGGTTTCTTCCAGGAGGCTCATGGGGGAACGTGTTTCGTATTGCGTGTCTTGTCGCGCCGAAGCCTGCTGGCGAAGGCGGATGTGTGAATCTCGTATGGGCGCGGCTCAGGTTGCGGCGGCAGTGGGCGCGTCGGCGGGCTTCGGTTTTCCTTCAGGCAGGTTCGGATTCAGCTCCCCGGACAGCAACGCCGACACGACCTCGTCCGCCGATTCGACGCGCATGTTCAGGACCTCGGTGGCGTCCTTGTCCAGGGGCGCGCCGGCGGCCGCGAAGAGCCATTTCACCGCGCGGGGATAACAGGCCGCGATCTTGACCGCGCCGCCGTCGGCGAGGCGTTTGAGGCCCGGGTCCCGCCGCGCCGACATCTCGCACAGGTCCGCCACCGCGTCAAAGGCTTCGCCAGACTCGCAGAGTTTCCGTAGGACGCCCTCCTTCACGTCGGGCGGCACGATCTTCGCGTAGGCGCAGTTGCAGTAGAGGATGCGGGGCTTGTCGGACATCACTGGGCAATCAAATTCGAAATCAAAAAACGAAATCCCAAACGAATCAAACGATCAGATTGCGAGACCGTAGCAGTCGACGCGGGGAGGCTCAATTCTTCGATTCGCTGTTGGAATGAACCTCCTTGCGTCGGCCGCCATGAAAGGTCCTGTCTGGCAGGCCGCTACACCGCCGGGTTTGTGATGCGGTGAGTCGGCTCGGGTTTGCCCGGGCGGAAATGTTCGGAATGCTCGATGGACGTCGCCAGCTCCGGGAAGCGTTCCATCAGCGCGGCCAGGCCGTGCTCCACCGTCTCGCTCAGGATTTCGGGCGCGGCTTCGGCGCGCATGTTGACGATCAACTGCCCGGACTTCACGGAGTCGTCGAGTTCCTGCGAGAGCTCGGCGACGTAGTCGTTGCGCACCAGGTTCACGACGGCAATGTCGCCGATCCCGCCGTCGGGGCTGAAGGTCATCTTGAGGTGGGCAATCTCGGCGTCCTGTTCGGCGAGCCGGGTCTGGATGCGTTTGCAGAGGACGCGCAGGGCCTTGTTGGCGTCGAAGTCCGATTCCGAGGAAAGTCTCACCGTGCAGTTGAGCCAGCCGAGCAGGGCTTCGCCTTCGGCGTAGGTCTCGTAATCCACCTCCATCGCGACGCGCGCCTCCTGGTCCGTGTCCCAGAGGTGCGCGAACCAGTCGTTCAGGCCCTTGCCCTCGCGGGCGGACACCTCGAAGATCCTGGCGTTGGGGTAATGCTCGTTGAGGCAGTTCCCCAGCATCGCGATGTCGCAATCCTCCAGGATGTCGCACTTGTTGATGACGATGACGTCCGCCTCCTCCAGTTGCTTTTTGTAGATGTAGCGGACCTTCTCGGAGAAGCGCCCGCCCTCGTTCAGGCCGAACACTCGCGCGGCGCGGACGGGATCGACCACCACGCTGAGCGGGGCAATCCGGAAATCCTCGCCGTACATCCGGCGCAGGGGATAGGTCACCGTGGCGACGAGATCCGTGCAACTGCCGACAGGCTCCGCGATGAAGACGTCCGGCTGGGTCTCCTCGTTCAATTTCGAAGCGGCTTCGACCAGGGAATTGAAGCGGCAGCAGAAACAGCCGCCCGGAATCTCCTCCGTCGCGAATCCTCGCGAACGCAGCATGGCGGTGTCGACCAGTTCGTTGCCCTGGTCATTGGTGATCAGCCCGACCTTCAACCCCTGGTCGGTCAGCATCTGCGCCATCCTGGCGATCGAGGTTGTCTTTCCCGCGCCGAGAAACCCGCCGATCATGATGTAGCGGGCCTTGGGCGGCTGATTGTCGTTGGTGTCGGTCATGGCGATCTGAAATCTGAGATTTGAGATTCGTGTCGCGTGTTGGCTGTTGAGCGCGAGGGAAATCCAAGACGTTCGGTTGTGAATCTCGCGACACGAATCACGTTTCACTCGATCTCATCCGCGCGCTGGTTCTCCAGAATCTTGTCGATGGTCCGGTCAAGGACGGCGGCGTAGGCCTCGACATTCATTGCCTTGGCGTCGGGTTCACCGATCGCCTCGTAGAGCCAACCCGTGTTGTAGGGGTCCTTGTCGATGGCGTTGATCTTCTTTTCCAGGAGCGGGTTGGTTCTGGTGAAGCCTCCGTCGATCACGCAGTAGATGTCCGAGATGGCCTTGAAGCCCTCGATCCAGCCGACGATCTGCCCGGTCTTCACTGTGGCGCCGGGCTTTTCCTCGATGTCGAAATCGACCAGTTCACCCAGCATCCGGGTGGCAAACCGGGTGAGTCCGACACGCCAGAGGCCGTCTTCATTCCGACGCTCCAGCCAGCAATGCGAGGAGGTGTAAAGATGGTCGACCGGCAGCCGCGTCACGAAATGCGAGCGCCGGTAATGCAGGGTCCCGCCTCTGGTGGATTCGTCGGCCATGCCTCGGCGTCACTTATGCCTTCAGCGCGGCGATGGTCTTCTCCAGGCTTGCGCAGTCGGCCACGTTGAGGATATCCGCCCCGCGCTCGATGCGTTTCATGAAACCGGTCAGCGCGTTGCCGGGGCCCAGTTCGATGAAGCGGGTGAAGCCCTGCCCCAGCAAATGCCGCATCGAATCCTCCCAACGCACGGACGAGGTGACCTGGTTCACCAGCAGGGCGGAGATCTGCTCCGGCGTTCCGTGGGCTTCGGCGGTGACGTTGGAGATGACCGTCGCCGAGGGCGCTTGGATCGTGATGGCGTCCAGTTCGGCCTTCAGCTTGGGCTGCGCGCCGGCCATGAGCGGGGAGTGATAAGCGCCCGCGACCGTCAGCGGCAGCGCGCGCTTGGCGCCCTTTGCTTTTGCCGCCTCGCAGGCCGCCTCGATCTTGTCGGCCGCGCCGGAGATGACGATCTGCCCCGGACAGTTGAGGTTGGCCAGGGTGACGCCCGTCGCCTCGCAGACCTCGCGGGTCTGCGCCTCATCGAGTCCGATGATCGCCGCCATGCCGCCCCGGGTTTCATCGCAGGCCTCCTGCATAAACCGGCCGCGCTGTCGCACCACGCGCAGGCCGTCCTCGAAGGCCAGGCTGTCCGCCGCGGCGAGCGCGGCGAACTCTCCCAAAGACAACCCCGCCGTCGCCTCGAACTCCAGATCCGGCGCCTGTTCCTTCAACAACTGCAGCGCGATCCAGCTTACGAGGTAGATGCCGGGTTGGGCGTTCTCGGTCTTGGTCAGTTCGTCCTCCGGACCGTTGAAGCAGATGGACGCCAGATCGTAGCCCAAGGCCTCGTTGGCCCGGTCGAACAGTGACTTCGCGGTCGGATGATTCTCGGCCAGATCGCGCCCCATCCCGACGGACTGGGCTCCCTGACCGGCAAATAGCAGCGCGGTTTTACTCATGGGAATCCGGGGACTAAACAGGAACGCCCGCTGTCGGCGCAAGAGTGGAATGGGCGCGAAAGGCGGGGCGAACTGTCCTCAGTGAGCGGCGCCGGGGCATGCTCACGTCGGCGCAGTCGGAGAATTCGCCCCACCCGGCCGGCGTGACCGCCGCGACGTTCAAGAACCGGAGACGCGCCATCCGCGCAGGCGCAGCGCGTTGCCGACCACGACGAGGTCGGAAAACCCCATGGCGGCGGCGCAGAGCATGGGGTTCAGGAAGCCCAGGGCGGCCAGCGGAATCGCGGCGGCGTTGTAGAAGAAGGCCCAGAAGAGGTTCTGCCGGATCGTGCGCAGGGTCGCCTTGGCCAGGCCGAGGGCTTCAGGAATGGCATGAATGTCCGAGTTGAGCAGGACGATGTCGGCGGCCTCGCGGGCCACGTCGCTGGCGCGGCTGACGGCGACGCCGAGGTCGGCCTGCTTGAGCGCGGGGGCGTCGTTGATGCCGTCGCCCACGAAGGCGACGCGCCGGCCTTCCGACTGGATGCGCTCCACGATCCCGGCCTTGTCCTCGGGACGGACCTCGGCCTGCACGCGGTCCTCTGGGATGCCTGCGCTCGCGGCGCTCGCCAGCGCCGCGGACCGGCGGTCGCCGCTGATGAGCCAGATTTCCAGACCTTCGGAGCGCAGGCCTCGGACGACTTCGCGGGCGCCGGGTTTGAGCGCGTCGTTGAGGGCGAAGACGCCGACCAGGTTCGCGCCCTCCGCCAACCCGACGACCGTGGCTCCCTGTGCGGATTGCCGCTCCAGGAAAGCGGCGGCGGGCTCCGTCCCGACGCCGGAGTCGCGCAGCCAATCCAGGGAACCGAGTCGGATTGAGCCGGCGGCGGAATCGGCCTGGATGCCCCGGCCCTGGAGTTCCCGCCAATTGGTGAATTCGGCGGCCTCAGTGGAAGGGGCCGCCGCAGCGATGGCCCGGCTCAAGGGGTGATTGGAGGCGCCGGCGAGCCGGCTTGCGGTTTTGAGAGCCTGCTCACCGTAGCTGTCGTCCCCATGGAAGCCGGTCTTTGCCTCGACGACGGGCCGGCCGGCGGTCAGCGTGCCCGTCTTGTCGAACAGGACGGTGTCGATGGTTCCGGACTTTTCCAGGGCCTCGCCGTCGCGGATGAGGATGCCCCGGCGTGCGGCCGCATTCGTTCCCGCCATGATGGCAATGGGCGTCGCCAGGCCCATGGCGCAGGGGCAGGACACGATCAGGACGGCGGCCGCGTGGATCACTGCGGCGGTCAGAGCCAACTCCGGCGGGTTGACCGTCCAGAGGAAACGCGACAAATGCAAAGACAGTTCCCGCGCCTTTTCCGGCGCCAGTCCCCAGCCCAGGGCGGTGAGCAGGGCGATGACGATCACCACCGGCACGAAGACGCTGCTGACCTTGTCCCCGAGTTTCTGGATGTTCGCCCGGCTGGTCTGCGCGCGTTGGACGACCGCGATGATCTGTGCCAGCGCGGTGGCGTCGCCGGTTTCCGTCACGCGCATGACGAGGCGGCCGTTGGCGTTCAGGGTGCCGCCATAGACCTTGGCGCCGGCGGCCTTGTCGATCGGCAACGACTCGCCGGTCAACATGGATTCGTCGATGGCGGACGCGCCTTCGATCACATCGCCGTCCACCGGAACGCGATCGCCCGGTTTCAGGACGACCCGGTCGCCGCGCTCCAATTCCGTTACCGGGACCTGTTCCTCCGCGCCGTTCTCCACGATGCGCGTCGCCTTGGCGGGCGTGAGATTGAGCAGCGCCTCAAGGGCTCCGGCGGCCTTGGAGCTGGTGATCGCCTCCATCCAGTGGCCCACGCTGACGAAGGTGATGATCCCAGCCGCCTCCATGAAATACAGATGTCCCTGCCAACCGGCGAACAGGCCCCAGGAGCTGTAGACGAACGCGGTCGAGGAGCCCAGGGAGACCAGCGTGTCCATGTTCGACTGGCCGCGTTTGAGCTGGCTCCAGGCGCCGCGATAGAACCGCCCGCCGCAAAGGACCTGCACGGGGAGGGCCACCGCGAATCCGGCCCAGTGAAACCAGCCTTCCATCCCAACGCCGAGGCCCCACTCCGCGATCATGAAGAACAGCGTTGCGGGAACGCCCAGCAGGACGTTCAGCTTCCAGCCCGACCAGGCGATGCCGCCCGCGGGATTCGCCGGTTTGTCCTCGGTCTTAACCTCCTTTGCGGCGAAGCCGGCGGCCTCGACGGCGGCGATGAGATCGAGCGTGAGCACGGTGGCGTCCGGAAGGACGCGGACGGTGGCGGCGGCCTGATCCAACCGCACCTGCGCGCTGTCCACCCCGGCCACGCCTTGCAACGCCTCGGTCGCATGCCGCGCGCATCCTTGGCAGGTCATGCCGGTGATGGAGAGCTCGATGGAGCCGGAGCGGTTCGATTTCAATGACGGGTCAGACACGGCCGATAGAATACGCGCCTTCGGAGAGGATTGCATCCCCGGATGCGGCGGGAGATGGGCGGTTGGTGATTCGTGATTTGTAACTGGTGATCGGTGATTCGCCGGGCCGACGAATGTTCGTGCTCCTCCTCGCCCTCGAATCCGATGAAACGGAAATCGACACATCTCCCGGATCGAGAAGGCGTGTGAGGACGTGGGGGAATCGCGCGTCACGCGAATCCGGCATTGCAACCGAAGCCTCGGCAGGCAAACTCCGCGCTCTCCGCATCAATGAGCGCGAATATTCTTGGCATCTCGGCGTATTACCACGACAGCGCGGCCGCGCTGGTCGTGGACGGTCGTATTGTCGCGGCCGCGCAGGAGGAGCGGTTCACACGGAAGAAGCACGACCATGAGTTCCCGAAGAACGCGGTGGATTTCTGCCTGGAGGAGGCGGGGTTGCGGGCGGAGGAGCTGGATTATGTCGTTTTCTACGACAAGCCGCTGCTGAAGTTCGACCGGCTGCTGGAGACCTACCTCGAGTTCGCCCCGGCCGGCCTGAAGTCGTTTCTTTCCGCCATGCCCCTGTGGCTGAAGACGAAGCTGCACCTGCCGCGTGAGATCCGAAAGTCCCTGGATGGGAAGTTCACGAAACGGATCGCCTTCACCAATCACCATGAATCGCACGCGGCGAGCGCCTTTTTCCCCTCGCCGTTCGAGGAGGCCGCAATCCTGACGATGGACGGCGTGGGTGAATGGGACACCGCCAGCATCGGCAAGGGCGCGGACAACCGGATCGAGCTGCTCAAGACGATGGCGTTTCCCCATTCTCTGGGCCTGCTTTACAGCGCCTTCACCTACTTCACCGGCTTCCGCGTGAACTCCGGCGAATACAAGCTCATGGGCCTGGCGCCCTACGGCGCGCCCCGGTTCGCCGACGTCATCCTCGATCGGCTCATCGACCTGAAGGAGGACGGCTCCTTCGCGATGGACATGAGCTACTTCAACTACTGCCAGGGACTGACAATGACCGGGCCGAAGTTTGACACGCTCTTTGAAGGAGGACCTCGTTCGGCGGAATCGGCGATCACCCAGCGGGAGATGGACATCGCCGCGTCCATTCAGGCGGTCACGGAGACGATCGTGATCCGCATGGCGCGGACGGCGCGCGAGATCACCGGCATGAAGAACCTCTGCCTGGCGGGCGGCGTGGCGCTGAACTGCGTCGCCAACGGCAGGCTGTTGCGCGAGGGGATCTTCGACGACATCTGGATCGCCCCGGCCTCGGGCGACGCCGGCGGCGCGCTGGGCGCCGCCTTGTTCGTGCATCATCAACTGCTGCGGAACGAGCGTCGGCCGGAGCCGGGCGACTCGATGCGCGGTTCGCTTCTCGGGCCCGCCTTCTCGAACGACGAGATCGAGGCGTTCCTCAAGGAGGAATCCGTTCCCCACACGCGGATCGACGACGAGACGGAACTGCTGCGCGAGGTCGCCGAAGCGTTGAAGGGGGAGAACGTGGTGGGCTGGTTCCAGGGACGGATGGAATTCGGTCCCCGCGCGCTGGGTTGCCGGAGCATCATCGGCGATCCGCGCAGCCCGAAGATGCAGTCGGTCATGAACCTGCGGATCAAGTACCGCGAATCGTTCCGTCCCTTCGCCCCCAGCGTTCTGCGCGAGGACGCGGGCGAGTATTTCGACCTCGAGTCAGACAGCCCCTACATGTTGCTGGTGGCTGACGTGGCGGAAAGGCAGCTTCGCGAACTGAGCGACGCGGACCGGGAGGCCATGGCCTCGGAGGACCTGCGCAAGCGCGTGAACGTCGCACGCTCGGAGATTCCGGCCGTGACGCACGTGGACAATTCGGCGCGGATCCAGACGGTGGACGAAGCGCGCCACGGCCGCTATTGGCGGTTGATCCGGGAGTTCAAGCGACAGACCGGCTGCGGCGTGATCGTGAACACCAGCTTCAACATCCGGGGCGAGCCGATCGTCTGTACACCCCGCGACGCCTGGCGTTGTTTCATGGCGACAGACATGGATGTGCTGGTCCTGGAGAACTGCATCCTGAGAAAGAGCGAACAACCTCAGCGCGACGGCGAGGCGCGCGAAAAATATATCGAGAGCTTCGCGCTCGACTGAGGAGCCCCCATGCTGAATCCGTTCAAGGAAGTCGATTGGAATCCGGACCGGTCCGCGCGGCGGAAGTTCGCCGTCAGCTGGATTGTGGGTTTCCCGATTGTCGCGGTCCTGCTGTTGTTGATCGGGCGGGCGGTCAAGGGCGGCTGGAACGTCGAGTCGGCCTTGTGGATCGCGGGTTGTGGCGCCGGGGCGGGGGCGGTCCTTTGGGCGTTGCCTCAGATTGCGAAGCCCTTCTATGTCCTGTGGTTCGGTTTCGGCTGCTCGGTCGGCATCCTGGTGGGCAATCTGTTGTTCTGCGCCTGTTTCCTGCTTCTCGTCACGCCGTTCGGGTTGCTGAAGCGGTTGGCGGGCAGCCGGGCGATCGCCAAGTCGTTCGACCGGAACGCCCCGACCTACTGGCGGGACGTGGAGCCGGTGAAGGACCCGAAGCGGTACTACCGGCAATATTGAGCTTTCCGGGAGGAAGGCGTTGGTCTATCTGTCGCATTGAATCGGTCATGAGTGACGAAGAGAAAAACGCGTTCGAAGAGGCAGGCTCGGAGAAGGACCCCGGCTTTGTCGCCGAGTTCTTCGAGATGTTGATGGAGAACAAGAAGTACTGGATGATCCCGATCGTCGTGGTGCTCCTGATCTTCGGGGGGCTGATCCTTCTCGGCGGCGGCGGCAGCGCGGCGGCCCCGTTCATCTACACCCTTTTCTGAGCCGTTCGGCCGTTTTCCGGCCGGGAAAGCGGCGATTGAAAAGAAGCCTTGAATCTGTTAACGTTCTGACATGTCCCAGACAACGCCCAGACTTAACGTGGGAATCCTGGCGGTTGCCGTCTGCCTCGGCGCGCAGGCGACGCCGAACTCCCACAAGGTGAGCACCCACGCCAAACAGAAGAAAGGGACGGCCAATTCCCATCAGGTCAGCACCCATGCCAAGCAGACGAGCGGCACACCCAATTCGCATCGGGTGAGCACGCATGCTCAGCAGGCTCGCAGCCGGTCCATCAATTCCCATCTCGTCAGCAC
>JAYPFK010000007.1:114626-190027 GCA_038126235.1 Verrucomicrobiales bacterium
GCACGCATGCTCAGCAGGCTCGCAGCCGGTCCATCAATTCCCATCTCGTCAGCACCCACGCGCTGCAAGACCGAGGCACGCCCAGCTCCCACGAGGTGAGCACCCACGCCCAGCAGGCCCGCAACCGGGCCATCAACTCGCATTTGGTCAGCACCCACGCGCTACAGAACCGCGGCACCCCCAGTTCCCACGCGAAAGGCCAGTCGAGCACGCCTAATTCCCATCTGATAAGCACGCACGCCCGAACCAGACAGGGTGGATCGATCAATTCGCACCTTCATAGTTCCATTGTGAAGAGCACGTTCTTCACCAGCTCGCATTCGGGAGGCGCCGGCGGTCAGACCCTGGCGAACCTGAATCGCATCAACTCTCATCTGACCAGCAGCCATGCGAAGAGTTCCCATGCCATCTGGAAGCGGCGCAATCTCCCCAACAGCCACCGCGACAGCTCCCATGTGACCAGCTCGCATGCGCGCAGCTCCCACGCGACCAGTTCGCACGCCCGCAGTTCGCATGCGATCGGCAGCCAGGCGCGGAGCACCTTCGCCACCAGCACCTTCGGGCGCAACAACAGCAGCTTCGCCAAGAACGGCATCAACACCTTCATGGACCGCACCTATATGGACCGGCAGCGTGAGCTGGAACGGATCGACAAGGCGCGGGCGACCAAGGACAAGCCCTGGAAGCCGAAGTGAGCGGGCCGCCGATCGCGGGAACCGGTCCGCGTCCCCTTGGAATCCACGCGAATTCAAAGATGGAATTCGCGTTTTTTCTTTCCTCCATGCGCGCCCGTCGCCGTCTTGCTCCAGGATCGGAATGAACATCCTTTATCATTTCAGAACGCGGGGCACGGGACCGGAATCGGTGCACATTGCCGGCATCGCGGGGGCGTTCGAAGAACTCGGACACAAGGTGACCTTCAGCAACCCCGCGGGCGCGGACCCGCTCAAGTCGGCCGGGGCCAGCCCCTATGGCGATCGCGCGCGGAAGGGCTTTCTGCGCCGCGTCGTGGATCTCTGTCCGGGGTTCCTGTTCGAGTTCCTCGAAATGGCCTACAATTTCTCCGCTTGGCGGCGGAATTCCGCGTTGTTGCGCAAGGCGGAATTCGGTCTCATCTACGAACGTCACGCTTTCTTTCTCTTCGTCACCGCTGCGCTCGCCCGTAGGCGGGGGATCCCTTTCATCGTCGAGGTCAACGAGCTGGTCGGCGACGATCGCGTCCGCCGCCAGCCGTTATTCGTCTCCGTCGCGAGGGCCTGCGACCGTTTCGCGTTCTCCCGGGCGGGGGCCATCGTCACTGTTTCACCCCATCTCAAGCGACGGATCGAGGGCATGGGCGTCGATCCGGACCGGATTCTGGTCCTGCCCAATGCCGTCAATCCGGCCGACTACGCGGAGGATGCGCCGGTTGAGGATGTGAGGAGAAAGCTCGGGTTGGGCGCCGATGACGTCGTCGTCGGATTTGTCGGTTGGTTTGTGGAATGGCACCGGCTCGATCTGCTGCTGGAGTCCGTCGCGGAACTGGCGGCCGACCGGCCCAATCTCCGCCTGCTCCTGGTGGGGGACGGAGACCTTCGGGAGGAGCTCGAACGACGGGCGGATGAACCAGGCATCAGCGGAAAGGTCGTGTTTTCAGGAGCCGTCTCCCACGACGAGATTCCGTCCCACATCGGCGCCATGGATGTCTGTGTCGTCCCGCACAGCAACGAGTTCCGTTCCCCGATCAAGTTGTTCGAGTATATGGGACGCGGCAAGACGGTCGTGGCCCCCGCCTCGGAGCCCATCCGCATGGCGGTGCGTGATCGGGAGAACGGGCTGCTCTTCGACGCGGATGTCGCGGGTTCCCTGCGCGAGACCCTGCGGACGGCGGTCGATGACGCGAAACTTCGCGCGTGTCTGGGCGCCCGAGCCCGGGAGGACGCCCTGACGGAACACACCTGGTTGAAGAATGCGGAAAAAACCCTGGAGTGCGCGGCGCGCTCGGAGGGGGAAAAGTTGGCCGGGGCTTGACGCCCGGCAGAACAGGAGAGGCGCGGACTTCGAGGTTTAACGGCTGCCGCGGGGCACGATCATCGCGCTGGAGGCGATCGCTTGAGCCGTCGCCGATGAGGCGGCCGCGACCGCGGTTGCCGGCTGAGGTTGTCGGGGCGCGGAAGCGACAGGAAAACGAACGGGAGGACGATCCTTGTAGGCGGCCATCTTGATGCGCATCGCGGCGGCTGCGACCTGGGCTTCCACATCGCGATCGGGACCGCCGCAGCAGGACCCGCCTTCAGGGGCGGTCGTCGTGACGCCTGAAGCCGCCGTTTCCCGCGCAGGTCGCACCGCCTTCAGGTAAGAGCGCATCAACCCTTCTCCGGGGCTGTATTGACCGGTCTGCAGCAGGTGGCGCAGAGAACGTCCGCCGGCGGTCGATTCCATCTCCTCTTCCGGCAGCAGGAAGTATTCGCCGCACCAGTCGAATTCGGGCTGGGGGAAAAACGGCTTCTCAATGATCGGTCGTTCCCGCATCGGGCGCACGAATTGGGGCTGTTCGATGATCGCCTTCTGGATGATCGGCCGGATGAAGATCGGCCTCTGAATGACCGCCTTCTCGATCTTGGGGGTCAGGATCATCGGCCGTTCGCGACAGACCTGCGCGGACAGACTCCCCGCCGCGCCGAACAGGACGGCGGCGACCGCGAGGGCGATGTATCCGGTTTTGTCGCGCATGGACTAGCCTTTATCCCATGTCGTGTTTTTGGAATCAATGCCTAAAAAGAGCGGAAACAGGCCGTGGAACGTGGATCCCCAAGGTTTGCATGGCCTGGGAAGAGAACCCCGATCTGGCCCCATCGGAACCGTGCTTTCCGAGGCGTCGAAAGCGGTTCTTTCGCCTGGTTTGCAACCAGCCCCGGTGTCCGTATGATGCCGGCATGAAGAAAGTCCTCTCCCTGACCTGCTGGCTTGCGCTGGCTTCGGTCGCATCGGCGGCCGCGATCGATCCCCTGGTGCGTGTGGTCGATCTGAACGCAGGCGAAGCGGCCGTGGTGGAACTGTCCGACGGCAGTCGCGCCAAGGTCCGATTCGTGAATCTCGAGGAGCAGCTCGATTCGGTCACGGCCGCTGTCAGGCGCGCGGAGGTCACGGTCGAGGTGAACGGCGAGCGGGCGACACTTGTCTCCGGGACCTACAACCTGCCCCGCGAGGTCGGCGGCGCGCAGATTGATTGTTCGGTGACCCAGGGCTACAACGTGAAGGGAACGGCCCGCTCCTGGGGCCTGAAGAAGGATGCGCGCCTGCGGCTCTGGCCGAAAGGCTCCCCGTGGATCCGGCCCGGTTCGTTCGTCTATCCCGCGAAACAGCGGTGGTTCGCCACCGACACCCAGATGGCGAACGATCCGGTTTATGTCGACGGCGGCGAGCGACCGGACAAGGAGAGCATCTACTACCACTCGGGCCTGGACATCGGCGGCAGCGAGGGCCTGGTCGAGATCGTCTCCGCCGTGGATGCCCTGGTGGTCTCGGCAGCCGGCGAGACGCTCCCCGAATACAAGCGCGACACGCCGGTCAGTCCGCGCTACGACGTCGTCTACCTGCTTGACGATCGCGGTTGGTTCTATCGCAACAGCCACCTGAAGACGATCGATTCCGAGATCAAGCCCGGTGTGCGAGTCAAGCGGGGGCAGCGGTTGGGATTCCTCGGCAAGGAGGGCGGCAGCGGCGGTTGGACGCATCTGCACTTCGAGGTCAAGAGCCGGCAGCCTTCGGGCGAATGGGGCACACAGGAGGGTTATGCCTTCCTCTGGCAGGCCTATCTGGAGGAACAGAAGCCCGCGGTCATCGCCGTCGCCCGCCCGCACCACCTGCTCTGGAGCGGCGAAAGCGTCACGCTCGACGCCTCCAAGTCCTGGGCGACAGCCGGGATCGCGAAGTACGAGTGGACCTTCGAGGACGGCTCCAAAGCGACCGGCGCCCGGGTGAAGCGGAGCTACGACACGCCCGGCCGCCACAGCGAGATCCTGAAGGTCACCGACGCCAAGGGGAACGTCGCCTATGATTTCGCCGTCGTGGTCGTCTACGACCGCGGGCATCCGGAACGCCACGTCACCTCCATTCATCCCAATTTCTATCCGACCACGGGCATCAAGGTCGGCGATCCGGTCACCTTCAAGGTGCGCTCCTTCATCACCGGCCAGTCGCGCGAGGGTCATGAGACCTGGGACTTCGGCGATGGGTCACCCACGGTGGAGGTCCGGTCTGACGGCAACGCGGTGAAACTGGCGCCGGACGGCTACGCCGAACACGCGCATCGTTTTGCCCAGCCCGGCGACCATGTGGTGAAGGTCCAACGAACCAACGAATTCGGGGTCGTTGCCACGGGCCACCTCTGGGTGAAGGTTTGGGCGGAATAACAGAACTGTCGGCAACCTCCCCGGAATCTGAAAGGCTCACCCGCATGAGACGACGCGCTTTTCTCAGGACTTCCGCCGCGACAGCCGCCGGCGCCGCGCTGCCGGCCGGCCTGACCGCTCAACCCTCCAAAGCGTCGCCGTTCCTCGGCTCCTGGCTTCACCTGCAGACCCTGCTGCGCGACCACGCTTCCCGCGCCGGTCGCGAGCGAGCCATCGACGAGATCCTCGACGGGCATCTCGCCGCCGGCTTCCGGGGCGTCATCCCCTATATCACCAACACCTCCGGCGGCGCGCACTTTCCCAGCCGGGTCATCAGGCAACAGCCGGCCGGCGATTGGGACCCGCTGGAGTATCTGATCCGCGGCGCTGACAAACGCGGGCTCGAGGTTTACCCCGCGTTCTGCGTGTTGGTCAGCGGGCATGAGGAGCCCTCGGGCATTCTGCTCGAACATCCCGAATGGGCCTCCCGCCATCCCGACGGCAAACCCATGGGCCACATCTGCCCGACCCATCCCGCGTCCCGGGACTGGGCGGCCTCCGTGATCGCCGACGTCGTGAAGCGTTATCCGACGAAGGGGGTCATGCTCGACTACCTGCGCTATTACAACCGCCCGCGCCGCCTCGACGTCGCGTCGGAAAAGGAATTCGAGACGTGGAAGAAAGGCCGGCCCGACCTGTCCGAAAAGGAGGCCTTCCAGACCTTCAGGGAAGAGGGGATCAGCCGGCTCGCGCGACAGATCTCCGAAACCGCGCGCGCGTTGAACCCCGACCTACGGATCGCCATCTACTCCTGGGGGCCGCACGTCGCGAAGAACCACCTGGTCGCCCAGCCGTGGCCGGTCTGGTCCCGAGAGGGCTGGATCGACCGCGTCAGCGTCTCTGGCTACTGCTATCCCGACAACTACGGCGACAAATACCTGGAGGTTTTCAGCCGCCGGATCGGCGACGCCGTCAAACTCAACCGCAGCGTCGGCGGCCGGGCGGAAATGAGCTTCACGCTCGGCGCATCGACCTCCCACGGAAAGATCCGCGACGCCGGTTGGATCGGCGATTACCTTTCCCGGGCCGCCGAGCAGGGTGCGACCGGTTGCGACGTGTTCACCTGGGCCTACCTGCAACCCCACCTCAAGGAGGCTCTCCGCCGCGGCTTCTTCCTGGACTTCCTCAGGCGGGTTTCAGCCTGACGCCCGGGCTTCAGCTGAAACCGAACAGTCTCGCCGCGTTTCCGCCCAGAATGGCGGCGCGATCCGCCGCCGGCAGGTGGGCGATGAACGATTCGGCCCGGTCGAACGCCGCCCGATATGACTTGGGCGTCGCGTCGGCGTTGAAGCCGCCGCCGTAGATCATCCGCTCGGCTCCAAATTCGCCGACCAGTCTTTTGATGACCGGCGCAATGTCGCGATGCGGGTATTTCGTCTGGAACGGAATCGCCGAGAGCTTGATCACCGTGTTTTTGAAGCGCGACCAGCGGACAACGATTTCGTGTTCCTCCGGAATGCCCTGAAACGGTCGGCCGAGATGGTCGATGATGACGCGAGTGTCGGGGAAATCCCTGATCAGCGGCTCGAAACCGGGGGCGTAACGCGGGGCGAAATGGATCTGCACGGCCAGCCCCAGGTCGCCGGCGGTCTTCCACAACGCGCGAAGTTCGGAACTGCCAAACCGAGGCAATCGCTCAGGCGCATAGGCGTGAACGCGGGCCGCGACAATGGGAGCCCGCTTCACCAGTCCCGGCAGCTTCGCGACCGAGCCGGGCCGGTCGGCAAAGAACAGGCAGGTTCCCTTGAGGCGTTTCCCGCCAACTTCAAGACAATGCTCCAGATAGCGATGATCGTCCTGGTAGGGCTCCGGGTGGACGACCACGGCGAAATCCACACCGGCTCCATCCATGCATTGCAGCAGGCGTTCGGGCGTCGCCGGAGCCTCGGGGCGATAGGGAGCCCGATCATGATACGGGAAACGCGCGTCCTTCGCGCCGGCGAAGCAGTGGAGGTGCGCGTCGATCCGCGGAGCGCGTTCGTTGGCCAGTCCGGTGACGGCCAACGCGGGAGCGGCGGCGCCGGCGATCAGGAATTTTCGGCGGGAGAGGTTTGAGGTCATTGCGTGGCAGTCTTCACCCCGCCATTGATCTGCGACAACACTTATCCTTGCCGCGACGGTTTGTGAGGCGAGCCGGCGCACGATACTCAACCTCTCGTGTTTCACCTTTACAGGACTTTGAAGTGGGACCTTTCGGCGAAAGGTCCCTACCTTGCGCAGGTAAGGGCGACTCGCCGCTGGCGCCCCACTTCAAAGCCTGATTGGGGCGGCACGAATCCGGCCCAGCCCTTTCCCTAGATCAACTTTGTCGTTCCCGGTAAGGCAACCGGAGGCATGGGCAGATCGCCGAATTCGTATTTGTCCGGGCCCAGACGTTCCTGCGAGTTCCAGGCCTGGTCCCAGGTGACGCTCTTGCCGGTGTAGCCGGCGAGGCGTCCCATGATCGCCATCATCGTGCTCTTCACCATGTACTCGCCGTTGTTGATCGGCTCGCCGCGTCGGATGCTGCGGAAGAGGGCGTCGTGTTCCAGTTGGTAGGGGATGTCCTTGGCTCCGTTGGTCGCCTGGCTGTAACGCCAGATCCGGTCGCCGGTCATGGTCTTTCGCCGGAGGTCCGCCGTGCCGTTCGCGCCGAAGACCAGGTGGGAGGTGTCCTGGTCGGTGTCGTCCTGCTGGCGGCAGAAGCTGAAGCAACGCTCGCCGCCGGCATATTCGTAACAGACGGCGAAGTGGTCGAAGATGTGGCCGAATTTGGCGTCCGTCCGCGCCTGTCGCCCGGCCAGCGAAAAACACTTCACCGGATACTCGTCCCGCATCGCCCAGGCCATGAGGTCGAGGCCGTGCACATGCTGCTCCACGATATGGTCACCGGACAGCCAGGTGTAGTAGTACCAGTTCCGCAACTGATGCTCCATGTCCGACCAGCCGGGCTGGCGGGGATGGTTCCAGAGGCCGCCGATGTTGTAGTTCGCCTGCATGGTGACGATGCGTCCGATCGCGCCGTCGTGGATGCGCTTCATCGTCTCGTTCAGCGCGAGGCTGTGGCGCAGCATCAGTCCCGAAACGATGGAGAGCCCCTTCTGTTTGGCGACCTCGCAGGTCTTGAGCACGGAACGGGCGCCGGTCGCATCGACCGAGATCGGCTTTTCGACGAAGGCGTGTTTGCCGGCCGCGACGACCGCCTGCAGATGCTCGGGGCGGAAGTGCGGGGGCGTGGCGAGGATCACCACATCCACATCGCTGGCCAGCAGCTGCCGATAGGCGTCGAACCCGATGAAGCGATGATCGTCATCCACGGCAAAGCGCGCGCCGGCGAATTTCCGCAGGCGTTCGGCGGATGCCTCCAGTTTGTCAGGGAACACATCCGCCATGGCCACGAGCTTCACGTTCGGATCGGCCTTCAGCGCGTTGTCGGCCGCCCCGGAGCCCCGGCCGCCGCACCCGATCAGTCCGAGTCGCAGCGTGTCGGAGCCGGCGGCATGCACGGCCGGCAGGTTCATGACGCTCGTGGCAAGGGTCGCGGCCCCCGCGTCCCGCAGGAAGCGGCGGCGTGTGGTGGGTTTGTTGTCGTGCTTCATGGTTCGTTCTAACGCAGCGCCTGGCGGATCGCCGGGACGAGCAGTTCGGCGGTGAGTTCGTGGCCGGCGTTGGCGGGGTGCATGCCGTTGAGGAGCAGTTCGTCAACGGGGGTCTTCTGTTTCGCGGCTTCGGCGGTGTAGGCGGCGTGGACGTCGACGAGCGGGACGTCCAGTTCCCTGGCGAGGGCGCGGAGGGCGTCGTTGTAGGCGAGCAGCGTGGGAGATTCGAAGCCGTCCTCGGCCTGAGGGTCGTAGGGCGGTTTGCCGTAGAGTTCGCGGGTCTGAGGGCTCCAGCGCAGCGGGTTGGCGGTCATGAGAATGACCTGGGCGCCGGCCTGGCGCGTGGCGGCGATCATCTCCCGGTAGTTCGCGAGGTAATCCTCCAGGCTCACGCGCGGTTGGGAGGCGGGCGGATTCCTCCACACGTCGATGGCGCTGTCGTTGATGCCGAACTGCATGACCACGATCCGCGGCCGGTGGACGAGCACGTCGGCCTGGAGACGCTTGCGGGCCTTGGCGGTGGTGTCGGTGGACACGCCCGCGTTGTAGACGCCCAGGCTGGATCCGATGCTTTGGAGTCTGGTGTTCACGCGGTCGGCATAGACTTTCAGACCGCCGCGCGGCGCCGTGCCGCTGGCGCCGAACATGCAGACGCCACCGGGCTTTGGCGTCGCTTTCGGCGGGGGCGTAAAGACGGGAATCCCGTCCGCGTCAAGGTCGGCGATATCCACCTTCATTCGCAGGCCGCCCTGCATGGTGGTGATCCACAATTCGCCCGGTTTACGTTCATACAGGTAGGGATACGAGACGCGGCCGCCGGACGCGTAGTTGGCGGCGACAACGACCGGCCTGCTCCACGAGGCCGTCTCGTCGCTGGAGAATGCGAGCGAGAGTTCGGCGCGGCTGCTGCGGCCTTTCGGATCGTGCCGGGGCGGGGCGTTCCAGAGCAGCGCGATGCGTCCATCGGCCAATCGCGCCATCTGCGGACAGCAGGTGACCGACGGGATGCGGCTTTGCTTCAGACCGGTCCATTTCAGGCCGTCGCGCGAGGTCGCCTCCCACAGGAAGCCCGACTCGGTGCGCAGCAGCATATAGAGCGAACCGTCCGCGCGCTCGATGACGCTGCCCTCGATGCTGCCGGCGTGGTCATGCGCGCCGACGCCGTAGTCCAGGACATCGCCGCGCCGCCAGGTTTTGCCCAGGTCGTCCGACGCCCACATGACCGTGGCGTGCCGCCATTCCGGGATGATCTCCTGCCCAACGAGCACGATGCGGCCGCTCTTCATCTGGATGAGGGAATGAATGCAGCCGCACCAGGGAGCGCTCAGCTTCAGCGGGGTTTCCCACGTTCTGCCATCGTCGACGCTGCGACAGGTGTAGGTGGGCAGGACGAAGTCGGTCCACTTCACGCTCTCCTCGCCCCAATGCCAGCCCGGCGGTTGGCGGCGCTCCGCGCCGTTCATCCACGCGGAAATGATGACGCCCTCGCGCGTCCGCAAGAGCGCGCGTTCGTTGCTGACGGCGTATTTCGTCGGATCGGCGAAGAGGGGCGACGTCGTCCAGGTGCGCCCCTCGTCGGCGCTGCGAAGGGCGTTCTTCTGGTCGATGCAGAGGATGCCGCCATCCGCCGTGGTCACAAACGGCCCCTGATGCGTGTGCGGCAACGCCGAAGCCCGGGGGTGAAGCAGCGGTGGACTGGCGGCGTCAAGGGGGGCGGCCAGGCATAGCAGGCCCGCGATCGCCGCGGCGAAGCCGGGCGGCGGGATTGAAGAGGGGGCAAACTGACGGCGGTTCATTCCGGATTTCATGGCAGTCTCCAAGTGTGGACCATCATGCCTGATCGGGGAAACCAATCTTTCTTCCCCCGTCGAAGGCGCGACACGCGTGAGTCGTGTGACGCGACCGCGTTTTTCCGCTCCGGTTCGTGTTGTCCTTTTGGGCCTTGAAATGGGACGCCTGCGGCGAGGCATCCCTACCTGGATTGGGTGGGGACCTTTCGCCGAAAGGTCCCATTTCAATGCCCTGTAGGGGCGGAACAAGAGGCGTTGTCGAAGCTACGCCCGGGAAAGCAGCGTCTGAATCCCTCCGGACAGGAGCGGATCCATCTCCGGCGAGCACCAGGCGACGCCCACCGCGTATCCGCCTTGGGGGTAGGCTTCCTTCACCGGGATGTACCAGGGTCCGCCATCGCCGTAGGCGGCGCAGGCGACGAAGCGATCCGGGGCGGCGGCCTGCGCGCGGAGCTGATACTCGACAAAGCTCTCGCCGGGAAAATGCAGCAGCGAGATGTCGTTCACGCGCAGGGAACTGGGGGTGATGGGAATGGCGGCCTTCACCCGACGGATGAACGCGACGGTGTAGGCCGGCCGGTTGCGGGCCACAACCCGGTTCTTCTTGTTCCGGACCTCCGCCATCAGCCGCTCCTCGTCGAAGCGCGGATTGAGCGGCGGCAGGATGTCCTCCGTTTCCCAGGCGAGGGACTCGATGGGCTGAGGCTGGAGTCCCTCCTCCGAAGCGGCGATGCCGTCGTAAATGCGCTGCGTCAGCTCGACGCGCGCCTCCTTGGAGCCGTTGTTGTATTTGCCCGCCCCGATGTTGCCGCCGCAGCCGTTGAAATAGAGATGCGCGCAATCGGGCTCCTCATGTTGCCGGCGACGACGCGCCAGGCCGCAGAAGTCGGAGCTGACCATGCCGTCGCCGTAGTAGCTCATCGGATGACAGGCGTAGTAGTGCGACGCGACCAGCTTCTTCTCGCCGTTGTAGAAGGCCACGGTCTTGAGCATCGGATCGATGAGGCCTTCCGGATAGCGGTGATGTTCCGGCTTGCGCGATGAACTGCCCCGCTGGGAGATCAGTTTTCCGTCGAGCCCGATGATGCGCCGATTGCCCGCGACCCTGCTCACGCGCGCCTCGCCGTGGGCGACGTGGGTGACGGGAACAGTCCTCTGCAACGCCTCAGCGACCGCCCGGCGTCCTTCGTCGAGGCAGCGGTGAAAGAACTCCGGTTCGATGACGTGCGGCAGATCGCCCTGTTCGAGCACGATCTTCTCGGTGTCCATGCACGCGAACGGAGCGTTGTGCTGATGCACGCAATGAACCGTCACACGATCGGGGGTGGTCTGCGCCGTCTCCGCCAGGGCTCGCCGCCATTGGATGTGCGCGGAATTGGCCAGCCCCGTCCAATCCACCACGCAGACCACGATCGGCTTGCCCGCGCCGAGCAGCACATAGCCGATCGCCTCCTGCGGATCGTCCACGCCGGCCACCGGTTTGATCCAGCCGCCGCAGAGCGAATGCCCCATCGGAGGCGTCACCTCGTGACGAAACGTGGCGAGGCGCAGACCGCCGACTTCCGCGGCGCGGCTGGTTGGCGGGATTGCGGAGGCGGCAAGCGCCGCGGAAGACACGGCGACAAACTGACGGCGGTTCATTCCGGCTTTCATGGCAATCCCCGGAATGTGGCCCAACACGCCTGATTGTGGAAACCAATCTTTTCAGGAGGACAGCAGTTCTCAGTTTGAGTGAAGAAGCGAAGACAGCGGCGCGAGCAGCAGAGCGGTGAGCAGCGTGAGCGTGGGTTTCATGTTCGATGAGTTGTTTACAAGGACGACATGCTTCACTTGATTGCTTTCAAAACAAACACGGCGGCGGCGGGCTTTTCGGGCAGGGTGATGTCGAGGCCGCGCATCAGTTCCACGCCAGTGCGGACTGCTTTGCCGCCGTCGAGGTTTTCGATCTCGTAGCGTTGCTGTGGTTCGAGGCCGCGTAGTTTCACGGTGAGCGTCTCGGTCGCGGCTTCGGGACGGCGGAAGACTTGGACGACGCCTTCATTCAAATCGGCGCGATGGAACTGCCACGCGATCCACGAAGTCTTGTCTAGGCTGTAGGGCGTGAGCGGATAGTAGTCGCCGAGCAGCAGCGGACCGATGCGGCGCGCTTCGGTATAGCCTCGGATCGTGTCGGTGCGCTTTTGCGCATTCTTCGTCCAATCGCCCGCGGAGATCATGCCGAAGCCGGTGAGGTGGTAGCTGCGCACGGCGTAGGCGTCGGTGAAAAACGGCACGCCCGCGCCCTGCCACGGCAGCCACGACGAGAGGCCGAAGGTCTGCGCCTGGTTGCCTTCGATCTGGAGCGGCTCCTTCGCGAACGCTGTCACGGACCAGTCGCTGCGCAACAGCGGCACGGCGCGGCGCATCGTTTCGAGGTCATTGCGGCGTCCGCCCGAAGCGCAGGAGTCGATGCGCAGATGCGGGTTTCGCTTTCGCAACTCATCCCAGAACGCGAGGTGGCCCTGCACGTGGAGATTCTCCGTGATGCCCTGGCGGTCCGGCGCGTCGTGCTTCCGCCAGGCGGCGCCGTAATTGCCGCCGTTCAAGTCCTCGCGGTACCAATCGAGTCCCTGCGACTTCACCATGCCGTCGATGTGCTCGGTGAGCCACTGGAGCGCGGCGGGATCGCCGAGGTTGAGCACATCGCCCGCGCTGTTGCCGGGCATGAGCCACTCGGGGTGATTCCTTCCGAGCCATGAATTCGGGTCGCCGACTCGCTCGGGTTCAAACCACAGGAGGAACTGCGTGCCGTTCTCTCGCGCCTTGTCGCTGAAAGGCCTGAAGCCTTGCGGGTATTTCGTGGCATCCACCACCCAGGTCCCGGTGTTCAGCCATGCCTTTTTGTCCGTGAAAGGGCCGTCGCTGCTCGGATACCACGTCTTCCGTCCCCCCGCATCGCGCCAGCAGATGTCCGGCTGGATGCCCGCATCCAGGTAAGCCTGCACGGAAGTCCATGATTCGAGCGTGCCATCCACCCAGACCGCTCTGGTGGGCGGCTGCGGCACACCGCCGATGCGCGGCAGCACATGCGCGAGATACCACGAGCGCCAGAGATTCTGCGCGCGCACGACATCATCGCCTTGCCAGAAGAGCAGCGTGACCGACGGCGTGCGGATCTCCTCGCCCGGCTGCAACACGAGATGCGTGAGTTGCTGCCCCGCCTTCACGCGCAAGCCGCGCTCGTTGTCGCGCATGAACGTCGCCTCCCATTGTCCCGGCCAGCCAACGGCGAAGATGATGCCGCCGCCGGGCTGTTGCAGATTCCAATACGGCCAGCCATCCGGCCCGTCCGACGATTTGCCCGACACCTTGTCACCACCGACCGGTGGGGAACATCGCTTTACCAAATCCGGCCCGAGGGTAAGCGCATACGGACGAAAACTCTCCGCCACACACGAATCGCCACGCAAACCATGCAACACGAACTCGCCCCCGCCCTCGCGCTCGAAAGTCGCGTCGAGTCCTTGGATGCTTTCGAGCATGGCCGTGTCCGCCTTGCCCGTGTTCTTCAGCCACAACGTCCACTCAACGACGGGAAAGCCCGCATACTCAGTGGCTACGAGACGCGCCTGCAAGCCGGACATCCCGTCCAACCACGTGCGCGTGCGCTCGCGGCGTCGCGCATCGAGATTGCGCTCAGTATCGGTGCGCTTCCAATCACGCATCACCTCGCTGGACAGCTTTCCATCAATCGCGAAACTGCACGGGGCCGTTGCGCTATTGGGGAAAACGTTGCTCTGCTCCCATTGCCTTGCGGTGGAGTTTTCCTGCGGAGTCGGAATTGCGGCATGCAGTGCGCCCAGCGGAGCGAGCAGCAGGGCGGTGAGGAGTGCGGTGGTCGTTTTCATGGCAGTATCCAGGCGCTACTCCCGTTGTCTTCGTTGTTCGATGGATTTCCGACGGGTGACGCGCTCCGGTGACTGACGAGCATCCAGAACCGCCACCACGAACGCAGTTTCATCGGCAATCCGGTCGTGGATCTAATATGGGAAGCGTTTCGATTTGAACCGGAAGAAGTCACCGCGCAGTCGATGCGCGCCGGCAAAGATGGAGATGCCGTCGGTGTCGGAATCCAGGAAGCAGTCCCCGATTCCCTCCTCCTGACGCTCGTGGAAACGGAATCCCCTCTGGAGATCACGCTTCGCGGACGGCAGGATTTCCACGGTCATTTCAGAGTTCGTCGGATTTCTTCCCTGGCCTCAGGCCAGTCCTGAGAGACTGATTCGCGGTCCTTCCATTCGCCTTCCCGTTCCCGCAGCGCGGCTTCATGCCATTCAGGCGGTTCCGTGAAATACTCGCTGTCGGTCATCGAATCCCAAAGCCGCTCCATCAACGCGATCTTCTCTTCGCCGGACATTTTCTGCACATCGAGAGATTCGGTTCCCATGGCAGGGAATTTCTCACAGACGAACCTGGCTCACCAGCCAATTTACCGATCACGCGAGCAAGCAAAACCGTCGCGCGCGGGCGTTCGCTCTATGAACGAACACGGGTCCTCAGTCGTCAGCTTTTGCAGAATCGGTCCAGCGATAGAAACCTGTGTCGCCTTCGATCACCTTGATCGCCCGCTCCATGGGATACCAGTATTGCCAGTCCCACCCCTTGCGCGGGTAACGGACCATCGCCTGCCGGAGCGGTTCGATCAGGCTTCGGTAGCGAGGCCCCTCGCTTGGCGGCATGGAATCGAGCGCCGTGGCGGCGCGGGCTCGGGCGATGTCGAGCGGATGTTGTAGCGCTTCCCGGAAAACCGGGGCGGCTGCTTTGGCTTCCCCCAGCCGCAGCAGGCCGTCCGCCGCGGCAATGCGCACAGTGATGGACGCGTCATCGGCCGCCGCCTTCTTCAGGGTCTTGCGAACCGGGTCGGACTTGTCCTTGAGAATGACCAGGCCGGTGATCGCCCAGAAGCGGACCGCCGCGTCGGGATCGGAGGCGCGAGCCAGGAGTCTCCCGCGATCACGCGTGCGGTGCAGGTCCGCTGTTTCGAGAATGCGCCCGTAATTCTCCAGTTCCCGGCCAACTTCCCAGGGCGGCCGATCTCCCGCGCGGGCGAGCATTTCCAGCTCGTCGAGCAATCCCAGGTCGCGGGTCTCCGCCATGACGCGGTAGAGCTGATTCCGCATGCTATCGAGCCGTCCGGCGTGCCGCGGGTCTCCGGCCAGGTTGTTGACCATGTGGGGGTCGGTTTGCGAATCGTAGAGTTCCTCCACCGGCTTGGTCGGCGCCGCGAGTTGGGCCTGGGGACCGGTCAGCCGGCCTTCGCGCGCAAGCTGGTCCCATTTCCTCACGTAGTCCGCCTGATAGATGTAGTTCTCGTAGCCGAAATACGGAACGTGCGGGAAAAAGTTGCGATGGTAGCGCCAACGTCCATCGCGCACCGTGCGGATCAACTCGAATCGCGTGTCCATCCGATCCCGCTGGCCGATGACGAACTCGCGCGGTTTCACGCCCCGGCAAAGCGTCGGGCGACCCTCCATATAGTCCGGGATTTCGACGCCGGCCAGCCGGAGGGTCGACGGCCCCAGGTCCAGCAGCGTGACCGGATCGTCGATCACCGACCCTGGCTCTGCGGGCGCGAGATGATGGTACTTCGGCGGAAAGCGGACGATGAGCGGCACGTGCGTGCCTTGTTCCCAGACCCATTGCTTGCCGCGCAGGATGCCCGTGCCGTGATCGGACCAGAGGAAGATGATTGTGGTGTCCCACAGGCCGTCCTCGTTGAGTTGTTTGATCAGGTCCCCAACGCGGTAATCCACCTGGGTCACACTGTCGTAATACCGCGCCCAAGCCGCGCGAAACTCGGGAATGTCCGGATGATAAGGCGGCAGGCTGACTGCAGCCGGATCGTGGAAGTCGCCCTCCTGCAGTCGGCCGAGTCGGTCGCGCAACTTCTCCTTCGGCGTGTGCAGAACACTGGAGTGGCACTCCGCGAAATTGAAGACCGTAAAGAACGGTTGATCAGGTTTCGGCCGGCTTCGCCAGTGCGCCTTGGCGCCGCGCGCGTCCCACATGTCGGCGGGCGTCATCGGCAGGTTGTAGTCCATCTTCGCGACGTTGCCGGTGAAGTAGCCTGCCTGACGAAGATAGTGGGGAAACATCCGCAAGAACCTCGGCGGCTTCACCATGCTGCGGTGATGCATTGCGCCGATTGTCGACGGATACATGCCCGTGATCACCGCCGTTCGTGTGGGCGAACAGACGCAGCCGGGCGAATGGGCGTTGCCATAACGAATCGCCGACGCGGCCAGAGCGTCCATGTTCGGCGTCCGGGCGTACGAGTCGCCGTAACAACCCAGCATCGGGTTGATGTCCTCCAGCGAGATCCAGAGGATGTTCGGCGGCGGAGTGTCGGCGGCGTTGAGCTTGGTCGTGCAGAGCAGGCAGAGAAGACCCGTGATCGCCGCGGCGAAAGTGGTGGATGGAATTGAGGAGGCGGCAAACTGACGGCGGTTCTTTCCGGTATTCATGGCGGTCTTCAAGTGTGGCCCGACACGCCTGCCGGGGAAAACCTATCTTTCCTCTCCGGTCGAAGGCGCAATGCGTGTCAGTCGTGTGATACAACCGCGTCTTTCCGCTGTGTTTCGTGTCGTCCCTCCGGGACTTGAAGTGGGCTCGACGGAGTCTCTCCCCACCACCTTTACGATCCGTCCGGTTATCGAGAGGGCTGTTGGCGGCAAAGTCCGGCGCGCTCCGATATGAGATGAAGGGACAAGACGACAGCGGCTGCGAATTGAAATGGGTGGTGGGGAGAGACTCCGTCGAGCCCATTTGAAAACCCCAAAGGGGTGAGACAGGCTGGAAGCGCTGTCCTACGTCACTTGGCCTCGGCGTGACTGAGGACCTGGCCGTTCTTGCGGAGAATCTCTCTCAGCCGCTCGATGGGGACGTCCCGCGGCTGGACCTTTTCCTGGACGGCAAGATGGGCGGCGGTTCCGGCGGCCTGGCCGAGAGCCATCCAGGTGGGTTCCATGCGGATGCTGGAGAAGGCGACGTGCGTGGTGCTGGCCGCGACGGGGACGATGAGGCCGTCGATCTTCTTCGGGATCATGACGCGGTAGGGGATCTCGTAGGGCCGCGTGATGTGATCCAGCATGCCCAGGTAGCCCTCCAACACGATCGTGTCGCCGGGTTGGCGCTTGCGGCAGGGAAAGCTGTCGATGGGAAACTCGCCGATAGCGATGGTGTCGGGATGCCGGGTGACGGCCTCGCCTTTGCCGGTGATGTGATGCTCGGTCAGCGTGAGCTCCCCGACCAGACGCCGGCCTTCGCGCACGTAGAGCTGGAAGGGGAAATGCTCCCTGTCGTCCGTGAACTCATCTTTTGGGAAGTGCAGTTCGTTGGCGAGTTTCCGGTGCGCCGCGGGGACCTCCGGGTCGTTCTGGAGAAACCAGATCAGGCCGAGGGTCAGGTTGCGGATGCGCGCGCGGATCTTGTCCCGGGCCGCCTCATCGCCCTCGATGTAGCCGCGATTCTCCTCGGTGAAGGGGAAGCCGAGCGGCCTGGGGTTCATGTTCACGTCGGTCTTGTGGTTCGGAATGTCGGTCACCGAAAGGGCGCGGACCAGCGTGTCGAAATGAAGGGGGTTGTAGCCCCGGCCCGGCTTGAGAACCTTGGGGCCCTTGAGGCGTCCGGCCTGGAGATCGTCAAAGTAGCCGAGATAGGCCGAGCGATCATAACCCGGCGGCGGCTGGCTGAGCTTGTGGCTGTTCTTCGGGTCCTTGGTCAGGCAGAGACGGTAGGTGAAGGCGGGCAGGTCCTCGCTGGCTTCGCCGGTCGCGCCGGGCAGGAATTTCTTTTCCTGGTAATCGAAGTAGACAATTCCGGCATGGGGTTCATGGAATTCGCCGCGAGCTTCACGACCCAGACGGTATTCGGCTCCGGCGGCGGCGTAGAGGTCGCCTTCGTAGGTGGCGTCGATGAAGACCTTCCCGCGAATCCGGCGGGTGGAACCATCCTTCTTGCTCAGGATTGTGATCGACTTGAGCGTGCCTTTGGACGTGTGGGCTTCGGCGAGGCGCCAACCTCTCAAGACGGTGATGCGTTTTCCTTCCGCCGCCAGCATCGCTTCGAAGACCGCCTCGGAGACGGACGGCTCGGCGTAGTAGCCGTCGCGACAGAGCTGGATGTTCTCGTGATCGGGACCGTAGGTCTCGCGGTAATGTCGAAGCTGCGCTTGAACGAACTCGCGGAAGATCCCGCCGATCATGGCGCGGTTCTCGATGTCGCTTTTGCCCAGTCCGCTGGTCGTCATGCCGCCGACGTGGAGGTTCGGCTCCACGAGGATCACCCGGCGGCCGAGCCGGGCAGCGGCAAGGGTCGACGCGAGGCCGCCGGGAGTCCCGCCGTAGATGACAATGTCAGCGTTGGTCGGCATTTCCTTCGGCGTGTCGGCGGCGCGCGACAAGACCGACGAGACCAGCAGGGCGAGAAGCAGTGAGGTGTTGAGACGGGTTTTCATTCGGGTCGAACTCGGTTGACCGCGGATTTCACGGATCACACGGATTATTCCCACAGGAAGCAACCGAGAACTGAAACACTCGCGGGTCGGATGCGCGCCGCGACAAGCCTCGACCGTTCGACTGGTATCTGAAGTGACAGGTTATCGCACCTTCTTGACGACAGTGCCGACGGCATTGAAGACGCGTTCTTCCACGTCCTCCTCGAAAGGCCCCGTGAACTGGGTGTAGACCATGTGCAACCCGCCTTCATACCCGCCCTCGCGCAACACGCGAAGCGAGGGGAGATAGAAGGAGACGTCGCCGGAGTAGCCGGCAAACCAAAGCATCGGTCGGCCCCCGACGGCGTTGGCGAACTCGCGCTTGAACCGGAGGGAGTAATCCACGACAGCCTCGCCGCCCATGCCCAGCATCAGGACTTCGTCGCCGAGACGGATCGCCTGCACGGGCAGGTCGAAGGCGTCGGCGGGTTCGACGCCGGCGTTGATGCGCCCGAGAAGGAAGCGGGCTTTCCAACGTTGGTACGGGTTCTTGGAATTGAGTTGAAGCTCCAGTGTGGCCTTGTCCGGGGGCGGTTGAAACCTGAGCGGGGCGTCGTGGCGGGCGGTCCGCAATCTGGGGCCGACCTCGCGCCGAGGTTTCTTCAGCGCCCGGTTGACCGCGTCGGCCAGGGCGCGGCCGTGTAGCGGGAGATGTTCGATCTCGCGGCGCGGGTACGGGTTCTGGTCGCCGCCCGCGCCCATCACGAACATCGCGATCGCCCCGGGGTGATCCTCCTCCAGGAACTTCTGTGCATAGCCGGCGTAATCGCCCGAGGTCTTGAAGAAACTCATGATGGTGTTGTGGCAGGCGTAGCCAAAGAGCAGCGCCAGCGTCTTGTCCTCTCGGTCGGCCACCCGCAACACCGGAACCTGATGATCGACCGGTCCTCGGAGCGATCCTTCGGCTGCGCGCTGGACCAGTTCCGCGCCGCGATTGTTGCGACGATTGACCGCAAAGGCGGCCTCGTCCTCCGACGCGGCGAGGCGGGCGGGTTGGAGTTTGTTCAACGATTCGCCGATCAGTTCGATCAGCCGGGCATTCAACCAATCCACGTAGTCGCGCATCTTGACGGCCATCGGCTTGGGAATCTCGTGCAGTGTCTCGCGGTAGAGCCGCAGTTCGGGACCGCAATGGGTGTGCGAGCAATTGAGCAACACGTCGGCGGGATTCAGTCCGTGACGCGTCTTGGTGGCCGCGAGGACGACGTCGGCAATCTGGGGCGTCACGACCAGCAGGTCGAGCGTCACGATGACAACCCGCCCGCCGTTGGGATCCTGGAGCGCGAGAGCCTTCGCCCAAAGGTCTAGATCCGTGCCTTCGGAGGGTTTCTTGCGCGAGGCGTAGCCGCCCATCCAATACGATCCTTCGGGAGTGATCCTGGCGCGGGCGACACCGGCTTGCCACAACGGATCGGCGGCGACAACCGGAAGTGACACGGACAGGGCGAACAGAACGATCAACAGTCGTGACATGAAGATATGATGAGGTTGGGAAGGGTCCGTTTGAAGTTCACGAGTCCCGCACGCAATGCGTGGGCGCGGGCGGCTGCGAGGGCAAGGATGATAAAAACGGCGCTTATGGAACATTATCTGGGCAGTGATCTCGTCATCGAACGCTGGCGGCTCAACGCCGTCGTCATTCGCTCACCACTTTCACGGCGCTCCAGTAAGCCCATTCGTTGGACCAGTTGTTGGCGCGGCATTCGAGGGTGAGGTCCAGATGACGGCCGGCGAACCGGGTCAGGTCGATCTCCAGTCCCAGCCACTCGTCTCTGCCGACGGTCTTTGAGCTGACCAAGGTGTCTTTCAAAACCTCCTTGCCGGCGAGGACACGGAGCTGCCAGTCGGCGTGGGGGTGGTGGCTGACGCGGAGTTTCAGGGTGGTGGTTTTGCCTTTGGGCACGTCCACCTCACGAATGAGGCGGGCGGGTTTTTCCGGGCTGAAGGGATGGGTCATGATCGCGAACTCGTTGCGGAAGACCTCGTGGGGGATGGCGCCGCGGAGACCGAGATCCCAAGCCTCGAAACCGGGGGCGATTTTATGGATTTCCTTCTGGTGGGCTGCCGGGGCCTTGCCGGGGAAGGTCGGGCGCGTGTCGCGCTTGCCGGCTTTGCGCGCCGGCGGTTTCGGCAGGTCGCCGCTGACCATGCGACGGGCGGTGTGTTCCTGGAGCTTGGCGAGCTTGCTGTCGACGGCAAGGGCCAACGCCTTGTCGGGGTGCTCGGGGACCATGGGTTCAAGGGCAAACCAGAGCATGCGGGGGATATTGTTGTCTCCGGCATCCTCGGCGTGTTGGGAAAGGGCGGCGAGGATGGGCCAGCGTTGTTCGTGCGGGAGACGTTGCAGGGCGCATGCGAGGTAGAGGCGGACGACCGCAGATTTGTCGGCCTTGGCCAGTTGCTCGAAAAGCTGCCTTGAAGAAGCTGAAGGAGCCTTGTCTTCGCAGAGAAACTGGATGGTGAAGGCGCGGATGTACTCGTCCCGGTCCTTCAGGAGTTCGTGCAGGCGCGCTTCGGGCAATCGGCCGATGACGTGCAAAGCCCACAGGGCGCGGAGGCGTTTGCCGCTGGTCTTGGCGGTCTTGAGCATCATTTCCAAGCCGGCGTTGACGGCGGTCAGATCCAGTTTTCCGGCGGCGGCGCGCATCTGCAGATGCAGCCGGGCCTGGCGGACATACCAGTCGTTGGGGTGGTTCTGCAGATCGACGAGTTGACTGTCGGACCGGGCGCCGATGTTCGGACGTTTGATCTTCTTTGCGTCTTTGGGCAGGGCGCGGTAGATGCGGCCGCTGTTGGGGAAGTTGATGGCGTTGCCGCACACATCGGTGTCGTGCCAGTCGAGGATGTAGACGCCGCCGTCGGGGCCGGTCTCGAGGCTGAAGCCGACCCAGGCGAGGTCGTTCATGCTGATGAAATCCTCGCCGTGGCTGCCGATGTAGCTGGAGCCCTTGGGGGTCATGACGTCCACGAGAAGCTGGTGCTGGTGGATGCTGCACATGAAGAGCTGGTCGCGGTATCTCGCGGGAAAGGCGTCGGCGAGGTAGAAGCGCGCGCCGCCGTGCGCGGAGAGGTGCGGGTGGTCCCGGATGGTCGGGATGTAGTCGTAGACGTAGGGATTGAGGTGGGGCTTGCTCTGCTTGTGGTAGGTCCCGCCCTGCACGATGTGGAAGAGGTGCGGGATGACGCAACAGGTGGCAAAGCCCTGGCCGTGATCGTTGAAGTCGAAGCCCCAGGGGTTCGAGAGGCCGTGGGCGAAGACCTCGAATTCGTGTTTGGTCGGGTGCCAGCGCCAGATGCCGCCATCGATGAATTCGCGCTCGGAATTTGGCGCGCCGGGTTTGCCGACATGGCTCTGGGTGAAGACGCCATGGCAGCCGTAGAGCCAGCCGTCCGGCCCCCAGATGAAACTGTTCAGCGTCTCGTGGCGGTCGTTGATGCCCCAGCCATCCAGGAGGATCTGCGGCGGGCCGTCGGGCTGGTCGTCGCCGTCGGCGTCGGGGATGAAGGTGAAGTTCGGCGGCGAGCCCACGTAGACCCCGCCGAAGCCAACGGCGATGCCGGAGCTGAAGGTGAGCTTGTTGGTGAAGGTCTTCTTCCGGTCGAAGACGCCGTCGCTGTCGGTGTCCTCCAGGATCTGGATGCGGGTGACCTGGTTGGTCTCCTTGTGGGAGCGGCGGTTGATGTAGTTGTAATTCTCCACCACCCAGATGCGGCCCTTGTCATCGAAGGTGAAGGCGATGGGTTCCCCGATGTCGGGTTCGGCGGCGAAGATGCTGACTTCGAAGCCGTCGGGGATGTCCATCTTGGCGACGGCTTCCTTGGGCTTGAGAAAGGGGGCGTTGCTGGTGCGATGCTGCTTGCCCAGTTCGGCGGCGTGGGCGGCCGTGGTGGCGAGGGCGAGCAGCGCGGTGAGGAGTGGGCGCTTCATGGTTTTTAGGATCGAACGGATGGAACCGATCGGTCGGATCTGACGGATCAAGGGAGGGCGACCTGTTTCTTCGTCTGGAGATACTTCACGAGGTTGATGACCTGGGCGTCGGAGAGGGCCGGCAGGAGACCTTCGGGCATCATGGACATCTTGGAGACGGCGCGGGTCCTGATGTCGCTCTTGAGGATGGTGTGGCGCTGGCCGACGGCGTTGAGGACGACGCGTTGGCCGTCCTCGGCGGCGAGCGTGCCGGTGAGAACCTGGCCGTCCTTGGTGTCGATTGTGATCTGCTTGTAGGTGTCGGGGACGTCGGCGCTGGGGTCGATCATGTTGAGGAGGATGTAGTCGAGGTCGCCGCGGTTGGAGCCGGTGAGATCCGGGCCGATCTGGGCTCCCTGGCCGTAGATCTGGTGGCAGGCGGCGCAGACGAGTTCGAAGATCTTGCGTCCTTCCTGCTCGCTGCCGTGGGCGAGACGGCGTTCGTCGAGAAGCTCGCGGTACTTGGCAAAGAGCGCCGCCTTGTCCTGGGACAGGGCTTTCACGTCGCCGAAGACGCGGTCGAACGGTTCGCCGAGGAGTTGGGAGAGATTGCGGGCGAGGTAGGTGGGGATGTCCTGCTTCGGAACGGTCTGGTCCTTGATCGCGCCGAGCAGCTGCCTCGCGTAGTTCTTCCGGGAAGCCAGGGTTTCGACGGCGGCGCGCCTGGCCTGGAAGTCGAGCGAGGCGTAGCGATCGAGCATGAGCCGCGGGGCTTTCTCATCTTCGATGGCCCCGTAGGAGCGGATCGCATCGACCTGCATGACCTTGTCGGTCAGAAGTGAAGGCAGGAGTTTCAGCGCCTCCGGGGAGCGTTGAATGACGAGGGATTGCAGGGCGCTGCGCCGGGCATCGGTCGCGGCCGATGCGTCGCGGACGGTGGCGACGGCCTGCTGCGTGGCGGCTTCAACGCCGAAGATCTGACCGAGGCGGAGAGAGCGTTTCACGACATCGGCGTTGCCGCTTTTTGTGAGGCTGGTCATGACCTCGGTCCAACCGGCCGGAGCCGGGACGTTGCGCTGACCGGCGAGTCCGTCCAGCATCCCCTGAAGCAGCGCGGCCTGGGTCCGGGGATCAGCGGTCGTCTTCAGCGCCGCGGTGAGTAGGTCCAGGGCCTTCCGTGAATCGACGCGCTTGATGGCCTGTTGGCGCAGTTGATCGAAGCTGGGCGGAGGGGTGTTGTTTTCGGCGGCGACTGCGGCCGATGCCACGAGGGCCAACAGGAGGGATGCGGTCAGTTTTTTCATCGTGTGACTGGAGCGGCGCGAATGTCCGCGGGGCGTTGCGCTGCGGGAACGTGTCCGTGGAGCCGGAACCAATCCTGGGGCGGCAACAAAATGCAGGGCAAAAACATGTGATTCGACGACGTTTTCAGTGGAACGCCATGACGGACCAGGTGAGAACGGCGTCCACAACGCACCGGCGTGTTGTCATCCGCGACAGCGTTTTGGAGTGCGGAGCCGCGCGCCGCTTTGCTGGGCCGTAGTCGCGAAAAGGCATGAAACTCCCCGGAACAGCTTGCGGGCAGCCGGAGGTTCGGTTTGGCGCGGGCGGCTGCTTGAGGGAAGGGGCGCGCTGCAATGCGGTCTGCGAGACTGCGCTCCAAGACGCTGTCGCGAATTCGCAGACCCCGCTCTTTCCCCCGAAAACGCCAGGTCCGTCGGCGCCCAGCGCCGCAACCAAAGGTGATCGGGAGCGACTTCATGGAAGCGCCTCCGGGATTACAACAGCTTGTCGAGAATGAGATTGGTGGACTCGACGATGCGCTGGTCGCGGGGGCGGAGATCCGGCTCGAAGGCGACGCCGGTGAGGTGCTGCAAACCCTGGATGTAGCGGACGGCGATTTCGTTGGCCTGCTCCTCCGTGAATTGCTGCCCCTTCTCTTTCACCATGCCGCGGGCGAATTCCTTGGAAAAGGACACCGGCTTGCCATCGTGGGTCAGAACGGAGCCGTCGTCGTTCACCTTCCAGAAGCGGGAAGAATCCATGGTGTAAAGCTCGTCCGCGGCCACGATCCGGCCGTCGGCGTTGATGCCGTGCTCGGTCTTGGTGTCGACGAGCGCCATTCCCCGTTGGGCCAGGTATTGGGTGACGATGCCGAAAGCCATCAGGGAGGAATTGCGGATCTGGGCGTATTGTCCCGCGGTGCAGATGCCGTTTTCGATAAGGTAGGCCGCGTCGATGGTGCGATCGACCGCCTCCTTGGTGCTCGGCGTGTCCATGAGGTAGGGCAGCGGGCCATTGGGTTCGAGCGCGGCCACCTCCAGATCATGACCGGCATAATTCATGACGCTTTGCCCTTCCTCCTTCGCCTTCAGCCAGTGCTGATACAGCGAGGTGGACGTCGAGCTCTCCGCCATGAAGAGCCGCAGCACGTTTTCCAGCTTCACCAGATTCAGGTTCTCTGCGGGGATCACGGTCGAGGCGGGCGACAGGCCTTCGACTTCAAATTGTGAGGATCCCAGCACCGGCTTCACCAACCGGAGCATGTGATCGTGGTTGAACGCCAGGACCTGGTCCTTGAAGGGGATGGCGCCCCGGTTCACATCGTGCGTTGAGATGCGGTTGTTCCGGAACATCAGGCGGATCGGCCTGCCTGCCGATGTCTTCAGGTCGTCGCCGAAGACGGAGTCGGACACCTTGCCTTCCAGGACCGTGCAACCGCCCAGGCGCGGCAGTTCGCCATCGGCGATCAGTTGCCTGACCGGACGGCCCTCGTTCACGGCGGCTCCATGAGCCGCCACCAATTCGCGGATTTCTTGTTCGTTCAGCATGGGTAGAATGGGTTTCCCGATTTGCTACAATCAGAACGGCCCGATGGAAAGCCGCGAATCGGCGGAGTTGTTCACAAAGGCCGGACGACCGACGTGCTGCGGTAGTAGTCCATCAGCGTTTCGCTGGACAGGACGCCGCCGCCGAGGCCGCTCTTGTTGACGCCGCCGTAGGGAACGCCGTGCGGAAAAACATTATGGGCGTTGATCCAGCTGTTGCCGGCCACCATGGCTTCGGCCACCCGAGCGGCGCGGTCGGCGTCGGCGGTCCAGACGCTGTTGGCCAGGCCGTAGTCGGTGTCGTTGGCCATCTTTATCGCCTCGTCCTCGGTCTTGAAGCTCGCCACGTAGGCCACGGGACCGAAGATCTCTTCCTGCGCCGCCACGTTGTCCAATGATCCGGCGAGCAATGCCGGGCGGACGTAATGTCCGTCGCATCCTTCCACCTCGGCCTTGCCGCCGCCGAACACGCATTCCGCCCCGCCCGCGACGCCTTTCTCCTCGTAGCCCAGCACGCGTTCGCGCTGCTTGGCGTTGACCACCGGGCCCATCTGCGTGTCCGGATCGAGCGGGTGACCGATCCGGACCTTGTCCAGGCGCTCCTTGCATTGCGCCATGAACTCATCGTAGATGCCGTCCTGGATCAACCAGCGCGTGGCGTCGCAACAGACCTGCCCTGTGTGGAAGGTGATCGCGCCGACAAGTTTCTCCGCGGTGTCCGCGACATCCACATCGTCAAACACCACTGCCGCGCCCTTGCCGCCGAGTTCCAGCTTCACCGGCACGAGATTGCGGCCGCAAGCCTCGGCCACCAGTCGGCCGACCTCCGGCGAACCGGTGAAGGACATGCGTTTGATCCTGGCGTTGTTGGCCAAGGCCGCTCCGGCCGTTTCGCCGCGACCGGTCACGACGTTGATCACGCCGTCGGGCACGCCGACTTCCTTCGCGAGCCGCGCGAGATAAATGGCGGACAGCGAGGTGTCCTCCGCCGGCTTGATGACGACGGTGTTGCCCGCGGCCAAAGCGGGCGAGATGCCCCAACCAATCAGCAGGAACGGAAAGTTCCACGGAAAGATAAAGCCGCAGGCGCCCCAGGGTTGCTTGCAGGTCCAGGCTTCGTGACCGGGCACATCCAACTTCGTGCGCGTCTCGACGCCATCCGCCAGTCCGACAAAGTACCGCATGGTGTCGACGAAGTTCTGGATGTCGCCCTGCGCCTGCGCCTCGATCTTGCCGGCCTCCAGAGCCTCGATTTGCGCGATGACGGCTTTGCGCTCCTCAACGGCGTCAGCAAGCTTCAGGAGGATGGCTTTGCGCTCCTCCTGAGCCAGCGCGGACCAGGCAGGGAACGCCTCCGTGGCAACGTCCACCGCTGCATCGACTTCCGCCGCCGACAAGTCGTGAATATCCGTGATCTTGTCGCCCGAGCCGGGATCGATGGTCGCCACCAGATCGCCGCTGGCGGCAGGGCAGTCCTTGCCGCCGACGAACGCGGGAAACGATTCACTCTCGAGAAATTCGGCGACTTCGGGAAGCAGGCTGAAGGATGTGTTCATGTCTGGATGATCTTTTTATGGTTTGTTCGCAAGTTGGGTAGATTGCGCGATCTCAGCGCTTGGCAGAATGAAATTTTCTGAGGGCCGATCGTCGAGCAAAGGGCCTGGACAGCGCTCCGCGCTCAGTCCGGCTTGAGTTTCATTTCGATCAGGCGGGCCGCCGCTTCGCGAAGTTCAGAAAAGGCCGCCGGGTCCAGGCCTTCGTGGCGGGTCGTGCCGGCATCGCGCTCGCTGCGTTTGTCGATCCGTCCATCCAACGCGAGGTGGCGGTCCATGAAGTCCTGCATGTCCGCGAGGGACAGCCCGTAGAGCCGCTTGACCAGTTCCAGATACTCGATGTCCTGCTGGGCGCGGCGATAGGCCTTGAGGCGAACGGAATGCCGGATGGCGACGCCCCGGTTGTCGCTGTCGGCCCGGTCGAAGATGAACAAGCCCAGCTGATCGCCGCGCGAAAGGGCCTTGCCCGACTTGTCCACTGTCTGCCAGGGCACAACCCCGGTGGCTCCCGAGCGATAGGCATCCAACGCCCAGGCCTGGGTTTCTCGGGCGCTGTGTTCGGGCTTGCTGGTCGAGCCGTAGAGCCACACTTCTTCCCCCGTTTCCTGAACGCGATCCAGAACAGTCCTCCCATACTGCCGGAAGGCGTTGTGCGAAACGACCCAGAGATCGTGCGCGCCGCTAAGTTGCCCCCGGGAAAACTGCGGCCGGGAGATGTCGATGCGGTATTTCAGGGGGACGGTGGCGGCCTTGCCGCACCCGCGGTCCGTGAGGTCGCGGTAGAAGTTCAGCGCCCGGTAATCCCAGAACGACGCCGGCTCATCCAGGGTCCACGGGTTTTTCCTCGGATCGTTGTCGCCCGGCTTGTTGTTGAAGTAGATCTGGAAGCCGGCCGCGGACCATTTCTCCCGCTCCGCCACGCGCACAAAGTCCTTCACCAGCGACTCGTAGGTGGCCGCGTATTCCGGCCGGGCCTTGAATCCCTCGTAGGCGTCCATGTCGCCCGACCAGAACTCCCGGACATGAAGCGGCCAGCTCTCGTGAAAGGTCAGGTAGAACCCCGGCGCGGGAATCGCTCCCCGATGCCCGCCCGCGTAATGCGAACCGCTGAGATGCGGGCCGAAGACCTCGACAAAGTCGTCCCAGAAGGTGGTTGTGTCGCCCGGCCCGATGTCGTTGTAGGCCGCCTCGTTCATGCGGCGGCCATCGGACTTGCGCATGTCCATCGTGCATTGCCGGGAGCCGGGCTGGGCCGTGCCGTGGCTGTAATGAACCACGTTCACATGGACGCGATGGTCGTAGGCGATCTCCTGCAGGCGATAGAACTCGCTGACCTTTTCCGGGAATCCGTAGGTGTTCATCTCGCAGAGGAACGACGCCTTTCGAGGCAGGGAAAAGGGGCGGACCTTCAGGTGGATCGGAACGCGTCGGCCGTCGCCGACGGAAAACTCCCCTGCGATCTCGCCTGGGCGGGTTTCGAAGGGAACGTAGACATCCACCCAAAGGGGCGTTTCCTCGTCCGGGCTCAGGACCACTTCCCCGTTTACGGGCAGCAGGGGATCGGGAACCTGCTGATTGCCGGCAGACACATAGACACCTCGCAGCACGTCCACACGGAAATCTTCCAACCGACAGGTAACCGTCTGCCGGCCGCGACCCCGCAGGCCTATCTGAAAACCGACGACCTCCCCGGCTGCCGCCGCAAGCTGGATCCGCTCGCCGTCCCAGATCCCGCTCGCCGGCGTTCCCTGTGCGCCTGAGCCGCCGACCAACGCCCCGGTCCGGGTCACGCGATCGAGTTCGGGGCGGACGGTCAATCCCGGCGCGGCGGCTCCCGCTGTCTTCCTGGTTTGGATCTTTGGTTGAGGGAGGCCTGTCTGCGCCGGCCGTCGGCCGCGGATGGAAACCTCCGGGCCTTCATGGCCGATCCGGTTGACGGCGACTACTTTCACTTCGAATTCCTCCGACAGCGGTCCAAGGTCCCGGAGATGGACGGTCTGCGTTTCTCCGGCGCGGACGAAGGGGATGTTCCAGCGCGGCAGTTCGCGATCGTTGACCCGGACGCGGTAGCCGAACCCGTGAGGCGGGGAAGTCAGTTTCAACTGCATCCCGTCCCGGCGCCCGGAATGCGTCAGTTGGAGATCCTGCGGCGGTTCGGGCGGCGTCGAATTCCCTTCGGCGAATTCCACCAACAGATACGGGGCATTCTCCCGGTCTTCGCGGGAGTGGATGGTGGGGTTTCGCCGGTAGTCCGTCTCCCATTCGTGAAGCGCCAGGCCATACGCCATTCCGGTCGCGAGGGCATGAACGAGATCCGGCTCCACCTCCCAGCGATACCACCCGTCCAACGCGCGGCTGGGGGCCTGGCAGAGCAATGAACCGCTGTTCCCGCCGCAGACGGACGGGAACTTCGCCCCCGGCCAACTCCAGCCTTCGCCGTTTCCAGCCCCCGAACTGAGCGCGTTGGAACGCATCTCATCCCACGGCGCCTGGATCGTGGAAATGGTAAGACCCTGGATCGACTCCTCCCCCTTGCGACACACCAGCGTCGCGCGGGCGATCTTCCTGCCCCGCAACGGGGACGCATCGAAGCCCAGCGCCACGATGTGCTGGTTTCCCTTGATACGGATCTGTCGCTTGTCCCCGTGGTTGAGACGCTCCTCCCCGTTGACCAGGATGATGGAGTTGTCCCGCGTCACAGCGATCTTGAGGGAGGCGGCATGGGCTGCGCCGGCCGCCATAACGGCTGTCAGAAAGGCGAGCAGCGCGACGAGGATGTGCGTAGGACGGGGGTTCATCGGGAAGTCCGCGAATTCTAGGGCGATGGAATGGGAGGTTCAATGGCGGTTCTGGCACGCCTGCTCAGGGTTTCGTCATGGACAACGAACGGCTGAAGAACCTCGATGGCCGCCGGAGCGCGGCTGTGTCTCGTCTTCGGGATTAGCCGCAGCAACTTCCGATTCGCAGGCGCTTGAAAACTATCCGCGCGCTGGTCGCCACCCACGTTGCTGCGGCGGGTCTTCGACACAGCCGCGCTCCGAAAATGCCGACTTCACCTCGGAATCTCGTTGACCGTGTACCAGGCGTGGCGGTGGACCAGTGCGTCGCCGTCGGAGCTGCGTAGCGCGTCGAGATCAAACTCATGCACGTGCCCGCGCTTGAGTTCGTTCAGTTTCAGGGTCGCGCTCATCCGGTCGTCAGCGAGCTTCACCGATTCCACCGCGGGCGTCGTCTGGTCGATTTCGGGCCCGCCGTATCCGCGATGATACTCGTGGGTGAAGGTCGTGACCTGGTAGGAATTCGGATCGGCTCCCGTCTCAGCGTCCACGGGCTTGGTGAACAGGACCTTGAAGCCGTCGCGCGTGATCTCGACGCGCAGGATCTCAAAGGGCGTCACGCCGGTCCATTCGAGGCGTTCCAGGGCAAACGCCTTCAGGCCGCGCACGGGCCAGCCGCGGTTCGTGCCGCCGCAGAGCAGCCGTCCCTCGGGCGTGAACTGGACGTTCAGAATCCCGGTGGAGAGCTCCTCGCGAAAGGGATAACATGCTCCTTGCCAGACCCCGTTGATCTTCTCCGTGGTCGCCCGCACGACCAGGGAGAGCGTGAAGTCGCCGAGGAACATCTGGTTCTCGAACGGCCCGAATCGGCCGCCAGTGCGGTCCACCGTGAATCCGGATAAGGACCGGCCCATGCGGATGTAGGGGAAGATCACCGAGTAGGGCACGAGCTGCGGCGTCTTCTCCCGTTCCACCAGGACACGGGATCGGGATTCCGGCTCGCGCGGTCGGCCGCCCATATTCGGCGCGAACTCATACCAGTTGAAGCTGGCAGGGTGCCCCATGAAGCCGCCTTCCTGGACGAACTTGAGGCTGCAGGACGAATTCCACGGGCCCTGGCTCTCGATGTAGAAAAGCGCGCCGTGCTCGTTGAAGCCGATGCCGCCGGGACTGCGCATCCCGCTGGCGATCGAGATGGTTTCACCCGAGGGCGTCACCTTCAACGCCCAGCCCCGGAACAGCGCGTGGGAGTAATAGGACTTCGACAGGCCGAGCGCGATGTACTGATTGCCCTCGCTGTCGAAGGGGGAACCGAAAGCGTACTCGTGGTAATTCGCGTAGCCCCAGGCGTCGGAAAGAACCTCGAAACGGTCGGCCCGCCCATCGCCGTTGCCGTCGCGCACACGCGTCAGTTCACAGCTTTGCGTGACGTGCATGGCCCCGTCCTTCCACGCCAGCCCGAAGATCTCGTCGAGCCCCGTCGCGAAGAGGTGATAACGCGGTTGCGGATGGGCGTCGTCGACGCCGTCGATGAACCAGATGTCGCCGTGTCGCGTGCCCACGGCGATGCGGTTGTCCGGCAGGGTCGTGAAGGCGCCGGCCTCGATCACCAGATCCTTCGGAATCGGGATGTCCACCAACCGATAGAACTCCCGCTCCCGCGCGGCCGTTCCCCAGCGGTCGCCCGCCTCCTCCGCCACGATCGCGGTTGCGAGCGTCAGGGCCAGGAGGGCGCCGATCGGCCACGCATCGCGCCCTGAAACTGCATCCGGCGTTTTCGGAGCGCGGCTGTGTCGGAGACCAGCCGCAGCATCGTTGGCGACAGTCGATGCCCGGTCGATTTCCAAGCGCTCGCGGATCGGAGGCTGCTGCGGCTGGTCCCGAAGACGAGACACAGCCGCGCTCCGTCGGCCGTTGTCACTGCGACTTTCAGTCATCTGCGGTCCTCCAGTTCATATTCCAGTCTGAGTTGCGTTTCACCCCGAGCGAGGTTGAGCTTCACAAGCCACTCCTGTTCGCCGGGATTCTCCGTGGACGAGCGCAGGATCCGTTGACCGGAGTCCATCGAGACGCGGAGTTGGCCAAGTCGGAATCCACGCTCCGAAACCGCTTCGATCCGGCCTGCCGCCGCGCGGAAATACAGCGTCGTGGGCGCCGGTGAATCGAAGGTGAGCGTTCGCCGGAGCGCCTGCCTGCCCGCGCGATCCACGGCGACGGTCTTGTCCTGGACCTCGACGTTGCCGACGGCGTAGAGGAAGGTCGGAATGTCCGCGTCATCGAAGAAATAGCCGCGAAACGCATAGCCGCGGTTCTTTGGATAAAGCGGGTCCGGGTTGAGCGGTTCGTCCTTGGGGATGATTGGTCGCAGCGGCCACCGGGCGGCATCGTTTTCCAATCGGGCCAGGGAGACGTCCTTGGCGAGGATGATTTCGCGCCCGGCCGCGTTGAAGTCGCCGGCGGCCTGGCCGCGCCAGTTGGCGGTCACGAAGTCGCCCTGCCAGACCGCGACGAGCGACCCGTATTCCGCGTTGAATGAGTAGTTCAGCCCGCCGGGAAAACCTACGGCAATGCCGCGAAAGCCCGCGGTCCGGTTGCGGCCGCGATACGTCCGCGCGCGATCCTTCACCAGGAGCGCGGTCGGCTCCGAGCGGATGCCTGACGGATCGGGCGCGGAATGTCCGAGCGAAAGGAAATGCCAGATCGCCCGAAGCTGTTTCGCGGTGTCGCCGCCGAGAATCTCGGTGTGCACGGCTTTTCCGCCCGGCCAATAGGCGGGCATGACCGTGCCGGGCCGGAAGGCCAACGGGTCCTTGAGGTAGGCGACGAACCACGCGGGTTGCAGGCGCTGGAACGTGGTCATGAGATCGAGTCCCTTGAAGCCCGGGGAGTCCTTGCCATTGAAGTTGTGGCAGGCGACGCAGTTCAGTCCCCGGTCGCCCAACAGTTTCCGGGCTTCATCGCGGAACAGCCGTCGCTCGTCGCGCGCAGGTTCCGGCAGTTCGACCGGTTCCATGAAATCAACTTCGGCGAAGAGCGCCGGGAGATCCCGGACGGACGGACCGAAGCGCGGCATACGGACGCTCATGTAGGGGCGGACCGACCGTCCTTCAAGCAATACCTGGCTCATCCACTCGCCCCGAAGTTTCGCGCCCGCCAACGTGAGCGGCGGCGGGATCCGCGCGGCGTTCCCGAGTCCCTCCTCCGTCGTGTGAAACCACACGTCCCGGTCCGCCGCCACGCCGCCGTGTCCGTCCCGCTCATGGCAGGCAAGGCAGTTGAATTTCGCGAGCGTCGCGAAAACGTCCTGGGCGACGTCTGTCTTTTGATCGGGCAGTTGTCGGAGAAAGGCTCGAATCGATTCGCGTTGCTCCGACGACAGGGAGAAGTCGGGCGCGCTGATCGGCGCTGGGCTGAGACAACCTCGGGTCGCATCGAGCTCCGCTCGCGCCGGCGCGACGTGGACCACGGCTTCGTCGCCGAGTTGATGACAGGCGACGCAGTTCAAGGCCTTGAAGCGCTCCCGACCGGCGTTGACCAGCTCCGGATCGGACTTCGGGCGAACGTCGGTTTCCTTGGCCTCCCCGATCAGAAAGGCCGCCAGGTTCCCGGCTTCGCCCGGCGTCAACCGCAGGTCCGGCATCCGTCCCGAGGGGCGCGTCGCAAGGGGATCGAGCAGCAATTTGGCGAGTGAGTCCTTTGTGTATTTCGCTCCGACGTGATCCAGTCGCACGACGCCGTCCGGATCGGTTTCCCGACCGGCTTGGTCGCGCGGTGAATGACAGGCGACGCAGCCGACGCGATGGAAGACCGCCGCCCCCTCCTTAGCGTCCGTCGTCGCCTTCGATTTCGATGGCGGGGATTCGTTTGAAAGGCTGAGCAGATAGGCGGTGATCGATTCGGCGATCTCCCTTCGTTTCTCCGGGGATTCCGCCGCCAGGGTCTGCGGCATGGTTGTCCCGGGATGCGCGTCCGCCGGATTCCCGATCATGCGCGCGATGAAACCGGGGCGAACCCGCGCTGCGACGCGGGCCAGGTCCGGCGCGGCCCTCATTGTCTCGCGGGGGAACCCCTCGTGACAGGCGCCGCAACGAAGCTCTTCGACCAGAACCTGCCCTGCCTGCGCCGCGTCCAGTCCGTGCTTTCCCTGCAGTCCGGGAATCACCGGCGCGGCCAAAGCCTGCGCCGCAAGCATCATGCCTAGGCAGGCGATCGCCCGCCCGCTCCATGGTTGTCGAATGTTCATCGGTCCTCTGTTTCAGTCGTGGGCTCCAACATGCTAATTCCCCTCTTTCAGCCACCTTTGGTAAATCTCCGCGTTCTTCTTGAACTCGATGTAACGGAGCGGTTTGACCTTGGTCTTTCGGCGGTTGATGAAGGCCAGCTCGTCCGCGATCTCCCGGGCCTAGACTTCCGGAGATTCCGGCCCCATGTCGCCGGTCGTCTTCACCCACTCCGCGAGTCGCCCGCGATGCTCTCTGAGCGCCCCGGCATGCTTCGGATCGTCCGCCAGATTGACCGTCTGCCAGCGGTCGTCGGCGTAAAGGTAAAGCTCCTCCGACGGGCGCGTCGGGGCGAACAGGAGCTTTTCCGAAAGGTCGTCGAGGCTCCCTTTCGCGTGCAGGGCGCGCAGCCGTTGGACGATCAGCTTGCTGTCCTTGTACTGGTTCGGCATCAGGTGCGGGCGCTTCGGATAAAAGTTGCGGATGTAAAGATACTCCTCCGTGCGAACGGAGCGGATGTGATCAGCCGCCTCGCCGCAGCGGTCGCGGGCTCCGTGGACCGCGGTCTTTGCCCTGAATTCGTCGGCCAGAATATCCCGCCCCTGCATCGATTCAGGAATCGGGATCCCGGCCGCCGCCAGCGACAGGGCCGCAACGTCGATGTGCTCGACCGGATCCCGGCGCGTCTCGCTCCGGCCCGCGCCCGGCCCGCGAACGACCAGCGGGATGTGCGTTCCCTCGTCGTAGAGGAACTGCTTGCCCCGCGCGTGGCTGATCCCGTGATCGGTGAAGAAGACGATCAGGGTGTCCTCCAACAGGCCTTCGGATCGCAACCGTTCCACCACCTCTCCGACGTGGCGATCCGTGATCCGTACGGTGTCGAGATAGGTTGACCAGTCGCGCAGAATGACCGGGTCGCGCGGATAGTAGGGCGGCAGCTCGACGCTCTTCGGATCGGTGATGTCGCCGAATTCCTCCAGCATGCGCTTGTCGAGCGCGTCATACTGCGCCTCGGACGCGCCGCGGATCTTCCCGCCGTGCAACTGGACCTGCATGAAGAACGGCTGCCCCTCCTTCCGCCCGACCCAGTCGTGGCTGTCGTAGATCCTCTCGTCCCAGTCGAAGTTGTAGTCGGTCTTGCCCTTCCGGTCCCTCCCCGTGACGACGCCCCGGTGATCGCGGCCGGGAAGACCGCTGCCGATGCAGGTCCAAAAACCGGCCGCCTTGAACAGCTCCGGAACCGGCCGCACGCCCTCGGGCAGTTGAATGCAATGTTTCCCGCGCCCGCTTCGGTGATGGTGCGCCCCGATCGAGGTCTGATACATGCCGGTGATCATGGCCGACCGGAATGCCGAACACACTGGCGCCGTGGCATAGGCCCGGGTAAAGCGGGTCCCTTCATCCGCCAGACGGTCCACGTGCGGCGTCCGGATCGTCTTCTCCCCGTAGCACGAGAAGTTCGCTGACATGTCATCAACGACGATCCAGAGGATGTTGGGCGGCTTCGCGATCGCGGTCGCTGTAGACCACGAAATGACCAGGAACGAAATGATGTGAAGCAGACGGGCGATCATGAGGGGCGTCGGCGTTGGGCGGCGTCAATCGGGGGCAATGGCAAACGCTTTGGCCTCGTTGTCGTTCGATTCCGCGATCCACTGCCGGAGCAGTTTGCGGTGTTGGTTGAGCGCTTTCTGGAATGCCGGTAGGCCGGCCAGGTTCTCCATTTCGCCCGGATCCTTCTGCAGATCAACCAGGGATTCCCGGAGGATGCCCTCGGTGTAGACGCAATACTTGTATCGATCGGAGCGGAGCATGCGGCCGGTGTTGTTCTCGGCCACGATGTAGGGGCGTCGCGCGTTGTCGCCACGGCCTTCGGCCAGGGGGCGCAGCGTCCGACCCAGCAGGTGAGCTGGAGTGGAAACGCCGGCGTAATCGCAGAGGGTTGGCAGCACGTCGAGGCCGTTGGAGATCAGGCTCGTGTCGTCCACCACTCCTGCGGGAATCACGCCCTTGTATTGCATGATGAAGGGCACGCCCACGGAGTTCTCGTAGAAGACATTCTTGGAGGCCAGGCGATGACTGCCGTCCATGTCCCCATGGTCGCTGGTGAAGATCACGAGGGTGTTCTCCTCCAGGCCGTTCTGCTTCAACGCGTCCAGCAACCGGCCGATCTGGGCGTCGACCCGTTCGGTCAGGCGGCAGTAGATCCAGCGGTAGTTGCGCCAGTCGCGGTCGTTGTAGTCCTTGCGGATCAGCTTGGCCGGGGTGACGGCCGTCACCTTCATGCTTGCCTCGATGGCGTCGGGTTCCCGGGCCGGGATGGCGCTGTTGTCCGGCAACGGAGGCAACTGGTCCTCGGGCAAGGCCTGGGCCTCCTTATAGAGCTGGTCCACCAGGGGCTTGCCCTTCCGGTCTGGTTGACGGGCGTTGTAGGCGTAGCAGATGTCGTGCGGATTGATGAACGACGCGACGGCGAAGAAAGGGCGCTCGCGCTTCCGGGTCATGAACTCGATGCAGGCCTCCGGCAGTTGGTCGCGCTGGTCCTTGCAGTATTCGTCGTAGCCGGCCTTCAGCGGCGTCAGCGCCGGCGCCATGTGGACCTTGCCGCCGTAGAAGGTGTCGTAGCCGCCGGACTTGATCAGCCTGCCGAGCGAGTTGGCGGCCACGCGCTTCGGGATGGTCGCCTTCATGCCGTTGTTGAACACACCGAAGCGGCCCGCCATCACACCGGTGGCCATCGAGATCCGGCTGGGGACGCAGACCGGGTTGCACACGTAGGCGCGGGAGAAACGAATGCCGGCCCCGGCCATGGAATCGAGCGCCCGGGTCTTCAGGTAGGGATTCCCGGCGCTGGAGAGCATCCGGGCATGATGCTGGTCCGTGATGATGAACAGGATATTCGGCGTCGTCTGCGCCGAGCCGGCCGCCGCCGCGGAGTCAAAGCCGGTCGCGGTTGCCAGCAGCAGGGCAATCAGTGGTTTCATCAGTGTTTGTCGTTCAATGGCCGGCGCGCGTTTTCGACTCCGCCGATTCACGCCGGCTTTAGCGGGACATCGGCTTATCTGAAAGAAAGACCGTGCCTCATCTGGCCCGCAGGTTCACGACTTGAATTCTACCGGCGATACGCCGCGGGCGGCTGTGGCGTGACGCCGAGTTTCTCGTAATTGAATCCGCTGGGTAGCGGTTTGTATTCGCCGACGCATTCCACGCTCCGATCCGCCGTGATCTGGGCCTCCATTTCCAAGCCCCAGTAGACGGCGTTGATGATCAACCGGCGAAGCCCCGGGTTTTCCAGGTCCTTGCCGCTGCCCATGGTTGAATGGAAGACCCGGGCGGTCTTCCCTTCGCTGGTCGTCCAGTTCTTGAACCACGCGACGGGCAACGGGATCTTCTTCGGGTTGTCCGCTCCTCCATACTCGCGGCCGATGAGGGGCTGCCCGTAAACCAGCGCGGTGCAGTCCGCAGGGAGGCTCTCTCCCTCCTTGTAGGTCCGATACACGTCCGACGGCCCCCAGATGTCCCGGACGCCCTTGAGAATGGTGAGCCCCCTCTGGGCTTCGACGATGTCGCCCCGGGTCGAATCGCGATGCCAGTTTCCGTGATGTCCCCGGAACGTCCCACCCAGTATTTCGCCGAAGCGGACCTGCCTGCCATTGATCTTGTAAGGCAGCGGTTGCCGGAAGCCGTGGTTGGCCGTGCGCAATCCGATGATCGGCTTTCCCGAATCGAGATACGCCACGATTTGCTTCTGCTGCTCCATGGGCAGCGTGAGCAACCGGGGGAAGAAGATCACGAGGTCGGCCGATTCCAGATGCTCCAGCCCCGGGATGTTGTGCGACCGGAATTCCGCTTCGCTTCCCTTCTTCGGATAGACGGGCATGGTCGGATCGACCAGCCCGTCTTCATTGACGTTGAACAGGACTGTGCAGTGGAAGCCGTGATGGTGAGACAGGATGCCCGCCATCATCGGCATGGACTGCTCGCTGCGGTATTCCTGATCGGCCGCGATCAGAACGATGCGCCTTCCCTTGCCCGGACCATCCCCGCCTTCGTAGGTCAGCCACTTCGGGCTTGGGGGAACGGGGCGCGCCTTGTCCTGCCCCCAAGACGTGGACAGCGCCAGCGCGAACAGGAACACCAGGGCTGGAGCGGAGCGTTTCATTTCACGGGCATCCTGGAGCCGGTTTCGCGCAACCAGGTTTCGAGTCTGCGTTCCATGCGGGCGGCGAGTTCCGGACGCCGCGCGCTGAGATTCTTCTTTTCGCCAATATCTTCGGCCAGGTCATAGAGTTCCAGGCTTCCATCGCGATAGCGTTTGATGAGCTTGTAACGGCCATCGCGAATGACGCCGCCTAGCCGGTTCCGCTTGTGGAACGCGTAGTTGGGGTAGTGGAAGTAGATTGCGTCGCGCTCGAAGCGGCCGGTCTGTTCAAGCAGCGGCAGCAGGCTCAGGCCGTCCAAGGGATGCTCCGGAGTCGGGGGCAGGCCGGCGGCCTCAAGCAGCGTGGGGTAACAGTCCATGCTGATCACCGGCGTGTCGCAGGCGCTTCCGGGCGCGACCCTGCCCGGCCAACGGACGATCCAGGGAATGCGGATGCCGCCCTCGTAGAGCATCCCCTTGAAGCCGCGCAGAGGACGGTTGTCGCCGTTGTAGCCGCCGTTGTCTGACTTGAAGATCACCAGGGTGTTTTCGCGCAGACCGGCCTCGTCGAGCGCCTCGAGGAAGCGCCCGATGCCCGCGTCCATGGCTTCGATCATGGCGGCGTAGACCGGGTCCTTGATGCCGGGCCCCTTGCGCTTGCGATACTTGGCGATAAGCTCCTCGCGCGCCTGCATGGGATAGTGGACGGAATAAGGCCACCAACTCAGGAAGAACCGGCGGTCCTTGTTCTTTCGCACATAGGCGATCGCTTCATTCGCCAGACGTTCGGGCAGGTATTCACCCTCCTTCCCGTCAGGCAACGCCGGAATGCGGTAGGGAGCGAAATAGCTGGGCGGCCCGCCCCGGAAACAGCCGCCGATGTTCACGTCGAAGCCCTGATGCTCGGGGCGAAGGTCGGTCTCCAACGGCGATTCCTTCTGGCTCCGGGGAACATAGGAGAGATGCCACTTGCCGATGTGGGCCGTGGCGTAGCCGGCTGCGGAAAGCCGTTCGGCGATGGTGACGTAGGACAGCGCGAGATTCCTTTCGGTCGGGGGCTCCCGCAGGTTGGAGTCCGGGAGCGAGAAGCCGTCCTTGTTGCCCGGGGCGTGGTTGGTCAGGCCCAGGCGTCCCGGCGCCTGACCGGTCATCATGGCGGCCCGCGTCGGCGAGCAGACCGGGGCGGCGGCATAGGCGGCGGTGAAGCGCATGCCGTCGGCCGCCAGTTGATCCAGGGCCGGCGTGTCCAGACCCGCGTTGCCTTGGCAATGCAGGTCCATCCAACCCAGGTCGTCGGCCATGATGACAACGATGTTGGGGCGCTTGGCCGCCGCCGCGCCAAAAGCGTCAGCCAGTGAGATCAGGGTCAGGGCGGCAATGCAGATGAGTCGGACTGTCATGACCATGGCTGCACAATTAGGTCAGCGTCGGCGACACGTCAACGACTCCCCTTCTGCGAGATCAGGGCTCCTCAATCGGCTGCGATCCACCCCCTTCATTTGCTTTGTCAATCGGCCGCGCCGGATCGACACTCTCGCGCAACCATGCGCGTCTCGTTCATTCTGTGCTTCGCCCTCGCCACGGTGTCGATCGCTCCGCTTGCTACGGCGGCGGAACCCCGGCTCAACTTCAGTGTGACCGTCGATCGCGGCGAGGATGTCGGACAGGACTTCGGTTCCCTGTTCGAGGCCGTGAGTTCGGACGGATCGGTGACGGTCGGGGCCGGCTTCCTCAACGCCTACAACACCCGCTACCGGGCGGATCGGCACGCCGTGCATTTCTTCGTCCGGCCCGTCGATGGTCCGCGGGAAATGTCGATCGAGGAGCTTCCGCGACCCACGGACAATCTCACAGGCGCTTACCTTCACGGTAGCGACGGCAAGGTCTATTCCACCTACGGAGGATTGAAGTCTTGGAACGCCGGCGCGCGCGCCTGGGAACCGGCGGCCGGCCCCGGCGGCAATGAGGAGACCATGCGCGTCGGCGATGGAGCGCTGGGTTTCGGGGACAGCCGGGTCGAGTGGAACGGGAAGGTCGTCCTCGAACCGCCGGAGCTCGGCAGCTACCAGCTGTTCTTCTACGCCAACGGGCATCTCTGCTTCTACCACGTCCATCGCAACGACAGACCGTATCGCCCCCACAAAGACGATACCGACGGATTCAGCCGCCTGTATGCCTGCCCGTGGAAACCCTCGCAGGGCCGCGTCGATCTTTCCAAGGCGATCACCCATCGGCTGCCGATCGTGGGCGAAACGACCTTTGCCTGGGGCCTGTTGGGAAGCCAGATCGTGACCGGTTCCAACATCGGCGGATTTTATGTCTTTGAGGATGGAGCCTGGCGGATGCTCCGTGCACCGGTCCTGGGCGTCAGCTTCCAGCTCTACTCTTCGCTAGCGTTCAACGACCGGCTGCTGATGGGGCAGTATCCCACCGGCCGGGTGTTCGAATACGACGGCGCGGAGCTTACCGAACTGAAAGGCTGGCCGCCGGTCATGGAAGGCGTTTCAGGCAGTTCCCGCGAAGCGCAGACGACCACTCTTTACGGCGGCGAGGTCCTGGTCGGCGTCTGGCCTTGGGGAGAAATCTGGCGTCACAATCCGGCCGGCGGGAAGTGGACGTTCGGCCGGCGCGTGTTCGCGCATCCCGGGCCATCGAAGAACGTCACCCACCCTTACGACACCGAGAACCGCGACAACACACCGCGTAACCAATGGGGCCAGCGCGTCACCAGTCTGATCGCCAGCGGACCGGACCTGTTCGTCGGCGCGTCCGCCAAGTCGCCACAGATCTGGGATCCCGAACGCTTTCCCTTCCTCGCTCCCGACAAGTGGAAGTCCTACGGCAGCGTGTATCGCGTAAACCTGCCCGGACATCTTTCCGCGCCGACCAGATGGACGCACGGCGCCACGACGTTCACCTTCGCCATCGGCGGCCTGGAAATGTCGATCCGGCAGGATGGCGTCCTGTTGGCGAAGGCCCCCTTGGGCGACCGGCTTGCCGGACAGTTGTCCCGCGCCGGCATGTTCAGAAACGTTGAATGGGGTTCGGGAATCCACGGTCCGCATCGATGCCGCAAGCTCAGTGGATCGATCGAAACCCGTTGATGAGTCGATTGCTGTTGCTGTCCGTTGGAACGGGATTCGGTGGCGCAGACGGGAAGCGTTCCCCCCATAGTCGGACAGCAGCTCGTGAACCACGTTTCCGTGATCACCCCTCGATTCCAGGCGCATCGCCTGCGTCCGGCTTTGGTCGCCGCAACAGATCAGGAAAAGGTTGGCGTGCTTCTTGAAACAGTCGGCCGCCAATCCTGCCTTGGGCGGCCTGCTCCGCGGTTCGAGCGGCGGCAACGGGGCGCAATCATCAGCTCCAGCCGAGATCCGCCTTTGTCCGGTTGCGTTTGTGCTTCGCGTCCAAAGTCCTCAATTCCACGGAAGTCCCGCCTTCGTGAAGTTTCATCAAGGCCCAACCGGTCGGTTCGGCGGCATGGAAGGTGTAGCCCACGGCGGGCAGGGAGATGAAGTGGATCCCGCGCCACTTGAGAATGCGGAATTGATGCATGTGTCCGGTCACCACGGCCTTGACCCGGGGCTTCGACTGAATGAGATCGAGCAGGGCGTCAGTGTCTTCCAGACCGCCTCCGAGTCCTTCGAAGGGGCTGGAGCTTGGAACCACGACCTCCGCCGCGCCGAAGCGATTCTGATACGCCGCGCCGGGCGTGATGTTGTGATGGAACATCACGATCGCGGGCTTGTCCGGTTCGGAATCCAGCGCGGCTTCCAACCACTTCAGTTGCTCCTTGCCGAGGACCCCCGGCCCCTTCACCGGGCTGCGCGGTTTGTCCATGGTGAGCGAATCCAACAGCACAAAGTCGGCCCGCCGGGATTCCACGATGGAGACATGGCGGTTCTCCAGCAGGGCGCGGTCGCCGGTGGTCCGTTCGCGGAAGGCCTGGGAGAAGTCGTCGCGCTGATCGTGATTGCCCATCGTGACGTGGATCGGCGTGTCCTTGAACAGGTCGAACTTGGCGGCGAGTTGGGCGTACTCGCCCCTCCCGCCCACGTGCACGCAGTCGCCGTCCAGGAGCATCCCCGCCGGGGTTGTCCGGTTCGCCTGCCAGGCGGCCGTGTCAAAATTCCGGGACGCATCCGCCGCGCGCTTTTCCCTCGCGGCCCTGCTCGAGGAATAATGGCGTCGGATGGAATCCGCGGACAAAAGATGGGTGTCGGAGAGCAGCGCCCAGGTGTCCGGGTTGGCTTGCGGTTCGGCGCCGATCAGAGCCGATGGTCCGGCGGCGAGCGCAGCGGCCGACGCAGTCAGAAATCGGCGACGGGAAAGAGGCAGCAGGTGTGCGGGCATGTCCCAATGCTATCCCCGTTACAACGAACCTTGCGAGGCCTTTCAAACCGTTTGCCGATTCGGACAATAGATTGAAGTTGATTCGCAAGGGAAAGCGTTGAAGCTGCGGCATGATCACGCGCCTCCTGCTTTCGCTTCTCGTTCTCGCTGCCGCCGTTCAATCGGCCGAAACAGAGCCAGGCCTGAGCGATCGGCTGAAGTCGCGGTTTTATGAACTCACCGCCAAACGGCGGGCGGCGTTTGATAAGCTCAACGGGCAGGAAAGCCTGCGGCGATGGCAGGAGGAGCGGCGTGACTTCTTTCTGCGGCGGATCGGCGCCTTTCCGGAACGCGCGCCGTTGAAGGCGCGGGTGACGGGGAGCCTGCGGGGCGAGGGTTATCGGATTGAGAAGGTGATGTTTGAAAGCCGCCCGGGACACACGGTCACCGCCAATCTGTATCTGCCGGAGTCGAAGGGGCCGTATCCGGCGATTCTCATTCCCTGCGGCCACAGTCACACGGGTAAGGCCTCGGGCCAGTATCAACGCGCGGCCATTCTCTTTGCGCGGAACGGCATGGCCGCCCTGTGTTACGACCCCGTGGGACAGGGTGAGCGTTATCAGGTCATCGATCCGGAGGGCGGCAACGCGCATTTTCACGACATGCCCTACAAGTTGGCGACCCCGCATCCGGCGGTCCGGCATCTTTGCACCACGGAGCACACCCTGATCGGCACGGGCTGTATTCTGCTGGGTGAGAACGTCGCACAGTATCGCATCTGGGACGGCATGCGCGCGATCGACTACCTGCAAAGTCGCAAGGACATCCGTCCCGACAAGATCGGTTGCACGGGAAATTCCGGCGGCGGCACGCTGACCTCCTACCTGATGGCGCTGGACGACCGGATCGTCGCGGCCTCACCCGGTTCCTACCTGACCACGTTCCGGAAGTTGATCGAGGTGAAGGGGCCGCAGGACGCCGAGCAGAACATCTTTGGACAGATCGCCTTTGGCATGGGCGCGTCCGACTGCCTGAACATGCGGGCCCCGGTTCCGATCCTGATCTGCGCGAGCGCCCGTGACGCGACCTTTCCCATCGAGGGCGCGCGCAAGGTGTTCGAGGAGGCCAGCCGTTTCTATTCGCGTCTCGGTTATCCTGAACGCGTGGCCCTGAACGACGCCGATGTGCCGCACGGATACTACATCCAGCACCGGGAAGCCGTGGCGCGATGGATGCATCGCTGGCTGATCGGACACGACAAGGTGATCTGGGAGAAGCCGCGTTCCGAATGGCCGGAGGAAGTGACGGACGCCTTCCTTCGTTCGCTCAGCGAAGCGGTGTGGACGCCGGAACAGCTGCAGTGCTCGCCGCGCGGCCAGGTGATGTTGATGGACGGCGAACAATCGGTGTTCGAGATCAACGGCGCGAAGGCGGAGGCATTGGCGAACACCCGGAGGCAGGTCTGGCGGAAGTCCACCGACGGAGAGAAGCGGGCAATCCTCCGACAGGCGATCGGTTTGCGGGAAGCTTCACCTGCGCGGTTCGAGAAAACCGGCGCCGGGTTGGCCGGGGGGCATACGGTCGAGGACATCGTCATGCGGCGGGATGACGCCATCACGCTCGCCGCGAAGCAGTATCTCCCTAAGGGCCCGCCGGTTGGGAGTGTTCTCCTGTTGCACGGCGAAGGCATGTCGGCGACCGAACTCCCGCTGAAGCTGGTCAAGGAGGGTTACCGTGTCCTGTCGGCCGAGTTGAGCGGCATTGGTTTGACCGACGTTCCGGCCGACAAGCGGACCTGGGCCTACGGTCGCTTCGGCCTCGACAACCAGGAGATTCTCACCGCCTACCTCATGGGCGATTCCTTTGTCCGGATGCGGGTCGATGACGCGCTTTCCTGGGCGCGATACCTTGGCAGGGCCGAGTACGACCTCATTGGCGTCGGGGAGGCCGCCATTCCAGCCCTGCATGCAGCCGCGCTCGCGCCGGAACGCGTTAGGCGCGTGAAGCTTCAGCGGATGATCGGGTCCTGGACCGATGTCGTGCGCGCGCCGGAGCATTACGACCAATTGGTGAACGCGGTTCACGGGGTCCTGCGGCATTACGACCTGCCGGACCTCGTGACCTTGACCGGGGCGGAGGTTGTCGATTCCGCCGAGGTCGATTGGAAGCCATGAAGTCCCTCTTGCTCTTGTTCGCCTCCCTGTCGCTCGCCGCGGCGGCCGATTGGGAAGTTGTCGTCAGTCCAAGAGTGACGATGATCGAACAACCGGGCATCACCGGCGGCGGCCGCCCCGTGAAGTCCGGCGAGCGAATCCTGAGTTTCTTTCCTGATCATCCGGATGATTTCGGCGGCACGAAGGGGATCGGTTCCGCCATTTCCGAGGATGGCGGACTCACCTGGACGAAAGGTCCGGACAACTGGCCGATGCCGGGAATGGTTGCCCTGTGGGCCGACCGACTCGCAGACGAGAGCCTCCTCGCCCTTGGAATCCATTGGCTGCCCGATCCCGCCAAGCGCCGTGATCCCAACCCGCAAGTGGCGCCGGCCGACGCGTATCGGATCGGCGTTTCCAATGATGGCGGCCGGACCTGGAAGCTGGAACGGGCCACGATCGAATGCCCCGAGGAGATCGGTTACATCGCCCGGCCGTTGCCGCACATCATCGAACACGGCGACCGGCTTCTCATGCCCGCCTACACTTGGAGCAGGCGCGGCAACAAGGTCGTGTTGCTGCAGAGCGCCGACGGCGGCCGGAACTGGAACGTCCGCTCCGTCATCACCACCGCGGTCGCGATGATCCAGGCCGGCGCCCGTGTCTCCACCCCCTGGCTGGAATCCAGCGTGTCTCCGACCTCCAATGGAAACCTGCTGGCCATTGTGCGCTCGGGCAGCAGGGTGGAATCCAGACTGGTTTCCGTGCGCTCCGCGGACGGCGGCAGAACCTGGACGCACCCAACCGTGCTGCCCTTCGCCGGCAAGCTGCCGACCTTGCGCCTGCTCGACAACGGCGTCCTCACGCTCACCACCGCGTTGAGCCGCAATCATTGCCGCGTCTATCTCTCCGCCGACGGCGCCGGTCGCGAATGGAGCGCCGCCTTCGTCGTCAGCAGCCTGGCAGGCGGCAATGTCGGAGTGGCGGCCACCGGCGACAACAAGCTTCTCCTCACAACGCCCGCCAACCGCCGCATCGACGCCTGGCATCTGACCATCGCCCCCAAACCCGAACCGGCAAAGGACCTCGCTCCGCCCGCCAACGTCGGTTTCGTGAAAGGCGTTCTCACCTGGTCCATATCCCCGAATGCCGTCGCCTGTCGTGTCACCCCCATCCTGATCCAACCCGGCAAGGCGTTTCCGACCACACTCGTGGAGCCCCACGCGCCAATCCTGAGTCCGACCCCGAGGCTGGATCTCCGCCGGCAGCTCCTGCCCGGCAGCGTCTACGCCTTTGACGTCTCCGCCTTGGACGCCAAAGGACGGATGTCTCCCGTTGCGCGAAGCGGGGAGTATAAGTATTGAAATCCCGGACATGACCCGAGCCGTCTCGATTCTGTGCGCCGCCGCTTTGCTTGCTTCCGGCGCGATCTCGCACGCCGCCGACCAACCCGCGCGCAAACGCCTGGCCGTCATCACCACCGTCTGGTGGAAGCCGTCCCACGCCTGGCACATGGCCGAGCGTTTCCTCTGGGGCTATCCCGATGGCGGCCGCTGGCATCGGCCGCCCATCGATGTCGTGTCCGCCTATGTCGCGCAGCATCCGGCCATTGACCTGAGCCGAGGTCGCGCGAAGGAGGCCGGTTTCACGATTTACCCCACCATTGCCGAGGCGCTGCGTTGCGGCGGTGACAGGCTCGCGGTCGACGCCGTGCTGGTGATCGGCGAACACGGCGAATACCCGACCAACGAACTCGGCCAGAAACTCTATCCCCGATACGAGTTCTTCAAGGAGATCGTCGAGGTGTTCCGCAAGGACGGGCGCAGCGTCCCCGTGTTCAACGACAAGCACCTCTCCTGGAAATGGGAATGGGCCAGGGAGATGGTCGACACCGCGCGGACCATGAACTTCCCGCTGCTGGCCGGATCTTCTCTCCCGGTCACCTGGCGTATGCCGGCCGTCGATCTCCCGCACGGCGCTCCGACCGAGGAGATCGTGTGCGTCGCGTATGGCGGCAAGGAAATCTACGGTTTCCATGCCCTCGAAACGCTTCAATGCATCGCTGAACGCCGCGAGGGCGGGGAAACCGGCGTTGGCTCCGTCGAGGCGATCCGGGGCGACGCCGTGTGGCGCGCGATGGAAAGCGGATCGTGGAAGCGCGGCGGTTGGGATCCGGAGCTCTTTGAGGCCTGCCTCAGTCGGAGCCAGACCTTGAAACAGACCGGCGACTTCAGCCATCGCTATCCGACGCCGGAACAGATGCGCCAACTGGCGGAGGAGCCGCTCCTCTATCGCATCCAATACCGCGATGGGTTGAAGGCCTCCATGTTGTTGCTGAACGGACTTGTCGAAGACTTTACCGTCGCCGCGCGAATCAAGGGCCAGGACGAACACTTTTCCACCCTTTTTTACCTCCCGCCCGTGCCCAACGTCACCTACTCAGCCTCGCTGATGTCGCAGGCCGAAGAGATGTTCCTCACCGGCAAGGCGCCCTATCCCGTCGAGCGCACGCTGCTGACAAGCGGAATGCTGGAATCGTGCCTCAAGTCCCTCGCCGCCGGCCGGCGCCTGCCCACGTCCCACCTCGATGTCCGTTACACCGCGCCGGTCGAATCTCCCTTCGTTCGCGACTGAGCGCGACGCTACAACCCCAGCTCGGCTTTCACCGCCGAGAATTGTTCCATGGCGAATTCCAGGTCGGCCGGGGTATGCGCCGCGGAGATCTGGGTGCGGATCCGCGCCTTGTCCTTGGGGACAACCGGGAAGGAGAAACCGATCACATAGACGCCGCGGTCCAGCATGGCTTCCGCGAACCTCTGGGCCAATGCGGCGTCGCCGAGCATGATGGGAACGATCGGGTGTCGGCCGGGCAGGATGTTGAACCCGCGCCGTTCCATGCCCTCGCGGAACAGTCGCGTGTTGCTCTCGAGCCGGTCGCGCAACTCGGTCGATTCGGAGAGCATGTCGATGGCCTTGATCGACCCGGCGACGATGGCCGGCGCCAGGGTGTTGGAAAAGAGATACGGCCTCGAGCGTTGCCGGAGAAAGTCGATGATCTCCCGCCGGCCGCTGGTGTAGCCGCCGCTGGCGCCGCCCAGCGCCTTTCCGAGCGTGCCGGTGAGGATGTCGATCCGGTCGATGACATCATGATATTCATGCGTGCCGCGCCCCCGCTTGCCCATGAAGCCCACGGCATGCGAGTCGTCGACCATCACGAGGGCGTCGTATTTCTCCGCGAGATCACAGATGGACTTCAGGTCGGCAATGAAGCCGTCCATGGAAAAGACGCCGTCGGTGGCGATCAGCCTGACCTTCGCATCCTGCGCCTCCTTTAGCTTTGCCTCGAGATCGGCCATGTCGTTGTTGCGATAGCGGTAGCGGCGCGCCTTGCAGAGCCGGATGCCGTCGATGATGCTCGCGTGGTTCAGTTCGTCTGAAATGACGGCGTCGTCCGCGGAAAGCAGGGTCTCGAACAGCCCGCCATTGGCGTCGAAGCACGAGGAATAGAGAATCGTGTCATCGGCGCCGAGGAAACGGCTGAGCTTTTCCTCCAGCTGTTTGTGCGGCGACTGCGTTCCGCAGATGAAACGCACGGAGGCGAGACCGTAGCCCCATTGGTTCAGACCGGCGTGGGCGGCGGAAACCACCTCGGAGTTCTGCGCCAGGCCAAGGTAGTTGTTGGCGCACATGTTCAACACGGGTTCGCCGCCGGCCACGGAGACGCGGGAGCCCTGGGGAGTGGTGATGACCCGTTCGCCCTTGAACAGGCCGGCGTCGCGGATCTCGTCGAGTTGCGCGCTGAGTCGCTGCTTGAGTTCTCCGAACATGAGCTTCAATTCCAGTTGAGGACCACCTTGCCGGATTGGCCGGTCTTCATGACCTCGAATCCCTTTTCGAAGTCGGTGTAATGATAGCGGTGGGTGATCACGGGTTTCAGATCCAGGCCGCCCTGCAGCATCACGGTCATCTTGTACCAGGTCTCATACATCTCGCGGCCGTAGATGCCCTTGATGGTCAGCATGTTGAAGATGACGGTGTTCCAATCGATGGACATCTCCTTTTCGGGGATGCCGAGCATGGCGATCTTTCCGCCGTGCGCCATGTTGTCGAGCATGTCGTTGAACGCGGCGGGATTGCCGGACATTTCCAACCCGACGTCGAAGCCCTCCGCCATGCCGAGTTCCTGCTGCACCTCCTTCAAAGACCGTTCGCGCGGGTCCACGGCGAGCGTGACCCCCATCGTCTTCGCGAGCTCAAGACGGTAGGGGTTTACGTCGGTGATGACCACGTACCTGGCGCCGGCATACTTGGCGATTGCGGCGCCCATGATGCCGATCGGCCCGGCGCCGGTGACCAGGACGTCCTCGCCCAGCACCGGAAAGGAAAGGGCGGTGTGAACGGCATTGCCGAACGGATCGAAAATCGAGGCGATATCGGAGTCGATCCCCTCGGAATGAACCCACACGTTGGTCTGCGGAAGCGCGATGTATTCGGCGAAGGCGCCGGGACGGTTCACGCCGATGCCCTTGGTGCCGGCGCAGAGGTGACGGCGCCCGGCCAGGCAGTTGCGACAGTGGCCGCAGACCACATGTCCCTCTCCGCTCACGATCTGGCCGGGGAAAAAGTCCTTCACGTTGGAGCCGACCTCCACGATTTCTCCGACAAACTCGTGGCCCACGACCAGGGGCACGGGCACGGCCCCCTGCGCCCAGGGATCCCACTTGTAGATATGCAGATCCGTGCCGCAGATCCCCGTCTTGTGGATCCGGATCTTCACGTCGTTGACGCCCGGTGCGGGCTCCGGAACATCCTCCAGCCAGAGACCCGGCTCGGACTTGCTTTTTACCAAGGCTTTCATTGATCGGTTGCTATTTGAGAGAAATCCAGTAAAACGGAATCTTGTTCACTATAGTGGAACACGGTTTCCATTATGCAAGAAATAGATTCAATAAATTGAACAAGCATGGCGACGAAGAGAAGAAGAGCGGCGACCGCGGTCAGCGACGAGGCGATCAGCGGGCGGTTTGGCAGCCGGGTGAAGGAGTTGCGCGCGGCCAACGACTGGTCCCTGGACCAGTTGGCCCGGGCTTCGGGAGTCAGTCGATCCATGCTGAGCCAGATCGAACGGAACAACGCGAATCCCACGATCGCCGTGGCGTTCCGGATCGCCCAGGCATTAGGGATGACCCTGGCCGATCTCGTGGAGGACCCGGAAGCGGCGTCGTCCATTCGCGTCGTCCGGTCCGATGACCGGATGTACCATTACCGGTCGGACAAGGATTGCAACATTCGCACGTTGTCGCCGCTGGATCTGGAAAAGGACGTGGAGTTTTATGAAGTTCGTCTGAAAGAAGGCGGCGCGCTCCGCAGCAGCGCGCACTTCGAAGGCGCCCGCGAATTCGTCACCGTGGAACGGGGGAGAATCCAGGTTGAATCCGGCGGCGATGCCGAAGCGCTGAACAAGGGGGATTCCGCGAATTATCGGGCGGATCAGGCTCATGCCATTGTCAACGGGGGACGCGGCGAGGCCGTGGTTCTGTTGGTGGTGGTCTATCGTTGATTCATCGTCACGGCGGAGAGGTTTGCAATGTCCGGGGAGCAATGAGAGAACGGACGGAGCATGAAGCCCCTTTCCCGAGTCGGCGCCGCGGTTGCTGCGGTCTGTTTCACCATCCTCTCAGCGTCCGCCGGCGACTGGCCGATGTGGCGGCATGACGTTCTGCGCAGCGGAACGACGCCGGAGGAACTGGCGGATGAGCTTCATCTGCAGTGGACCCGCGAACTGCCGCCGTCGAGCGTGGCCTGGCCGAACGAGACGCGGCTGCAGTTCGACGCCTCGATCGAGCCGGTCGTTTTGGGCAAGCGCCTCTTCGTCGGCTCCTCGGTGGACGGCAGCCTGCGGGCGATCGACACGGAGTCGGGAAGCGAACTCTGGCGGTTTTACAGCGACGGCCCGGTGCGCCTGGCCCCGGTGGCGTGGCGGGACACGGTCTGTTTTGGCTCGGACGACGGCTTCCTGTATTCGCTGGATGGGGCGAAGGGAAAGCTGCGGTGGAAGGTCCGCGGCGCGCCGGACGAACGCGGCGATTATCGGCAGCTGGGGAACAACCGCCTGGTGTCGTTGTGGCCGGTTCGCGGCGGGCCGGTGATCCGGGATGGCATCGTCTATTTCGGCGCGGGCATCTGGCCGTCGATGGGCGTGTTCTTGAAGGCGGTGGACGCCGACACGGGCGGGGTGAAGTGGGTCAACGGCGACATCAACTACCTGTCGAAGGTGCGGCTCGATCACAACCTGCTCGAGGAGGCGGCGCTGTCGCCACAGGGCTATTGTTTGTTTGCCGACGGCAAGGTGGTGGTTCCGAACGGACGTTCCATGCCGGCGCGTTTCAATCCCCAGACCGGTGAGCTGCTTTACTTTGTGCAGGGCTACCGGCATGGGGATTCACGGGTCACGTCCAATGGCAGCCTGCTCTTCGTTGGCGAAGAGGGCGTGGTGAGTCTCAAGGACGGACGGGAGGTGGGCGACCGCTGGGCCTCGGCCGGCGACAAGGCCCCCAACGGCTGGAGCAATCAGCGCGACCTCTTCGAAGGCCCGTTCTATCCCTACAAGTTCATGGCCGCCTGCGACCACCGATCCATCTTCGAGGGCGGGATCGCCTGGGGCATGGGCAGCGGCAGCCTGCATGGTTGGAACATCGCGAAGGCCGCAACGTCGCTCTACGAGAAGAAAAGCGGCGACCAGACGATCCACCCCGCCCGTTGGGACGCGCCGCCTTTGTGGCAACCCGTTCAACTGGCCAAGGGCGGAAAGACCTCCACGCGCGTGATCGTCAAGGCTGGCCGACGAATCTACACGCACGTCGACAACGCCTTGTTTGCGATCAACGCAACGGGCGGAGAGGCGCAACCGACGATCGCCTGGAAGAAAGACCTGGCGGGGACGCCCAGCTCCATGCTGGTCGCCGACGGCCGGTTGTTCGTCGTGCAGGATGACGGCAAGCTGCTCTGCTACGGCGCTCGGAAACAGGAGTCCGTTGCCGAACATCAGATCGCGCGATCGGAGATTCCCCTGACCGGTCGGGACGACGAGATCGGCCGACAGGCGCAGCGGGCGCTGGATGCCGCGCGCGCGGGCGGCGGCTACGCGCTCGTCGTCGGCTTGAAAACGGGACGCCTGGTCGAGGAATTGTTGACGCGTTCCGACATGAAGGTGATCGCCGTGGACAAGGATGCCGCGACGGTCGACTCCCTGCGCCGGCGGTTCACTTCGGCGGGAGTTTACGGGAAGCGGTTCGAAGCCATCGTTGCGGATCCGAAGACGGTGAAACTGCCGCCCTACCTCGCCAGCCTGATCGCGTCCGAGACCTCGTTTGAGGAGGGAGCGGTCACGCCGGTTGATCTCTATCCGTCGCTGCGACCCTATGGCGGAATCCTGCTGGCCTTCGACGCCACCTGGAATGGCGACGCGCTGTCGGGGGCAGATTTTCCCGGCGCCGCGATCTGGCAGAAGGAGAACCTGACCGGCGTCCAGAGAGACGGAGCGTTGGCCGGAGCCGCGGACTGGACCCACGAATCGGGCGACGCCGCCCGGGTCTACTTTTCCACCGATCAACGGGTGCAGGCGCCACTGGGCATTCTCTGGTACGGCGACGGACCGGATCACGGCTACGAGAAGCGCAAGGACTACGGCCGGGGCGTGAAGCCCGAGGTTGCGGCCGGTCGCCTGGTGGCCTTTGACGACGCGGAGAAGGAGTTGAAGGCCATCGACATCTACACGGGGCGACTGTTGTGGAAACGCGCCACGGATTCGTCGATCGTGCGCCTGGTCACGTTTCCCGACGCGGTGTATGTGGCGAGCGGATTGAATTGCGAGGTCCTCGATCCCGACACGGGCGCGACGCGCCGGACCCTGCCGATCGGGTTGGAAGTTCCGGATGGGGACAAACCAGGCGTGGTGGCGGTCCGGGCGACGGAGGAACTGCTGTTGATCGCCATCGGTTTCAATTTGCCGGAGAACGAACACAGCCATTCCGCGATGGATCACGGCCTCTGGGACGGCCGCGTATTGGCGGCGCTGGACCGGAAAAGCGGGCGGCAGCTCTGGACGCGCGAGGCGAAACACCGTTTCAACCTGCACTCGGTCGTCATCGGCGGCGGCATGGTGTTTGCCTGCGATTCCCTCTCGGCGGCGGTGACGGATAATCTGAAGCGCCGCGGCGAGGGCAGGGACGCCTACGAGAGCGAGATGCTCGCCTTGGACGCCAGGACTGGTGAGGTTCACTGGCGGAAGAGCTACAACTACAGCCACCGCATGATGACCGAGCGCGGTCCGCTGGCCATCCGGCCCTACGATGACTGGGCCGCCTTCAACGCCCGGCACGGACTGCTCCTCACCGGCAAGTCGGGCGAGATGCGCGCCCTGGTCGCGGAGACCGGCGAGGAGAAGTGGCATTCCGAACGCGCCGGCATCCAGCCGCTGATCCTGGGCGACTACGATTTCATCAACCAGTCCGGCCATCGCTACGAGGTGGACACCGGCAAACTGCTGACCGACAAGCCGCTGTTCAAGCGGGGCGCCTGCAACTACACCGTGGGCAGCGACAGCCTGTTGTTCCTGCGCTACAAGAGCGCCGCCTACGTCGATCTGAGCAAGGGGCAGCAGTTCAGCCTGCGCAACCTGCGGTCCGGCTGCAGCAACAGTCTTGTGGCGGCCGGCGGCCTGTTGAACGTCCCGTGCTTCTCCACCGGCTGTGTCTGCAACTACCCCCTCCAGACCTCCTTCTCGATGTACCACATGCCCGAGTGCGGCAAATGGGCCGGCGCCGCGCCGCTGGAGGTTTCGAAAGGCAGGTAGGTTTCCTTGGCGTCGGCGTCGAACGATGAAGCGCGTTCTTTCATTCCTGTTGGCGCTCCAAGGCATCCTCGGCGCGGTTGCCGCCGACGATGGCCAAGGGCGGACCCACGACGTTTCTTTCACCGCCTCCTGCGACGGCTCCGCACAGCGCTACATACTGATGTTTCCTGTTGGTTTCCGCCCGAACCAACCCCACGACCTGCTCATCGCGTTGCACGGCCATGGCTCGGACCGCTGGCAGTTTGTCCGCGATCCGCGTCCCGAATGTCGGGCCGCGCGGGACGTGGCGGCGGCGCGCAACATGATCTACGTCTCCCCGGACTACCGCGCGAAGACCTCGTGGATGGGGCCCAAGGCGGAAGCTGACGTCGTGCAGATCATCGCCGAGCTGAAGCGCCGGCATCGCATCCGGCGCGTGTTCCTCTGCGGCGGATCCATGGGCGGCTCCTCCAGCCTGACCTTTGCCGCGCTTCACCCCGACCTGGTTGCCGGCGTCGCGGCGATGAACGGCACGGCCAACCATGTCGAGTATGCCAGGTTTCAGGACGCCATCGCGGCTTCTTTCGGCGGCGACAAGAGCGACGTTCCAGAGGAATACCGGAAACGCAGCGCCGAGCTGAACAGCGGTCGACTCACCATGCCTGTCGGCCTGACCACAGGAGGCAGGGACCGCGTCGTGCCCCCGGAAAGCGTGGCGCGCCTGGCCGAGGCGTTGCGGAAGCAGGGCCGCGATGTGCTGCTGATTCACCGTGAAGAAACGGGACATTCGACCAACTACGACGACGCGAAGGTCATCCTGGAATTCGTCATTGAGAAGGCGAAGCCGCGGCGGTGAAGGCACAGGCTCGGAGGCTGTTTAAAAACCCTGTAGCAGCCGACGTGAGAAGGCTCATTCTCCTTCGTGAGCCCTTGATAAATGAGCCTCGTCACCTCGTCTGCTACCCGACGGCGAGCGCTTCACCGGTTGAACACATCCGGACTCGGCCAGCGGGATTCGAGGCCGTCGATCAGTTCCTCCTTCGGCGGCTTCACGCGGGGCCAGTTGTTCGGTCGGATGCGGACGATGCGGCCGGGGCGGAAGCCTTCCAGGACGAGGTTCATGGAGAACCGGATCCGGATTCCGCTGCTGCCGAGGGGCGGTTCTCCCCCGCTTCTTTCCACGGATTCGATCCTGCCCTCCATGCCGTCGTGGTCGGGCCAGTAGGTGCGGAGGGTGTCCTCGGAGACCGCCATCTGGCCGCCGACGCCGGGCTTGAAGTCGGCGTAGAGCGATTCGTCGGTGCCGCCGAACAGGGTCGCCGTCACGGTGGCTTCGCCGAACTTCCCGTGCTCCACCGAGTCCACCCACGCGGGCAGCCAGCGATGGCGAATGTGACGGATGTGGACCCGGCGTTGACGCTCTGTGGCGACGGCCATCGCGGCTTCATCCAGCCAGATGTCGGCGACGTGGAATTGCTGGTAGAGGTAGCGCGGATGCCAGGTGAGGCTGAGCTGAACGGGTTGGTCGTCGAACGTCATCTTTCCGGATGAGGGCCAGGTCTTGTCGGCGATCAGATCGTCGAGGCCGAGCAGCTCGCGTCCGCGCCAGATGCGGGTGGAACGGTCGAGGGTCGCCTTGTGCTCACCGCCGAGACCGTCGCCGCCTTCCGGCCTTTCGAGGCTGACGGTAAGTTGGCCTTCCGTCCCGTTGATCTCGACCTCCTTCAATTTCCAGGCCTTGCCTTCGCGCAGGCAGAGGCTGGGGCCGTCCTCCAACAGGATCGCGTGGGTTTCGGTCGGCTGTCCGGGCTTGGCGTTCTTCACGACCGGGACGGCGGAGGTTTCGGGATCGGGCGGCAGGAAGAAGCGGCCATAGAGAACCGTGCCGATCGGGATGTCGCGCAGTTCGGCGGGCGCGCCGCGATAGCGGATCACGCCGTAGGGCAGCATGGCGAAATGATGTGGCGGCGTTTCCCGGAAATGGCCGTCCACGTTCAGCCGTAGGCTGCCACGACGGTTCACGTGATCGACGAAGACAAGCTCGCCACGATGGGAGGCCGCCTCGGCGAGGGGCGGGAATTTTCCCGGCTCGGGGCGGAAAGGGGCGTCGGCGGCCAGACAGAAGAATGCGGGCGCCAAAAGAGAAATGGCAAAGAAATGGAGGGCAAACATATATGGCCTCGCTGTTCGCTGCCTCATCCTTTTGCCATTTCCAGACGAAGGTCCCTTCATCCCAGATCCAGGTTGCGGTTGCTGTCGCCGAAGCGGTCGCTCTCGACCCCCATTTTCTGCGCCATGGCGAGGAGGAGATTGCTCATGTGCGCTTCGGCGTTCGCCGGGCGGCTACAGAGCTGATAGTGCCCACGATGATCGTCGAGGTTGTAGCCGGCGAAGTGGCCCTGGTTGAGATCGATGTGGCGGCCGTGCTTGATTCCGAGGCCTGATCCGCCGGCGAGGACGAGCGGTAGGTTGGCGTTGCCGTGGCTATGGCCGTAGGCCATGCCGCTGCCGAACAGCGCCATGGTGGTGCCGAGCAGGGGCCTGCCGTTGAGGTCCTTTGTTTCCGCCAATCGGCTGAGGAAGTAGCTGAACTGCTCGACGGCGAAGGTGTCGCTCTGGGTGAGCTTCTCCATGTGGCCCGGATCGCCGTTGTGATGGCTGAGGGCGTGGCGCGTCTGCGAGATGCCCAGTTCGGGAATGGGAATGCCCTGGCCCTCCAGGCCGCTGCTGAAGGTGGCGACGCGTGTGGCGTCGGTCTGGAAGGCCAGCACGATCAGGTCGTACATCGTGCGGAAGTAGTCGCCCGCCTTGGTCTGGGGAACGTCGCGGTCGGCGCGCTTGCGGTCGGCCGCGGCGATCTCCGGACGCGGCACATCGAGCCAGGCGTCGGCGCGCTCGGTGCGGATCTCGGTCTCGCGGACGGAGGTCAGGTATTGCTCCAGGCGCCCCTTGTCCTCCGCGCCGAGCTTCTTCTCCAAGCGGCGGACCTCCTCGAGGTTGGCGTCGAGGACGCTGGCCTTGCGGCGAAGCGCGCGACGTTGGGCGCCCGTCCCGTCCTTCGGTTCCTCGAACAGATGCGCGAAGATCTGTCGGCAGCGGCTCATGCCGGGAAGGCGGATGCCATCGGCGGTCCAGGCCAGGGATTCGCCCTTGTTCGAAACCTCCAGGGAATGGAAGCGCGTGTGCGGCGCGGTGACCTCGGCCATCCGTTGGTCGACCGAAATGGTGTTGCGGTCCGAGGGGCCGAGTTGGCCGCCGGTCAGCCAGATCTTCTGGCAGTTGTGATGGTGGCCAAGGCCGCCCGGGTGATGCAATCCGCTGATGGGCGTGACGGCATCGCGATGTTTCTCCAGCGGCTTGAGCGTGCGGGAGAATCTGTAGTCCGCGCCCTGGGTCGTGATCTGGTAATCGAGCGTGTTGACGCCATTGGGGATGTAGATGAAGGCGCTGCGCTTCGGCGTGACGGGCTCGGCGGCCCGCAGCGGCCGCATGCAGTCGAGCATCGGCAGGGCGATGAAGCTGCCCAACGCCTTCAGCGCGTGGCGGCGGTCGATCAGCCAGGATTGGGTCTGGAGGTTGCTCATGGGAGGGGGAGGGGAACTGGAGTGTTGGAGAACTGGAGAGTTGGAGTGAACGCGTGGAGAGGCGTTGGGGCAACTTGAAAGCCGTATGCCGTTGCGGACAACGAAGCGCCCTCACCCTCTCGCCTTCGCCAGGCTTCGGCGTGGCAGGCAATCCCTCTCCCCCCAGGAGAGGGAAGCCTGCCGATTTCACGCTGCGTGGGCATTTGTAAGATCATCGTAGGGACCGCGCGAACTCCCTCTCCCTCGAGGGAGAGGGCCGGGGTGAGGGGGGTAGCCGTGAGCAACGTCAAACTCATACGTCTCTACCGCTTTCTTATTAACTCCGACAGGGCGACGGCCCGGACAATGTCCCTGAGTTTGTAGTCCTTGCGTTTCGCCTCGTCCGCGATGGACTGGATGTCTTCACGGTCGTCGATGGTGAGCACGCGGCGGAGGGCGTAGGTGCAGAGGTGCTCCACAAAGGCGTGAAGGAACGGGTCCCGGTCGGCGAGCAGCAACTGCTTGAATTGCCTCGCGTCGGCGAAGGCGCGCCCGTCGGGCAGGTGGCCGCGCGGATTGACCGGCGGGTTGGCGCCTGTTCCCTGCTCGACGCGTTCATGGGTTCGCCATTGGCCGATGGCGTCGTATTGGTCGAAGGCCAGGCCGAGCGGATCGATGTTGCGGTGGCAGGCCGCGCAGTTCGGGTCGTGGTTGTGCGCCTCCAGTTTCTGCCGGATCGTCGACTTCGGGCTGTCCGGCGGGTTCGGCTCGATGGGGTCGACATTGGCCGGCGGCGGCGGCGGCGGCTTCCCGAAGATGGCCTCGCTGATCCAGACGCCGCGATGGACCGGGCGGTGTCGTGTGCCGTCGGAGGTCAGGCCCAGGATCGCGCCCATGGTCAGCAGACCTCCGCGATGGTCGTCCGGTTTCAGCGCGACGCGCTGGAAGCCTGAGGACTTCGGCTCAGGCAGGCCATAGAACTCGCAGAGACGGGGATTGGCCACCGTCCAGTCCGATTGGAGAAAAGTGTCGATGGGCAGGTTGCCGCCGAACACCTCGCGAAAGAACCCGACCGCCTCCCCGCGCATGCTCGCCTCCAGCCAGACTTCGTAGTCCGGGTAGAGCTTGTCGTCCGGCGGAAACATCCCCAGGCGATGCAGTTGCAGCCATTGGCGCGGGAAGTCGTCGATGAAGCGGTCGATCTTCGAATTGGCGAGCATGCGATCGACCTGCGCCGCGAGCCCCTTGCCGCCTTCGGTCAACCCGCCTTGCCTGGTCGCGTCCAAAAGCGCCCGGTCCGGCATGGAACTCCAGAGGAAATAGGACAGGCGCGAGGCGAGTTCCGCGTCGTTGAGCGATTCCCGCGGTTCGACGCCGCCCTCCACCAGGTAGGTGAAATGCCGCGAGGTCAGGACGCCGAGCAACGCCGCCTGGTAGGCATTGAAGACGTCCTCGCCCGCCGCGCGTTCGGTCGCGTAGGCGTTGAGGTAGGATTTGAGTTCCTGCGGCGAAACGGGCCGACGCCAGGCGCGTTCCGCGAAGCGCTTCAGATGTTCCGCGACAACCTCGGCCGTCGCGTCGTCGGGCGGCAGCAGGCCTTCGCGCGTGGCGCGTTCGGCGTCGCTTTCCAGCGGGCCCTCCCATTCGATCCAGTCCAGCAACACGGTGGAGAAGATTCCGTTGCCCTCTTCGTCGAACATCTTGGGCGCGACGGGATTGAGCAGCCGCGTTTCGCTGCTGTGGGTGAAGACATACTCCGGCTTGGAAAGAGCGTTGCGATAGTGCGCGCCCTTGCGGCGATCGATGATGTCGGAAACCACGACCCGGAAGTCCAACTGGGTCGGCATCTCCAGGAACGCGTCAAACTCGACAATCTCCGGCTCGTCCTCGGGCGCGAGGATGTCCAACTCGATCAGGCCCTCGTTGGAATCCTCCGCCAGGCGCTTGCCGATCCGCAGGTGCGGCGCCTGCCCTCCCGGCGGCCGGATGCCGCTGACCTGCATGCGGCACCGGTAAAGCCCGCTGTGTTCCGGCCCCGTGCGGCCGAACCAGTGGTCCCGGAACGCCTGCTGCAGACGCCCCGGAAAAAGCAGCATCCGCAGCGGACGCTTGATCCCGAAACGGTCGAGGTATTCCTGTTGCATCCTGCCGCCGCCATAGCGCAGATCGGCCGCCGTCTTGCGGACCTTGCGCGCCTCGGTCGGTTTCCTGGGGAAAGCGCGCGAAAGCACGATCTCGGCCGCGCGGTAGTAACGCTCCACATGCGAGGGCGAGAGCGTCAACTGCGAGCCGATGCGCTCGTAGCCGTGCCACAGCGTGTCCGCATTCAGTTCGCCCGGTTTGGCGGCGTCGTAGCGCACGCCCAGCAGATCGTAGACGGTGTTCTGGTACTCGTGCCGGCTGAGCCGGTAATGGGCCACTGGCGGACGCGCAGCCATCCGCGCCGCGCGACCCTCGCGGATCAGCGAATTAAGCTGCGTGACCGCGCCCTCGATCTCGCCCTCGGTCGGCTGCGGCTCATCTCCCGGCGGCATTTCCCCGGAGTTGATGCGCTCCACGATCTCCGCCCAGAGATGCCCGTCCACGCCGGCCCGGAAATCCCGCGACAACGTGTCGATCCGCAGGTCGCGCTTCGCCTTCTCCGGTCCGTGACAGCGGACGCAGTGCTTCTTCATGAACGCCTCGTAAGGCTCGGCCGCCGGGGCGGCGGCAGCCGCGGCAAGGATGGCGGTCAGGATGAAGAACGGGCGGATCATGGGTTCCGATGACGATGCAAGGCGGGATGATTGTCAGAACGGGTTTCCAAGCACGAGAACGTTTCTATCCGCGAAACAGCGAGAGCGCACGTTCCAACCACGGAATCCAAAGGCCCGGTGGGGCTTGGGCATGAGTCGAACTTGCACGCCCTCCCGGGCGACAGTCCCCTTTCTCGTGGTTTTCGCCGCCCTTTCAACCCAGGGCTTTGAAGTGGGAACTTTCGGCGAAAGGTCTACCGCCTCAAGGTAAGGACGCCTCGCCGCAGGCGTCCCACTTCAACTCCCGGAGGGACGAGACCTTGCGCGACCAATCGCCTTAACACTTGTCCGCCGATCCTGTCTCCGGCATCCCAACCCACGGCCGGTTCTCCGCGGCAAGTGGGACCTTTCGGCGGACGGTCCCTACCGAGGAAGGCAGGGCCGCCCCCTACCGCCGATACCTCCGATCCTTCGGATTCCCGCCGGCCATGAGGTAGGCGACGAGGTCGCGGACTTCCTCGGCGTTGAGGATGTTCAACAACCCCGGGGGCATTGGGGAGACGGGCGATTGGCCGATGCTCTTGATGTTCTTGCGGGCGATGATGGTTGGCTCGGCCTTCACGTCGGGCGGGTAGAGCCGGATCTTGTCGCCATCCTCGATGACGAGCCCGGTCTCGGTTCCGCCGTCCTTCAGCGTGACGACGGAGGAGCCGAACTGGTCGGAGATGTCCTTGCTCGGATCGACGATCGCCTCGACGAGGTAACGCTCGTCAAACTTGTGCGGAATGCTGGTCAGGTCCGGACCGATGGCGCCGCCGAGGCCGGACAGCCGATGGCACGCGCCGCAACCGACCGCGAAGTAGAGGCCGCGGCCCCGCTCGAAGTCGGGCTTGCCGCGCGCGGCTCCCAGGGCGGCGCCGACAGTCCATTCCTGGCCAGGGCCCTTGGGCGGCTCGATGGCGAAGTCGGGGACCGGATTGAAGTCCTCGCCGGTGATGTCGGCGAGGGCGGCGCGCTCGGTGTCCGTGCAGTTGGCGAGGGCTTCCTCACGGATGTTCGTCATGAAGCCGGGGAAGCTGTTGCCGCCGGAGGTCTTGGCCGCGACGTTCAGGAAGGCGAAGTAGTCGCGTCGCTGCTGCAGGGTCCAGCCGGTCTTGAGGTTGCGCAGCATGAAGGCCCAGTTCAGTTCGCGGCTGGGCGGATGGTTGTCGAGCATGCGCATGACGCTGCCGCCGTAGCCCTGGTTGCGGCTGGCCAGCTCCGCCCAGTCCGGCAATTCGGGTTTGCCGCGCGAGGCGATGAGCCTCATGGCCTTGCTGATGACGCTTGGCGTGCGGAGGTAGGTGAGGACGCGGATAAGCTCGGTGTCCACATCGGCGCTCTTCGCGGGGAGGAAGGGATCCAGTTCGGCGATGACCTGCCCGCGCTCGCGGTCGGTTGGTTTGCCGAGGCGGATGAAGCTGAGGGCGTAGGCGCGCAGCAGGCCGAGGAACTGTCCTTCGTTCAATTTGGCGGGATCGAGTTCCAGCAGCGAGCGGATCGCCGCTGCGCGATGGCTTTCCTCGCCCATGCGCGCCAAGGCGACAATTCCGGTGATGCGGGTCTGCGGATCGGAAGCCTGCGTCGCCTTCTCCGCCCATTGTCCGACCGGCTGGGATTCGATCGCCACGCGCGCCGCATTGCGGATGAAGCGATCCGCGCTGGCGAGATGCGGCCAGGCTTCCTTGACGGCGGCCGGGTGTTGCCGGCCGTGGAAGCGTTCGAGGCTGCGGCGCAGCTTGCGGGCGGCGACGGCTTTCGGGGGATCGACGTCGCGGGTTGGGGCGGTGGATTCGCTTCCGACGTAGCGCACGCGGAACATCGCCGAGGCCGCCCCCCGTCCGCCGACGGTGAAGTAAAGCAGGCCGTCCGCGCCGATGGCGGCGTCCGTCACGGGGAGCGGCGTCCCGAACACGAAGTCCTCCCGCTCGCCGGAATAGCTGGCTCCCTTGGGCGTAAGGTGGATCGCGTGGATCGTGCCGTAGGTCCAGTCGAGCGCGAAGACGGCGTCCTGATACTTCGCGGGGAAGTTTGCGCCCTTGCCCGAGACGACGCCGGTCGGCGAGCCGGGACCGATGTCCAGCGCGGGCGGCAGGCTGTCCTCGTAATAGGCCGGCCACTTGCCGGAGCCGCTGCGCCAGCCGTAGTCCGAACCGCTGACAACGTGATTGATCCGGGTGGGACGATACCAGGGCGCGCCCATGTCCCATTCCATGTCGGCGTCGTAGGTGAACATCTCGCCGGCGCGGTTGAGCGTGATGTCGTACTGGTTGCGATAGCCGGAGGAGACGAGATGCTGCTTGAGGGTCTTCGGGTCCAGGCGCGTCACCCAGCCGCCGGGGGCGAGTCGCCCGCGCGCGTGGCCGTTCGCGTCCCACATGCGCGGGAGCAGCAGGTCTTCCTTCCAGGTCTGGACGGCCGAGGACGCCAGCGGCGCGAGGTTGGCGTGGTTGCCGCCGTCCATGTAGATGGCCTTGCCGTCCTCGGTGAGGATCAGGCCGTGGTTGCCGTGTTCGCCGCCGCCGCGCTCGCTGGGGATGGCCTCCGCCTTGTCGAGCTGGTCGTCGCCGTTCGTGTCCGTCAACCGGTAGAGGTGGTCGCCGCTGCGGTGAAACCAAAGCGCATCGAAGGCCCACAGCAATCCCTGCGCTCCGGAGATCCGCGAGTTGCGGTCCGGCAGCTTGACCTTCACGTCCTCCACCTTCCCCTTGCCGTCCTCGCCGACAGTGATGCGGAACAGGCCCTTGTCGCTCTGGTCGCTCGCGTAGAAACGGCCTTTCGGATCGGTGGTCAAGGATACCCAACTGCCCTGGCTTTCCTTGGGCACGGTGTAGACGTGCTCGACGACGAAGCCGGGCGCGGCGGAGATGTTCTTGGGATCGAGGGGGTCGGCCTTGCCCGGGCCGTCCTGCTGCCGGCTGCTGGTGTAGTTGGGAATGCCCCAGGGAGCCTTCCCGATCGGGCCGCGACTCGCGACCTTGGTCTTCCATGAAGCGTCGTCGAAGCCCGGCTGTTCCCAACCCGTCGGCGCTTTTTCGGCCAGTTTCCAGGAACTGTCGGTGACGACCTTGATCGCCTGGTTGTCGCTCGTCGTGATCGATAGATTGAGGACAAAGGCCGCGACGCCGCCATCGTTCTGTCCCTCGGCGGCGATCACGTTGGCGCCGTCCTTCAACAGGGCGGTCACATCCCTCTCGACGGGATAGGGCCAGTCGCGGCTGTCGCCGACGTGTTTGCCGTTGATCCAGAGTTTCAGCTTGTTGTCACAGGTCGCGTAGACCTTGGCCGACTTCGGTTTGCCCGGCAGGTCGAAGGACTTGCGGAACCATAGCTTCTGCCCGTTGCCGGACTGCTCCGTCCAGATCCACTGCGGCGTCGGCTTGCCTTCCAGCCACGCGGCGTTGCCCGTCGATGGAGCATCCGGAGCCTCCGCCTTCTTTACCTCGGGGGCGACGCTGTTGGCCGCCTCGTTCAGGACGGCCCGCGCCTCCGCGCCCTTGAGTTGGCGCAGGCGCAGGTCGCGGAATTCAGCTTTCATCGGCGGGCCGGCGTGGAGCTGCAGGGCCAGGATGCCGCGCGTGAGCTTCCGCGGGTCGTTGTCCGTGATGTCGCAGGTGGTGACGCCGTTGACCTGGTGAATCATGCGGTTGCCCACCGCCACGATGCGCAGGACGTTCCACTCCGTGGCGACGAGTTTGGCGGCGTTGCCGACTTTTCCGGCGACCTGCTTCTTGCCGTCGGCGCCGAAGACGACCTTCTGTCCCCGCTCGGCCATGACCCCGCGTCCCAGCCCCTCGCCATAGAGCATGCCGAAGTAGTTCTGCGACGGATGCAGGTCGGCCTGGTAGCCGCTCACGCCGAAGGTCTCGGGCCGTGAGAGTTTGCTGCGATACTGCACGCCGGAGTTGTTGCCCTCGAACCGGGTCTTGCAGATGAACTCGAAGTCCCCGATCTCGCCGCCCTGCCAGACCAGGAAGGTGTTCCCCTTGGTCGGTTTCTCCGCCGTGGTCTGACCGACGATGTTCCCGCCCTGAACGGACCAGAATTCCGGGAGGCCCTTCCAGCCGGAGAGGCTCCTTCCGTTGAACAGGATTTCATACTGCGCTGCGTGCGCCGCGATGCCGGCCAACGCCGACAAACCAAGGGTGATGATGGTCTTCTTCATGGATTGAACTGCGCGGAGAATGCCCTCGCCGCGAGTGAAGGCACGCCAAAAAAACGGGCGGGGCGTCTTAATCGGGCGGAATCAGGCGGCGCTTCCTGAACGTTGAGGGCGAGGCTCGCAGACAGAGACTGTCTCAAGTGTCTCCTTGATCGGTAGCAGACGAGGTGACGAGGCTCATCCAAGAAGGGATTCAAGGATCAGAGCCTTCTCACGTCGGCTGCCACGGGGTTTTAGGACAGTCTCGCCAGCAGATTCCCACCGTCACGCCACCGTTCCCCGCCGCCTACAGCTTTTTCGGATTCACCGGCGAGGAGGGCGGCAATCCCTCGGCCTTTCCGGTCAGTTCGCGGCGCAGTTCGTCCATGACGCCGTTCATCGCGGGATCGAGAGCGAGGTTGGTGAATTCGCCGGGGTCCTTCTCCTTGTCGTAAAGCTCCAGGCCGGCCTGGCCCTCGTTCCATTCGGTGTAACGCCACTTCTCCGTGCGGATGCTGCGGCCCATGACGGGGATGCCGAATCCCGGCCGCAGGATCTGGGTGACCGCCGAGCTGTCCCACGCGCGCTTCGGATTGCGCAGCAGCGGAGCCAGGTTGCGACCGTGCAGTTCCGCCGGCGGCTGCAACCCTGCGATCCCCGCCACCGTCGGGTAGATGTCCACGAACTCCACCACGCGTTCGCAGGCCGTCCCGTTCCCTTTTGCGCCGGGCGCGTAGACGATCAAGGGCGAGCGGGAGGATTCCTCGAACAAGGTCCGTTTCTGCCAGGTTCCCTGATGTTCTCCCAGGTGGTAGCCGTGGTCGCTCCACAAGACGATCGCGGTCTTCTCGGCCAGGCCGAGTTCGTCCAATGCCGCCAGCAGTCGGCCCACCTGCGCGTCCACGAACGACACGCACGCGTAGTAGGCCTGCTTGGCGGTCAGCACGGTCCGTTCATCCAGGCCGTAGTTGGGAATCGGGCAGTTGTGCGCAAAGGCGTGTGGCGGAATGTCGGCGCGGTCGTCCGAGGGCGCAAAGGGCATCTTGATCTTCTCCATCGGATAAAGGTCGAAATACTTCTTCGGCGCGACGTAGGGGGTGTGCGGTCGGAAGAAGCCCACGCCGAGAAAGAACGGCCGGTCCCTGTTCGCGCGCAGGAGTTTGATGGCCTCCGTCGCGATCATGCCGTCGGTCTGCTCCTCGTCCGTCCCCTCGGCGGCCAGCCAGCTCAACGCGCCGCTGATGGGCCGGTGCGGCTCGGCGTTCGTGATCAGGAACTCCTCCATGGTGTCGCGCCCCTTGGGATTGACCACGCGGTCCCACGAGGGCTCGTCATCGAGGCCGTTGGTCCCGATGCCGCGCGGCACGTTGTAGTGGTAGATCTTCCCCACCCGGGCGGTGAACCAGCCGCTCTTCCGGAACAGTTCCGGCAAGGTCACGGCGTTCGGCTTCTCCGCGCGGAAATGCCGCGCGAGATCGTAGACGCGGATCGCGTCCGGGCGGAGCCCCGTCATGATCGAGGCGCGGGTCGGATTGCACAATGGCAGCTGGCAATATGCGCGGTCGAAACGCACCCCCTGCCGGGCGAGGCGGTCGATGTGCGGCGTCTTCGCCACCGGATCGCCGTAGCAGCCCAGCGCGGCGGTCAGGTCGTCGACGGCGATGAAGAGGACGTTCTTCCGCGGCGCGGCGGCGGCGGGCTGCAGCGCGGAAAACAGCAGGAGAACGGCGGCGGAGGAGGCGACGAAAACTCGTTTCATGGACGGTGGTCTTGATACCCGCCGGCGGATTCAAAGCCAAGGCAAAGGCGAACAGGGCTTGGCATGACCTGTATTGACACCCTCCAGACGCGAAAGTCGCAGTGCGGGCAGGGCGAATTGTCCTTGATGAGCCAACGTGCGCATGCCCCCGCGCGGCTCACTGGGAACGGTTTGCCCAACCTCTAATGCAAATTCGGCGGCTCATACCGGTAAGCCCTTCATTTTCGGAGCCGCAGTTTCTGGCCGACACGGAGCCGCACCGGCTCGGTGAGGTCGTTGATGATCCGCAGCCTCTCCGCAGGGATGCCGTAGAGTTCCGCGATCTTCAGGAGCGTTTCGCCGGTGCGCACCTCGTGCCAGGAAGGAATCTCGCGGCTTGCTCGTCGGGCCAGATCAACAGTCTTGTTCGCCGCCGTGCGCGTCGTCTTGACCAGCGTCGTCGTTGCCCAATGCGCGTGGGAGGCGGCGGCCTTGGCGTTGACGGCGGCGCGCGACTGACAGCCGGCCAGCAGGCCGCACAACGCCAGCGCCGCGATCCCCGCCCACGCGCGACCGCTTTGCGTTGAAGGCGCTTGATCCAGATTCGGCGGGCCGGGAATTTTTCGGCTGGCGGGGCGGTTGTCCGTCACGGTGGAACCAAGCCTTTCGGATTTCTGTCCGTTCGAACAGTCCTGATTCCAAGGTCTATCTCATCACCGGGAACAGGGCCGAGTAATCGTCCGTCCAGACGCGGATGCGTTGCGGGAGCACATCAGGTTCCAGCGCGGCCTCCTGGATGGCCGGCCGCTGGAGGAAAGCCGCGTCGCGCGTGAGAAGCATCCAGGTCGACGAGCCGGTGAGTCGGGTGCGCTTCGGTTTTGGCGCTCCTTCGGCCTCTTTGGGCGCGTTCCTGTCCCTGCGATCCTGAAGGTCCTCGATCAGCGCTGTCTCCAGTCGCAGTTCGTAGGCCGCCGCCCAGACCACCAGCGGGAGATCCAGGTGCCGGTTCGAAAGGTGGAGCGCAATCACGCCGTCCTCCGCGAGGTGGGACAGGTAAAGCTCGAACGCCTCGCGCGTCAGCAGATGCGTCGGAATCGCGTCGCTGCTGAACGCGTCCAAGACCAGCAGGTCGTAGGCCTGCTTTGGCTCCCGTTCCAGGGACAGCCGCGCGTCGCCCGGCACGATCTCGATCAGCGCCGCCGAGTCCTTCAAAAAGGTGAAGTGGTTTGTCGCGGCCGCGGCAACCGCCGGATCAATTTCGTAGAAGCGCATGGAGTCGCCGGGTCGCCCGTAGACCGCCAGGGTCCCCGCGCCCAGGCCGATCACGCCGATGCGGCGGGCATTGCGGTCCTCCGTTTCGCGGAAGGCGATTCCGCCGCCGCCGGTCTCGCCGAAGTAGGAGGTCGGCCGGTTCCGCAGGTCATCGGCCAACCATTGCGCGCCGTGCAGGATGTTCCCGTGTTGTAGCAGCAGACGATGTTCAGCCGGGTCGTCCCTGTCCTTCTCATGGATCATCAGGGAGCCGAAGAAATTGCGTTCGGCGTGGATCACGTCGCGCCGTGAATAGGCGGACTCCTGTTGGTAGGCCAGCGCCGCGACCATGAGCGTCGCGGCCAGCCATGCCCAATTCACGCGGTAGCTGCCTTGGTTCAGCCGGGACAGCGGGTCGCGGCGGATGACAAACATCAGCAGCGCGGCCCCGGCCAGCAGGGTCAGTTGCAGTTCGTAGTAATGATCGAGGACCGCTGGCGCGAGCAGCGAGATCGCCGCCCCGCCCAGCGCCCCGCCCGCCGCCAGCGCGAGGTAGAATGCAGTCAGGCGGTCCGCGCCGGGTTTGAGGCGCGCGAGTTCCCCATGAAAGCACATGCAGCCGAAGAACAGCGCAAAGCAGTGGATCCATACCTGCAGGGTCAGGACCAGCACGTTCCGAAGATACAGCGCCGCCGCGACCCCCAGCAGGCTCAGGAAGAAGCCCGACACGAAGATGACGCGCTGGTAGTTCTTCGGATCGTGAAACACCACCACGAACGAGATGAGATACAGCGCCAGCGGCAGGATCCAGAGCATTGGCGTCGAGGCCACATCCTGGCAGATCTTGTTGGTGGCGGAGAGCAGCAGCGCGGAACCGAGTGCGGCCAGCGCCAGCCAGAGCGGCGGTCTCCCTTTTGAGGTTGCCCGCGTCGGCTCCCCGGAGCCCGCGCCGGCGGCATGGGGCGGTTCCTCCTGCGTCCTTACCTGCCAGGCGATCGCGGCGACGGCCAGGACGAAGACGAAGAACAACGCGGACCAGGCCCGGGACTGCGCAGGATTCGAAAGCAGCGGCTCGACCAGGAACGGATACGCGGCCAGCGCCAGGATGGAACCGCCGTTGGACCAGGCGTAGAGCCGATAGGAGGCCTCCTCCGGTTCGAAGCGGCAGAGCCATCGCTGCAACAAGGGCGCCGTGGCCGCCAACACGACGAACGGCCAGCCGATGGTCGCGGTCAGCAGCAGCAGGATCCGCCAGGCGGGCGCGTCGGCTGCCGTCGGTTTCCAGGCCTCCGACGGGATCGCCGGCAGGAAGACGAGGGCCAGGGCCAGCGCGGCCAGGTGCGCCGTGACCTGCGCCCGCGGGGAGAGCTTGCTCGCGAGACCGTGGGCCCAGGCGTAGCCGGCCAGCAGGGCGGTCTGAAAGAACAGCATGCAGGTCGTCCAGACCGACGGTCCGCCTCCGAACCAAGGCAGGATGAACCGCGCCAGAAGCGGTTGGATCAGGAAGAGGAGGAAGGCCCCCAGGCCCGCTGTGATCCCGAATCGAACGGTCATGGCGGTTCAGTTGAGGACGGAGAGGAGCGAGGCGAAGTCGTCGGTCCACACGCGGATGGTCCGCGAGGAGCCGCCCCGTCGCGTGGAGGGGTGCGATCGCGCCAGTTGGTCCAGCAGGACGGCGTCGGTGGAGACCAGCATCCATTCCGAAGCGTAGAGCCACCACTTGTCGCGCGGGGGCGGTTCGAACATACGCAGATGCCGCAGGTCCAGATGCTCCGCCGCCGAACGGACCACCTTGGTCAGGTCCAGATGCTGCGACGACAGGTGAAACGCAAGGACCCCGCCCGGGCTGAGATGGCGCCGGTAGGTCTCGAACGCCTCGATCGTCAGCAGGTGCACCGGCACCGCGTCGCTCGTGAAGGCGTCCAGCACGAGCACGTCGAAGTCTTGCGGTTCCTCATTCTCCAGCATCAGCCGCGCGTCGCCCTGGACGATCCGGATTTCCGCCCGGGAGTCCTCGATGAAGGTGAACTGGCGGGTCGCCGCGTCAACCACCGCCGGATCGATTTCATAGAGCCGGAACACGTCCCCCTTCCTGCCGTAGGTCGCCAGGGTTCCGACCCCGATGCCCACGATGCCGACCCGCCGCGGCCTGTCCGTCCGGAACGAGCCGAGCATGACCCCGCCCCCGCTGGACGCGCCGTAGTAGCCGGTGGGCTCGCGGCGTTTCTCCGGCGCCGTGACCTGGAAGCCGTGGATGATGTTGTCGTGTTGCAGGTAGCGCGCCGCTTCGATATCCCCCTTGGCCGCGATGTCATGGATGGCGATGGCTCCGTAGAAATTACGTTCGGCGAAGACCGCATTCCGCCGCGACATCCAGGCGTCGTAGATCAGGATGCCGGCGCACGCGACGATCGCTGCGGCCATCCCCAGGCGCGCGGGGTTTGGGAGGCGCGCGGTGTCTTTCCCGCTGCGGGAAAGCGCGCGCCAGCCCACGATTCCCGCGCAGGCCAACACGGACAGCGGATACTCGTGATAGTCGTTGAAGACGGCGGGCGCGACCAGCGCGACGAACAGCCCGCCCGCCGCGCCGCCTAGGGAGATCGTCAGGTAATAGGCCGTCAACCGTTCCAGTCGGGGTTTCAACCGGACGAGTTCCCCGTGGCAGACCATGCAGCCGAAGAAGAGAGTGGCCGCGTAGAGGGCCGTCTTGAAGTAAAGCCCCACGGAGTTCCGCCAGAAGAGCGCGAGGCAGATGGTGAGCAGGCCGGCGAGGAACGCGGGGCCGTGCAGCCGTCGTGAATACCACCTTGGGTGGTCGAAACACAGGATGAAGGTGATCAGGTAGATCCCAAGCGGCAGGACCCAGAGGTAGGGCGTCACGGCCACGTCCTGGCTGATCTCGCTGGTGGTGGCCAGCAGCATGACAGACCCGCAGGCGGATAGCCCCAGCCAGGCGCCGAAGCCGCCCCCGTTATCGCCCCCGTCGGGAACCGGACCAGCTTCATCGGGCGCCCTCCCCGGAACGGGGGCGGCGGGCCGCGGGAGCCGGAGAGCGCAGCCCGCGCAGACGGCGGCGAACAGGCACATCCCGCCCGACCACAGCCACGACTGCGTCTGCCGCGTCAGCAACGGCTCCACCGCGAAGGGATACAGAAGCAGCGCGGCGACCGAACCGGCGTTCGACAGGGCGTAGAGCCGGTACGGCGACCGGCCGGGATGCGTCATCGAAAACCAGACCTGCATCAGCGGCGCGGTGGCCGCGAGGGCCAGGAAGGGAACGCCGATCGTCGCCGCCAGCAGCAGCAGGATTCGCCCGACCTGCGCGTTGTCCGGGCTCGGTTTCCAGGCGGCGTCCGGAATGATCGGCAGGAAGCACAGTCCCGCCAGCAGCAGGCACGCGTGGATCGTCGCCTGCCGGCGCGGGGAGAACCGCCCGGCCAGTCCGTGCGCGTAGCCGTATCCCGCGAGCAGCGCCAGTTGGAAGAACAGCATGCAGGCCGTCCAGACGGAAGAGCCTCCGCCAAACCACGGGAGGATGAATTTCCCCATGATCGGCTGCACGAGAAACAGCAGGAACGCGCCGAGAAACACCGTGGCGGCATGGAGCGGGAAAGCGGACATTGGAGCCCGGAAACCTGCGGACCGGGTCGGGCGTTTTCAAGATATTTGCGGACCGCGCGCCCGCCCCGCCTACTTGGAGCTTCCCTGCGCGATGGCCTCGGAGAGGATGCCCAGCGCATCGGCCTTGACCACGGCGCCGATCAGCCGGCCTTCCCGCCGGTTGTTGACGACCGGCACGTGCCGTTGCTCGCTCTGCAGCAGGGTGGGCAGGGCGTCGGAAAGGCGCAGGTTCGGCGTCAGGCAGGGCGCGTGCGGACGCATGACGTCCATCGCGATCACCGCGTGAAACCCCAGCTCCTCGGCCGCGCTCAGGTGCTCCTTCAGGTCCTGCAGCGCGACAATGCCGACCAGTTTTCCCTCCTTGTCGACCACCGGCAGAAAATTGAAGGTCGAGGTGAGGAAGCGCTTGGCGATCTGCCGCAGCTTGGCGTTTTCCTGCAGCGGCGCGACCGGGTCGATCATCAGGTCGCCGACCTTCTGCTGGCTGGCTGCGCCGGGCTCCGCGCTTTCCCGGTCATCCTCGACGCCCTTGCGGCTGAGCGCCTCGGTGTAAACGGAGTCGGAATGGATGGAGCGGGCGATCATGGAGGAGACCGCGCAGGCGAGCATCAGGGCCGGGACGAGCGAGTAATTCCCCGAGATCTCAAAGGCCATGATCATGGCCAGCAGGGGCGAGTGCAGCGTGGCCGCCAGAACGGAGCCCATGCCAACCAGCGTGAACGCGGCCGTGGGGATCGTGTCCGCAAAGCCGAGTTGATGCAGGCTCGTTCCGATGAAGGCGCCCGCCGCGGCGCCGACAAACAGCGTCGGCGTGAACACCCCGCCGACCGTTCCGCTGCCCACCGAACAGAGCGTTGCCACCAGTTTGGCGGCGAACAGGGCCAGCAGCGCGAGCAGCGTCAGGTTGCCGGTCATGATCTCGTTCGTCGCTCCGTAGCCGTTGCCCCACACCTGGGGGAAGTGCATGGAGATCAACCCCACCAGCAGGCCGCCCAGGGCGATGCGCGCGTAATCCGGGGCGGGCAGCCTTTTGAACCAGACGCCCGCGTAGTGCATCATCCGCAGGAACACCGCGCCGACCGCGCCGGCAAACAACCCCAGAACCACAAACCAGGGAAGCTGGCTCAGCTCCGTGAAGTCGTAGTGCGGCACCACGTAGAAGGGGGCGATGCCGAAGAAGTGTCGGGAGACGATGGTCGCCACCACCGCCGAAAAGACCAGCGGCCCGAAGAGGTTCATCGAGAAGTTGCCCAGCACGATCGCCGCGGCGAAGACGGAGCCCGCGATGGGCGCGTTGTAGGCCGCCGCCATGCCCGCGGCCGTCCCGCAGGCGACGAGCAGGCGCAGGCGGTAGGGCTGCCATTTCGCCACCTGTCCCAGCTTGGAGGCAAACATCGCCGTCAGCTGCGTGATGGCCCCCTCGCGGCCGATCGAGGCCCCGCTGCCGATGCTGAGCATCGAGGAAAGGCCCCGGGTGAGCGTCACGCGCATCGGCAGCTTGCCGTCGCCGGCGGCGACCACCTCCATGAAGTTGGCGCTGCGCTTGTCCCGCACAAAGCGCGCGCCCCAATGCAGGGTCAGGCCCGCCAGCAGCCCCCCGAGCATCGGGGTCATCGCGCGCTGCCAGGGATCCAGCACTTGCGCGACCTCCACCAGGTCGCCGGAACGCCCGAGGGCGAGGCGCTTCACCGCCTCAAGGCAGAGGTAGAAGACCCAGTTGGTCAGCCCGCCGATCACGCCGACCACGCCGGCGAGAATCAGGTGGATCGCCGGCTCGCTGAAGCGGAGCCGTTCGCGGACGCGCAGCGAGCCTTCCCAGTGGGCGATGAGGTAACCGCGCAGGCGGTTGAGGAGGTTTCGCGATGACTTGCCCCGGGATTTCACGAATTCAGCTCAATCCGCGGACGTTGGGGCTGGGAGGGTTCATGCGGCGTCAGATCCAGTTCATGTATTGGGCGCCCGCAACGGCCAGGATGCCGAGGCCTGCGACCAACAGCAGCCAAAGGAAGAACTTCCCGACGCTCATCAGGATCTTCCCGATGATGAACAGGGCGATGCATGCGACGCCAATCCAAGCCAGTGTCGTCATAAAGGGGCGTCATGCTAGCGCCCGCCGGGAACGTCGCCAAGCGTCCGCTCGCGTCTTCGTCAGAGGTGGGGTGAACTGTCCCCAGTGAGCCGCCATGGGACATGCTCGTGACGGCTCGGCGGGGACAACTCGCCCCGCCTTCCCGTGAAAGTCGCCCCTCAGGCAAACAGGTCCATCTGCGGGGACGGCGGCAGTTCCTTGAGTTTCTCGCGCTCGGCGCGATGGCGGCGCGTGTGGCGCGGCTTGCCCTCCGGCGTGAGCTCGGATTCCTCCAGGTTGCCGAGGATCTCCTTCGCGCGCTCCAGCACGGATTTCGGCACGCCGGCGAGCCGCGCGACCTGGATGCCGTAACTCTTGTCGGTGCCGCCCTCCACGATCTTGCGCAGGAAGATGATCTCCTCGTTCCATTCGCGCACGGCGACGTTGTAGTTGCGGATGCGGACGAGGCGGCCCGCAAGTTCCGCGAGTTCGTGGTAGTGCGTGGCGAAGAGCGTCTTGGCCCCGATCTGGTTGTGCAGGTGCTCCACGATGGACCACGCCAGGCTCAGCCCGTCAAAGGTGCTGGTGCCGCGGCCGATCTCGTCGAGCACGATCAGGCTGCGGGACGTGGCGTTGTTCAGGATGTTCGCCGTCTCGCTCATCTCGACCATGAAGGTCGACTGGCCGCGCGAGAGGTCGTCGCTGGCGCCGATGCGGGTGAAGATGCGGTCGGTGAGGTCGATGCGCGCCGAGGTCGCGGGAACGAAGGAGCCGGTGTGCGCCAGCAGCGTGAGCAGCGCGACTTGGCGGATGTAGGTGCTTTTGCCCGCCATGTTCGGGCCGGTGATGATCGCGATCTGCTGCTCGTCGGCGTCGAGCCGCGTGTCGTTCGGCACGAAACGCTCCTCGGTCATGCTCTGGTCGAGGATGGGATGCCGGCCCTCCCGGATGTCGAGAACGCCCTCCTCGCGCACGTCGGGACAACAGTAACCGAACAGGCGCGCGGTTTCGGCGAAGGAGCCGAGCGCGTCGAGCTGGGAGAGCGCGCGGGCGAGTTCCTGGATCTCGGGGAGCTTTGCGATGACCGCCTCGCGCACGCGGAGGAACAGTTCGTACTCGAGCTTCGCGCCGCGCTCCTCGGCGCCGAGGATCTTGTTTTCGATCTCCTTCAGCTCGGGCGTGATGTAGCGCTCGCCGTTGGCGATGGTCTGCTTGCGGACGTAGTTGTCCGGGACCTTGTCCAGGTTGGACCGGGTGACCTCGATGAAGTAGCCGAAGACGGAGTTGTACTTGACCTTGAGCGAGGGGATGCCGGTCTTCTCGATCTCCTCCTGCTGCATGCGGGCGATCCAGTTCTTGCCGTCGCGCGAGGCGCTCTTGAGCTCGTCGAGTTCCGCGTCGAAGCCCTCGGCGATCAACCCTCCTTCCTTCAGGGTCAGCGGCGGCTCCTCCACGACGGCGCGCTGGATCAGGTCGACCAGTTCGGGAAACTTGGAGAGGCCGGCTTCGAGCTCGCGCAACAGGGCGGGCCGGTGGTCGCTGTCGTCGAGGGCGGCGGCGTTCTCGGCGGCATCCTTGAACTCAAGATCGGAGGTTTCGTTCAGATGCCGGGTGGTCGGGTGAAGATCCTTGAGGACGCCGCGAATGAAGGGGACCTGCTCCAGCGCCAGGCGGAGCGTGACCAGGTCCCGCCCGTTGCCCGTGCCGACGCTCAGGCGGCCGATGGTGCGCTCAAGGTCCCGCACCTCCGCCAGCCGCTCGCGGAACTGGTCGAGGCGGCGGCCGTTGTCGAGCCAGGCCTGCACGACCTCCTGCCGCCCGCGGATGCCGGCGGCCTCCGAGAGCGGTTGGGTCAGCCATTCGCGCAGGCGGCGCGCGCCCATCGGCGTGACCGTTCGGTTCAGCGCGCCGAACAGCGAGGCGGACTTCGGCGCGTCGCGGCTGAGCGGTTCCAGGATCTCGAGGTTGCGCAGCGAGGTGGTGTCGAGCGCGAGGTAGTCCGCGCTCTGGTAGAAGGACAGCCGCGTCAGGTGCGCGACATCGCGCCGCAGTTGCCGGGTGAGGTAGTGCAGGACGCCGCCCGCCGCGCCGGTTGCGGCTTCGCGGTTCTTGAGGCCGAAGCCGTCGAGCGAGGCCACCTTGAAATGCTCGCGCACGGTGTAGACGGAGGTCTCCGGCTCGAACACCCAGTCGTCGTAGCCGTTGATGATGCCGTAACGCGCGCCCAACAGGTCGCGCAGCGCGTTCGCCTCCTCCGGAATCACGACCTCGGCGGGGCGCACGCGTTCCAGTTCGCTCAGCAGCGCCGCGTCCCCCTCCACCTCCGTCGTCTTGAAGTCGCCCGTGGTGAGATCGACGATCGCGATGCCGAATCGTTTGGCGGCGGGATAGACGGCGGCGAGGAAGTTGTTGCGCTCGGCGACGAGCATGCGCTCGTCGAAGTGCGTGCCCGGGCTGACGATCTGGGTGACCTCGCGCTTGACGAGCTGTCCGGGTTTCGCCTCCTCCACCTGGTCGCAGATGGCGACCTTGCGGCCGGCCTTTAGAATGCGCGCGATGTAGCCGTTCGCCGCGTGGTAGGGAATCCCGCACATCGGCGTCGTGCCGCGTTTGGTCAACGCGACGTTCAAGATCTTCGCGCCTTCCTGCGCGTCTTCGAAGAACATCTCGTAGAAATCGCCGAGACGGAAAAGCAGCAGCGCGTCCTTGGGAAGCTCGCTACGGACGCGGCGATACTGCTGCATCATCGGCGTGATCTTTTTTTCTTTGGCCATCGCGCGGTTGTTTTGAACCGAATCGAAGGCGGAACGAAACGAAAAACCGTAAAAAAAAGTTCACACTTTTTTGACAAAAGTGCTAGGCGCTCAAATTGAATGCGTTTACAAAACCTTCGCTAAAGAACGCATGATTTTTTTTACGGCAATTTAAGCCCACTACGGAACGGAGGTGATACTTCATGCCAGCTAAAAAGAAAGCAGCTCCCAAAAAGAAGGCCGCGCCTAAGAAGAAGGCCGCGGTGAAGAAGGCCGCGCCTAAGAAGAAGGCTGCCGCCAAGAAGAAAGCAGCGCCGAAGAAGAAGGCCGCCGCCAAGAAGGCAGCGCCCAAGAAAAAGGCCGCCGCCAAGAAGGCAGCGCCCAAGAAAAAGGCCGCCGCCAAGAAGGCAG
>JAYPFK010000007.1:190127-196367 GCA_038126235.1 Verrucomicrobiales bacterium
CGCCCAAGAAAAAGGCCGCCGCCAAGAAGAAGAAATAACCTCAACCCGGATGGTGTCCCGCCCGCTTGACGGGCGGGACACATCCGGTCTTTGTTCCCCCCCCCTTCGCTTTCCCTCCCTTTCGCCCCGGCCATGGCGAAGATCGTCTTCGACATCGAAACCTCCGCCCTGGATGCGGAGCATTTCGACGAGGCCCAGAACGAATACCTCTTCCGTGAGGCGGAAAAACTCGAGGACGAGTCCGAACGCGAGGCCAAACGAGAGGAGATCGGCCGCCTCTTCAACCTCTGGCCCTTCACCGCGCAGGTTGTCTGCATAGCGATGATCAACGCCGACACCGAGCGCGGCAAATCCCTCTTCATCTCCGATGACTTCGAATCCGCCGCCGGCGAGGACGGCGCGATCGAGTATGTCCCCTGCATGGATGAGACCGAACTGCTGACGCAGTTCTGGGACCTGGCCCGGCACTACGACAGCGTGGTGACCTTCAACGGCCGCGGATTCGACGCGCCGTTCCTCTACCTTCGCTCCGCCCTGCTCAACGTGCCCATCACCCGCAAGAACTGGCTCGGCTATCGTTTCCAGACCGAGCCCCATTGCGACCTCGCCGAACAACTCACCTTCTACAACGTCAGCGGACGTTCGGGCGCCGCGCGGAAGTTCAACCTTGATTTCTACTGCCGCGCCTTCGGCATCGAGTCTCCCAAGAGCCACGGCGTCACCGGCATGGACGTCAACGACCTCATGAAGGAGGGCCGCTACCGTGAGATCGCCGAATACTGCGCCCGCGATGTCCGGGCGACGCTCGATCTCTACCGCATCTGGGCCGAACGGCTTCAGGGAATCAAGTAGGTCGCGCGGCGCAATTTGGCGGTATGAGCGGAAAAGGCGGGCTCCACCCCGTAGGACAGTCCTTCCAGGCTGTCCATTCCGTCATGCCATGATCGCGTTCAACATTCCCGACCGCGCCAATAACGGATTGCCTTTTGCCGCCGGCGGGGCTCAATGACCGTTCATGAACCGAAGACTTTTCCTGGCGACGCTCGGTTGCGTCGCGGGCGCGCGTCGCAGGGGCGGCGCGGCTACCGCGAATACGTCTGAAGGCGGGTGTTTCCTCCTCTCCCGACAAGGTTGCGGCCGGGCGACCGGTTATGCCGAGGCGAATAAGATCGTCACGGTCGGCGGTCGCACGCACGTTGCCTGGCTGGATTCGCCGCCGGAGGGCTTCCGGGTCCGCGTCCGCACGCTGGACCGGAGGAAGGGCGAATGGTCTCCGAACCGGACGATCGGCGAGGCGCACGACAACCATGGCGGCCCGGCCCTCACCGTGGATGGCGATGGACACCTGCACATTGTCAGTTTTCCGCACCACCATTCGTTTCGTTATCGCCGATCCAAACGCCCGAACGACGCGTCGGAATGGGAGGAGGAAATCCGGTTCGGAGAGAAGTTGACCTATCCGACGCTGGTGTGCGGTCCGGACAACACCCTGTATTTCACGGCGCGCCGCAGTTTCAAGGACCGGCCATGGGAGGTGGAGCTGTGGACGAGAAGGCCAGGCGGCGACTGGATGCGGCAGGGCTCCCTCCTGCGTTCGCGCCACAAGGGTTACGCGCATTTCCAGGAATCGCTCGCCTGGGGGCCGGATCACCGGACGCTGCACCTGTGTTGTCGTTTCCATGAGAATTCCGACAAAGACGCCTACGGCCGCCTGCAGACAATCGCCTACATGCGCAGCGAAGACTTCGGAAAGACCTGGCGGCGCAGCGACGGCTCGAAGATCCGGACGCCGGCCTCGGTGGATGACATCGAGGTCCTTGCCCGCGGCGGCGTGGACAAGGAACGCGGCCTGCGCGTCGGCTGTCTCGCGGTCGCTCCGGGAAACGGAATGCCCCACCTGATCTATTCGGTGACCGAAGGCGGAACGGGACGAACCTTCATCGCGACGCCGGATGGGAAGGGGGCCTGGGAGCGCGTCGATCTCTCCGCGCAACTGCCTGGAGAACTTCGCGGCAATGACCTGATCATGGCGGGCGGGCTGGGTTTCGACGGTGCCGGACGCCTGCACGGCGCGGCGCAGATCCAGAAGGCGAAGGAGGGCGAATCGACCTGGGGCAACCCGAGCAACGAGGCGCTGCGCTTCGAACGCGATGACCGGACGGGGAAGTTCCGGTTCGCTTTCGCCAGCGCGGCGGACCCCGGCGTCTCCAACTGGCTTCCGAATCTCGAACGGGCGACGGGATTCAACCGGATCGTCGAAAGACCGGGGATCATCTACACGTCGGGCGGACCCGGTTCGAAGAACACCGAACTGATGAGCAACGAGGTCTGGTGGGCGGGGTGAGTGGGATTTGGTGACTCGTCCTCCTCCTCGCGCTCGTCCTCGCATCGCGAGGCGCCCGATAGCGGACAAATCCGAGGACGGACGTGTGCCACTGCCTCGCCCCGGATGGACAGCCTGGAAGGACTGTCCTACGACGGACTCATGGAACGCGACTCGTCAGTCATGAGTCACAGATCACGATTCACCATCCCCCAATCCCCTCCTTGCGCGAGGCGGGTGTCCGCCTGATATTCCGGGTCGCAACACCCCAGGCTCCGAATGAGAATATTGGCCAAATCGAAGAGTTCTTGGAGTCGCCGGGTTGGGAGCGCCGGAATTGCCGCCGGCTTGGCTTTCCTTGTCGCATGCGGGCCCTCGCGGGAATACACGGTGGAGATGCGCGTCGAGGACGGCCGCTTGCTGCGGATACTGACATTCTCCGAGAGCGGCGGCTCCAGCGCGTCAACGGATGACCATGCCGCCAAGCCCGGCGGGTTTGCGGACGCGCCCCGTCCCTCGCAGAATCTGCACGATGAATTGGACCGGCTGGCCGCGGCATATGGCGGCCGCGCCGGAGAGGCAGTCGATAAAGAATGGCGGTTTCAGGGTCGGTTCCTGGGCGACCTTCCCGGGGATCTCGGCGGCTCGGGTTCGTTCACCCGGTATGTAAGTCCGTTCGGAGCAGCGTCTGTTTACGCGGAACGTCTGCGGGGCGACGACAATCCCATCGCCCGTCTCGAAGCTCAGGCCAGGGCGGTCGACCGGCTGGTGGACTATCTGATCGGCTGGAGCGGGCTGGCCTTCCGCGACCATCCCGCTCTGCCCAAACTCCGGAAATTCCTGGACGAGGATCTTCGGCGCGACATCAAGAACCTTGGGCTGCATGGCCGGCAGGACGGTTTTCTGGACGGCCGGTCCTCGGAGGAATCGGCGACGGCCTTCCTCGTTCGGAGCGGGTTGTATCTCGCGGAGCGCGGCTACTTCGAGATCGGCGATCTGCCGCGATTGTCTCGCGGGTTTGAGGAGGATGATCAGCGGGCGACACGGCGCCTCGTCCGGGATCTGTTCGCCAGGCGCATGGAGGTCGAGCCCGAGTCGCTCGTGTTGTTCGACGATCCCCAAAAGCTGGAGGCGTCGCTCAACGACTATTTTGTTTCCACCGACGAATACCGCAAGTTGGTCGTGGAATGGACGGTCAAGCAGCTGAGCGAGCCGGATCTGCCGCGACCGGAGCCTTGGGAGGCGCTGCAGGCCGCGATGGGGGCGTTCACGGACACGACGTTGAATTTCGGACGCCGGGACCCGGTGGCGGTGACGCTGGAACTGCCGGACAAACCGTTGCGGACGAACGGTCGCTGGGAAGGCGGACGGGTGATCTGGTCCGAGACCATCGAACGGGATGGCGACCATCCCGCCTTCACGCCGGCCCTGCTCCACGCCGTTTGGGTCGAGCCGGAGGGCGAAGGGCAGAGGCGGCGATTCGGGGAGGTCTTGGTGACGGGCGAGACCTTGTTCCAGTTCTGCTTCCGCTGGCAGGCGCTCAGCGAGGTTGAACAGGACCGCTTCCGCGAAAGCCTCGGCCGACTGCCTTCGCCGGAACAACTTAAGAAACGGTTCGATGAACTGCGCGCCTCGTCTACGAAACCCGGGCCTTCCGGTGAAGCCGAGATCGACGCCGAAGCGTTTTCGAAACGGGCCTTGGAAGAAATCCTCTCCCTGCTGCCGGATAATCCGTTTGAACCGAAGCGCTGACGCGCGCCGCGCCTTGCCTTGGGCGGACAGCCGGGAAGAACTGTCCTGCAACGCCCCGGACCCACGCAACGCGAATCAACCGACTTGTCCCGCCATTCCGCCTTTGCAAGAGCTTCCCATTCTGTTATTCAGCCACTCTCGTGAAGAGGATGGCAACACAGAGGGCGTTCACCTTCCTCCGTTCCACCGTTGCCGCGGCGCTTCTGGCCGGATGCATCTTTCAACCCCGGGCCGCCGTGTGGAACCGGGTTGATTCCAACACCACCGATGATCTCAATGCCGTCTGGGGCGCCGCGACCAATAAGGTCTGGTTCGCCGCCGACTTCCGGCGTTTGCTTCATTACGAGGGGGAATCGTTCGGTCTGCAGACGCCCCTGACGGAGAACCCGGACCAGCTCAATGCCGTCTGGGGATCCTCCGAAAATGACCTTTATGCCGGCGGCGACAGCGGCGTCCTGATGCACTATGACGGGATGAGCTGGTCTTTGATCGATCTTGGCATCAGCGGTCCGGTCACGGACATCCTTGGATCCGGACCCGACGATGTCTACGTGGTCGGTGGGCTGTTCCAATGGTTTGCCTTCCACTGGAACGGCGACGCCTGGAATCGCGTCGGTTTCCGGAAGCTACAGTTCAACGATACGACCAACGACCCAGAACTGGGCGACGCGACCGTCGATTCCGGAGCGCTGAACTGCCTGTGGCGGACCCAGTCGGGCGATTGGTTCGTCGGCGGCGATTTCCTGTACAAGTGGAAGGACGGGTATTTCGTTCAGGATTACACGCTGTACATTCGGAGGCAGCCCGAGGTGGGAAGCCGGACGATCGTGGAGGTTCCGGAAGCGTCTCCCGGGTTCCCGTTTCCATATAACCGGGACGAAGACGGGATTATCCTCGACGAGTTCATCCCGGCTGTCCCGGAGCAGATCAAGGCCGTCGGCTCGCTGCCGTCCGGTGAACTGGTTGCGGCGGCCTCGGCCCTCACGGTGCCGTTCGCCGACGCCCCCTTCTGGGAGCGTGGCCGGGCCTACCGATATGACGGCGCGCGTTGGAGCCTTTATCTGGATGGAACGCCTCTGACGACGGGTGAGATTGTCGATCCCGGCTTCTCCGAAATCAGGCCGTTCGAGAAGACGCCGCTGTACAAGGCTTGCGACGTGGCCTATGAGGAGGCCGGCGGATCGCTGCTGTTCGTAGGGGAGAACGCGCAATTCTCGCCGAGCTATCAGCTGACGCGGCTCCCGGTCATTTTCCGGTTCTCCAAGGGCGCCTGGATCCAGGAGGTCTCCGTCCCTTTCCAGGAGATCTTCGACCTGACCGAGACCGACAATTTCGGCGGATTCCACGGCGTCACGGTCCTGAACGGGAACCGGGCTTACGCCTGTGGGCGCAAAGGCCTGATCTATCACGCCGGCTTCGGGGCGAATTACTATTGGAGCGGGGACGTCGGCGACGCCAATTGGCACGGGACGTCGGCGCTGGCGAAGAGCAATTGGAACGATTCCCAGGGCGTCAGAACGGATGTTCCCGGAGCCGGCGGTGACGAGACGGTGTTTGTCACAGACGCGGTCCCGGAAGATGGGGTGGTGATTCAGGATGCGGACGTGAGCATTGGGACCTTGGAGACGGAAGGCAGAGTCGTGTTGAAGAAAAGGCTGACGCTCAAGGGGGAATCAACCATCAGCGACCTGACGCTCGACGACAACGGCGAGCTCTTTCTGGCGCCGGATGCCGGGATGCCGGCCACCCTCGCGCTGAAGAACATGCTGGTTTCGGGAGATGGCACGCTCTTGCGGGTCGAACGCGACGGCACGGTGCAGACGACCGGTTCCATCGAGGTGGACGGTTCGGACAGGTTCGTCGTGCAAATGGCGGATTCCGCGCGATTCGTCTTGAGCGGAGCCGGGTCGTTCACGTCCGTCCAACTCGTGAAGCCGATTGATCACGCGCTCGAATGGAAGGGGCAGGGGGTGTTTGAAATTGCGGACGAAAGTCATGTCATGCTTGGGGAGGCCAACTATCTCAACGCTCTGGGAGGCTTTCCCAAAAAAGGGCGTTTCCACGTCAATGGCGGGAGTTTGTTGGGAACGGCCGAGGAATTCAACCGCCTTAGGGCTAATCGACATTCAGACTTGTACCATGATTGGAAATATGTTCCAAACTTG
>JAYPFK010000008.1:0-189250 GCA_038126235.1 Verrucomicrobiales bacterium
CCATCCCAGCTCCAAGGACCGCATTTTCCAGATCTGCCACTCCGATACCCGTATCGGAGTAGGGATTTCCGGACACTTCCGGAGTTTCGCCTTCCTCCGCAGAAGTGATCGGTCCGGCGAGGTCGCCATCGGAATCCGGAAAGACCTGAACGTCCTCACCAACCAAGTCGGCAAACAGATCGGCGCCATCCGATCCCAAATCGATCAGGGAATCAGAAGCGGTTTCAACCTCTGCAACCTCCTCCTCAACCACCTGATAAGGATCTACAACCTCGGAAGGGATGACTCCAGAAATCACTGGATCAGAGGACAACAAAACCCGCTGTTCCAGAGCTTCAAATTCGAAGCTCAGATTGTCTTCCCGGCTGCTCACAAGTGTGGCGATATACGTCTACGATCCGTTTCGACTGGCAAAAAAATGACTGACAACTCCAGCCCCCAGAAAAGCGACTCAGCTATCAGAACTCGCGATTGGTATCCGTTCTTGCCCGCGAACACAACACAAAAAGAACACAATTACCATTTTTTAGACTGTCTTATTTTAAGGCATTCTGATTGCATGACTGAAGCCTTGGGACTTCTCAGTTGCGACCAGAACTAGCCATCTCCGAGGCCTCCAAGGCAAGAGTGTCAACCATGCCACGCTCCCCCCGCTGGCCTCGAAGAACCCCTCTATGGAACCCGGACTCCGTCCTTGCGGATACCCAGCGATTTCAGGACGTTAAGCGCCGACATGAAACCTGAAGACCTTTTCGATCTCTCACAGACGGAACACGCCTCCGTTTTCGAGGGTGGCGAGCGCGCATGGGAGGCCCTGAGCCGGATTGCGGACCATCTGGCGGCCAATCTGAAACCCGAACTGCGCAACCAAGCCGAAGGCGTCGTGCATATCGGAACCGAGGTGTTTATCGATGAGGGGACCATTGTGGAGGAGGGGGCCATGATCAAGGGCCCCGCCTGGATCGGCCGCAATTGCCGGATCCGCCACAATGCCTACATCCGCGAGAACGTCATCATCGGCGACGACTGCGTGGTTGGAAACGCCTGCGAGTTCAAGAATGCGCTGCTTTTCAACGGCTGCCAGGTTCCCCACTTCAACTATGTGGGCGACTCGATTCTTGGCCACAAGGCGCATCTGGGGGCCGGGGTGAAGATCTCCAACGTGAAGATCGTTCCCGGCAATGTGACCGTCACCATCGGCGAGGAACGCATCGACACCGGGCTGCGGAAGTTTGGCGCGCTGCTGGGAGACAGGGCGGAAGTGGGCTGCAACGCCGTGCTGAACCCGGGCTCGATCCTGGGCAGGGATGCGATCGTCTACCCCTGCGTGAACTGGCGAGGCATTCTCGACGCCGGGAAGATCGCGAAGAACCGCGCCATCGTGGAGACGATGGATCGCGACCGTTGATCCGTTGTTCGTGTCCGGCGTTTCCATCCATTTTCTGGACCAACGAGGCTTCGCCCACGCCATCGGTCACGAGTCATCCGCCACCAAACACAAGTCTTCCCGCCCCTTCCATGATCAGTGAAATTGACTGCCAACCCGCCGGGGCCGACCTGGTCGCCAAAGTGGAGGCGTTTTTCTCGCCGACGGGCGTTCTTTCGCAGGCGAGCAACTTCGAATACCGCCCCGAACAGCAGGCGATGGCGGTGGCGGTGGCCCGACAGCTTCAGGCAGGCGAACATCTGATCGCCGAGGCGGGGACGGGCGTCGGCAAGAGCCTGGCCTACCTCGTGCCCGCGATCCTCTTCGCTGCCGCGAACGAAAAGAAGGCCGTCATCTCGACGCACACCATCAACCTGCAGGAGCAGTTGGTGGAAAAGGACCTTCCCATGCTGAAGAAGGTCCTCCCTGTCGATTTCAGCTTTACGATGCTCAAAGGGAGGCAGAACTACCTGTGTTCAAGGCGGTTGCATCGCACAATGGCCCAGGCGGCGAGCCTGTTCACCTCGCCGGAGCAGGCCGAACTGGAGCGGATCTACGAGTGGTCGAAAGAGACCGTCGATGGAACTCTCTCGGATTTCGACCTGGAACCCGACCCGAAGGTCTGGGGGCAGGTGTGTTCCGAACGCGGCATCTGCTCGCCCAAGACCTGCGGCAAACAGTCGGATTACGCAAAAGACCACGGCTTGTGCTTCTTCCAACGCGCGCGCAACAAAATCCTGTCGGCCGACGTCGTGGTCCTCAACCATACTCTCTTCTTTCTGTATCTGGGCGGCATGCCGGAGGAACCGGGCGAAGGCGTCCTGTTCAAGAACGATTTCGTCATCTTCGACGAAGCTCACACCGTGGAGAAAGTCGCCGCGCGGCACATTGGTTTGAGCGTCTCCAACGGCCAGGTTCGCTATTCGCTGCAGCGCCTGTGGAACCCACGCACGGAAAAGGGCCTGCTTTCCATCCTTCGACGCGGTGAGGCGGTCAAGCACGTCGCTGATCTCTTAAGCGAATCCGACAAGTTCTTCGAGAACGTCGACGCGGCCTGCCATGAGCTTGCCGAGTCCATCGAGCGCGCGCCCCGGCGCGGCGGCGACGGTCAAGGCCGCGCCTGGAGCGAACTGCGCGTCCGCCGGCCCGACCTCGTGCAGGACAACCTCACCCTTCCCATCCAACGGCTGCGGGAACTGGTCAGCGAACTGATCAAGGCGACGGACGACTCAGAGACGGGTCAGGAACTGATGGAATGCAACCGCCGGCTGCTGGAGTTGCGCGAAAGCGTGGCGGCCTTTCTCAGCCAGAGCGCCGAAGGCTACGTTTACTGGGTCGAGCGCGCCGGCCGCGCGCGCCAGAACCTGACCCTGAGCGCGGCGCCCATCGACATCTCGGACTACCTGCGCGAACGTCTTTTCGGCAGTGAAACCTCGATCGTCATGACCAGCGCCTCGCTGGCAATCAGCAGCGGCGAACCCGCCCCCCCACAAGCAGGCGTCCCGCCCGGCAATCGCGGGCCGGGCCGGCAACGCCGCACAGGCCTTGACTACTTTTCCGGCCGCGTCGGCGGCGAATCGGCGCTCAAGCTCCAGCTCGGATCCCCTTTCGACTACGAGACGCAGATGAAGCTCTACGTGGTGAACCGGATGCCCGATCCCCGCGAAGAAGGCTACCGAGACAGTCTGCTCCACTGGATCGAACACTTCGTCCGTCAGACCCACGGCAAGACCTTCGTCCTCTTCACCAATTCACGCCTGATGTTGGAGGTCGCGGAGCTGATGGAGGATTTCTTCGCCGAGCTCGGGCTGGAATGCCTCGTTCAGAACACCGGGACGCCGCGGTCCGTGATGCTCGAGAAATTCAAGGAAGACCGGGATTCCGTCCTGTTCGGGACGGACAGTTTCTGGCAAGGGGTGGACGTGCCGGGCGAGGCGCTCTCCAGCGTCATCATCACGCGACTGCCCTTCGCCGTGCCCGACCATCCGTTGATCGAGGCCCGGATCGAGGACATCGAGGCGCGCGGAGGAAACTCGTTCATGGAATTCTCCCTGCCGGAGGCGATCCTCAAGTTCCGGCAGGGGGTCGGCCGTCTGATCCGGACCAAGACGGACCAAGGCATTGTGGCCTTGCTGGACAACCGCGCGCTCACCAAACGATACGGCCAGGAGTTCCTTAACGCCGTTCCCAAATGCCCCACGGAAATCGTTTGACCGCCGCTCACAACCCCGGTCGGAAACGGTGGTTGCCGCGGTCGAGCGACCGCCCTAGCCTGCCAGCGCATGGATCGGGCCAGTTCCAACGAAACCGCGCCGGACGACGAACGCGTCCGCGACGCCTCCCAAGGCTTCGCGGACGCACTGCCCTGGTGCGTGGACGTGGATCTGGCCCTCGCCCAACTGACGCGGCTCATCGCAGGATTCCCCAGCGTCGCCAGCGTGAAGATCTTCTTTCGTCACACGGGCGAATCCATCTTCGAGCTGGCCAAGACCTCCGCCGCCATGGCAGCGGACGAACTTGCCGCAGACGACGCGCTTGTCCGCCATTTCGAAACCGAGCCCGGTGAAACCGTCCTGACCGCATTCTCCTGTCCCCCCGACGCGGGCTCGCGTTGCCTGCAAGGGCGGGACGCCTCCGCCGCATTCGCCATCCGGGAACTGGATCGCCTCGCCGGTCTGGTCCTGGTTTCACTCGATTCGGAAGAGGGGGAAAGCGCACGCGCCGCGACGGAGATAGAAATCGCCGTACGGGCGCTGAATGGCGTCCTCCCGGAGATGATACGCGCCGAGGGGGCCGAAATCATCGGGGGCATCTCGCGAGGCGTGACCCACGACGTGAGGAGCTGCCTGGCGTCCGTTTCCACGCTGCTGCAGTTAACCGATGAGAACCCCGCTGATCCCACGGTGATCAACGCCTTGCTCCCCTCGGCCCGGGAAGGACTGACAGCCGCCCTGGACATCATCGACCGGGCCCGCTCCATGCGGCGCTCGGCGGTCTTCGAGCCCGCCCCTGTGGCTTTGCGGGACGCCATCGAACGCGCCGTCGAACTGTCTCGACCCGATGCCCGACACAAGAACGTGATGCTTTCCGTCGAGATGGAAGACGAGTTTCTGGTCGCCGCGGAAGCCACGCTGCTGACACGCCTGTTCCGCAACCTGCTGGCCAACGCCATCCGCGCCTCCCCCTCCGGCGGCGAAACGCGGCTGTGCGCAAGGCTCTCGCCCGGGAGAACCGGAACGCCGGGAGCCGCAGTCGCCGTGGAGGACGACGGTCCGGGCATGGGCGACGAAACCCGCAAGCGGGCGTTGAAGATGCGCCCCGGCGAACTGCCGGCCAGATCCGGGCTGGGACTGGCCATCTGTCGCGGACTCGTGCGCTACCACTCCGGCGAATTCACCCTCGATTCCCGGAAGGGCGGAGGGACCGCCGTGCGAGTCTGGCTGCCCCTGTGGAACAACGACCTTCCAAGCCCCGGCGGATGAATCCGGGCGCGGGGCAGGAATGGCGGACCGACACCCTCGCGCGCCACCCCAAACGCCGCATTCAACTCCGGTTCGAAACGAACCGCCCCACCAGAACGGTGACCGCGATCATAACGATGGCGCCGAGGGCGGTATACCACGGCCAGGCAATGTCGGTCCGGGCCTTGATCGCGACCATCGCAACCAAGGAAACGGCCATCCCGGCCACCACGGGGCCGGACCCTCCCCCGACGCGCCGCAATGCCAGCAGCATGGCCCCCAACATGGCCCCGGTGGTCAGCCCATAAAGGGCGAACGCCGTATCGAGAACCGACTTCACCTCGCGCGTCAAATAAGCCACGACCATCAGCATGCCCCCCCAGAAAACGGTCGCCTGCCGGCTCAAGGTCAGTTGGTCGGCCTCGCTCCGTTGCTTCAAACCAAGGTCCTTCAGGATGTCCATCGTGCTGACCGAAGCCAAAGCAGACAGCGCCGAACTGACCGAGCTCATGGCCGCCGCAAGAATCCCGACGATTAGGACGCCCTTCACTCCCGTCGGAATCGCGCTGAGAATGAAGATGGGAAACACGTAGATGTGCTGCGCGAAACCCAGGCTGCCCTGCGGCATCTCGATGGCCATCTCATGATGCCGGTAGTAGACCCAGAGCAGCGCGCCGACGAAGAGGAAGGTCAGGAACAGGGGCAGGATGACGAGCGAACTGAGAACCAGCGCCTTGCGCCCGTCCTTCACCGTGCCGCAGGTCAGCACCCGCTGGACAATGAGCTGGTCCGCGCCATGTGTGGCCATGCCGAAGATGGCCCCGCCGATGACGCCCATCCAGATGTTGATTGGCGGTTTGAAGGAGAGGGAACCATTCAACCAGTGGAACCGTCCGCTCTCCCCGGCCTCCTTCAGGGCGGCCGCCCAACCGCCCTCGATCTGGGTCGGGATGTAGAACAACGCAAACAAACCGCCGCCAACCAACAGGAAGAACTGCGCCGCATCCGTCCAGACCACCGCCTTGATCCCCCCAATGGCGGTGTAGACCAGCGACAGGATCACGAAGAGGGCGATCGCTGAAAGCGTGCTGATCCCCAACATCAGCTCGATCGGGACGGCGGTCACATACACCCTTACGCCGGCCGCCAGCGTGCCCGCGATCAGAAACAGCGCCGAGGCGGTCCGCCGCGCCCCCTTGCCGAACGCGTCGGATATCAGCTGATATGGAGAATAGATCTCGCCGCGCAGGTAGGCCGGAACCATGAAGACCGCGATCAACACGCGCGAGACCGCAAAACCGATCACCGCCTGGATGAACGTGAAATCACCGGGCGCGCCGGTATCGGGATTGGTGAAATACACGGACGCCGGTATCGCAATGAAGGTAAAGGCGCTGGTTTCCGTGGCGACGATCGACAGCGACACGCCCCACCAAGGCACATTCCTGCTCCCAAGGAAGTAGTCGCGCGTCGTTTTCTGGCCCCGCCCGAGCCGGACGCCAAACCAGATAACGCCGATCAGGTAGGCGAGAATGACGATCCAATCGACAGGGTGAAGATGATCCATGGGCGACCGTGAGGGCGTCATTTCTGGCCCATCAAAACCGCCAATGCCAGCAGAAACCGGCAGATCACCGGGAAAGCGCGATCACATGCCGCAACACCCGGTCCCGCTCCTCGGCCATGCCGCGCCCCGCGTAGGTTTGATGAAGATTCGAACAGATCCGCAGCAGGGCCTGACGCGGCGTGAGCGGGGCGAGCAACCGTTCATCATAGCGACGGCCGGTCTCCCGCAGGTAGCGCACGCAGGCGTTTTTCGTCAGCAACCGACCCTTGTGGTAGCAGTCGATGTAGATCTCTTCCCGCAGGGTCTGGAACCGACAGAGAAAATGCCCCGGCATGCCGATGCCGACGACCGGCAACCCCAACCGCTGACAGACAAAAAGATACAACAGGCCGAGCGACAGGTCCCCGCCGCGCCGCTGGTTGACCGTCTCGCTCAGATAGAAATCCGCGGGTTGAAAATCCGCGCGACGCCGGCCGCGAAACTCCTCGCGGCTGTAGAGAAACTCGTTGATGTCCGCCAGCATCCCCTCCGGCGGCGCGCCAAAATCCATGATGTCCAACAACGCGCCCGCGAAACTGTCCAACAACGCTTGGTAACCTTCGACACTGACCTCCGGATCGAACGTCCTGGATAACAGCCAGCAACCGCGCTCCAGATCCAGGTCCTCGCCGCCCTTGAGACAGAAGGCGAGGAAGTCGTTGTCGGCGGTCTGACGGTCGAAGTGGCGGACAATCTCCCGCGAACGACGGCGAAGGGCCGGATCATCACTGAGGCGGAAGGAACGCAGCCATTCGGAAGCGGAGCGGCCCCGGGACAGGATCTCGTCCCGGATCGCGCGATAGACTTCGGGGTCCTCATCGGTCAGAAGAGTGACCAACGCGGTCTTCTCTCCCGGCGAGAAGGGCTCGGACCTGGGTTTTGAAAGCGTGGCTTCCATGGAACCTTGCGGAGGACTTTGACAAATCGGACGCCCGCATTCAACAGGCAAACCAACCATACCGACGCGCCGAAACACCCCGGGATTCACCAGACACCGGGAATGCAACGCCACTTCACGCGCTCGCGGTAGGCCCGGTAATCGGCAAACCGGGACAGAAAACGCTCCTCCGTTACGATGCGCGCGGCATAGATCGCCGCGTATCCCAGATAGCTGAGGATGTTGGTGGGCAGCGCAAAGAAGGGGAGCCACTCAAAGAACCAGCCTCCGATCTTGGCGCAATACTGCGGATGGCGCACCCAGCGGTAGAGCCCCCGGGTCATGACGCCGCGATAGCTGAGGTTCGAATAGCGCAGCCCCAGGTTGATCGCGGTGCAACCGTAGACCGCATAGCAGGCCACGCCCAGGATGGCGCAGATCATCGCCGGCCCCGTGCCCATCCCGAACAGAAGAGTCCCCTCATCAACGCGTTTCGCCAACAGCGAGGAGGTCAACAGCCAGCCGGGCGGATAGCAGACCAAACAGGCCAACCAGCCCAGCCAGTTGGTGTCGACAGCGCGGATCCGGCTGCCCCGCCGAGCTCCCTCGATCGAATACGCCAGCGAGGAAACCACCGCATCCACCGCATCCACCAGCACGCGCAGCCCCACCAACACGAATCCCAGCGTTACCGCCAGCGACGGTTGCTCCGCCGCGCTCCGCAGGACGCGGCCAAGATTCACAAAAGTGTTGGTCAACGAGCCGACGGCGATCGGCAGGAAGTGAATCTTGATCAAGATGAGCAGCCAACGGTCCCGGACAAACCGATGCCGCCAATACGTCCCCTTGGCAGGACGCGCGCGCCGGAGGGAAAGCCTGCGAAACAGGAACGCGAACGCGAGGTAGACCGGCTGGGCGCGAAGCAAGAAACGCCCGGGGCGGGATCTCCTGAGCGGGATCCACCCGACCGCCGCGTAGGCCGCCAAAGCCGAGCTCCCCCATGCCAGCCAGCCACGATACAAAGCGAGAATCCCTTCGACGCCCTCCGCGACCCCGGGGCCCAACCACCCGCCGACCGCCGGCAGCGCCGTCGCCAAACCGACGCTCCCCAGGTAGACCAGAGACCAGGAGAACACATTGGCCAGATGAATGAAGAGCCACTCGCTCCCTCCCGCCGCGCGCGCGGCGAGGGAATCGGAAGTGCTGTCGGACGCCTCTGGCATGGTTCGCGAATCGCCGGAGACTGTCCAAGCCCCGCCGCCGTTGAAAGAGAATTTGTGGGGAGTTGACCGTTGTCCAGGGTATGGGAGTCCCATCTCAATTCTGCAATCCGCCATTCGCGATCCGCCCTTTCCGGTGAGGGACAGCCTGCCGCCTTCGCTGTGCTTCGTCGCGCCAAGGGAAGGACTGCCCTGCGGGCCGCCGCGCCACACCCAACCGACAACGGACCGCAGACCTTGACTTCCCCCGACCGCGACCTGTGTATTGGCCCCGCCACAATGACCGACAAACCCACGCCCGCCAACGCCTCCCGAAAGGCGGCCATGTACGCCCTGCTCGCCGCGCCGGTGGCTGTCGCGATTGTCATCGTGGCGATCGGAACCTACGCGCAGCGAGGCCGCATCACGCCACGTTGGAAGAAACCGCAACCGACCGAATCCACCTCCCCAGCGGTTCCGACCAACGCCCCTCCCCCAGACGCCCGCCCCGAATGAACCGCCAGCCACACACCGGCAGGATTGCGTTTACCGACCGCGCGCGCGTTTGATAATTTGCGGCCACCGGACAACGATCGGGAACGCACGAGACGCCATGTTTGAGAACGCGGACAAGGAGCGGAAGATCTCCCGCAAGGAATTTGAGCACGCGGTCGCGCAGCTGCGCCCGGAACTGCTGAACGCACAGTTCACCCTGAAGGAACACAAGCGTTCCGCCATCGTGATCGTCGACGGCTTCGACGGAGCCGGCAAGGGCGAGGTCGTCCACCGTCTGAACGAGTGGCTCGACCCGCGCGGCGTGGAGACCCACGCCTTCTGGGAATCCTCGGACGAAGAGGATCAACGCCCCTTCTACTGGCGGTTCTGGCGCCGGCTCCCCGCGCGACAACACATCGGAATCCTCTTCGGATCCTGGTATTCCCGCCCGCTGGAACGCCGCGCGGGGGGAATCTCCGATTCCGCCGAGTTCGAGCGCGAAGCGCGACGCATCCGCGACTTTGAGGAGATGTTGATCGCCGATGGCGCGATCATCGTGAAATTGTGGTTTCATCTTACCAAACAGGCGCAACGCGAGCGCCTGTCGGAATTGGAGGCGGACCCCGAATCACGTTGGCGCGTCGTCCCCTCCGACTGGGAGCATCACAAGAACTACGACAATCACGCCAAGGCGGCCCAGCGCCTGCTGAAACTCACCCACACCCCGGCCGCGCCCTGGCAGATCATCGGCTCCTCTCATCGCAGACGCCGGGAATTGACCGCCGCGCAAACGGTCTGCGAGTCGGTCCGGAACGCGCTTGAAGCGCCGCACGCTCCCTCAGTCCCGGCCAGCCCCCTTCCTCCCGCGGGCCGGCACGGCGCCCTCGCGAAGGCGGACCTGTCCCGGCGGATCGAATCCGAGGATTACCGCCACGAACTCAAGGAGCTGCAGGGAAGACTGGAGATGCTGGCCTGGACCGCGCGCGAGAAGAAGGTCGGTTGCGTCGCCGTCTTCGAAGGTTGGGACGCCGCGGGCAAGGGCGGCGCCATCCGCCGCATGACGCAGGCCATGGACCCGCGCCTGTTCCATCTCTTCAGCATCGCCGCCCCGACCAAGGAGGAGCTCGCGCACCATTACCTCTGGCGCTTCTGGCGCGTCCTCGCCAAGGGCGGCAAGATGACCATCTACGACCGCTCCTGGTATGGCCGCGTCCTGGTCGAACGCCTGGAAAAACTGGCCAGCCCCGCCGAATGGTCGCGGGCCTACGACGAGATCAACGAATTCGAGGCCCAGTTGATCGAGCACGGCAGCATCGTTATGAAGTTCTGGCTGCACATCGACAAGGACGAACAGCTCCAACGCTTCAAGGCCCGCCAGAAGACCCCCCACAAACGCCACAAGATTACCGAGGAGGACTGGCGTAACCGAGAGAAGTGGGACGCCTACGAAACCGCCGTGGACGAGATGATCGCCCGCACCAACTCCCCCGCCGCCCCATGGTCGGTGATCCCGGCCAACCAGAAGAAATTCGCGCGCATCCAGGTCCTGAAGACCGTCTGCGCGCGCCTGGAAGAGCGGTTGAAGGGGTGATTCAAACCCCAAAATCCCTTGCTCTCCTCCTTTCCGCATGCGATGCCGGAAGCATGCCCGTCGAAGAACTCCGGCTCGAACCGGCGACCGCCGAGCCCCCTCGTGAAGTTCTGGACCTGATCGCGGAGGTGGATCGCATGATCGACGCGTTCGACGACGCCGGCCGCAACCTCGAGAACCGGAGCTACGTGCCCAGCGACGCCCGGGTCCTTTACTCCACCCTCGCCGCCGTGACGGCCGCCGACCTCCCGATCGGCCGTGTCTTCTGCGAACTGGGCAGCGGTTTCGGTCTGGGAGTCTGCCTCGCCGCGACCTTGGGCTATGACGCCTACGGCATCGAGATCGATGAGAAACTGGTCGAATCCGCGCGCGCGCTGGCAAGACGAAGGGACATCGAAGCCACGATGATCCACGGCAGCTATTTTCCCGAGGGCTTCTCCCAGTACGACGGCGTCGCCGGAGCGGAACTGTTGAAGCCGGAAGAATCCTGGGGAAGGACCGACGCCGTTCACTTCGCCCCCCGATTCAAGGGCATGGACCACGACACCGAGGAGATTGACGTCTACTTCGTCTACCCCTGGCCCCGGGAGCACGAACTGATGCAGGACCTGTTCGAGGCGATCGCCTCCGAAGGCGCGATCCTCATCGCCTACTACGGGGAAGGCGAAATCTGCGTCTATCGCAAGACGCTGGATTGAGGCAAAAAAAGACCGCGGTCCGCCGGGGCCCAAGGCCCGCAGACGAACCGCGGTTTGCGAAATCGCAGGAGACGGAGGAAATCAACCCTTGATCTCGGCGGCATGGAATTCCGCCCAGTCGTCCAGGTTGTTCAGATCGACCGCGCCGCGGAAGGAGCAGGTCTCGTCGGTCAGGCCGACGGCGCTGAAGATGCCGGCGCGGACGTCGTCGCCGTGGTTGTAGCCGCGGATCGCGTCGTTGGAGGCCTGGATCGAGGCGTCATCGAGCTTGGAGCCGTTGGCCTTCACCCAGGCTTCGAATTCGGTGTAGGAGGGCTTGTTCTCCTTGATGTAAGCCACCGCCGCGTCGCGATTGACGCCGAGGCCGTCGAGGACCATCTGGTCGTAACCCTGGCCGCATTCGTCATAACCGTCGGCGAGCTTGCCGGCAGCGGAAAGGGAGACCTTCTGCCACAGACGGGGCAGGTGGATCGCGCCGAGGGGACCCGCGACGCCGGAACCGATGAGGGGAACAATTTTATCGCTCATTTCTTGATGATTTATGGATTTTCGATCGTTTGGTTTCCTTTACAGGGGCGCGGATTAAACGGCGCCCCCCCGGACCGGTCAACGGCTTTCTGCGGCCTGGAGAAGCCTTGAATGCTCGCCAGCGCGCGCCAATTGCAACCCGATCCCCATTCAAACAATGGGTGGGTGTTGCCCGTCGAAGATCCACTCTTGCATCTCTGCTCGCTGCGAAAACCACTGACCTTGGCTCGGGCCTCGTTCATCCGAGTCAGACTCCCTCGCCCCCAATCACCGCCCCTTTTTCGCCTGCCAGATCTTCACGTCGTCGAAACGGGCCTCCTTGCCGTTGACCGTGAAATGGACGCTGGTCTTCGTCGGATGCGCGAGGCCGGGAGACTTGAGATGACCGACGGGCTTGCCGTCCAGCGTGACGCGCATCTCGTCGCCGACGATCTCGATCATGGCGGAAGACCAGCGGTCCTGCTTCAGTTCGGCCTTCGTGTTGAATCCGCGACCGACGAGCAGTTTGGCGGCGGCGGCCTTGCGCTCGGGATCGCGGCGCATGGCGAAGATGTCGTTGCGCATGATGCCCTCCTTGTCGTCGCCCAGGCGGATCTGCTTCCCGGCGAAGGCGACCCGGCAGATGTGCCCGGCATGGGAGGCCTTGTGGTTCTTGTCGTCGAAGACCACGTTGAAGGTGGGCGAACCGGCGAGCTTGAAACGGAACGACATGATCACATCCTTCATTGGCAGGTAGACACGGCCCACGGCTCCATGATCCGCGCGGTCCTGCGTCGCCACAAGTTCTCCCCCGGCGACCTTGAACCCCGGAATGACGACCTTCCAAGAATCCAGCTCGGAGCGCTCGAAATCGTCGGAGAAGAGAAGTTCGCCCTTGGGCGCCAACGGGCCGGGGATGGCGTGATCGGCGGCCGCGAGCGAGATCGTGGCTACTGAGAGGAACAGGAGGGGAAAAAGACGTTTGATCATGCTGCAGGAATCCCGCAAACGCGGCGGGATGGCAAGAATCTCATGGGATTCCGGTCCGGTGACGCCGCCAAGCACGGCAAGTCCTCCCGCTCCTCGCTGCCGGATAAAATCAACGTACGTTGATTTTATCCGGCAGGGCGACTTGGGGTCGATGTTATGAGGCCGTCGTTGGCATGGGGAACCCCGGCGAAAACGAAGACGCCCGCACCTTCCGTTCGGGGGATGGGAAGACGCGGGCGCCTGGCACAATGAGGCGGCGCGCCCGGGCGCCGCGAAACCATGGGACAATTTGCCGCGGCCCTTCGGCGCGGTTGTTACGACGGCGTAACTCCCCCCAAGGAACGGCGACATTCTTGTCGCCGCGGCCCTGAAGGGGCCGGAGAAGGCGCCCGCCCCCCGGTTGCCCGACCTCCTCGCACACCGCTTTGCCACTCCCCACGAATGAGCCTGACAGCCCCCACGGGATCCGTGTTATCGTCAATCCCATCAAAACGCGTTTGTTGAAATCGTTGTCGGTCCTGTCGCTCACTGTTTTCGCGGGCGGCGGTTGGTTTGCGTCCGCGTCCCGGGGAGCGGCGTTCGAAAAGGAGATCCTCCCGATCCTGGAGACGTATTGCTACGACTGCCACGCCGACGGCGTGGAGAAAGGCGGGGTCGCGTTCGACACCTTCGGCAGCCACGAGAAACTGACGCAGGATCTGGACCTCTGGAGCCGCACGCTCTCGCAGCTCCAATTCGAAAACATGCCGCCGCCGAACAAGAAGCAGCCCGGCCCGACGACGCGGCGGAAGCTGCTGGACTGGATCGAGCGCGACGTTTTCAAGGTGGACTGCAACAATCCCGATCCGGGCCGGGTCACCATCCGCCGCCTGAACCGCACGGAATACAACAACACAATCCGCGACCTGCTGGGCATCGACTTCCGACCGGCGGACGATTTCCCGGCGGACGACGCGGGCTTCGGCTTCGACAACATCGGCGACGTGCTTTCCATCTCGCCGCTGCATCTCGAGAAGTATCTCGCCGCCGCCGGGCAAGCGCTGGACAAGGTCATCTCGCCGGGGCCGATCAAGCCCCTGGCTCCGCGGATCGACTGGTCGGAATTGCGGGGCGGCCAGGGCGTCAACGGCGCGCGCATCCTCGTTTCCAGCGGCGAGATCGAGACGACACACCGGTTCCCTGTGTCGGGCGATTACCAGTTCACCGTGCGCGCCTTCGGCGACCAGGCCGGAGGCGAACCCGTGCGGATGGGATTTGCGGTGGACGGAGAATCATACGGCGAGGCGAAGGTTCCAGCAAAGCGCGGAGCCCCAGGCAGTTATCAGAAGACGATCAAGGTGGACAAAGGGATGCGACATCTCGCTGTCTCGTTCCTGAACGACTATTACCAGCCGAAGGGACCTCCGGGACAACGGGGCGACCGCAACCTGATCGTGGAGTCGTTCACCATCGTGGGCCCCGTGAGCCAGGAAGCTCCGGAGCCGTCGCCCATGCACGAACGGATCTTCTTCAAGAAACACACGGCGGAGAACCAACGCGACGTGGCCCGGGAAATCGTCGCCGCCTTCGCGCGACGAGCCTTCCGACGGCCGGTCCGTGACGACGAAGTGAACCGGCTGATGAAGCTCTGGGACCTGGCGTTCAAGCGGGGCGATTCGTTCGAGCTGTCGGTCAAGCTGGCCCTGCAGGCGGCGCTGAGCTCCCCTGCCTTTCTTTTTCGCGGCGAACTCCAGCCGGAACCGGACAATCCGAAGCGCACCTATCCCATCGACGAACACGCGCTGGCGTCGCGGCTTTCTTATTTCCTGTGGAGCAGCATGCCGGACGAGGAACTGAGCCGCCTGGCCGACCAGAAACGCCTGCGTTCAAACCTGGCCGAGCAGGTCTACCGGATGCTGCGGAGTTCGCGCTCGACGGCGCTGGCCGATGAGTTCGCCCTCCAGTGGCTCCAGGTGCGCAACCTCGAACTGGTCGAACCCTCGAAGAAGGATTTCCCCGAATACGACGACAAACTGAAGGAGGCGATGCGGATCGAGACCGAAATGCTCTTCAAGCGAATCGTCCGGGAGGATCGCAGCGCGCTGGAATTTCTGACGGCGGACTACACCCATCTCAACGGCCGACTCGCAAAGCACTATGGGATCCCCGGGGTGGAAGGCGACGAGTTCCGGCGGGTCTCGCTCAAGAACACGCCGAGGCGCGGCCTGCTGACCCACGGCAGCGTGCTGACAATCACCTCAAATCCCACACGCACCTCGCCCGTGAAACGCGGGCTCTGGGTCGTGGAGAACATCCTCGGCACGCCTCCTCCGCCCCCCCCGCCAAACGTTCCGGAACTGGAGGCGCAGGAGGCCCTCACCGGGGCGACCCTGCGCGAACGCTTGATACAGCATCGCGAGAACCCGATGTGCAAGTCCTGCCACACGCGACTCGACCCCCTGGGCTTCGGACTGGAGAACTTCGACGCAATCGGCCGGTGGCGCGACTCTGACGGCGGCGCCCCGATCGACGCCGCGGGCGTGCTTGTCACCGGCGAGACCTTCGGCACGGCGATGGAGCTGGCCGATGTCCTGATGACCAGCAAGCGCGACGAGTTCGTGCATGCGCTGGCCTCCAAGATGCTGACCTACGCGCTCGGACGAGGCGTCGAACACTACGACAAATGCGCCATCGACCAGATCGTCCGCGAAATGGAACGCAATGAATTCCGCTTCTCTTCGCTGGTCCTGGGCGTGGTGAAGAGCGTGCCGTTCCAACTGAGGCGCGGTGAAGGCATGCGGTGAGTCCCGGAGGGACGACCAGAGGGTAGCCGGCGGTGCAACCGCCGGACTTTGCCCCAGTGCGCATCCGCCCCGGCAGGGGCGGCAGAAACTCATGCCGATGCGCGTCCCCCAATTTCTTGCACCCCTCCAGGGCGCGTTCGCTCATGTCCGCGATGTCCGGTGGTTCCGGCCGCGCGGATACGGCCTCCACCACCGGCTACCTTCTTGACGCCCATCTGGGGCTGCCGCTTCCGTCGCTCCTCCCTACATCAGGATGTCATGCACGGTGTCGTGGCCGAGGACGCCGGTGAGGCGGAGGTCGAGCCCCTGGAAACGGACGGAGAGCGTCTTGTGATCGATGCCGAGGGCCGCGAGGATCGTGGCGTTGAGTTCGTTCACGTGGACCGGGTTCTCGACGATGTTGTAGCTGAAGTCGTCGGTGGAGCCGTAGGTCAGGCCGGGTTTGACGCCGCCGCCGGCCAACCAGACGGTGAAGCAGCGCGGATGGTGGTCGCGCCCGTAATTCTCCCGCGTCAGCTTGCCCTGACAATAGACCGTGCGGCCGAACTCGCCGGCCCAGACGATCAAGGTCTCGTCGAGCATCCCGCGCTGCTTGAGGTCGCGCAGGAGCGCGGTGGTGGGCTGGTCGGTGTCACGGCACTGCCCGGAGAGCTGTTTGGGCAGTGTGAAGTGCTGGTCCCAACCCATGTGGTAGAGCTGGATGAAACGCACGTCGCGCTCGGCCAACCGCCGGGCGAGGAGGCAGTTGTTTGCGTAGGTTCCCCGGCGTTGAACGTCGGGGCCGTACATGTCGAGAATGTGTTCCGGTTCGTCGGACGTGTCGGTCAGTTCCGGGACGGACATCTGCATGCGATAGGCGAGCTCATACTGCGAAATGCGCGCGCCGATCTCGGGATCGCCGATTGCGTCCTGTCGATGACTGTTCAGGGCGGCGAGGTCGTCAAGCTGGCGACGTCGGGTCTGGCGGTCGATGCCCTTGGGGTTCGAGAGGTAGAGCACCGGATCGCCGACGGAGAGGAACTTCACACCCTGATAACGCGAAGGCAGCATGCCCGCCCCCCAGAGCCGGTCATAGAGCGGCTGGCAGTTGGGGCGGCCCGTGCCGCGTGAAACCATGACCACGAAGGAAGGCAGATCCCGATTCGACGAGCCGAGCCCGTAACTGACCCAGGAGCCGAGGCTGGGACGGCCCGCCAGTTGGAAGCCGGTCTGGAAGAAGGTGATCGCCGGGTCGTGGTTGATCTGCTCCGTGTGCATGGACTTGATGAAGCACAGGTCGTCCGCAACCCCGGAAAGGTGCGGCAGCAGCTCGCTGATCCAGGCGGCGCTGGCTCCGTGCCGTTTGAACTCATACTTCGACGGGGCGAGCGGAAAACGCTGCTGCCCGGAAGTCATGGTGGTCAACCGCTGCCCCTGGCGGATCGAATCGGGCAGGTCCTTGTCAAACAGGGCGTCCAACTTGGGCTTGGGATCGAAGAGGTCGAGCTGCGATGGCGCGCCGCTCTGGAAAAGGTAGATGATGCGTTTGGCGCGCGGCGTAATGTTCGGAAAGCCGGGCAGTCCGGCGCCGGTCGGCGTCGCCCCGGCCTCGCGCGTCAACAGCGAGCCCAGCGCGGCGCCGCCGATGCCCACTCCGGAGCGCTGAAAGAAATGACGCCGTGTCATTTCCATGCGGGTTTCGATCGGGTGTTTCATGTGTTTGATTGCCGGATTGATTGACGGAGCGCGGCCTTCAGGCCGCAGAAACGCGGAAAGCAAACTGCGTCGAGGAACTGCCGGAGACGCGCCGGCAAGTCCCTTCGCTGCAGCGGCCTGAAGGCCGCGCTCCGCGTTTGTCTGCGTTCATTCGCGGGTGATGGTTTCGTCGAGGTTCAGGATGACGTTGGCGACGGTCGTGTAGGCCGCGAGTTCGACCGCATCGACCTCCCCGGTTCGCTTTTCACCGAGGGTCAGCAGTTCCGCCGCCGCCTCGGGGTCCTTTTCAAAGCGTTGACGATGCTCCCGAAAACTCCGGGTCAGGGTATCGAGTTCCCTGGCATCCGGTTTCCGCGAGAGGGCGAGCCTCCAACCGTGCGTCAGTCGTTCCTCCGGCGTGCGGCCGCCTTCGCGGATCATGCGCTCGCCCAAAAAGCGCGCGGCCTCGACGAACTGCACGTCGTTCAAGGTCGCCAACGCCTGGAGCGGGGTGTTCGTCGCGCGGCGGGCAACGTCGCAGCGTTCGCGACCGCCGGCGTCGAAGATGATCATGGTGGGCGGGGCTACGGCGCGCTTCCAGAAGGTGTATATGCTGCGGCGGTGCAGGTCATCGCCCCTGCCCTGACCGTAGCGCTGGTTGGCGCTGCCGCCGACCTCCTGCCATAGCCCGGCGGGCTGGTAGGGCTTCACGCTCGGGCCGCCGATCTTCTCCTTGAGCAGGCCGCTGACCGCGAGCGCCTGGTCCCGGATCGCGGGCCCGCTCAGGCGAAAACGCGGACCACGCGCCAACAGGCGGTTGTCGGGATCGCGGGCGCGTAGTTCCTCCGACGCGGCCGCGGATTGGCGATAGGTCGCGCTCGTGACGATCCGCTTCTGCATGGCCTTCACATCCCAACCGGAACGGATGAACTCCGTGGCCAGCCAGTCGAGCAGTTGCGGATGGCTGGGGAATTGGCCTTGCGCGCCGAAGTCGTCGATGGACCGGACCAGCCCGGCGCCGAAATACATCTGCCAGTAACGGTTGACCGCGACCCGCGCGGTCAGGGGATTCTCGGGGGCGACAAGCCATTGGGCGAAGCCGAGGCGGTTAGTCGGCGAGCCGTCCGGCAGATGCCCCAGGCTGGCGGGGATGCCGGGAAAGACCTCCTCGCCCGGTTGGTCATACTGTCCGCGATGCAACTGGAAAGCCGGCCGGCGCTCCTTCATCTCCGACATGACCATGACGGTCGTCGTCGCCTTCTTTTTGACCTGCTCCAGGTTCTTGTTCGCGTCGGCGAGTTTCTTTCGCAAGGGCGCGTAGGCCTTGGAAAGCTCGCGATAGTAGTCGGCCAGTTCCTTGTCCTGCTCCTTCGTCGGCGCTTTCGCGGACAGGGCGGCGAGGATGTTCCCGGGCAGGCCTTCCTTGCCGTCGAGGGCCGGCTTGGCGGAAGAAGTCAGCGAAAGGCGAAAGCGGCCGACCGCATGATTCTTGAATCTTGAGTCGTGTCGCATGCGGACGATCAGTTCGCTGTCGGCGTCAAGTTGCAGAGGCTCGGCCAGGGTGAAGACCGCCGGAGTGTCTTCAATCTTCGGGCGACCAAGCACGGCCCAGCCTGTCTCCTTCTTCCCATCGATCGTGTTGGCGATCGGGTAGCTGCTTTGCGAATAGGACGCGACCGCAGACGCGATCTCCAGGCGGCGCGGCTCGTTCATGTCGGGCCGATGCTCCAAGACCTCGAACTCAGTCAGCACGAAGTTGCCGTTCACGGACCGGGCCAAGCCTTTCTGCGTGAGATTGGGGTGCGTGAACGTTTCGAGGCGGATGCCGGTCACCGTGCGCTCGCCCGGCTCCAGCGTGATCGTGTAGGTCGGGAAGTCCGGATTCGCGCCGGTCGCCAGACGGGAGCCGTCGTCGAGCAACTCGAACTGCCCGTTGCCGGTCGATTCCGCCTTCACGACCTTCGCCGTGTTCCACATGGGGCCGAGCTCGCCCTTGGCGAACCGGGCGACCGAACGCTTCCGCCACTTCTCCAGATCGGCCAGGAAGTCCGGCGTGTCGCGGGACAACTCGTTCTTCAATTCCGCGACCCGCTTTTCCGCCTCGGCGACCCTGGGCTGCATTTCGGGAACGGGCACGGAGATGACGGGGGCGGCGTTGCCCTTGTTTCCGTCGCGACCGTTCTCCGGCACGTTGTTGAAGAAGGCGAAGAGTTGGTAAAACTCCTTTTGACTGATCGGGTCGAACTTGTGCTCGTGGCAGCGCGCGCAACCGATCGTCAGTCCCAGCCAGACCGTGCCGGTGGTCTCCACGCGGTCGATCACGTACTCGGTGCGGTATTCCTCCGGGATGACGCCGCCCTCGCCGTTGATGCGGTGGTTGCGGTTGAAGGCCGAGGCGATCTTCTGGTCGAGCGTCGCGTCAGGCAGCATGTCGCCGGCAAGCTGCTCGATCGTGAACTCGTCGAAAGACTGGTTCCGGTTGTAGGCGTCGATCACCCAGTCCCGCCAGATCCACATCTGGCGCTCACGGTCCACCTGGTAGCCGTGCGTGTCCGCGTAGCGCGCCGCGTCCAGCCAGACCAGGGCCATGCGCTCCCCGTAGCGTTTCGATTGCAGCAGGCGATCGACGACCTTCTCGTAGGCGTCGGCCGACTCGTCCTCGAGGAAGGCGTCCACCTCAGCCGGCGTGGGAGGCAGGCCCGTGAGATCGAGGGATACGCGGCGGATCAGGGTTTCCTTGGACGCTTCCGCCGCGGGCCGCAAGCCCTCCTCCTCCAGCCGCCGCAGCACAAAGGCGTCGATCGGCTGTCTCACCCAGGCGGGCTGCTTCACCTTCGGCGGCGCGACCCGGACCGGCGGGACAAACGACCAGTGCGTCTGGAACTTCGCGCCCTGCGCCACCCAGTTTCGCAGAAGGTCGCGTTCGGCTGGGGAGAGTTTCTTGTCCGACTCCGCCGGCGGCATGCGTTTTTTCAGATCGTCCTGGAAAATGCGCCGGACCAGCTCGCTTTCGCCGGGCTTGCCTGAGACGACCGCGCGGATGCCCTCCTCGATGTCGAGCCGCAGATCCGCCTCGCGCTGCGCGGCGTCAGGTCCGTGACAATTGAAACAACGGTCGGAGAGCAGCGGTCGGATGTCGCGGTTGTAATCGACCGAGGCGGCAGTGACCGAGGAAAGACCGGCGCCAAGCAAGACGACTGCTGCCACGCGCCGGATGGACAGTATCGGATAAACAGATTTCGTCATGACATGAGCAGACTGATGGCATTGAACCTCACGATACCCGGCATGGCGGGACAAGCCTGAAATTGGACCATCTTGCGCGGGATTTGACTCAGTCAGAGTCGGGAGCGTGCCGTCTCAACCGAGGCGTGACGATGGGGATTCTTCGACGGGCGGGGTTTCCGTCCTTCCTCTTGAACCTTGGGCGAACGTCGCGAAACCAAGGAGCGGCGACATTCTTGTCGCCGTGGCCCTGCAGGGGCCAGAAACGCGCGTTGGGCATGGGACGCGACGGAAAAACACCCGGGGGCGAACGGTCACGCCGCGCGCCTCTGTGCCTGCTGCGCAGGCAGGGCGGCAGGAATGCCGCCCCTCCTTGGGCCGTCCTCTCCTCCAAGTTCCTTGGAGCTTGGAGCCTTGCTACTCCCGCTCACTTCCCTTCCGACGCCCATTTCTTCATCAGGGCGATGTTGTCGGCGATGACCTGGAAGTGTTCGGGGGTAGAGCGGATCTTGATCGTCTTCAAATAGACCGCCATGTCGCTGTCGTACATCTTCGCCGACTCCGGCTTGCGGCCTTGGTCTTGGGTCTCCTTCATCCAGCGGTTCAGGCGGCGACGCATCTCCTTGAGCCTGGCCGCGTGCGCGGGATCGGCGGCAAGGTTGTGGATCTCGTGGGGATCGTGGCGCAGGTCGTACAGCTCCTCCTTGGGGCGCGTATCGCTGAGGTGAAGCCGCTGAGTCGCGTCCAACCTTCCGGCAGCGTGCCATTCGCGCAGGGCGATGAGGACGCTCTTGGCGTCCTTGTAGGCGCAGGGTTGGAGGTAGGGGCGTTCGGGCAGGAAGTTGCGGATGTACTTGAAGTTCTCGGTGCGGACGGAGCGGATGTGGTCGACCGTCTCGTCGCAACGGTCGCGCGCGGCGAAGACGGCTTCACGGGGCTGATAATTCTTCGCCAGGATATCCCGCGCCTGCATGTAATCAGGAATCGCGATGCCCGCCGCGCCAAGGGAAAGGGCGGCGATGTCGATGTGTTCGACAACATCGTCGCGGACGGTCCCCGGTTTCATGCCCGGCCCGGCGATCACCAGCGGAACGCGGAGGCCCTCGTCGTAGAGGAACTGCTTGCCGCGTGCGTGACTGATGCCGTGGTCCGTCATGAAGAGGACCAGCGTGTTGTCGAGGACGCCCTCCTTTTCCAGTCGCGCGATGACCTCGCCGACCATCACATCGGTCAGGCGCACGGAGTCAAGGTAGGCGGCCCAGTCGCGGACGATGTCCGGATGTTCCGGGTAATAGGGCGGCAGCTTGACGACGCTGAGCGGCGTGCGGCTGCCCAAGGCATTCTCCGCCGCGGAGGAGACCTTCTCCCAACCGGTCGCGTCCTTGCCGCGCAGCTTGCCGCCCGCCGTCTGGATCTGCGCGAAGAAAGGCTGCCCTTTCTTCCGCTTCGACCAGTCCGCGCCGTCGTAGACGGCTTTATCCCATTCGAAATTGTAGTCGGTCTTGCCGAGACGGCCCTTGCGGCCAGGCCAACCGGTGATGGAGGTGTGGTAGCCCGCCTCCTGGAAAAGCTTCGGAACGAGCTTGATGTGATCGGGCAGATGAATCTTCTCCTCGCCGCGGCCGCTGCGATGGTGATGCGCGCCGATGCTGGTCTGGTACATCCCGGTGATGAAGGCGGACCGGCAGGTGGAACAGACCGGCGCGGTCACGAAGGCGCGGTTGAATTTCACGCCCCGGGCGGCCAGGCGGTCGACGTTCGGCGTCTCGATCGCGGTTTCGCCGTAGCAGGAAAAGTTCGCCGACATGTCGTCCGGGATGATCCAGACGATGTTGGGACGGGTGTCGGCGGCTTGGCTGGCGAAGGCGCAGAAGGCGGTGAGGAGGAAGGGCGTAAAACGTTTCATGGTTCTGAAAAAGCGATGGGGAGTCTTTGAAATCAACGGACCAACAGGCAGAACACCCATCGGACACCGACGCGCGGGATCAGCCCCCCAACTCATCCACCGGCAGACCGATCTGGCGGCGAAGTTCGTCGAGCGTGCGGATGTTGCCGAGCGTGTCCGCCTTGGTCGTCCAGGGCTCCGCGCCATTCTGGACGACATCGGCGAAGGCCTCGGCCTCCAGCGTGTAGAGGGGCTTGCCCTGCGGGCATTCAATGACCTGCGTCTCCTCGCCCACGGTCAACTCGAAGGTCTCTTTCTCAAACCACGGCTGGTCCGACATGATCCGCCCCTTGGTCCCGGCGATGAAGACCCGGCGGTCGGACATGATGGTCATGCCGGCGGTGAAGGTCGCCAGCTTGTCGCCGAACTTCAGCAGGCCGGCCGCGTAGTCGTCCACGCCGTATTCATGGATGTGGCCGATGGCGTGAATCTCGTCGGGCTCGCAACCGGCGACCGCGCGGCAGAAGTTCACCGAGTAGGCGCCGATGTCCATGAAGGAACCGCCGCCCCATTCGGGGTGGTAACGAGCGTCCTCCTTCAGGGCCTCGCGGTCAAAGGTGAAATTCGAACGAATCAGGCGCACCTCGCCAAGGACGCCGCTGTGGACCGTCTTCAGAATCTCCTTCACCACCGGCCGCAACCGGTACATGAACGCCTCGACCAGGACCTTCCCCGTCTCCTCCGCCACCGCGAACATCTCCTCCGCCTCGCGCGCGTTCAGGGCGATGGGTTTCTCGCAGAGCACGTGCTTGCCGGCGCGGAGGGCCTTGACGGTCCATTCCTTGTGCAGGTGGTTGGGCGGCGAGTTGTAGACAGCCTCGACCTCGGGATCGGCCAGGACCTCGTCGTAGGTCGCGTAGCCGCGCCCGCCGTGCTTCGCGACAAACCGGTCCGCGCTCGCCTGCGAACGGGAGCCGGTCGCCACGAGAACGCCGCGGTCGGTCGCCTTGAGATCTTCCGCAAATTTGTCGGCGATGACGCCGGTCGCCAGGATGCCCCACTTCAACGGTTCGCTCATGGGGATGGATTTAACGGCAATCCGGCGACAGGGACACAAAAAAGGAAAAGACCGCTTATTTCCGCCGCCGCTTCCCGCGGCCGCGCGACGCAGGACGCTCGGTCGTCGCGCCTTGGGAGGGTTTGGGACTGCGCGCAGGAGGGGCCTGCTTTCCGCGTTTGCCGGGACCTTGACCCGTCTTGCCGCCGCCACGGCCGGAGCTCGAACGGGGGCCGACGCCAGAGCCTCGCCGCCTTCGTTCCGGCCTGCCCGGCGCGCCTTTGCGCCCCTTCCTTCCCGCGCTGCCTCCGGTGTCCGCCAGCTTGAAATCGACGCGTTTCTTGAAACTGTCGATCTTGGAGACCTGCACGTCGATGCGGTCTCCCAGGCGGATGGTGCGGCGGTTGCGGCGGCCGGTCACGCGCTTGGCCTGCGGGTCGAAGATGTAGAAATCGTCGTCCAGGTCCGAAAGCGGCACGAGACCGCTCATCCCGAGCGCGTCCACATCGACGAAGAAGCCGAAATTGCGCAGGTCGGTGACGAGACCGGAGTAGACGTGCGGTTTTCCGGAGGCCAGCTGGCGCTCGAGGAAGGCGTACAGCTTGACGGTCTTGCTGTCGCGCTCGGCGTCGTCGGAGCTGCGTTCCGTGCGGGAGATGTGATCGGCCGTCTCGCGGAGGAACGCGGTGTCGAAGCGTTTTCCGTCGAACAGGCTGCGATGCACTATGAGGTCCGCGTAACGCCGGATGGGCGAGGTGAAGTGGGCGTATTGACTCTTCGCCAGGCCGTAGTGCCCGAGCGGGTCCACCGCGTAGCGCGCGCGCATGAGGGACTTGAGGAAGCCGATCTTGAGCGCGGGACCGATGGGCAGCTTGTCCAGACGATTGAGGAGCTTCTGCACCTCGGCGGTGTTGCGCAGGTTGCCGCAGGGGATGTCATGGCTGAGCACCTCCTCCCGGTATTCCCCGAGGCGGCGTTCATCCGGTTGCTCGTGCACGCGGTGGATCGACGGCGTCTTCTTCCGAATGAGCGCTCCGGCCACGGCCTCGTTGGCCAGGAGCATGAACTCCTCGATCAACTGGTGCGAAATGTCATTCTCCACCTTCTCGATGTGATCGACCTCGCCCTTCTCGTTCAGGACGATCTTGGACTCAGGGAAGTCGAGATTCAACGAGCCGTTGCGGAAGCGCAGTTTCCGGATGCGCTGGGCCAGGCGGTTGGCGTCGTGAAGCATCCGCTCGATGCCGTCCTTGGGGGCGCCGTTGAGGACGGCAAAGGCCTCCTTGTAGGTGAAACGGCGGCGGGAATGGATCACTGCCGGGTAGCACTTCGAACGCAGGACCTCGCCCCGGTCGTCGATCGCGAATTCCACGCACTTGGACAGGCGGTCCACGTCGGGTTTCAAGGAACACAGCTCATTGCTCAAGGCCTCAGGCAGCATGGGAATGACGCGGTCCACGAGGTAGGTGGAGTTGCCGCGTCGCCGCGCCTCCTTGTCGAGTTCCGTGCCAGGCTTCACGTAGTGCGACACATCCGCGATGTGCACCCAGAGCCGCCAATGGCCGGCCTTGTGCCGCCTGACGCAGAAGGCGTCGTCGAAGTCCCGGGCGTCGTCGGGGTCGATCGTGATCACCTGATGTCCGCGACAATCGACGCGGCCGGCGAGGTCCTCCTCCTTCACCTCCGTCCCGATGGCCCGGGCCTCGTTCAGGACGTTGCGGGGGAACCGCAACTGCAGCCCGTAGCCGCGCAGCACGCAAAGCAGGTCCACGCCCTCCTTGTCCGGCGGACCGAGGACCTCGATGATCTCGCCTTCCGGATTGGTGTGACGGGATTCCCATTCGCGCAGTTCGACGACGACCTTGTCTCCCTCGCGCGGCTTCATGCCGACATCCTTGGGCTCCGGCACGTAGATGTCCTGCTGGATGCGGGGATCGTCCGGAATGACGTAGAGAAACCGCGGACTGCGCCGCAATGTGCCGACGATCTGAGTGCGCGCGCGTTCCAAGACGCGGACGACCGTGCCGGACACGCGGGCGCTGCCGGGGCCGGCGTGGTGACGAAGGCGCTGTTCGCGGCGGACGAGCACCCGGTCGTCGTGCAACGCGGTGGAGGTGGCGTTGGCCTCGATGGGGATCTCCTCCAGCTTCGGATCGTCCGGCTGCAGGAAGCCCCGCCCCTGCCGGGTGATCTGGATGCGGCCGGGAATCAGGTCGGCCTCGTCCGGGATGATGAAGCGGTTGCCCTTGATGCGGGCGATCTGGCCCTTGCGGACCAGCTTGTTGAGCAGCGCCTGGAGTTCCTGTTGCTGACCGGGATCGAGAAACAGCGCCCGGATCAGTTCGGGCACGTTCATCGGCGCGTAGTTCTTGCGCCGCAAAAGTGAGAGAAGTTCGTCTTTCATGCTTGGTATGGATTCAAAATGGGTTGTGCGATCCGGCTCCGTGTCGGGAGGGAAAGGCCGGCCGGAAAGGACCGGTTGCGTTCGAATTCGAATGCGGGGAACGGATCGATGCGAATGGAGACGGCGGCCTTGGCGGGATTGGATTCGTCTCTGGCCTCCGTCTGATGGGGCGCAAGATGCACCAATTCAGGGACATTGCAACAGCTGTTTTTGCTTTCCTGCGCCCCGCCGGAAGGTAGATTTTCCGAACCATGAACTCCTCGAAAGAAAACTCGAAACCTCTCTCCAAGTCCCTCAATCGCCGCGATTTCCTGAAGACCGGCGCGATCGCCGCCGCCGGCGCGTCCTTGTCCACCGTCACCCTGCCGGCCGCCGCCAACAAGAACAGCAGGCTCCGCATCTTCCAGATCGGCGTGGGCGGCATCGGCGGCATGCAACGCAAGCAGTTGAGGACGCACAAGAAGGTCGAGTTTGCAGGCTTCTGCGACGTGGATGAGAACACGATGGACCGGGCGACCGGGGACTGGCCCGACGCCTTCAAGATCACCGACTACCGCGAGGCCTTCGCCAACCGGCTCGACCAGTTCGACGCCGTGATCGTCGACACCCCGGACTTCCACCACGCGCCGATGATGATCAAGGCGCTGATGGCGGGCAAACACGTCTATGGTCAAAAGCCGCTCGTCCAGCAACTCGACGAGCTGCGGATGATGAAGGCGGCCCTCGCCGCGCGGCCTGACGCCGTCACCCAGATGGGCAACCAGCGCTCCGCGATCAAGGGCCGCATGGAGGCCGTCGAGATCCTCCGCGCCAACCAGCTCGGCAAGCCGGTCGAAGCCCATGTCTGGACCGGCGGCGTCGCCAAGGGACACTACTTTGCCGATCCGTGGAGCGAACTTCCGAAGGCCCAGGAAGTCCCGGACGGACTGCACTGGGATCTCTGGAACGGCCCGTTGACCAGCAAGATCAACTACAGCGACGAGATCGCGCCGCGGCGCTGGCGCGCCTACTGGGCGACCGGCGGCGGCCAGCTCGCGGACTGGGGCTGCCACCTGCTCGACCTGCTCTACTTCGCCTACGACCTGCCCTCCCCGTCGGCCGTGCAGACGAACACCATGCGCCCGTCGACCACCGGACATACGGCCTACAACCAGAGCACGATCACCTATCACGTGAACAAGAAGCGTTTCGCGGACGACCGCTTTGTCCTGCACTACAACGACAGCGGCATCACGCCGTCCTTCGCGTCACTGGGCCTGCCGGCGATGAAGCTCAAGCCCAACCACACCTTGGTCGTCTGCGAGGAAGGCACACTGATCCTGGAGGCCAACGGCGGACTGAAGATCTTCCGCGGAGGCAAGGAGGTAAACGAGCCGCGCCCCGAAGTCGGCAAGCGCGACCACTGGCACGACTGGGCCGACAACTGCCTCGGCGCCAAGAAGCCCCTCTGGGCCCCGTTCCAGATTGGCGTGCGCATCACCGAGCCCGCGCTGCTCGCCGTCAAGGCCACCCGCTTCCCCGGCGAGGAACTCCGCTGGAGCGGCAAGGACTACAAATTCACCAACCACGACGAAGCCAACAAGACCATCCTCAAGCGCGACTACCGCGACGGCTTCGCCCCTCCCAAGATCGGCTGATCTCAGCGATATCCGTCAAAGCCCGCGCCCGAAACGGCGCGGGCTTTCTTGTCCAATGGACCGGCCCGGGGATCAGACGGGACAGCCGAGCGCTGGGGCCCGGGAATCAGGTGGGGCGAACTGTCCCCAGTTAGCCGACATGAGCAGCCCCCCGGCTCGGCTCACTGGGGACAGTTCGCCCTACCTGATGTGTCGGTTCATCATCCCCCAACCGCGACCGCTGTTTGGAGCTTGCCCATGCCGGAAAGTCGGTAGTATCACCGACCCTTCGCAAAAAGCATTCAAACGCATCCTTTCGCCCACGCATGAACACCCCGCATTCAGCCCCGATCTCCCGCCGTCGCTTTGTTCGTCAGGCCGCCGCCCTTTCCTCCGCCCTCGCCGCGCCCAATCTCCTGTTGGCCGCCAAGTCGGGCAACCGGCCGCCTGTCGTCGGCCAGGACGAACACACCTACGAGGTGCAGCACAACTGGGCGAAGCTGCCGGACCGGTTCGCCTGGCAGACCACGCACAACGTCGCCTTCGACCGGGAGGGACTGCTTTACGTGATCCACGAGGGCCGTGAGGAACAAAAGGACCATCCATCGATCTTCGTCTTCGACCAGAAAGGGAAATACGTGCGCTCCTTCGGAAGCCAGTTCCAGGGCGGCGGCCACGGTCTGGAGGTGCGGCGGGAGGGCAATGAGGAGTTTGTTTACATCACCGGCTACCAGCAGTTGAAGAACTTCGCCAAGCTGACGCTCAAGGGCGAACCGGTCTGGGAGAAGCGCGCGCCGATGGAATCGAAGCTCTACCTCAAGGGCGAGGACACGAATCCGCAGCGACGCTGGGGCCGCGACGCATTCATGCCCACCAACTTCGCCTTCCACGACGACGGCGGCTGGTTTCTCGCCGACGGCTACGGCTCCCACACGATCCACCGCTACGACAAGCAGGGGAACTGGATGTTCCACTTCGGCGGCCACGGCAAGGCGGACGGGCAGTTCAACCTGCCGCACGGGCTGTGGATCGACGACCGGCCCGGGCGCGAGAAGTCCGTCGTCGTCGCCGACCGCGCCAATAACCGCCTCCAGTGGTTCACCCTGGCAGGGAAACACCTGAAGACCCTGAACGGCTTCATCCTCCCGGCCAACATTGACCGCTTCAAGGACACGCTCCTCGTTCCCGACCTTAGCGCGCGCGTCACCCTGCTCGACAAGCACGACAAGATGATCCACCTCGGCGAGGACGAGGCATGGCGGAAGAAGGTTCTCGCCGACAACAAGGCGCTTCGCCGCGATCCGGAGGGCAAGGGCTGGCGCGCCGGCCGCTTCCTCCATCCGCACGACGCCTGTTTCGACAGGGAAGGCAACATCATGGTCGCGGAATGGGTCCATACCGGCCGCGTCACTCGCCTGCGCAAGGTGGGGTGAATCATGAAACAGTTCTTCTTCATCCCATCGGTCCGATCAGTCAGATTGGTCGGATCCGTCCTGTTGGCGGCGGTCCTGTTCTACGCTTCTTTCGCCCACGCTGCGGCGGAAACCCACTTCAAAGCCGGCGTCGCCACCGCGGTCATCACTCCCACACGGCCCCTGCCCATGTCCGGTTACGCTGCCCGCAAGGCTCCGGCCGAGGGCAAGGACCAGGATCTGTTCGGCAAGGCGCTGGCGATCGAGGACCGAGACGGCAACCGCGTCGTCATCATCACGCTGGACCTGATCGGCGTGACCGCGGACCTGCGGACGACGGTGGAGACCCAACTCGCGGAGAAGCACGGACTGCCGCCGCAGGCGCTGTTGATGAACGCCTCGCACACGCACTGCGGCCCCGCCTACGGGCGGCCTGACGCAAAGGACTACTTTGACACGTTGGCCGCCAACCTCGTGCGCATCGCCGGCGAGGCGCTCAACGGACTGGGCCCCGCGCACCTGAGCTACGCCCACGCGAAGTGCGGCTTTGCCATGAACCGCCGCACGCCGACCGACAAGGGCTATCGCAACCACCCGAACCCCGAAGGCCCGGTCGACCACACCGTGCCCGTCCTGCGCGTCGATGACGCCGAAGGGAAGCTCCAGGCCGTCCTGTTCGGCTACGCCTGCCACAACACCTCGGTCGGCTACCTGAGATGGCTTGGCGACTACGCCGGATTCGCCCAGGAACACTTTGAGCGGGATCACCCCGGCGTCACCGCGATGTTCCTGATGGGCTGCGGCGGCGACCAGAATCCGTATCCGCGCGGCACGGCCGAATACGCTGACCGTCACGGACGGTCCCTGGCCACCGCCGTCGAGGCCGCATTGGAGGTCACGCAGAAGGTGTTCTTCCACCAGAGCAAAATCGAAGGCCCCATCAAGTCCGTCATGGCGACCGTGGATCTGGAATTCACGCCCAAGAACCGCGACGCCTTCCCCTACCCCGTCCAGCTCGTGCAGTTCGGCGACGACCTCTGCATCGCCGCGCTGGGCACGGAGGTGGTGGTGGATTACTCCCTGCGGCTGAAACGCGAGCTCAACGGCGAAGGCAAGCCCGCGATGTGGATCGCCGGCTACTCCAACGTCTACGCCGGCTACATCCCCAGCAAACGCGTCCTGTTGGAGGGCGGTTACGAGGCCAAGAGCCGCCCGTGGAAACCCGAACTAGAGGAACGCATCGTCGCCAAGGTTCACGAGCTGCACGGACGCCTGAATCCCTGATCCCGCCGTCCCTCTGATACCGCCCCTCGGAGCGCGGCTGTGTCCCGTCTTCGGGCCCAGCCACAGCCGCCTCCGATCCCAGGCTCTCGACGACTTGGCAGGCTTGGGTTGTCGCCAAGGTTGCTGCGGCTGGTCTCCGACACAGCCGCGCTCCGGAAACCCATCATCCGCACTGCGGCGCCATTCAAAATTCCTTTGACTGCCCTTTGGCGTCGGGCACACTGCGCGCGTTTTCCCAGCCCACGACACACGGCCCGAATGGCGTATCCGGGACGCTTTTCCACAACAGAATCATGAGTGACGAGAATCAGGACAAGGCGCAGGCGCAGGAACAGATGATCCTGGACGCCCGCAAGCAGGGCTCCGGCGCGACCATCAAGACCTATGTGAAGCTCTCGGGCCCGGGTTGGCTGCAGAGCGCCATCACCCTCGGCGGCGGCTCCCTGGCGGGCAGCCTCTATCTCGGCATCATCGGCGGCTACGACCTGATGTGGCTGCAACCGCTGATGATGATCTTCGGCGTCGTCATGCTGAGCGCCATCAGCTACGTGACCCTGTCCACCGGCGAGCGGCCCTTCCAGGCGCTGAACAACCACGTGAACCCCGTCCTCGGCTGGGGCTGGCTGATCGCCTCGATGATGGCCAACCTCGTCTGGGCGATGCCGCAATTCTCCCTCGGCACGGCTGCGTTGCAGCAGAACCTTGGGATGTTCAACTTTGAAGGCGGCAAGCAGGTCGCCTGCCTTCTGCTCTTCATCGTCTCCACGGTGATTGTGCTCATGTATGACAAGGGCGGCCTCGCCTACAAGATCTTCGACATCATCCTGAAACTCATGGTCGGGCTGGTTGTGGTGAGCTTCTTCCTGGTCATCCTGGCCATGGCGACCAGTGAGGCGGGCCTGCCTTGGGGCAGGATCATCATGGGCTTCATCCCCAATCCCAACCTGCTGTTCGAACCGGCTTCCGCGCTCAAGGAACTCGTCGCGCAATCCTCGGCCAAGGAATACTGGAACGACGCGGTCATCTCGGCCCAGCGCGACCGCATGGTTGCGGCGGCAGCCACCGCGGTCGGCATCAACATGACCTTCCTGCTTCCCTATTCCATGATGAAGCGGGGGTGGAACAAGAACTTCCGCGGCCTGGCCATCTTCGACCTCTCGACCGGCCTGTTCGTCCCGTTCCTGCTGGCCACCAGCTGCGTGGTGATCGCGGCGGCCACGCAGTTCCACGCGAATCCCGAGCCGGGCCTGATCGAGGTTCACCAACCGGGCGCGGACGCCGGCAGCATCCCGGAAAAGACCCGGGAAGCCTACGAAAAGAACCTCACGGGAATGCTCAAGGCCACCGGCCAGGCAGCGACCCCGGAGGAGGCCGCGGCCAAATGGGGAACCCTCCCGGAGGCGGACCGGATCATCGCGTCGACCCTGATCCAACGCGACGCCTTCGCTCTGGCAAACTCCCTGGAACAACTGGCCGGCAAGGGCATCTCGCAGACGGTCTTCGGCATCGGCGTGGTGGGCATGGCGGTCTCCTCGATCATCATCCTGATGCTGATCAATGGTTTCGCCCTCTGCGAGATGATCGGCGAGAAGTCCTCGGGCATGCTCTACAAGATCGGCTGCATCCTCCCGGGCGTCACCGGGGCCATCGGCGCGCTTTATCTCTGGAAAGGCGACACCCTGTTCTATCTGGCCGTGCCGACGAGTCGTTTCGGCATGGTGCTGTTGCCGATCGCCTACATCGCCTTCTTCTGCCTGATGAACAACAAGAAGCTGCTGGGCGACGCCCTGCCTCAGGGCCGCGCCAAGGCGGTCTGGAATTCACTGATGGGCATCGCCGTCCTGCTGGCCTGCATCGGCGCGGCCGTCTCGATCCTCAACGACAAGGCGGCTCTTCCGGGCACGGAGATCATGGTCAAGCACCTCGCCATGGGCCTGATCGCCATCCTCGTCGTTGTGGCGTTGATCATCCAGTTCACCCGCAAACCGGCCGCCGAGAAGTAGCAGCCGGCGCAACCGAAGGCGGACAAAGCAGACTGGCGGAACGCCGCGGAGCGCAGAATTCATTCCGCTTCAATCTCCGGGATTCCAGGGTCTGGGAACGAACCACGCTTTTTTGCCAATTCCCGTTGTAGCGGACTAAAGTCCGCGCTCCCAACGACAATCTCCGTGCGACGCCGCCCTCTTTCGGTTAAGCCCCCAGCCCGGCGTTCCAGATTTGATCTGGCTGGCGGGGCCTGATTTCGCTAATGCTCTGGGCAATGTCGCCGTTGCTCCGAACCTCCGCCTCTTTTGTCGCCTTGGGGCTGGCCGCCTTGATCGGCGGTTGTGACCGCAAGTCCGCGCCGACCGAAGAGCCGGTCAATCCGGTTGGGCGCGCCGCAGCGGAAGCTGCCGAGCCGCAGGTTGCCCCGGTCGAGAAGAAACCCGAACCAACCGAAACAACCGCCCCCTTGGCATCCCCCCGACCTTCCGCCCCGGGAACCCATGCCCCGGCCCCGAAACCGGCTCCAGCGTCCGCCGCCCCTGAAAAGAAACTCACCCTCGCCGACGTCGCGCCCGTCCAGGCCGAGCGCGCACTGCGCGAGGCCGTCCGCCTCGCCGCGAAACAAGCCTTGGAGCAACTCGGCTCCAAAGGCGGTTTCGCTGCCGATTCCAACACGCGCATCGGCATGCCTGCAGCCTGGACGGGCATGGAGACGGCAATCCGGAAGGTCGGCCGTGACCAATCCGTCGATGCCTTCCTCACCTCGCTCAACGCCGCCGCCGAGGCTGCGGCCCGCAAGCTCGCCCCGGAACTGGATCGCCTCGCCGCCGAAACCTCCCTAAGCGATCCGAAGCAGGCGCTCACATCCTCGGCGGACGGCGGAACCAGGGCTTTGTTCATGCCGTCGAAAGAGCGCGTTCGCGCCGCCGCCGCGAAGGCCGTCGCTGCCGCGCTGGAGTCCGGCGGCGTCAACGCCGCGCGCGACGCGATGGTCGCCGACGCGCATTTCGCCAATCCCTTCACCAACATCAAGAGCGTGGACGGCTTCGATCTCGCGGGCCACGTCGCCGAACGGCTGGTTTCCCACGCGCTGGCCACGATCGCCGACCGCGAGAAGGCCATACGCGACGATCCCTCACTTCTTGAGTCCGAGACTTCGGCCGCCGTGTTGGAGGCCGCCCGTTGATTGACCGCCCATGAAATCAAAACCCCCAAGCCCCTTCCCCGCCCTCCTCGCCGCCCTGCTCGCGATTGCGGTTTCCCTGAACGCCGGCGCCGCGGATTCCGCGCCGCAGCTGAAGTGGGCCGAACTCCCGCCAGTACCGGACAAGGAAGGCTTCGCGGCGCCGTTCGTCGGCGTCAGCGGCGGGGCGCTCATCGTGGCCGGCGGCGCAAACTTCCCGAACGGGTACCCCTGGGAGGACGGCAAAAAGGTCTGGTATGACAGCGTCTTCGTCTTGGAAAAACCCGGCAGTGAATGGCGGACCGGATTCAAGCTGCCCCGCCCGGCGGCCTACGGCGTGTCCATCTCGACCGACAAGGGCCTGCTCTGCATCGGCGGCGGCGATTCGGAAAGACACTTCGCCGACGTGTTCCTGCTGGAATGGAAAGGGGGGAAGATCCGCGCGAAAACCTACCCCCCACTGCCCCAGCCCTGCGCCTTCGGTTCGGGCGTCAGGATCGGGAACACGGTCTACGTGGCCGGCGGCATTGCGACTCCGGATTCGACGCGGGCCATGAAGAACTTCTGGACGTTGAACCTGAAGAAGCTCGACGAGGGCTGGCAGGATCTTCCCGCCTGGCCTGGACCGGCGCGCATGCTCGCCGTCGCCGCCTCGGCGGACAACGCCTTCCACCTGATCAGCGGGACCAGCCTCCATCCCGACGCCGAAGGCACACCCGAACGGACCTACCTGAGCGACGGCTGGAGCTGGTCGAAGAAGGTCGGCTGGATTCCGCTGGCCGACATTCCCCGCCCGGCGGTCGCGTCCCCGTCGCCAGCGCCTGTCCTCGACAGTCGCCACGTGCTGGTGATCTGCGGCGACGACGGGTCCAAGGCGGGCTTCGAACCGATGGCCAAGCACCCCGGCTTTCCCCGCGAGACGCTGGCCTACGATGTGTTCGAAGACAGTTGGAGTCCGGCCGGCAGCCTGCCATTCTCCATCGTGACCGCGCCTGTGACCGAGTGGAACGGCCGTTTTGTCATCGCCAATGGCGAGGCGCGCCCCGGCGTGCGCTCACCGAAGGTCTGGCAGGCGAAGGTTCCGGGAAGCGGCCCCAAGAAGGGCGGCAGGAAGGGAAAGAAACGCAAGTGACCGGCGGGCTCGGCGGAGCCAAGCTTCAGTCAATCGGAAAACCGGAAGAGAAAGGCGCGGACATGATCGAATTCATCAAGAGGATGGGAAGGCTCACCGACGGAAACCTTGCGGCTGAAGGCGCGCGCCAGTCCGCCTGGATCGCCTTGGTCGCGTCCGCCGTTGTGTTTGCGGCCGCCTGGATCGGGAATTCCTTCCCGCTTGCCGTCTCCGCACTCGGCCTCCTGTTTCTTTCCCTCATCTTTCGTTTTGTTTTCCGGACGCACGGCGCCTGACCGAGGCGCGGACCTTGGTCCGCTTCAACATGGGGCGGCGGCGAGGCTTGATCCCCGAAAAACACCGGAATTCCGAAGGTTGAAACGCAGTGAATTCCAGCCGTTCTCCGTTCCCTTGTTTCGCCAAACCGGACGCTTGAATTTTCCGTCATTCACCCCAAGTATCCGCCTCGGTGGCTGCGACGAAGACAATCCTGGTGATCGACGAGGAAGCGGAACTGCGCAACGCCCTCAAAGGATGGCTTTCCCTCGACGGATGGACCGTGTTGGAGACCGACAACGGGGAGGATGGATTGAAACTCGTCCGCAAGCATCGCCCCAAGGTCGTCATCTGCGATCTTCTGATGCCGCGCTGCAACGGTTACCGCTTCTGCCGCGGCGTGCAGGAGGACCCCGACCTGCGCGACAGCGTCAAGATCATCATCTCCAGCAGCCGCGGTTACGCCGGCGACCGGCTCAATGCGCTGCAATCCGGCGCGGACGAGTACCTTGTCAAACCCTTCGCCCAGGACGAGTTGGCGAATATCCTCACGCGACTTCTCGAACCGGAGAAATCGACGTTCATCAAGCTCTGGGAACGACTGACAACGTCCTCTGAACCCGCGCTGGACACGGTCGGAGACAGCTCCGCCTTCTCCGGCCAGAGCAAACCACAAGCGGAGAAACTCGACGAGGGAGTCACGCGTGTCCGCTTCTGGGGCGTCCGCGGCTCGACGCCCACGCCAGGGCCGGGCACGGTGCACTTCGGCGGCAACACCTCCTGCGTCGAATTGCGCGCCGACGGGGAGATCATCGTGCTGGACGCCGGTTCGGGAATCCGCCCATTGGGATTGGCCCTGGTCCGAGAATTCGGCAGCCGCCCCATCGATCTCACCCTCCTGATCACCCACACGCATTGGGACCACATCCAAGGCTTCCCCTTTTTCCTGCCAGCCTACAACCCGCGCAACAACATCAAGATCCGCGGCTTTGAAGGATCCAGCGAGAACCTCGCCGACATCTTCGAGCAGCAGATGCGGACGCCCTATTTCCCGATCACGATGCAGCAGATGCCCTCGATGCCTTCGGTCGAGGAGATCCAGGATCTGCGGTTCAACATCGGCGCAGTCGAGGTCGTGGCGGCATTCATGAACCACCCGGGAATCTGCGTGGGCTACCGGCTGAACACCAGCTGCGGCTCGGTGGCGTTCATGCCCGACCACGAACCCTATCAGCGGCTGCGCGGAGCGGCCTCCGACAAGTCCGGCCGCGTGACCTCCGAATCCCTTGCCTACGCCCGCAAGCTGGATGAGCAGCTGATCGAGTTCGTCCGCGGCGTGGACGTGTTGATCATCGACTCCCAGTACGACGACACGGAGTACCAGACCAAGGTCGGCTGGGGGCACGGCTGCCTGGACGATGTCGTGACCCTGGCTTTGATGGCCGGAGTCAAGCGGCTGGTCCTCTTTCATCACGACCCGGATCACGACGACAACCACGTCCGCAAAATGGAACAGTGGGCTCGTGATCTCGTCACCATGCACGGCGATCCCGTGGAGGTGGAAGCCGCCCGCGAGGGCGTCGAAATCGTCCTTCAACCGAAGACGGCTCCCGCTTCGGAGACTGTCTGAACGAAGCCGTCCGCCGCTTCCTCCGTCCCATGTCACACGAGGCCTTTCCCCGCATGTTCCGACTGCGTCAGACCTTTCCGGAGTCCGCGCCTCCAGACATCCCAACCACGGTGGACGCCGAACTCGGCGGACTGTTGAAAAGCCTGAAGCCCGGCGCGCGCGTCGCGGTGGGGGTTGGCAGCCGGGGCATCGCCAACCTGGCGGAAATCGTGGCGCGAGTCGTGGGCGGCCTGAAGGCGGCGGGCGCGAATCCGTTCGTGATTCCCGCCATGGGCAGTCACGGCGGAGCCACTCCCGAAGGGCAGGAGCGCATTCTCGCCGACTACGGCGTCACCGCCGATTCGGTCGGCGCGCCGCTACGTTCTTCCATGGACACCCGCGCGCTGGGGACCAATTCGCTCAGGATGGACGTCATGTTCAGCGCTGCGGCGTTGGAGGCCGACATGGTCCTGCCCATCAACCGGATCAAGCCCCACACCGATTTCCAGGGAGGCCTCGGCAGCGGCGTCGTCAAGATGCTGGTCGTCGGCTTCGGCAAGCACGCCGGAGCCTCGCGATTCCATCGATCGGCCATGCGCCTCGGCTACGAGCCCGCCCTGCGCGAGGCGGCCGATGTTGTGCTGAAGAACGCTCCCGTCCTGGGCGGCATCGCCTTGATCGAGGACGCGATCCATCGCACCGCCCGAATTGAAGCGATCCGTCCGGAGGAATTCATCGCGGCCGAGGAGCGGCTGCAAAAGAAGGCGCGCGAGCTGATGCCAGGTCTGCCCTTCGACGAGGCGGACCTCCTGGTCGTGGACCAGATCGGGAAGAACATCAGCGGCACGGGAATGGACACCAACGTGATCGGCCGGGGCGTCCACGGCTATTCGACCCATTTCGGCGAACAGGCCGCGGCCGGACCTCCCTGCATCAAACGGGTGTTCGTCCGCGACCTCACACCGGAGACCCACGGCAACGCTATCGGCGTGGGCATGGCGGATTTCACGACGGAGCGGCTGATCGCGGCGACGGACCGGCGCATCACCGGCGTCAACAGCCTGACCGCCATGACGCTCCACGCAGCCAAACTCCCCATCGCCTTCCCCAGCGACCGGGAGGCAATTGCGACCGCGCTGGAGTCACTGGGACTGGAGCCGGGAACCCCGCCTCGCGTCCTGCGGATCCGTGACACCCTCAGCCTGCAAACCCTGGAGGCGTCCGAGGCCTATCTTGACGCAATCACGGAGCGGCCAGACCTGTCCGTGGCATCGGAACCGATGGAATGGCATTTTGACTCCGTAGGAAATCTCGTTTCTTGAGGGACGCGCGTGGAGCGCGCACACCTTGCAAAGGCGCCCCGCGAGCAGCATCGCCCGCCCCGCGCCCAGAACGCGTCGCCAAAGGAAGGGCCTTGAGCGTCGTCGCGAATCAGGGCAGCGCAGACAGGGGGATGATCCGGTAAAAGCGATACAGGTGCAGGGAGGCAGGATCGGGGTCCGGGAACGACTGGGTGCCGCCGGTGGCGACGAAACTGTTGATACTGGTCCAGTGACGCAGATCGTTGCTCACTTGGATGACATAGGTGATTCCCGCCTGTCCCGTCACGGCGAGGGTCACCTGGTCGGACTCGCTGATGGTGGCCGCGTTGATGCCGGGATTCACGTTGAGCGTAACCGGCGCGGAGACCACGGACTCATTCAGATTATCCGTGGCGACCGCCGTAAGCGCATAGGATCCAAGGGCGACGCCCGACCAGACGATCGAGTAGGGAGGCTCCGTCGCCTCGCCCAACCGCGTGGAGTCGGCGAAAAACTCGACCCGCATGATGGAACCGTCCGGGTCGGAAGCGTCGGCGGTAATCCTGACGTCCGACATGGCCGCGACGCGACGGCCGTCAAGCGGCGCGGTCACAACAACGGCAGGCGGCTGGTTGGGAACCACAGTAAGAACGCCCCGCCGGAACTGGATGTTGTAATTGGGACTGGCCGCGCCGGAGACGACGATGTCGTAGGAACCGGCAGGACTTTCCATGGTCGCTGCCGTCGTCAATGTCGCGGACTGCGTCAGCGAGGCCGATGTGTCGTTGTTGACGAGACCGATATAACTCGCGGTCAACTGCGGATTGGGAGCCCCCACGCCGCGGGTCTTGTTTTCCGCCCGGACGATCAGATTTGCCTTGAGGACATCCAGGGAGACGGTTTTCGAGACGGACACGTAATTCTGCGTGGATTCCGGGATGAAAACCACACTGAGGAGCTGGTCCTCGCCAACCTGCGGAACCGTCCCGGGCTCCGGCTGATAACGGAACACGCCCGGAACGTCGGCGGTCGCATTGAACTGCAACTCGCCGAGAGCCGCCCCGTAGACGATGGCGGCGGGATTGTTCCACACAATCATCGGCTCGGCCTTGGCGACATCGATGACCGTAGAGCCGGAGGCGGTCTCGAAATTGTCGCCGTCATCCGGCGTGAAGCTGACATTCAGGGCCTGCAAGGAACCGGCGTCGAGGATCGTGCCGAGGGGCGGGTCGTAGACGAAAGCCCCGGAGACCGCGTCAGTCGTTCCGGGAAGCACCGCGGCGGCGTTGAGTTGCGTCGCCGTAAGCGGCGTGCCGTGAACAATCCCGGCTGGCCGGTTCCAGGTCAGGGCCGGGACGGCCTTGCGCACGTTGATGACCACCTGTTTCGAGCCCGCGTTGTAGTTGGCCGTGTCCGTCGGGGTGAAGTCCACGGCCAGAACCTGCCCGGCGCCCGCGGCGAGGATCGTTCCGGCCGGCGGCGAGTAATCAAAGGTTCCGGGAACAGCTGAGACCGCGTTCAGGTGATTCTGGCTGTTGAGCGGCGTTCCATGGGCAATATCCGCCGGGGTGTTCCAGAGAATTGTCGGATCCGCCTTGGCCACGTCGATGAGCGCCGAGGCGGTGATCACGCGGTAGTTTGAGTCGTTCGGAGTGAATGTGACGCTCAATTCCTGGCCGGAACCCGCAGCCAACACCGTCCCGGCCGGAGGCGAGTAAGTGAACGAGCCGGGCACATCCGCAACGGCGTTCAACTGCGCCGCTCCAAGCGGCGTCCCGAAGCCAATGGCCTCCGGGGCCGGCCACGTGACCTCCGCGACGGCGGGCAGAACGTTGACGGTGACCGTGGCGGTCGCCGTGGCGCGGTTGTCCGTGTCGTCAGGCGTGAAAACAACGCGCAGGGTATGACCGGATCCCAACGGGAGCGGCGCGCCGGCGGCTGGGGTGTAGACGAACCTCCCGGGAGCATCCGCCGTGGCGTTCAACTGGACGGAGCTGAGCGTTGCGGGATGGATCATGTCCGCCGGGTTGTCCCACGTGATCGTGGGAACGGCCTTCCGCACATCGATCGCCGTGTTGACGGTGACCGCGTTGTAGTTGTCGGCATCGTCCGGCGTGAAGGTGGTCGAGAGGATCCGACCGGTTCCGACAGCGAGCAAGGTTCCGGGTTCGGGGGTATAAGCGAAGGTCCCCTCGATATCCGTCGCCGTCGCGTTGAGGTGTTCCCCCAAGACAAGCGGCGTGCCGTATTCAATGGACGCGGGAGGCTGCCACACAATGACAGGATCCGCCTTCAGCACGTCGATGCGAACCGTCCGGCTGGCGGAGTTGTAATTGTCCGTGTCGGCCGGCGTGAATTCGGCGGTCAAAGGCTGGTCGGCTCCGGCCGCCAGGAGGGTCGCGATCGGCGGCGTGTAGACGAAGGAACCCTCGGCATCCGCCCGCGCGTTCAACTGCGTCATGCCCAATGGCGTTCCATACACGATGGCGGCCGGATCATTCCAGGTGATGACGGGATCGGCCTTGGCCACATCGATGGTCACCTGCATCTGGGCGGATTCAACATTGCCGGGACTGTCCGGCGTGAAGGTCACGCTCAGGGTCTGCGCGGATCCCGCGTCCAGGTAGGTTCCCGCGGGCGGGTCGTAGCTCAGGGAGCCGGGATGGCTCGCCACGGCATTGAGCTGGACGCTGGTGAGAGGGACGCCGTGGATGATTCCGGCGGGCGGATTCCAGATGATCGTGGGAGTCGCCTTCAGGACGTTGATGACAACCTCCTTGGTGACGGTGTTCTGGTTGGCGGCGTCCTCCGGAGTGAAGGTCACGCTCAGGGTCTGGCTGTTCCCGGCATTGAGCGTGGTTCCGGCGGGCGGGTTGTACGCCAACGAACCCGGTCTTTCCGCAACGGCGTTCAACTGGGCCCCGCCAAGGCGCGTTCCGTAAACGATGTCCTCAGGAGTTGCCCAGGTGATCGTGGCGTTCGCGCGCAACACGTCGATGTAGGCCGTCGCGACCGCGCTCAGATAGCGACTGGCGTCGTCCGGCGTGAATTCCACACTGAGCGGATGCGCCATCCCGGCCTTGAGGAGGGTTCCGGCGGCGGGGGTATAGGTGAAAGTCCCGGCCACCGGACTCATCGCGTTCAGCTGGGTTGCGCCGAGCGCGTCGCCGAAGGTGATATCCGCGGGATCGTTCCAGATGATGGTCGGCCGCGCGCGCAGGACATTGATCGCCACCTCGACACTCACCGGCTCGTAATTGAGGTTGTCATACGGGGTGAACGCCACGCGCAACGTCTGCGCAGCCCCTACGTCGAACACCGTTCCCGCCGGAGGATCGTATTCGAAGAGCCCCGGCTGATCGGCGGTCGCGTTCAACTGGTCCGTCCCCAGCGGTGTTCCGTACTCGATGTCGGCGGGTGTCGGCCACGAGATCGCCGGGACGGCGCGCCCGATCTTGAGCGTGCGGTCCGGAGGATTCAGGTGGGTGATGGCGTAGTTGGAGTCGAAGGCTCCCCCGGAGACGATCCGGTAGAATCCCACGGGGCTTTCCGCGGTCGCCTCGGTGAAGAAGACGGGCGGCGAATCCAGGTCCGCCACGGTGTCGCCCAGCACAAAGCCGGCGCCGCCCTCCCCATCCTCATAGCTTGCCGCAAACGCCGGCAACGGCGCCCCGAAGGGCTTGAAGGCATTCTGAGGCGTGACAAAAAGCGGTCGTGGATCCACATCAATCAGAATCTCGGTCTGCACGATCCGATGTTCGGTGATGTCGGTCGGCACGAAGGTGGCCCGCAATACCCGGGCCTTGCCGGCCTCCAGATGAGCGCCCAGCGGCGGATCGTAGACGAAAGAGCCGGGCACGTTCGCCGTTGCGTCGAGATGGTCCTCGGTAAGCGGATCGCCATAAACGATGGAACCCGGGTCGTCCCAAGCCAGGCTCGGGATGCTGCGCAACAGATTGTTGAACAGCGAGACCGTGCCGGCGGAACCGCCTACGATCAGCTCGGGCTTGGAGTTGTTGTCCAGGTCCGCCCCGAAGACGGCGCTCGGTCCCCCCGGGGTCGGGACGGCGACCGCCGCCCCGAAGCGGAGCGGTTCGGCGGGACCGGAACCCAGGTTCTGCAGGAGCAGCACGACTCCCGTGGCGGGGCCGGACACGGCCAGATCCGGCAGGGCGTCGCCGTTGAAATCGGCCACCGCCAAGGCCGCGGGATTCAGCCCCGCCGCAAAGGTGTCCGCGGCTTCAAAATCGATGGTCTCCGGCTCACTCTTGTTGCGATAGGCCGTGATCTTCCCGCCCGCCCGGTTGAGGATGGCAAGATCGACCCGACCGTCGCGGTTGAAATCCGCGGCGACCAGATCCGTCGGATTCACCAGTTCACCCGCATTCTCTGCGGCGGGGAAAGTCACGGGATCGCTCAGCGACCCCGAATTGATGGAGCCGCGCGTCGCCGTGTTGCGGAGAACGGAAATGGAGTTGCCGCCCACGCCGTTGAACGCGTTGACGACAACCACGTCCAGCCCGCCGTCCCCATCCAGATCCGCAGCCAGGACCTTGGAAGGTCCGACTCCGACCACGAACTGCTGCGCGGCGGCAAAGGAGACCGCCCCGGGGACGCTGGTGTTTCGCAGAACGGCGATGCGACCGGAATCGCCAAGGGCGACCAGCAGATCGACCAATCCGTCCCCGTCGATGTCTGCGAGGTCTCCGGAGGTCGGGCTGGCGCCCACCAGAAGGGTCGCGGGGTTGTCGAAGGCAAGGGATCCGACCACGCTCGCATTGTGGAAGATGGAGACGCCGGATGAACCGGAGTCGATCGTCACGGCGTCCAGCAACCCGTCTCCGTCGATATCCGCGACAACCAGGTCCGCTGGAGCGAGCCGGGTCGGGAGATCCAACCGGGTCGCAAACACACCGGACGAAATGCCCCTGGCGATGGAAAGATTGTGGAAAAGGGACAGGGTGTTGTTCCCTCGGTTCAGGGAGGCGATGTCGGAACGCCCGTCGCCGTCAAAGTCCGCCGCGACGATATCGGACGCCCCGGAACCGGAGGTCAGGTTGGCTCGATCGCCGAACGTGAGCGGGTCCAGGGCGCCGTTGTTCTCGAAGACGACGGTGAAGGCGCGGTCGCCTTCGCCCGTCAGCCCGCCCACCGTGACCGAGACCGGCTCGTAGGTGGCCCCGGGCGGAATCTCCACGGTAAGCGCCGTCGCCGTCGCCGCGAGAACCTTAGCCTCGACCGCGCCGAAGCGGACAAGGTTCTCCTCCGCAACGACGCTGAAATTGCGCCCGAACACGGTGACCTGTTCGCCGGCGAAGCCAAAGTCCGCCGAAAGCGCATTGACGATCGGCTTGGGCGGCACGGGGGCGTCATCGTTCACGATCGTGCCCACGCCCTCCCCGTCCAGGATCAACGCGCCCATGGCGTTGCTCAACCGCAGGAGAACAGTCTCGTTCGGCTCGTCCACGGTGTCCCCGGTCACGGTCACCGGGACAACGCGCTCCACGGCCCCCGGAGGAAAGGTGAGCGTGCCGCTGGTCGCCGAATAGTCGGAGCCATCGACGGCGGTCCCATCCGCGGTGGCGTACTCCACGGTGACGGTCTGCGCGTGCGCCTTGGTGAGAATGACCCGGAATTCCATGGTGTTGATCGCCGCATTGCCCTCCGAGACACTGGTATCCAGCGCCTTGAAGCCCTCTCCCCGGTCATCGTTGAGAATCGTCCCCTCGCCTTCAGCATCCGTCAGGAGGCCGTTCACCGGATTGCTCAGCAGCACAAGGAAGGTCTCGTCCGCCTCAAAGGAGGCGTCTCCGATCACCGGCACGGCAATCGTGGCCATCGTCTCCCCGGCGGGAATGGTCGCCGTCCCGCTGGTCGCGACGAAGTCGGAACCGACAAGCGCCGTCCCGCTCACGGCCTGATAATCGACAGACACCGGGATCGTGTTCGGCCCGGTCATGCTGATGGTGAACACGGCATCCGTCGTGCCCGCATTGCCCTCGGTCAGGGAGACGTCGTCTATCGAGATGCGCGAACCCACCTCGTTGTCCAGGATCGTGCAGACCGCGACACCGTCCGCGATGATGCCGTTGGAAGGGTTGCTGATCCGCAGATCGAAGGTCTCGTCGTTCTCCGCCAGCAGGTCGCCCACAATGGGGACCGTGATCTTGAGCTCTGTTTCGTTGCGCCCGAAACTGACGGTCTGGTTGTATTCGACGTAGTCCACGCCCGCGGTCGCGGTGACCGCCACAGTCCGCACGTCGGCCCGGACAAAATCATCAATGGCAGAGGACAGGGTGAGTGTGAACTCGGCGTCCATGTTCCCGGAGTCCCCCTCCGTCACCTGGATGTCAGCGACGCTGATCGCCGGGGTCGGATCGTCGTTCACGATGGTTCCGATTCCCAGATCGTCCTGAACGACGACACTCAAGGGAGCGTTGAAGAGGCGGACTCCGAAGGTCTCGTCGGTTTCGATATCCAGGTCCCCTTTGACCGGGATCACGACATCCACCGTCCGCACCGACCCGGTGAAATTGATGACGCCGCTGGTGGCGGTGTAGTCGAAGGGCGCGCTGGCGGTGATATCCTCCGTTGCAAATTCCACCATGAAGTCTTCGGATTCATCATTCCGCGAGACCGTGAACCGGAATTCCGTGGTCCCACTGGCTCCCTCTTTCAGGCTGGTGTCGAGAATGTTCACCAGCGAGGGGACCTGGAACCGGCAAAAGTCAGGCTGGCCGACCACCCAACTGCTGGCGTCAAACGCATAACGCTGGGTGGCTTGGTAGGACTTTCCGGCCGATATCGTGGGCAGATAGGCGCTGCCCCATTTGCCCGCGGAAACGGCCAGGGGCAACAGGGACGATCCGGATGCACTCCCCCACTTCAATCCGCCGATGATCCGGGTGCGATCGGTCAAATCCGTGTTTTGCAGGATCCAGAGATCGCCGCCAGTTGGATCCACATTCGGCACGGTCCGGCAGATGGACTGCCCCGCGGCGATTTGTTGGGGGGAGATCTCTGTGCTGACAATCTGGCCGTCCAGAACGAAAATGACGGGATAGAACAGATCGAAACTGACATCGCTCGACACCTCGACCTGACCCGATTGCGGGGAGAACTCGGTGATCGACAAGCGAAACACGGAACTCTGCGCCCGGGAGGAAACGGGGACCATACAAGCGAGCGCAAGCACGAGTGCGAAAGCCTTGTTCCAAACGGAACCGGAAGCCTCGAAAACAACTTTCTTCATAAATATCCGGAGGGTGATCGACGGCTCCGTCCGCCCAAAGGCCGACAGGATACCCTATGATTGCTTGGAGAACCGACGGACGGTATCCCACGCCCCCCTCCGCATAAAGGCAATTCTTCGCGTTTTCAGCGGCAAAACCGGGCCTTCACCCCCCATTTTTCAGCGAATTCTTGCTTTGATCGGAACCCCGTTCCGAGGCATAGAAGGCGCATGAGAACCGTTTCCGTTCCCCAAGTCCGCGTCCTCCTCGCGGCGGTCGCCCTGACGGCCCTCTTTACCGTCGCTCAAGGAGCCCCCGTTCGTATCGTGCCCGATAAGGGCATTGACGTCCCGGCCGAGAAGCGGACCCAACTCGCGGCGGGCGTCACGCGGCTCGAACGCCAGATCCGCAGCCTTCGCGCAAGCTTCCGCAGCCAGCCCCAGGCGTTGGAATTGCTCGCGGACGTCGAGATCTACCGCAACGCGGTCCACTACGCGCTCACGCAGGACATCTTCTACGCCAAGGGCGACATCACCGCTTCGGAAACCCTTCTGAATCAGGGACTTGAACGCGCCGGCCAACTACGCGAAGGCCTGGCGCCCTGGACGACAGCGACCGGCCTGGTCGTGCGCGGCTACATCTCCCGGATCGACGGCTCCGTCCAACCCTACGGCCTCGTCATCCCGGAATCTTGGGACCCCAAGGGCGACCGGAAACACCGGCTCGACGTCTGGCACCACGGCCGGAACAACAAGCTCAGCGAGTTGCGCTTCATCAACGAACGTCAGACCAAGGCCGGACAATTCACCCCCAAGGACGCCTTCGTCCTGCACCCCTACGGCCGCTACTGCAACGCCATGAAGTTCGCCGGGGAAATCGACACCTTCGAGGCCTTGGAACACGCGAAACGCCACTACCGCATCGACGAGGACCGCGTGACGGTCCGGGGCTTCTCCATGGGGGGCGCGGCGACCTGGCACATGGCCGCGCACCACGCGGGCTTCTGGGCCGCAGCCAGCCCGGGCGCGGGCTTCGTCGAGACCGCCGTCTACCAGGACATCTTCAAGAAGGATCCCAAGCCCGCCTGGTGGGAACAAAAGCTCTGGCGGCTGTACGACGCCACCGAATACGCCGGCAACCTCCGCCAGTGCCCGCTCATCGCCTACAGCGGCGAGCTGGACAAGCAGAAGCAGGCCGCCGACCTCATGGCCGAATTCATGAAGAAGGAGGGGCTCGAAATGGAGCACATCATCGGCCCGGGCATGGGGCACAAGTACCACCCTGATTCCAAGGTCGAGATTGAGAAACGACTGGACGGGATCCTGAAAAAAGGCCGGGACCGGGTCCCCAACCAGATTCGCTTCACCACCTACACCCTCCGCTACAACCGGATGAAGTGGATCCGCGTCGACAGCCTCGAACGACATTGGGAGCGCGCCCGGGTCGACGCCGACATTCTGGACGAACACACCGTCCAGATCGACACTGCGAACGTCGTCTCCTTCACCATCGAAATGGAAAAGGGCCTCTGCCCCCTGAAACGCGACCGGAGCCCGGTCGTCACGGTCGACGGCGACAAGGTCACCGTCCCCGGCATCCCGACGGACCTTTCCTGGACCGTTCATTTCGTCAGATCAGGCGGCCGCTGGACATCGGTCGCCGAACCCGACTCCGGCGCCATCATCAAACGGCACGGCCTGCAGGGTCCGATCGACGACGCCTTCATGGACAGCTTCCTCATGGTCGCCCCGTCCGGCAAACCCATCGCCTCCAAGGTCGCCACTGAATGGATCGCGAATGAGATGGCCGACGCCGGCTACCAATGGCTGATGCAATTCCGCGGGCAACCCCGGACCCGCATCGACACCCGCGTCACCGGAGACGACATCCGCGACCACAACCTCATCCTCTGGGGCGACCCCGGCAGCAACGCCATCTACCAACGCATTGCCGACAAACTCCCCGTCAAATGGACCACATCAGGGATCCGCGTCGGCGATCAAGAATGGCCGGCGGGGAAACAGGTTCCCGTGTTCATCTATCCCAACCCGCTCAACCCGAAGCGCTACGTCGTGATCAACAGCGGCTTCACCTTCGCCCCGAACGGCAGCGCCAGCAATTCCACCCAGATTCCCAAGCTGCCTGACTGGGCCATCCTCGACGTCTCGGTCCCGACAGCCAGGCGCATCCCCGCCGGCGTCGTCGATTGCGACTTCTTCGGCGAGGGCTGGCAGGTGGTAAAGAGCGCGGAACGGAAGTAAGTGCGGCAAAGCGCCGCCTGGCCCCGGAACCCCGGACACGTGAACGGAAACTTGAAATTCCATCCGCAGCTCCCCGTTGCCATTCGCGCAATCCTGGCGACCGCATCGCTGGCGGTCGGCGTGTGCGCCGCGCAACCCGCCTCCGAGACTCCGGCGACCGCCCCCTCGCTGGAGGAGACACTCGCGGCGGCGCTCGAAGGCGACGCGCGCGCGCAGTCCCTGATCGCGTCAATGTACGAGGAGCGCGAGTCCCATGAAGACGCGGTGCGCTGGTATCGCAAGGCGGCGGAACAGGGTCGGGCCGACGCTCAGTTCAAGCTCGGTTTCTACCACGCCACCGGCAACGGCGGGTTGCAGCGCGACTTCACGACAGCGGTCGAATGGTTCCGCAAGGCCGCCGAGCAGAATCAACCCGGCGCGCAGTACAATCTCGCGGTCTGCTACGAGAAAGGCCTGGGCGTGACCCAGGACGACGCGACGGCGCTGGGTTGGCATCGGCGCGCCGCAGCGCAGGGAGATGTCCACGCACAGAAGGCCGTGGGGGTCTGTTACGAAAAAGGGCGCGGCGTGAAGCCAGACCCCGTGGAGGCGCGCGCTTGGTATCTGCTGGCGTCCGCACACGGCAACACCGAGGCGACCGCGCTCCTGAAAAACATGGCGGCCGGACTGAAACCGGGACAGATCGAGCAGGCGGAAAAGCGAGCCGGAAACCTCTCCCTCCAGATCTACAAGAGCCCGCTCGGAGCAACCGCCGAGGTCAAATCCAAGAAGGGGCCGACCAAGGACTTTCTGGAGTGACCGGCTCGCAGAAGCGCGTCACGGCCGTTCCCTGCGGAACAGGTCCCGGAAGAAGTCGCCGATGGTCTCCTCGGCCAGGTCCTTGAACTCCCCGGCATCGAAGAAGGAGCCGCCGCAGACCGCGCATTCCTCGTACCAGATGTGCGCCTGCTTGGGATCGGACATGCGGAGCATCGGCGTGTCGCAGCGGGGGCATTTGATGTGATCGATCCGGTTGTAGATCCGGCCCGTTTCCGGATCGCCGTCGTCGATGGCCGCGATCCCCTCCTTCTTCAGGAGATCGTTCTTTTCGAATTCATCGAACCAGAACCCCTTGCAGTTCGAGCAGCGGTTGATCTCGATGTCGTAGTAGGTCTCCTGCTTCATCTCCGCGGAACACTTTGGGCAGTCCATGGGGCGGATCGTAGATCGCGCGGGCAACGCGCACAAGTATTCCTACGGAATAGGATTGTAACAGACCGCGGCCGACGCGTGGGGCCTCATGGCGCAACAGGCGTCAGCAAAGCGGGGCGAACTGTCCGCAGTGAGCCGACGCGAGCGCATCCACGTCCGGCTCACTGCGGGTTTGCCCCACCATTTTGGCACAGGACAGGATCGGCGCTCAGGGCGCATTCAGGACGGTCGCGAGAATGCCGACGCAACGGCCGGCCGCCGGTTGCATGACAATCCGCAGCTGCGCGGTCTTGACCGGCGCGGCAGGACGAACCGTGTTGAACGCGTCCAGTTCGGAACCGAATGAATCGCCCTCCCGCAACGCCACCCGCTTCCATTCGTCCCCGACCTTTGCCTCCAGACTCCAATCGGCCGGAGCGCGAACGCCCTCGCGATCCTGATACCAGTAGACGCCGAAGGAACGGACTTCGACCGCGTCGCCCAGATCGAGTTCGACCCATTGTTCCCGCCCGTTCTGAGGCCAGCTGGTCCAACGCAGGATGCCCGTGTCGGCGGAGGAATCGGGAATGCGGTCCAGGCGGACGGCGTCCACGGTGTCACCGCCCCAGGTATGCGATGCGCGGGCGCCGGAATGGAGAAGTTTCGCGGGCGGACCGACACGGCCCTGGTTCGGCAGGTCCTCCCGCCGCAGCCACGGGAAGGCCGCAATCCGCAGCGTGGTCGAGCCATAGGGGATCAAGGTGATCTCCTTCAATTCCGGCTGGGCCGGCGGCGAAGCGGGGCTGAGCGGCGGATTGGCGGCGGAGTTCCGGTCCATCTTCCAATCCGGGAGTCGCACGCCGTGGGCCAAAAGGCGGACCGGCGCGGTCTCGCGCGTCCAAGGATTGTCCGGGATCGAGTCAGCGACCCGGATACGGATCTTGCCTTCCGGCCGGTTTGCCTCGGCGCCGGAGAGGGCGTAGTTCCACGGCGACTTCGGCCGGACCTCGAAATGACCGCGATGCATCGCGTCCGTCGGCGCGCCTTCGGGGAGATCGCCCACGACTTCGTTCCACTCCTCCTCGATGTCCAGCGCGTAGACCAGCGGTCCGCGTTCGATCGCCTTGGAGCGCGCGTACCAGGTCGAACTTCGCACCGGCATCGGAAAGCGCAGCTTCACGCGGTCGCCGTTCTTCCATGCGCGCTTCACGACGCGCATGACGCCGGGATCGGCCTTGGAGACCGCCTCCTCGTTCACCCGGATTTCCGCGCCTTTGGCCCAACCTGGGACCCGCAGATGCAGCGGAAACTCGACCGGCTTGTCCGCGGAAACGGTGATGGTCGTGCGCTCCTTGAAGGGATAGCCCGTCTCCATCTTGAGCGTGACGGTCTGCCCTTCCGCGACCTCGGCCGTGACCGTGGAAGGCGCGTAGGCGACCACGGCCAGACCGCCATCGCGGGAGGCCATCCAGAGGCGCTGCGCGAACTTTGGCCAGCCTTGGTGGAGGTTGCAGGTGCAGCAGGGATAGCCGTGCAGGAGGCCGAAAACGACCCGGTCGCCGTTGTCATTGAAAAAATCCCGATCGCCGATCGTGCACCGAACCTGGTTCGCCTGCTGGAAATACTGACGCCCCCGGTGATCGTCCGTGCACTGGGTTGGCAGGACATTGTAGGCGACGCGCTCAAGACGGTCAGCGTGAGCGGGATTGCCGGTGATCTCAAACATGGTCTCCAGCGAGAACATCATCTCGACGGCGGAACATAGTTCGGAGCCGCGGTCGGGCGCGTCGCCGTGCATGTGCTCGTCGCCGCCGTAAAGGCCGTGCGGTTGGCCGTGGAAGGTCCGGATGTCGCGGAAGGCGTTCTCAACGGATTCGAGATGAACGGATTCCTGATCCTGCTGCCAGCGGACGATCGGAGTCTTCATCATCTGCGCAAGGTTGACGCAATGCAGCGAGTCGCCCTGGTCTGCGCGGCGGCGGATCATGTTGTCCGCGCCGGGCAGGAACCACCGCGTCACGGGGATCGTCTGCCGGTGGATCAATTCACCCAACTCCAGCAGGAACCTGTCCCCCGTCACGTTGTAGAGCCAGAGAACCACCATGAGGTTGTCGCCGCCGCGCTGCGCCGCCCACCAAGAGCCGCTGGCGGGATTGTCGGGGTCGTGCAGGGGACGTTCGGGCAATTCCTCCAGTTGAAAGCGAAAGTAGCGCGTGAGGCAGTCGATGACCCGCCGGTCGCCGGTCGCAAGGTAATGCTGCTGCAGAATCTTGAGCATGACCATGCGGGGCCACCAGTCGTCCGGCTTGAGGATCTGCGCTCCGGGCGGCGGCGGCTGGGCGCGCTTCTCGTTGCGCAGTTCACGCGGGCCGATCTGGCCGTTGTCGCGTTGGTTGGCGAGCGTCCATTCGATCCATGCCATCGCCTTGGCTTCGAGCTTCGTGTCGCCCAGCAGCTTAGCCAGGGGATAGAGACCGTCGATCCAGTAGGGGCCGCGTTCCCAGGTGTCGCCGTCGCCGCCAAGCCAGGCGTTGCGCGGACCGCAGACCTCGGGATACCAGACATCGAGATGGCCGGTCATGCCGCCGGCCATGCGCTTCAACTCGTCGAGCAGCCAGCCCTCCGGATGGATCGCCCCAAGCGACAGCTCCGCGTAGGGCTTCTCCGCCAGCGGGGCGCGATTGAAGACGGGTGAGGCGGGCGCCGCGGCCAGCACGGACGCGGCCAGGGTGAGAGAAAAGGCAAGGGTGAGTCCGGCGATCATGGCATTTTCAACAGGCGGGTGATGAAGGGGCTACATGGATTATGACGAACGTCAAAAACTCAACTCTGCACATTCGACTTCAAACGATGATCCAGGACGCCTCGCTCGATGCGCTTCTTCGCAGATCCGGTCTCATCTCGATGATCGTCAGCCGTTCCGCCTCACAGCCGGCCGCCGAAAATGACCATCTGTGGCTCATCGGAGGGTGCGGTCCAACGCTCCCCGGGCGCCAGATCCAAGTCGATAAGTCGACGGGCGTCGGCGTGGAACCCCGAGTCCTTCCAGAACGTCACCGCAAACCGGGCGTCGCCAACCGGGGCGTTGACGCCGAATTGCAGGCCGGAAGCGTCGCGCCACGCGCCGATGGGTCGGTAATAGTTGGGGACGGCGGCGCCGCCAGGTTCGTCGTCGCCGGCGTTTCCGCGGATGTTCGGCAAGGCGTAGTGGAAACAGCCGCCGAGTTTCCAGGGGGCGCCCCCCGTGTTCTCGACCCAAAGGGCCTGCGCATGAAAGAACGGCTGCCCCGCCTCGAACGTGAAACGCCAGCGGGATTGCCAGGCCGGACGCGCATCGCGCGCGAAGGTCATCTCAAGAACCAGTCGCTCGGGAGTCTGCTCTCTCGCCTCGGTTTCGATGACCGCCGCCGCCGCGTTCCAGGACGGCGTCCCCTCGGCGATGATGTGCATCACGGCGCGAAACGAGCCGAGTTCGATCCAGTCGCCCCCTGCCGTTTCGCGGACAAACACATGGTCAAAGGCGGCGCCGCTGCCCGGCGTCCTCACCGCTTTCAAGGCCCCGGTTTCGATCGTGAAACCGCCGGCTCCCGGCGCGTAATCCACCACGCCGGGGACAGGATTCAACGACGACAACACGTCGCTACCCGGAGCTTCCGGCAGCGCCGCGGCCGAAACATCCAGTTCCCCGGAATGAAGCTCCGGCAACAGTGCGTTGATCCGGGCTGCGGTTGCGGTCAATTCCGCATAAGGCTCGTCCGCTTCGCTGACCAGGCCATAATTGGAATCCTCGGGAAAACTGCTGGAAATACCGTCCGCCGGCTCGTCGCTCCACATGAAATAGTGCGAGCCGACCACGAAGGGGAGCGCGGCGAGGCTGCGCTGCATGATCGCGTAACACCGCGCCTTCTGCGCCTGCGTGTCCACCCGCATCCCCGCGCCGTGCTGCGATGGCAGCGGCCGGCCGCGCGAGTCCTTCGCGTCCAAAGCCGGGAAGCTCCATTCGGTGATGATGATCGGTTTCCTCACCTGCTCGAATCGGCGGCGCAGGAAGTCCTCCGCGCCGATGAGTCTGCCCGCCTGCAGGTCGGCCCGGGGGTAAATGTTCACCGTCACGATATCGCAGGTCCGCCCGGCCCAGTCCCAGGCCGCCTCGGGCGCGTCGCCCGCGAAGCGGTTGCCCAGGATGAGATGGTTCGGATCGTGGCGTCGGATCGCCGCCGTCGTTGTCTCGTAGTAGCGGCGCGCGACCCGTTCGACAAAGGCCATCAACGCTGCGCGGGCGCGGTCGTCGCCGGGCGGGGGAAGCTCCTTCCAATCCACAACATCATCGAAGGATCTGGCCTCGCTGGGGAACCCCGCGCTGAAGGCCATGAAGTCGTCGCGGTAAAACTCGCGCAGACTCGCAGCCAAGACCCGCTTGCCGGCGGCTTCACCCGGCAGCTTCGCGACCTCGACGGGGATGCCGGTCGGTTGATGGGTCTTGCCCCACCATTCCAGTTCGTTGTCGAGGAAGTAACCCAGCAACCAGGGATCATCGCGATGGGGGCCGCAGCGTTGGCGCGCGCGAAGTTCGCAGAACCGCTCCCAGCGCGGATCGAATACATCCGGAAAACCCGTCCAGAACGTCTTCTCGACCAACGAGGCAACGTCGGAAAACTCCGAGCCAAAGGCGATGAACTCCGTGTGCGCCAAGCCGCGATAACGCGTTTCGGCGGAATGGCCGGCGCCGAGGCTGTTGAAGTTCCAGGAGCGCAGGCGGGCTGATGCGCTTTCCGCCCAGTTCGCCGCATCGCCAAACTTCTTCTCCACATTGCGCTGATACGGGGAGTAACCCAGCCTCTCACACCAATGCCCGCGATAGCCGACATGATCCGTCCCGACACTAAGCGTGCGTTTCCCGCGAGGATCGACCAGCCACCACGTTCCATCCTGATCGGCAACGCGGAAGAATCCGGTCGCCGGCAAGGTCCCGGGAATCGTCAGGGGCGCGGAGACAAAAGAAGGAAACTCAGGCTTCACCTTGGAAGGATCTGACTGCTCCGACGCGGTTTCATGAATGGTTGTCCGGAAGTCGTCGAAGTCCGCGACCAACCCGGCGGCATTCAACATCGGCCGGCCCCGGTCCACCGCCTTCGCGTCGAACCGGTAGGTCCGACGAAAGCGGAGCGCGTCACCCTCGCGAATCTCGCCGGTCAATACAGGCGCCGCGCCGCCCCGATCGAGGACCAGGCGCAGGCGGTAGGGCGTCCCGAAGTTCCAGGCAAACTCGCCGGTTGTCGCCTCCCCCCGGGTCAACCGCGATCCGGCCTCCGACTGTGCATTCCATACGTCGTCGAGCTTTTCCGACAACTCGCAGAAATGCCGACCTCCCATTGCGCCAGGCGCCTCCACGAAGGCCAGATGCCAGAAGTTGCGGTCGTCGAGCCGGATGCCGACTCCCGCCGTCTTCCACTCTTTGCCGCGGGATCGATGGACGGTGAGGGTCGCCTCGATCGCCAAGGCGGTCGCCAGCGGAGCCTCACGCAGAATGCTGACACCGCGCGACGCGCCCGCGTCGAACCGCATCGCGCCGTCCCGGATCATGAACCCGATGCTGTCGGGCTCCCACCGCGGCTCGCCGCCGGATCCTTCCGCGTAGCGCAAGAAATCGTCGTCCAGCTTCCAAGGGGATTCCGCGCCGCGTATCGGCGCGCTTGAGGCGAACACCAGCAGGGCCAGCGCCGCCGAACGGAGCAGGACGCGGCCGGTGGGAATGAGGTCATTCACGGATTGTAGATTGCCCGCGCCGTAGCGCGCCGTCACCCCGGATCGTGGCGCGTGACGCGTCATTCCTTGGCGTTCGCGGGCACAGGTCGCAAAGAGACCGCGCCAAGGTAGGGCGAACTATCCTCAGTGAGCCGCGCGGGGCATGCTCACATTGGCTCACTGAGGAGAGTTCGCCCCACCAGGAATGCAACCTCGGCGACTCATGCGCCAGCCCCGGACATTCTTGTCGCCCCGCCGGCGCAACACGCACACGGGTCTTGCCTGCAACCCAAGACACCCGTCTCAGCCTGCCTCAATAGCGGTCGATTTTCCGGAATTCCTCGGCCCTTCCCTTCTCGGCGACGATGATCCACGCGCCATCCACCGGCGCGGCGAAGGTTGCGAAACTCCGTCCTTCCACAGTCTCTTTGCGCGCCTCGATCCGCGCATTGTCGCTTTCGACGATCCAGGCGCGCCATTCCGCCGGCAACCAGGCGCGCAGTTTCACGGCTCCGCCTTGGGGAGCGCCGCGTTTGGCGAGGAGCTGAAACGCGTAGCCGCCACGCCGCACGTGTGTGACGCTGACCGTCGTCTTGGCGGCAGCGGAATTCTCCAAAGCAACCAGCGGCATTCCCTTCGCCTGACCGGACCAGGGAATGCGATCCATGTGCAGCTTGAAGGGCGATGCCGGAAACCCCGCGCTGTTGAAGAGCGTCTCATGCGGGTTGTCATTCACCGCATAGCCGATGGCGGCAATTTCGGAAACGTCCGGGTGGGAGATCTCGATGGCGTCCCGGCTCGTCACCGTCACAGTCGCCCAGCGGTATTCGCCGGTTTTGCCCTTCACGTAGAAGCCGCTGATGCCATCGAGCGAGGACTGGAAAACAAGTCCCTCGCCCACGCGTTCGAATCGCACAACCGCCTTGTCTCCCATGATCTTCGCGTCGGTGAGGATCGGCCCGGAAAAGACGTCGTCCTTGCCGTAGGCGCCGCTCAGGGCCGCCAAGGCGTAGCGTCGCCCCGCCTCGTTCTTTTGCAGGAAATGGGTCTCGTGGTCGCCCACATCGTAGAGCTCCACCAGAGCGGTCCGCGGGTCGCCGCCGAAGGCCTCGCGCGCCTTGCGGATCTCGTCATTTGTCGAGGAGCGGTAGAACCAGGTCGGTTGGGGAGCGATCCGCGGCGAGGCGGAGGTGTCCCGGGTAAGCGTGCCCCAGATGAAGAAGAGGTCCTGACCGAAATGTTCGCGCCATTGCCGGGCCATGGCGGCGAGGCGGCTGCCGTAAGGGCCGCCCGGTCCGGCTTCGCCCTGATGCCAGATGACGCCCTGCAGGGCGAAGGGAGCCAGCGGATGAACCCGCGTGTTGTAGAGCGCAGTGGGGAAATTCACGATCGCGCTGTTCGCCGGCGAACGACCGCGGGGATTCTTGCGCCACACCTCCATCGCGCGCTCGAAGTCCGCCCACGACTTGACGGTCTTGCCCTTCTCCGCGAGATCGGCGGCGTGACCAGCCAGGCGTTCCTGGTAGTAATCGCCGAACTTCCCGGAGCCGGGAAACTCCTCCAACGTCTCCCGGCTCATCCATGCGCCCTGGTTCGTGCCGGACACCGAGACGTGAACGATCCCAATCGGAACATCCAGTCGGTCGCGCAGCAGGCGCGCGAAAGCGGTCGGAAGATCGAGGCTCTCAATGACGGCATCGCCGCGCAGGATCACCCAGGGCGCGTCACGCCGAAAAACCGGATCAACCTCGTTCAACGGCCTCAGTGAGGCGCCGTCGCCATGGCGCGTGATGCGGACATCCGGCCGGCCCGGAGCGGTCAAGACGTCGCGCGGATAGTATCCGGACGCACGGTCCGGCCCCGCGTGGTTCATGTTCGACTGACCCGCGGCCAACCAGACCTCGCCGACCACGACATTGGCGCGGGTGACGGTCGTTCCGCCGATGCGCGCCTCCAGCGATCGGCCTTCGGAGCTGGCGACAAGCGGCGACAGCACGGCCTTCCAATAACCGTCCGTGTCAGCCTGGGCCTCCGCCTGCTGTCCGGCGAATCTAACCGTGACCTTTGTGCCCGGGCCCGCCCAGCCCCAGACCGGGACCGGCGCGTTCTGTTGCAGGACCATGTTGTCCTGGAAGATCTGGGCGAGTCTCGCCTCCGCGGCGTTCAATGAGGCCGCGCCGAGGGCGAGGACGATTGCGGCGAGAAGGGACGGTTTCTTCATGATCAATAACTTTCGATCGCCCCGGCGTCGCGCGCAGCGCCCTTGGGGGGGTGGCCGGAGAAGTCCCGGCCGGCCGGGCCGTGGAATTCCCAGGCGTAAAGCTCCTCGATCGAGGTGTCGGCGTCGGCGAGCGTTCCCAGGCTGATGCGCAGGAATTCCAGCGTGGCATCGAGATGTTCGCCTCGGTCCGTGCCGCCGACGAACAAGTCGCCGCGGTTCTCCAGCGAACCGGCGCCGATTCCTGCGCCCTCCGCATCGAGCCTGCCATCGATGTGGATCCGCAGGGTCCGGTTGGCGCGGTCGGCCTCGACAAACAGATGCCGCCACGTTCCGTCGGCGACCTTCCGGTTTGATCGGATCTCAGCCCGGGCTCCGGAGTTGTCTGCGACACGGAAGACCGCTTTGCCATCCTCGATCGCCACGCGGTAGCCGGCCCCGGATTCCTTGGCGATGAGTAGGCCGTCGCCGGCGGCCTTGAAGACGGCCTCAACGGAGAAGGAACTGTCGTAGATCTCCGCGTTGCGCAGGTCCCGGCCGGCAAAGGTGATGTTCTTCGCCGCGGGATCCTGCCCGTGGCGTGGGCGGGTGTTGATCCTGGCAGTGAACGGCTTGTCCAGGTCCGCGTCGGTCAGCACGGCGTAGGTCTTCCGGGCGGGATCGAGTTTCAGCGCGCCATGAACGAAGTTCTCCAACGGCCCCTCGACATAGTCGTCCTTGTTCGCATTCACCGCGCGCAAGGGATACCTGGGCTGCTTCTTGAAGTCCGTCCGCTCGGCCAGGTAGTCGCGGGCAAGCCAGGCCTCGTCGAGGATGCGGGAGGGATCGTCGCCCGCCGGGTAGAAGTTCCACTCGGCGACCACGGCCTTCAACGCCCAGGGGACGAACACCTTGGCTCCCCGGTCGATGGCGGCCGAGCCGCTGGCGAGACGAAAATCACCGGAAGCGGGATCGATCAACGTCGGCTGACCGTCCACGACACCGACCTCGGCGGCCAGGGAGCCGGTCTGCTCCAGGATCCCGCGAAACTCATCCGGATCGGCGATCCAACCGCCGTCGGGCGTATAACACGCAAACCTTCCCGCGGGCAGGCCGTGGAAGACGTTCCGCACATAGGCGTTCGAGCCGTAGTCGAACTTGTCGCCCTTCTTTCCAACATCCGCGGCGTTGGCCTCGCGGGGCGCGCCGGCCGGATCGTTGTGCCGGAACACCCACCGGCCCATGTCCTGCCAGACGTTGCCGAGGAACTTGTTCCGCCCGGCCTCGGGGCTCTGCCGCCGCGTTCCTTCGATGTAGTTCCAGGCGGTGTTGTTGAAGAAGGTGTTCTGGTAGCTGTGAATCTCCTGGAACGCGGAGCAGTTGGCGAAGGGGCTGGTCGGGTCGTTGGATCTGCCCCACGCGATGTTGTTGAACAGGTAATTCTTGAATCCCCCGTCCAGGTAATACGCGTGCCCGAAGCCGGTGACGCCGCCCTTGGTGTTCTTTCGCCGTCCCTCCCACTGACCGCGCGCGTCGTGGCTCAGGTTGTTGAAGATATAGGCCGGCCCGTGCTGCCACATCTCGATGCCGCCGAAGTCATTCGCGTTCTGCATCGTCTTCCAGGCCTTGTTCTGGTGGACCAGGATCCGGATGAACGGGACCTCGCCGCGGACGCCGCTGGGCTTGCCGCCGTGGACATCGATCGCCTGGGCTCCGCAGCGTTCGACGATGTTGCCGGCGACGTGAAGACGTTCCGCGCCGCCGAACACAAAGGCGGAGCCGCGTTCGGAACGGAGCGGGCGAAAGCCGATCTCCCGGGCGAAGTTCCGGAAGACATCGATGTTGTCCAAACGTCCGAAAAGGTCGGAGAAACCCCATCCCGTCCCGCTGGAGAGGTGGGCCGCGCCAATGTCACAGTTCGCGAAGCGGTTGTCCGAGATGACGACGTTCTGAATCGCCTGGCCCTGTTTGACCGGACGCATCTCGATACCCTTGGCAACATCCTCAAAGTTGCAGTTCGCGATCCGGACATGGTCGGCCGCGCCGCGGACGCGGATGGCCGCCGGCGTGGCCTCAGCCCGGGTCCCGAACGGCTTGGTGCGATAGTCCCAGGAGGGAACCGTGAGATCCCAATAGGGACCGCACCACCGGAAATCGAGACCGCTGATCTCCAGTTGCCGGGTTTCCGTGACTTCAATCAGGACGGGGCGAAAACCGGCTTCGAGACGCGCCTCGTTCGGGTCCGCGTCATCGGGCAGACGGACGTAAAGCGTTCCGGCGTTCCTTATCCCGTTCTTTTCAAACCAGAACTCGCCGCTTGGATCGTCCAGGTATTGCGGCTTGTCCTCAAGGTGGTAACGCATGCCGCGGAAGATGACCCCGGCATTGCCTCCGCCGGTCCAGTTCGCAAATTGGACCGCGCCGTTGGCCGGATCGAATCCATCGACCGTCGTCGGGTAGGGCGTGCCCATGACCCAGCCGAACTCGGAATAAATCACCGCGCCCTTCACGAAGTCCTCGGCGCGGCCCGCCAGATTCCGGGAGTCGTTGGCGGTCCAGCCGTTGGCCGGGCGGAACGGATGCTTGTCGTTCGTCCACGTGAACCACCCGGCCTTGTGGTCCTCAGGTTGGCTCGTCCAGTTGGGATGGCGCGCGAGCGGGATGCGGACGTTCTGCCCGTCGGGCTTCACCAGCCAGAGCGAGCGCGGGGCGATGTCGGGGAGGTCGAGCTTCCAGACCTTGCCCTTGTCCGGCATGTCCTTGTGGGCTCCCTTCACGAAACCGGCGAGCCGACGCGAACCCGCCAGGATTGCGGGGCCGTCTCCCCAAGCCGGATCGCGCGTCAGTTTGATGGAATGCTCCGCCGCCCAGGGAGCCGGGACTTTGAGCGCGCCGCGATAAACCACGCCGCCCTTGAAAACGAAGGTGTCGATTTCGACGCCGGCCGCAGCGGCGTTGCCCGCGGCATTCGAGTCCCACGGATGATGCTTCCAGGGACGTTTACGCGAACCTTCCGCGTTGTCGTCGCCGTCCTGGAAATCGATGTGGCGGACGACCTGCCCGGGGTCGAAATGATGAGGTTGCGGCTTCCAGCGGAGATCGCCGGAAGGGCTGCGCTCGGCGAAGTCCTGCAGCCAGGCGAAGTCGCCGGCGCTGGGAGCGACCTCGGGAGCAGCGGCTGTGTCGGGCCGGGCTTCGGTCCCGGACCGCCCTTCTGCTTCACCTTCAAGGCCGGGCTTGCCGTCGGAGGGTTGGCAACCGGCCTGCGTCAAGGCCGCCAACAAGCAAGCGGCGGCCGCCACGCTCCGTTCCATCATGGAAATGCTCTTCCTCGCCACGCGCTGACAACTACCCGCATGGCGAAAAATGGCACGCCGAATCTTGGCGATCTCGCGTTACTTCGACTCCTTGAAGATCATGTCCGCGGCGAGACCGGCGGCGAGGAGAAGGATCTTGGAGAGCGGGTTCGCGGCGACTTCCTCGTTGATGTCGATGAGGTAATTGTCCGCCGAGGTGAAGAACTCCTTGGCGAGGCCGGCCCACTGCTTGGCAATCTGTCCGATCTCGCGCTCCGAGGAATCAAGAAACTTGAAGTTCCACGCCTTCCAGTCGCCGCGAACCTCGGCAAACTTGTTGCCCGCCGCATCGTTCACCCAGAAGCCCGCCTTCAAGGTCAACACCTTGCCCTTGAAGTGCCCGATCTCATTTTCATCCGCATCGAGGATCGAGACCTTCGGCGCGATCAACGCCATGCCCCGCTTCATCGAAAACACGACCGTCTGCTCGTCGGCCTCGTAGACGTTGATCCGCGTCGGCATCAACTGCTTGTTGATCAGGAGTCGCAGGATCTTGGACCATCCGGGCGGCTCCTCCTTGGCGAGGCCGATCTTTTCCTGTGTCTGGGGATCGAGGATGTCGTAGGTGTCGGTGAGTTTCAGCGCGCCGACGTGTTCCTTGATGAAGAATTGGTTGTAGTCGAGAAGCATGACGTTTCCTCCAGGGTTGGTGTCGTTGGTTTCCGGGCGGGATACTGCAGCCCGCGCCCCCTCCCTGTCGAGTCTGCTCAACCCCGAACATTCACCTCCGATAAGGATACGTGTCGAACGCCTCGCCGCCGCCGATGACGCGCGGATCTTTCGTGGAATCCAGTCGCCCCATCAATCGCGCGGACAACTTCTTCAATGCGGCGGCGTATTCCGGTTTTCCGGCAACGTTGGTCAGTTGATCGGGGTCCTTGGAAAGATCGTAAAGCTCCTTACCCGGACGCTTGGCGAAGGCGAGCCGATAAAAGGCCGCGTATTTCGGATCGTCGCGATGTTCGATGACGAATGTCTTGGTCGGGCTCCCGTCGCAGCCGCCGTGGGCGTTGCCGTTGAAGGCGAGCTTCGGATCGGGACAGCCTCCGGGCCAGCGATCGGGCTCGAAGTTGCGGATGTAGAGGAATTCGTCGGTGCGGATGGCCCGCATGGGGTAGCCGCCGGGATTGGGTTTCTCCTGATCCTGGCCGTGACGTTCCCGGCCCGTCAGGACGTGATCGCGCGACGCGTCCACTCGACCCGATTTGTCCGAGCGCAGGACGTTCATCAGGGAACGGCCGGTAACGACCTTCGGGATCTTCACGCCCGCCGCCTCCAGAAAGGTCGGAGCCAGATCCACAAACGAAACGAAGTCCGAAACGCGACGGCCGGCCTTGACCCGGGCGCCCCAACGAAGGGCGACGGGCACATGCGTTCCGGAATCGTAGAGCTGGCACTTGTGCCGTGGAAACGGCATCCCGTGGTCGCCGGTCATGATCACGATCGTGTTCTCCAGTTCGCCCGCCTTCTCCAGCGCGGCCACGGCCCGACCGACATCCCCATCCCAACGCTGCACCTCGAAATAGTAGTCTGCCACATCCGTCCTCACGGTCTCATGGTCGGGCAGGTCCGCCGGCGGTTTGATCCGGTCGGGATCGATGCCGCTCTTCGCGCCGCTCTCCCACTTGTAGGGCCGGTGCGGGTCAGATGTCCCAAGCCAGAAGCAAAAGGGCTGGTCATCCTCCCGCGATTTGAGGAAGGCATCGAAGCTCTTGTAGCTCGGCCCCGCCGGGTCCTTCCTGCGGCCCAGGGCCTGCCATTTTCCCGGCCCCCAGGCCTTGCGCCAATGGCCGATGTGATAGCCCGCCTCCTCCAGCAGCAACGGAAACACCGGGTGTTTCGGGTGCAGCGTGCTCCAGAGGTTCGCGCCCTCGTCCAGCCGCCAGTGGTGCTGCCCTGTCAGCAGGGAATTTCGACAGGCGGTGCAGGATGGCGCGGTGACAAACGCGTTGTCGAACAAGAGGCCTTCACGCGCCAACCGGTCGAAGGTCGGCGTCTTGACCACCGGATCCCCATAGGCGCCAGCGTGCGGCCAGCCCCAGTCGTCGGCCATGCAGAACAGGATGTTCGGCCGCTCCGCGGCGCGACCGGCGGCGATGACAAGGAACAGGAGAAACGGGGCGAGCTTCGTGGATCTCATAGGTTCGTCGGGTTGGCGATGGCGTGGAGGCGGTCCATGGTGGCGATGTAGAGGACGCCGTTCGCGGCGACAGGGGTGGCGCTGATCGGTCGCGGGAACACGGTCGAGAAAAGCAGGCGCTTTTCGCGCGCGGCCGCGAAGACGTGAAAGTCTCCCTGTCGCGTTCCGATGTAGACCTTGCCGTCGGCGACCATGGGCGACGCCCAGAAGAGACCTCCGGCCTGGTGCGTCCAATAGGTCTCGCCGGTTTCGGCATCGAGACAGTGGACGTTCTTGCCGACGTCGGCGATGAAGACCAGCCCCTCGTGAACGGCCGGCGTGGACATCACGTGTTTTTCCAACGGATGCGACCAGACTTGGCCCGCCTTCGTGATGTCGCCCTCGCCGCCCGCCCTGACACACTGGATCCAGGCTTCCTCCTTCCCCCACCAGATGTCGCCGCCGCCGGCGAACCAGATCCGTTCACCCACGACGACCGGCATGCCAAAGACGTTGCTGGGGCTGACAGAGCGGTTGCGGTTGTATTGGTGCACCTTGGTCTTGGGAGCGCTTGGATCGGGATCGTAGCTCCAGACCTTTTCAAAGGTCTCCACGCGGCCGGGCGGCGGCGTGGCCGCCAGCGGCTTGAACGCGTAGAGGATGCCGTTGCCCGCGGCGAAGAAGATGAGTTCGCGTCCGTTCACTTTCGCCATGGCAGGCGGGGACCAGGTGCAGTGGAAGATGTTGGGACCGATGCCCTCGCGCTCCCGGGCGAGCAGGCGTCCGGTGCGTTTGTCCAATGCGACCAGACTCGGCGCGTCCGGCCTGCGGATCTTGACGTGGGTGTTGTCGACGCCGGTCCCGGTGTTCAGGTAGAGGTGGTCGCCCCGGATCAGGATCGAACTGCAGGCCGCGTCGTGCGACCAGATGCCCGCGCCCTCGGTGAGGTCGAAGAGCCACAGGATATCGGCGTCCAGCGGGCCCAGTTTGAGCGGCGCCTCTTCGGCCGGCGTCATGTGGCGCGCCTCGTCCTGGAAGGGGCCGTCGTTGCCGTCGGCCAGGCCCTTTGCGTCGAGACACATGACCTCGCCGCGGTTGCTGACGATGTAGACACGGTCGCCCTCGACCGTCGCGGGCGAGGAAATGCCGCTCTTGGGCCAGTCAAAGAAGCGGTCCTCGATCCGCTTCGGCACGACGAGTTGCCAGAGCAGTCGGCCGTCCGCCTCGTTGAGACACATCAGGACGCCGCGGTCGCCCTTGTGTTTGGGGTCGCGCGGCGTGGAGTTGTTCGTCCCGATATAGATCCGGCCGCCGGCGACGACCGGCGTCGAGTGTGTCTGGGTTCCCAGCTCCGCCGTCCATTTGATGTTCCTGCCGGTTTCCAGGTCGAACGAGGCGGGAAGATTGACCTCCGGGGAAACCAGGTTTCGCGTCCAGGCCTGTCCCCACTGCGGCTGGTCAGCCGCCCGCGAGATTGAGACCGCGCCGGCCAGGACGACCGCCGCTAGGGAGACAGCAGGGAACTTCATGACCGCGTGTTACAACGGAGCCCGGCGGGCGACAAGCTCATCTTCGGGATGGTCCGCTCGGAGCATTCCATTCAGAACTTTCCAATCGTTCCAAAGGGGGGATGATCCTGACCATCGAATTTCCACGTCACGAAACCAACCATCGACAGAGGATTCGGATCCCATGAAACGAGCGCGCCGACAATCGCCCTGGCTGGCAACGAACGGACAGCAGGTCTGTCCGCGTGAAGGAAGCGGGACAATGCGCAGCTGGCTTCTCGCGCTGGCGACGCTCCTGTCGGGGACGGCGATCCCGTTAAGGGCCGCGGACTACTGGGTGGCGCCGGCGGGGAATGACGCCAATCCCGGCAGCCGCGAACGTCCGTTTCGCACCGTCCAGAAAGCCATGGATGTCGCCCGCGCCGGCGATGTCTGCACCGTGCGCGGAGGAACCTATCGCGAGGCGGTCACAATCCGCCATTCGGGCGAAGCGGGCCGTCCGATCAGGCTGACCGCGGCCGCGGGGGAGCAGGTGGTTCTTGACGGCTCCGATCCGGTCACCGGAACGTGGGAACGTCATCAGGGCGGCATCTACAGCACGGCGATCGAGGAGCCCATCGAGCAGGTGTTCGTGAACGGCAGGATGCAGATCGAGGCCCGGTGGCCGAATATGCGGTTCGAGGAGATCTGGGACCGCGCGAAGTGGGCCCGGTCGGATCACGGTTCGCACAAGGATCTGATGATCTGTGATGCGCTGGCGGAAACGGGCATCGACTGGACCGGCGCTCTGGCCACGCTCAACGTGGGCCACCAATACAAGACCTGGACGCGCGAGGTGAAGGAGCATGCCGCCGGGAGCGACCGGTTTCGTTACGAACTCAACGAACGTCTCGGCGACGGCAGGGACGACGGCCCGACCTGGGCGGACGATCATTTCTACCTGACCGGCAAGCTCGAGGCGCTGGATGCGCCGACCGAATGGTTCCACGACGCCCGGCGAGGTCGGCTGTATCTCTGGTGCGACGACGGCGGCAGTCCCGCCGGCCGCCGGGTGACCGTCAAGCGTCGGGTTTACGCCCTGAGCGCCGACCGGCGGAGCCATGTTGAGATTGTCGGCCTCCGCTTCTTCGCCGCCACGATCCGCTTGAACCAATGCGAGCACTGCCTGATCGATCGTTGTCGACTGAAATTCCCGGTCCATGCGAAGCGTTTCGAGGAGCGGACGCCGGAAGGGAAGCCCAAACCCGAACCCGCGACGCTGGTCGCCGGAGACCACAACACGATCCGCGACACCGGCATCGCCTACAGCAACCTCGGCGGCTTGGTCGTCCGGGGAAGTGACTGTCGTGTCGAGAACTGCATCGTCCATGACGTGAACTGGGGCGGCAGCATCTCGCACGCGGGCATCGCCATGTTGGGACACTCCGGCCGGGACAACCACAACGTGGTCAGCCGATGCACTGTTCACGAGGTCGGCAACATCGGCATCCTCTACCGGGGGGAGGCGACCGTCATCGAATACAATCACGTCTTCGGCGTCGGGCGCGCCTGCCGGGACATCGCCGCGATTCATACCGGCGGCGTTCATGCGCGCGGCAGCGTGGCCCACCACAACTGGGTGCACGACAGCACGGAACTGGGCATGCGGGGCGACGACCAGACCCGGGGCCTCACGTTCCACCACAATGTGATCTGGAACTGTCGCCGGGGCATGGTCATGAAGGGCGAGGGAAACAAGGTCTTTCACAACACGGTGTTGGTCGATCCGGAGGCCGGGTTGTCCACGGCTTCGATCGTCATTCCCAAGCGCGCCGAACCCCAAAAATGGTGGACACCCAATCCCACGCTGCCCGTGCAGAACAAGGATTCACTGGTGTTCAACAACGCCTCATATCTCCTCGCCGACCGGGGCGGCAACCCGATCCACGCGGGGAAGCTGGTCTCCCACAATGTGATCCTCCCGCGCGACCTGACAGCGGTGTTCGTCAACGCCGGTGAAAAGGCGCTCGCCGCGGGCTCGTTCGACCTGCGGCCGACGCCGGGGTCGCCTCTGATCGACGCAGGCCGACCGGAGCCGGGGCTTACGAAGACCTTCCACGGCGCGGCGCCCGATGCCGGAGCCTATGAGGCGGGCGCCGAGCGTTGGATGGCCGGCGCGGACTGGAGCGATGAGCCGCCCGTCGTCCCGTTCGTGGTGAATGTTGAGACGCCCCGCAAGCACACGCCGGTTCCGTTGCCATCGCGGCTGCAGGCCTGCGGCATCAGCGCAAAGGGGATGCGCGCGTTGGTGAAACTGCACGACCGGTTGTGGGAAGAAGGGGACCGCATCTCCGTTCGGGCAAAGGCGATCGCCCTGCGCGAGCAGCATCCGAAGGAATCGCCCGAATACAGGAAGAACCATGCCATTGTCGCCCGCCTGCACGGCGAAGTCGGGAGGGCGTTGCGGGAGCAGGGGCGTCAGGTTCTGACCGGCGCCGATTTGGCCGCATTCAAAAAGGTCGCGCGCTGAGCAGGCAGCTCTGGAAGTTGGAAATGGACGGAGGGTTTGCCGATGGCGTTGTCATGCGCAGCGCGACCGGCCGATGCCGGCCGTCTTGCGATCTGCGGCGGGGCCGGTCACTTGCTTGCGTCCGTCAGGCTGAACGTTCCATCTTCACCGTAGATCACGCGGCAGGGCTGGGGGGTTCCGGATTGTTTCCCCGCTGTCCGGGTGAAGCGCGCGACATCGGCGCCATTCTTCGCGCGCACGACTTTCATGATGTAGCTGCCCTGCTGCGCGGCGACATATTGCAATGCCTGTTCCTTGGCGGGGCCGTCCGGGGCGGCGAGGAGATACACATGGTTCTTGTGGCTGGGACGGTCTTTCACCGCCGACGAAAAGCGGGGGGGCAAGGCATGCCACGGTGATTGCAAGCAGTGTGTTTTTCATGGATGGAGATTGCCTTTTCAACCTGTCCCCTTCCCTTTGAGTCATTTTCGGACCGCCGGTTTTCCGGGCAGCGCGGCCTGGATTTCCTTCGCCACCTTCGCGGCCAGCAGGTCGCGCCCCGCCTCGGTGTAATGCACGTCGTTCTCACCCTTCTGGAACTTTGCGCGCTGGTTTCCGATGACAGCATAGAGGTCGTTGATGGGGACGCCGTGTTTCTTCATCACGGCGGTCGCGGCATCGTTGAATTCCTTGGCGCGCGCCTCGGTGATGACGATCTTCACCTTGCGCTCGGGGCCGACGCAGGGCGGCGTGGTCATCCCGAAGATCAAGCGGGCCTGGGTCTTCTTCAGGCTGCGGACGATGGCATCGAGACTCTTGCCGTAGGATTCCGGGGTGGCCTTGGGTTCCTGGCTCCAGCCATACCAGTCCCAGAGACCGAAGTTGAAATGGATGACGTCCCACTTGGAATCACCGACCCACTCCGCAATGTGCTCGGCGCCATAGGCGGACCACCTGCAATTGGTGGCGGGCCGATGCACGTTGGCCTTGCCGTCCAGCAGACGCCGAACGCGCGGCGTGTAACCGATCGAAATCGAGTCCCCGACGATCAATACCCGGGGAAGCGCCGGTTCATCGACGGGATTGGCGAACGGCTGTTGGAACGGGTCCCGCGGCGCGGACTTCTTCTGCGCGAAGGAGACGGTCGGGAGGGCGATCAAGCCCGCAAACAACAGGGCGGCGAGCGGTTTCATGGTTCGGTGAGATTGCGACTTCATTCAAGGGACGGGTCCGGGGTTCAGTTCATGGTCAGCGTGATTGAACGGCGGCGGCTTTCCCAAGTTTCGCCTGCAACCGCCGGTTGGCCGCGACGATGGTGGCGACCAGTTCAGGGGTGCGCTCACGCGTCAGGTCAAACCGCTGGGGATTCCTATGATCGACCGGCCGGTCGGACTGATAGCACCACCAATAGGAGAGCGCGACACCGGCATCGACCACGTCCTGCAATGTCTTCTCCACCCAGGGCTTCGCCGCGGCCGTGTCCTCGAAGCTCTCGAAGTAATCCGGCGCCTCGGCCCAGACCTGCTTGTCGGAACGGGCGATGGCGTGAAGTCCGAGTTCCCCGATCATGAGCGGATTTCCGATGCGGGCGGCGATCTTCACCCAGTCCCGATTGTCCTGGATCGCCTCGCCTCCGGCCCCGTCCGCGATAACATATCCCTGCCGCTGATTTGGATAGGAATGCACATCGATCACATCGACCGCCGTTTCGGCGTAGAGCAAGTCGAAGCATCTGGCCTGCTCCTCGAGCGTGTCCTTCTGCCAGGAACGGTTTTGGTAGAGGTTCCATTGACTCTCGCGCAGGCGCGAACCGCCGCTGCTGACGAGCCGCAGGGGATCAGCCGCCTTGATGCGCCGGGCTGTGTCGTCAAAGAAACCGGCGACATCCTTGAGCGTGGGCATGCGTTGGCCTTCGTGCACACGGTTCCGGTTCCCGATGTCCGCCTTGTGGGTCAGCTCATTTGAGATCTCCCACATGAGAACGGTCCGGCGATCGCGGTAGCGCGCCACCGTTTCATCGATATAGCGATACAGGAGTTAGCGGCCCCGTGATTCCGGGTTCGCGAACAGTTCGCGCACTTGTTCCTCTCCGAACACCCAGCCTCTCCCGCGCACAAGTCGGGTGTCGGTAAAATCTCCGGCCCCGAGGGACCACACGACCCGGATCTCATGCCGGTCGCAGAGTTCCAGGGCGCGATCGAGCGCGGCGTAGAGGAGTTTCCGCTTTTCGGGATTGGAATACGACTCCGGCCCGGCCGGCCCCCAGGGCAGGGCGAAGAAACGGATCGTCCGAAAACCCAGTTCATGCAACTCCCGCAAGGCCCGGTCCTGCGCGCGGACCAGCGAATTGGCGTCGGACAGTTCATGCCCGGCCTCCAGTTGGCTGTAGAGCTGCCAGAGCAGATCAAACTTGTTGAAGCTGATCTCCGCAAAAGGCCGGCCATCCAGCCAGAACCGGCCGTCGCGAACGGAAAGCACGTCGTCGCGCGTGAGTGCGGACTTGGGCGCGGACTGCGCCGCCGGTGGCGCGGCGATCGCGTAGAACATCCCCAAAGCCAGCAGCCAAGCCGTTGCCTCCGACCACAGGTTCCGGTTCTTCATCGGGTTCATCTCTTCCACGTTTTCATAGGATCGCACGACAGGATTGAATTCACCAAGTCAGGAGAACGCGTTCCGCGCGACAGCGTCATGGACTGCGGCGCCGCGCGCCGCTTTGCCTGACTTGGGGCGGAAGTTCGTTTGAGAAATCGGGGCGCGACGCGCGGAGAAGGGCAGGCCAGGTTGGGAAGGGCGATCACCTGGAGGAAGGGACGCGCTTCAAAGCGGCGCGCGTCGCCGCAGTCCAAAACGCTGTCGCGAGTCCGCAGGCCTTGTCCGATTCGCCAATGATCGAAGACCTTCATTTCCCTTTCTGTTCTCGGACAGGGTTTGCGGTTCGTCCCGCGGCCTTGGAGCCCGGCGGCAGGTCCAGCACGTTGAAGGCCCGACCACTTTCAATGACCTCGTCCCAACGCCTGCGGCATTGCGCAGCCATTCTATCAGCGGCTTCGGGAAACATCGCCCGCACGTCGATCATCTCGCCGGGATCGGCCTCCAGGTCGTAGAGCGCGCTTCGCCCCTTGGGCAGCGCATGGAATTTGAAGCGCGGTCCGCGCAGGATGAGATGATGATCTTCAAACCGGCGGCTCGCGAGATCAGCCATCCCGTCGCGCGGCGAACCGGGGCCCGCGATAGCCAAACGGAGGAGCGGCGGATGATCCTCCTCCCTCTCCGCATCCTCCAGCGACGGCCGCAGGCTCACGCCACCGAAGGGCAGATGCGCGATGGAACTATCCGGGATTCCGACCAGGTCAAGCAACGTGGGCAGGATGTCCTCGACGCTGCTCAACTGCCGGCGCTCCCCGGGTTTCACCCTGCCCGGCCAACGAACCAGCATCGGCGTTCGGACGCCGTTCTCCCACACCAGAGCCTTGTGGCCGCGCAGCTTCGCGACGTTGCGCTTCAACCAGTCGATGTCGTCGGCAAGTTCTTCTTCGGTCTTGGTCTTCACTTCGGGGCTCGATGGACCGTTGTCGCTGAGAAAGACCACGATGGTGCGTTCCGCCTGGCCGGTTTCCCCAAGGGTCGCGAGGAGACGGCCGATGCAGTCGTCCATGTGCGCGATGCTCCCATAGCACGCGGCCAGATTCTCCGAACAGCCCACCGCCGCGAAGGGCGCGCTGTATTTCTCGGGGCACACCCAGGGCAGGTGCGGGATGATGAACGCGAAGGACGCAAACCAAGGTTCATCGCCATGGGCGCGGATGTAATCCGCGGCGTAGTCCGTCCAGAGATCAGCGGTCCAGCCCTTGGCGCGACCGCTGTTCCTGGGCCGCCACATCATCGGATCGCGATGTTCGTACCGGCTGCCGCCCAGCCATTCGTCCCAGCCAAAGTCGTGACCGTTCTTCCGTCCGACCTTCACGCAGTCGATCTTGCCGACATGCATGGTCCGATAGCCCGCCGCCTTGAAGAAGGCCGGCATCCGGGTCTCGTCGTGGCGCAAACCCGCGCGCCGTCCCACGCCCCAGACACCGGTGAGCAGATGATCCCGGCCCGTAAACAACGCCGCGCGCGTCGGCGAGCACGCCGCGGCGACAACGAAATTCCGGTAGACCGCGGATTCACCCGCGAGGCGGTCCAGGTGGGGCGTGCGCACGAGCGGATTGCCCAGAAAACCGAAATCGCCAAAGCCCTGGTCATCACTGACGATGAGCAGGACATTGGGAGGGGCGGAATGCGGCGCGACCTCCGCGGCAGACAGGGAAGGCGTCGTCGCCAACGCGGCCACGAGGGACGCGGCGAGGACGGCAAGCAAACGTCTTCCCGGGGCAGGCTGAACACAGCCTTCGCAACGAGGTTCGAACATCGGACGCCTACCTTGGCGCATTCCCCGGCTGCGATTCAACCACGGAAGCGCCGGGCGGCGGCCAGTGACGACACAGCCTGTCCCGCACGCATCGCGAGGCAGGCGGGGTAAATTGTCCTCAAGGAGCCATCACGAACATGCCACCGCGCGGCTCACTGAGGACAGCGCGCCCCACCATGAATGCCGACTCGTCAACTCACACGCCGACCCGGCCGCCAGACTTGAAGCCCCGCGCGGTTCTGGTAGGTTCCGCGAAATCCAGATGTCGATGAACGCCCTAAATCCGATTGATCGCCGCGCCATGCTGAAGGCCGCGGGTTGTGGTTTTGGCTGGCTGGCCTTTGCCGGGCTCGCCGGAAAGCAGGCATCCGCCGCGCCGGTGAATCCGCTCGCCGCCCGGCGGCCGATGTTCGCCCCCAAGGCCAAGCGGGTGATCTTCATCTTCATGCAGGGCGGGCCCAGCCACGTGGACACCTTCGACCCCAAGCCCCAACTCGACAAACATGACGGGCAGCAGGTCGAGTTCTACAACGCGCGCCGGCGCGAACGCCGCATGGAGCCGGTGATGAAGGCTCTTTGGAAGTTCAAGCAGCACGGGCAATGCGGGCATCCGGTCTCCGAGCTTTTCCCCGAGATTGCCAAGCACGTGGACGACCTCTGCTTCCTCCACGGCATGCACACCGAAGGCGTGGCCCACGGGCCGGCGACGCTCTTCCTGCACACCGGCGCCACGAACCTGATCCGCCCCTCCGTCGGAGCCTGGGTGAACTACGGCCTGGGCACGGAGAACGAGAACCTGCCCGGCTTCATCACGATCAACCCCTCCGCCGCGAAGGGCGGCCCGCGCAACTACTCAAACGCATTTCTGCCCGCCGTCTACCAGGGCACGACCATCGGCCGGGCGGGCCTGCCGATGTCCGAAGCCGGCATCAAGCACCTGGCCAACGATTTCTCCACCGGCTCAGAGCAACGGCGGCAATTTGAATTCCTCCAGGCGTTGAACCGGACCCAGGCGGACCGGCAGGCGGCCGATCCCAATGTCGAGGCGGCGATCAGCTCCTTCGAACTGGCCTACCGCATGCAGGCCACAGCCCCCGCAGTGATGGACCTCGAAAGCGAGTCGGCGGCAACGCGCGCCATGTATGGCATCGGGGAGAAGGCGACGGACAACTTCGGCCGGCAGTGCCTGATGGCGCGGAGGTTCGCCGAGCAGGGCGTGCGCTACATCCAGATCAGCTACTCGGACAACAAGGCCACGCCGATGTGGGATCAGCACAGCAACATGCCCAAGCACGAGGAACACGCCCTCGCGACAGACAAGCCGGTGGCCGGACTGCTGCAGGACCTGAAGCAGCGCGGCCTGCTGGAGGACACGCTGGTCTGGTGGGGCGGGGAGTTTGGCCGGACGCCATTCTCGCAGGGCAACAACGGCCGCGACCACAATCCCAAGGGCTTCACTGTCTTCCTTGCCGGCGGCGGCGTGAAGCCGGGTTTCTCCCATGGAGCCACGGACGAATGGGGCTACGAAGCCGTCGAGAACAAGGTCCACATGCACGACCTCCACGCGACCGTCCTTCACCTCCTGGGCATGGACCACGAGAAGCTCACCTACCGCCTCGGCGGCCGCGACTTCCGCCTGACCGACATCTACGGCCACGTGGTCAACGAGATCATCGCCTGAGACTGACAAGGGGGCCGAATCCTGGTTGGGGAATGCAGGGCGCTCAGGATCGGAAGCATTGCCGTCAGTTCCCAGGTTGGCGCTGCGCGCGGCGTCTCATTGCCATCGTCAGCCCGCCAGCAATCCCACGCTTGAAGCCCGCGCGGTCCGTGACCTAGAGTCGCGCGATGATCCAGAAAACGTTCCGCGCCTCCATCGTCGCCTTTGCCCTTCCCTTGGCCGCCGCGTTGACGGCCTCCGCCCAACCCGCCGGATTCAACTACGACGAGTCCAAGGTCCCCGCCTACTCGCTGCCCAATCCGTTGCTGGACCAGTCGGGCAAGCCGGTAAAGGACGCGGAAACCTGGAAGAGTTCCCGCCGCGGCGAGATTCTCCGCCTCTTCGAGCAATACGTCTACGGCCGCACGCCGAAGGCGGACGTAAAGGTCCGCTTCGAGACCTTGTCCCGCTACCGCAACGCCTTCGGCGGCAAGGCCACGCGCAAGGAGGTGCGCGCGCATTTCACCCGCGGCGACCAGAGCGCGCAGATGGACATCCTGATCTACCTGCCAAACGTCACGACCCGCCCCGTCCCGCTGTTTGTCGGCCTGAACTTCTACGGCAACCACACCGTAAGCTCCGATCCGTCGATCATGCTCAGTGAGAGCTGGATGCGCCGGAATGCGGACAAGGGCGTGAAGGACAACCGCGCCACCGAGGCCTCGCGCGGGACCTCCGCCAACCGCTGGGCCATCGGAAAGATCCTCGACCGCGGCTACGGCCTCGCGACGATCTACTATGGCGACATCGATCCCGACTTCGACGACGGCTTTCAGAACGGCATCCACCCGCTGTTCTACCGCGAAGGCCAGACCAAGCCCGACGCGGATGAATGGGGCTCCATCGGCGCGTGGTCTTGGGGGCTGAGCCGGGCGCTGGACTACTTCGAGACCGACGACGCCATCGATCACCAGAAGGTCGCGGTGTTCGGGCATTCCCGTCTGGGCAAGACCTCGCTCTGGGCGGGGGCTCAGGACGGGCGTTTCGCGATCGTGATCTCGAACGACTCGGGCTGCGGCGGCGCGGCCATCGCCCGGCGGCATTTCGGCGAGACGGTGCAGCGCATCAACACCTCCTTTCCGCACTGGTTCAACGACAACCACGTGAAGTTCAACGAACGCGAAAACGAACTGCCGGTCGACCAGCACATGCTGATCTCGCTGATGGCTCCGCGGCCGGTCTACATCGCCAGCGCGGAGGACGACAAGTGGGCCGACCCGAACGGGGAGTTCCTTTCCGGCAAGCTCGCGGGCCCGGTCTACCAACTGTTCGGAAAGAAAGGCGTGGGCGTCGAGGAGCCACCCGCCACCGACCATCCCGCGGGCGACTTCATCGGCTACCATCGCCGGACCGGCAAGCACGACGTCACCGACTTTGACTGGGAGCAATACCTCAACTTCGCCGACCGGCATTTCGGCCGGAATTGAGGTTCCTCAAGGAGCGGCGACATTCCTGTCGCCGTGGCCCCGAAGGGGCCAGGTCTGCGCGCGTTGTAAAGACAGGAGCCGGCAGGTTCCTTGGTCTCAGGAGCACGCCACGCGCCTTTGTGCCGGCTGCGCCGGCAGGGCGACAAGAATGTCGCCCCTCCTTGGATAGTCCCTCCGGGACTTTGCCGTGTGTTCGCCGGAGTCTTTCCTTGCCGGCTACCGCGCGGAGAATTCCACCTGTTGAAAAGCGTCGGCGTCGAAGGCGACGGTCCCGAAGTTGGGGCTGGTTCCGGTGATCCGGCCGTTCTCCCATTTCTCCAACCGGAACTTCACCGAGCGTTGCGGTTCGAACCAACCGCGGACCATGCCGGCCTCCGGCGTCAGCGGGGCCGCCTTCGCGGGGGCCAGTTCGATGTGCGCCGCATCGCGCCAGGGGATCGTCTTCGTCCCGCCGCCGATACGCATGATCACGACATCCGGACGGATGGTCTCCACGTGCCCGAAGACCCGCTGGCCGGCCGAGGTGAGCGTGACATCCTGCGCGGAATTGGGCGGCAGCGAAGGCGGGACGTCGAAACGCCCGTCCCACTCCGTCACCCGCAGATTGCTGACGCGAACCGAACCGATACCCTGATGCACGAGCCGGATTCCCCTGCCCTCGCCGCCAAAGCCGCGGTCGTCGATCCACTGCTTGATCATCTGGCCGTCGATGAACAGGGACACGGAATGCCGGCTCTTGTCGCACCGGATCGTGATCCTCGCCTTGGACTTCTGGGCAAAGGCGGTCACGGCAAGCGGTCCGAGGTAGCGCAACGGCTCCCGCTTGGTGACATGCAGGAGATTCACCGTGCGCGGATTGATCTGCAGGCTGTAGAAGCCGCCGAAGGCCGGTTCCGTCTCCTTGTTCCGGAGGCTGATGGGATGCAGGTAATCGGTGTAGAGCGCGATGGCGACGTTGAAGGTCTCGCGCCAGGCGATGTCGAACTCCAAGGTCGATTTGTCCGGGAGATTCACGATCCGCGCGATGGAGGCGGCCTTGGTGGCGTAGAAGGCGCCGTTGGCGTAGGTCCACTCGCCGGCGTCGTCGATGTGAACATTGCCGATGGTCCAGTCCTCGATGCCGGTCGGCCCCGCGTAGGCGGTCTTGAAATGGGTGGGGATCGGCCGGATCAACCGCACCCGGTCCCGCGGAATCGTCACCAGGCCGGCGTGCCATGTGCGGAGAACGAGGTTGGTCGCGTCGAACGAGACGAAGTCGCCCCGCATCTCGTCCAGGTTCGTGAAGACGGCGACGCAGGGCTGCCCTCCCTTTTCGGGCGGATGCCGGGTCGAACGGTTGGCAATCTGCGCCAGGTTGTCGGCGCGGAAGCGGATCGGCTTTTCCGCGTCAGGGTGGATCCAACGAAGCTCCTTGCCGGGCACGAGGCTCTCCACCTTCCCGGGCAGCATGTCGCCGGTGCGGAACAGGACGGCCTGGGTCGGGGCGTCGGAGGGTTCGGCGGCATGGGCGGAGGTGATGCAGGCGATCGAGACGAAGGCAAAAAGCGCCGTGAAGGATATGAGCGACGTGAAACTTCCATGCCTCTGAACACGCGGAGCATCGCTTCGCTCGCACGCTGGGAAGTGGGTATTGACGCAGCAACACCCTACCAAGGTAGGGCAGACCTGCGGGTCTGCCCATTTCTCAGCGACAGCGAGCGCAGCGTAGCGAGCGCGTCCCGCCTGCGAGACGATCCAGGATCTCACAACTCCCCTCCTCACGGCTCCGCCTCCTTCCTCGTCTCCTCGACGGGCCAGAAGGGATCGACTTCGGAATCCGCCGCGCCAGCCACAGGGCGGCCCTTCTGCAGGTTGAACTGCAACGCCCGCACCCAGCGGGGATTCAGCTTCATCAGGCCGACATCCTCGTGCCTTCCGCTCAGTTCGCCAGGACTCCAGCGATCCAGTTTCAGCGTCACCTGCCCGAGGTCGGTGAACACCGCGCGCACATCGTCGGGCGAATGCCGGGAGAAATCCATCGCGGGCGATTTCAGGTGCACCTGGCGCACGCGCTCAAGCGGGATGTTCAATTCGATCTTGTCCGTCGCCACGCCCACCTTCCCCTCGCGGATGGACTTCACGTTCCCGGAAAAGCGGTCCTTGTTCGCCAGCAGCAGTTGGGGCTTCTCGATCTCGCCGTCGCCGGGCCCTTCCGAATCAGCCTCGCCGCCCCACTCCGCAACGACGAGATTGCCCAGCTTCAGGAGCGTGCCGTTGCGTTGGGAATAGAAGGTGATGCCCTCGCCGGGCGGCAGGAATCCGTTCGGGTCCTTCCAAGTGTAGGCGGGCTCGCCGTCGATCAGCAGTTGGAGCGTCGCTTCCTCGGCGTCCGTGCGGATCTCGATGCGGGCCTTCTGCTTGATCGCCAACGCGGGCGCCCGGGCCTGACCGAGGAAACTGCGGCTCATCGCCGCCCCGGCGAGGGCGCGGTTGCTCTCCGAGCGCTGCAGCGAAACCCAGCCCGAGCCGATGGCAAAGTTGTAACCCGAGGCCCCGTAGCTGAACTGGGTCACGAGATCCGACTCCAGCGCGAACATGAGGCTGAGGGGACCGTTCCATTCCAGATCGAAGACCACGCGCGCGCGCCGCGGCAGCTTCATGGCGCGTCCGAGGAAGCTGACGTTCGTCGTCGCAAACGCGCCGTCCTCGTAGCGCCAGAAACCGGCGACGTTCCTGCCCCGGTTCCAACCGTCCAACCCCGTCGGGCCGCGATACACGGTGGTGAGGCCGGAGCTGATGAAGGTCATGGAACGGACGGATTCGCGCCGCGCCTCCACCCGGCCGGCAAACCAGGTCTGAAACTCGGCCGTGTCCCCATCCAGCGAAAGCAGCTCGCCGTGGATCTCGTCGCCGTTGTTCAGGCGGGCCAGGCAGGTCGCCTGGATGTTCGTCGCCTGCAACTGCAGCGGATCAAAACGGATCTCATGGACATTGCGTGTCTTGAAGACGATCGGCTCCAACGCCTCGGGATGGCTCCAGACGACACCCTGCTCCGGCTGGATGGAAAGCAGTCTGCCGCGCAACGCGGCCCCGTCGAAGAACGAGAGTCGATCGCCCACGCCTTGCGCCCGGGCGGCGGATGGCCCGCAAAGCCCAAATGCCAGGACGCCCCCCAAAAGTGCGGCGGTCATAGACGCGCCGCTACATACACGCTCGATGTGGCGGCGCGTCGGTGACCGCCGCATCTCAAAACGACTCGCGCAAAGAACGGACCTGGAACTGGGGGTGGCGGCGCGCATCAGTAGTTCCGTTCGTAGATCGGCAGGAAGCGGTAGTTGAGGGCCATGGAGAGGAGCGCCATGGCGGTGGAATAGGCGGGACCGAACTGGCCCTCCCAGTTTCCGTCCGGTCGCTGCCGCTGTTTGAGTTCGGCGATGTTGCGCTGGTTCCAGGCCGCCCACCTTTCCGGTGAATGGTGAAAGTTCGCCTGCGCGGCGTAATAAAGGTAGTAAAAGTAGTAGTGGGACTGCGGTTGCTGCCGCTCGAAATAGGAGAACGCCGCCTGGTATTCCTTGGTCCCCTTCTCCTTCGCCAGCGTCATGACCAGGCAGCCGATCGCCGTCCGCGCGGCGTTCGGTCCGGCGGCGCTGGTGTATCCGTGACCTCCCTCCGCCGACTGGCACCTCGCGAAGAACTGCAACCCCTTCTTGACGGCCTCCTCGGGCACGGCGATGCCGGCGTTGCGCGCGGCCAGCAGGGCGACCATCTGGCAGCCACTGACCGTGGTGTCAGCGTCCTGGCTGGTCGGGTTGTAGCGCCAGGCGCCGTTGGGATTCTGGGCCTGAGAGGTCAGGATCAGCTTCACGGCCTTCTGCAAGGCCGGACCCAGCCTGGGTTCCTTGACCATGCCGTAGGCCTCGGCCAGGGCGAGCGTGGCAAAACCGTGGTTGTACATCGTCCGGCCGATCATCCCGTCCTCGGTCTGCTGGGAAAGGATGTAATCCAAGGCCTTGCGGACGGGCGTCGCGTAGGGGCCGAAATTCGGATCGTCCCCATGCGCGAGCATGGCCAGCGCGGCCAGTCCGACAACGGCCGGATCGGCGCCATAGTTGCCGCCGGACCAGGCCCCGTCCTTCCCCTGTGTCTTGACCAGGTAGCGCAACCCCTTGACGTAGACAGTGTCCACCAGCTTCGCGCTGAGATCCGAATCCTCGACAAACAACTTCTGCGCCGACGCCGCGAACGGCAGCAGACATAGACAGACCAGCGCCGCCAAAAGACGACTGCGCCCAAATCCATGTCTCTCAACCCTCTCCATCGCTCAACTCTCAACTACTCGCTCTTCTCCACGTTCTTGAAATAGCTCTCCATGGCCTCGCGGAATTCGGCGGCGACCGCGCGGATCGAGCCCTTGCCGCCCGCGCCGCGATCCACGCGACGCGCGAGCGAGCCCTTGCCCTGGCCGTCGCCCGAGGCGCGGCCGCCCGGCGCGGTGGGATCGCCATCGCGCGGCCCCATGCCAGGCATGGCTCCGGGCTGTTGACCGGGTTGCTGGCCCTGTTGCTGCTCCGCCATCTCCATCAGGAATTCCTGTTCGCGCTGCTGTTGCGCGCTCTGCTGCTGCTGCTGGTTCCGCTGCTGGCTCTGCTCGTTGATCAGGTTGATGATGTCCGTCATCAACTCGACCGACTTCTTCTGCGCGGCGGCGGTCGGCGCGCCGGTGTTGGGCTCCTCCAGCAGCGAGAGCGACTTCGTCATCGAATCCACCGTCTCCTTCATCACGGAGTCCAAGACCTCCACCGGGTTGTTCTCGGTGGTCTCCATCATCTTGAAGTTGAGCTTCCCCTGGTCCGTAGCCAATTCGAGCGCGCGGTCCGCGTAGCCGGGATCGCGGGCCTTCTGCTCCTCCAGCATCGAGGTGCGGCCGCGAACATTGTCCTGCTCCGCGCGCAGGCGGATCATCGTAACGAGCAACTGCATGAGGTCGTCCTGCGAGAAGCCGTTCTGCCCCTCGCCGCCCTCGCCGGAACCCTCCTGCGGCTCCGGCTCGATCAGCTTCGCCCAGGCGTCAAAACGCTCCGCCCAGGCGGTGAGTTCCTCGACCGAACGCATGGTGGTGTTGGCGGCGATCAACGAGCTCACGGCCTCCATCTTCATGGCGATTTCCGCGGCCTCCATCTCCTTGGAGACCTTCCCGTAGTTCTCCCGCTGGGTGCGCTCGAAGAAGCGGCCGATCTCCGCCTTCAGCTTCCCGGCCTCATCGCGCACTTCAAGCTGATCCTTGGACGCTCCGGTCGTGGCCTCCTGATACCGCGCATTCAACCGCTCGAATTCCAACCCGATGGTCTCCGGCGCCATCGAGAGCAGCGTCCGCTCAATCTTGCGCTCGGACTTTGCGGCCTCGCGCAGTCGTTGCGCCAGGGTCAGAGCCTCCAGATTGTCCAGTCCCTCGTCCATGCGCTCCTGCATCTCCGCCAGCTTCTGCAGGGCCTGCTCGATGTTCTCCAACGCCTCGGACAACTCCTCCTCGCGCTTCTCGCCGGACTGCTGCTGCTGTTGCGCCTCCTGCAGGGACTGCTTCGCCTGGCTCATCTGCTTTTCGGAAAGCTCCCGCATCTCGCTCAGCGTGCCCGCCCACTGCTTGATGGTCTTCTCGTCGAAGGTGGGATTCCGCATGGCCTCCTTCAGGGCCTCCGTCCCCTCGCGGACGATCTGTTCCAGATCGCGGTTGTTCTCGCCCTGCTTGTCTGTCTGCTCGCCGATCTCCCCGGTGGTCGTCTCGGACTTCATTTCGCTTTCCGGGAGGTTCTTGGTCTGGCGCGTCGCCTCGGCCACGCTTTCCTCGGCCCGGGTCAATTCCTCCAACCGGCCGAACAGGTCCTCGAAGGTCTGGCGCGTCCACTCGGCGTGCTCGACCAGCCCGACAATGTGCAGGCGGTACGCCATTGAAAGCGACTTCGCACGCCCGGGCAAATAGTCCGTCGCGTAGGCGCGCAACTCGACAACGGACTCCGGCGGCGCGCCCACCACCGAGGGACTGAACAGAAAGGACTCCTTCAACTCCGTCTCGTCCGGCAGCGACGAATCGAAATGAAACTCCGTCTCGGCCAGCTTGTTCGTCTCGCCGGCGAAGGAGACCAGCTCCCACTGGACGCCAAGGTCCTTCACGCCGTAGTCGTCGCGCGCAACGGCGTTGAGGTTCACAATATCGGATTCCAGGATGGCGCTCTCGCTCTGCAGTTCAGGCAGATCAACGTTCGGCGCAAAGTCCTGCGTCTGCCGCAGGGCCAGCGAATACGGGGCCTTGTTCGTCAGCCCGAGCCGGTCCTCGATGGTGAAGGTGAGATGGGCCTGTTCCGCGAGGTCCATCTGCGGCGTTTCAAACCGGCCTCCCCCGTCCAGAGCCAGGGGCCGTTCCTTCCCGTCGGCCGATGTCATCGCCACCTTGGCGAGCGCGCGATTGCCCTCGCCGCTGAACACGGCTTTACTGCCCGCCAAGGCGGACAGGCTGGCGTTCTGGACAGTCTGCGTCGTCGCCGGGTAGCGGAGATAGGCCGGCAGTTCGATCCGGGCCTCGACCTCCCGGAGCAAGGGCCGATGTGTGGGCACGATCCGCATGGAGCTTTTCACGTCGCCGGCGCGGACGACGAGTTCTCCCTCCCGCGTCTGACCGGGGACCTCCAGCGAAGCGCGACCGTCGGCCACCTCGGCCTTCAACGGCGTCTGGCGGCCGATCTGCGCCCGGATGCTGGCGGGGCGCCAGAAGGAACGAAAATTCAAGGCCACCGCCACTCCGAAATCCTCGCCGTGCGGGACAACCATCTCTCCGGGCAGTTCGCCGATCTCGACGAAGGTGAAGCGTCCTGTATTTGAAGCCGGCGCAACCCAGCGTCGCAGGGCGTTCCAGCCCGCCTGCGGCGCGACGACGAAGGGCGTCGCCACGACGGCGAACAGGACCGCGGCTGCCGCCAGCCAACGCGTTGCCTGACGCAGGTTCACCGCCGCCTTGAAATCATATTTCTCCGCCTCCTCCGCGACCTGCCGGATCGCGGCTTCACGCAGCGCGGGCGACATGCCGGCCGCCGCGGCCGAAGCGTCGGCCAATTCCACAATGCCGAGCAACCGGTCGCCCAACCGCCGATGCCTCCGTTGCACGATCCGCGCAAAAGCCCGCACATCCCGGCGCCGCCAGACCCACAGCCCCATCCACCGGATGGCGAACCAGGCCAGGAGGGCCAGGCCGGAAAGCGTCAACGCCGTGCGCAACGCGGGCGGCGTCTCCCAGAAACGGTCGGAAATGAAGAGCAACCCGTAGGAAACGAACAGGGCCGCCGCCGCGCCGCAGACCGCGACGGTCGTCTCCTTCCGCCAAAGCCGGCGCTCCACCTCGGCAAACTGGACCTTCAGGTTGCCGGGCAGGTTCGGGGCGTCGGTTGTGTTCTCGGATTCGGGCACGGCCAGCGTCAGGGCGGGAACATGGCGCCCCTTCAACAGCGGATCAAGCCTCACCCAACATGCCGGGCCTGCCGCTTGGGACCTTCCTTCCGATTGGAGGACCGTGGCGGAGGTTGCCGGAGAGGAAGGGCTTCGCGAAGGAAGGGGGGGATGTCATTGCGGCTTGCGGTGAGACAATCATCCCAGAGGGCGTCGGCCGCCTCGTTGGAAGGCAGACCGAGTTCGCCGACGAGATGGGTGTGAAGGAGTTCGATCAGGCGGGCAAGCGCGATGCCGTGACGGGCGCGGGTCCGGACGAAGAGCCAGTCGCTGAAGGCGAGAAAGGCGCTGAAGGGAGAACCGGAATCGCGCCAGAGCAGGCGGACGGACCGGCCGAAGTTGCCGCTGTTGCCGACGAGGTCCCAGTAGCGCGCAAAGGTCCGCAGACGCTGCAGGTCGGCGAAGGAAAGCTGCCTGTTCCGCAGGATTTCGTAGGGCGGCGCGGGGTTGTAGACCATCGCCCATTCCGCGTCGTGGCGGACGATGGGCGTCCCGCGCAAGCGCTTGAGGATGCCCACCTGGATTTCCTGCGGCTCCAGCGCGACCAGGCGGTCGAAACCCGCCCCGAAGCTCTCCAGCGTTTCGCCCGGCAATCCGACGATCAGGTCGGCGTGGAGATGAACGCCTGTGTGCTCGCGAAGGAAGCGGAAGTTGTCCTCCAGGCGGTCGTAATCCTGGCGACGGCTGATGAGCGCGGCGACCTCGGGATTGAACGTCTGAATGCCGACCTCAAACTGCAGCGTTCCCGGTGGGAACTTCGCGACGATCTCGCGCAATCCCTGCGGCAGGCGGTCCGGGATCATCTCGAAGTGCACAAACAGCCCCGGCCGCATGCGCTCAAGGAAGAACTCCAGGATCGCGCGACCGGTCTTGAGATTCAGGTTGAAGGTGCGATCGACGAACTTGAACTGGGTGACGCCGCGTTCGAGCAGCCTTTCCATGGCGGCGAGGAATGGCTCCAGAGGAAACTGCCGCACGGGAACCTCCAGCGCGGAGAGGCAGAATTCACAGGTGAAGGGACAACCGCGCGACGCCTCCACGTAGATCACCCGGTGGGCGACATCGTCCTCGTCGTAGAGGTCGTAAGGCAGACGGATCCCGGCGGGATCCGGAACGGGGGAATGGATGACCTTGGTTTCCGGCCGGTCGCCGGCGAGCAGGCGCGCGCAGAGCGCGGGAAAGGTCAGGTCCGCCTCGCCGGTGACGATGTGATCCGCCAGCGCGACGAGGGGTTGGTCTTCGATTTCATGACTGACCTCGGGGCCGCCAAGCACCACGGTAATGTCGGGTCGCAGGCGCTTGAGCGCGGCGACGACCTCCAGGGTCTGGGCGGCGTTCCAGATGTAGACGCCGAATCCGACGATTCCGGGATCGGCTTCCAGCAGGTCGCCGACGATGTCGACGGGCCGCCGCTGGATCTCGAATTCAAGAATGCGCGTACAGGCGCGCAGCTCCCCCATGTTGGCCAGCAGATAACGCAGGCCAAACGCCGGATGGATGTACTTGGCGTTGAGGGTGGAGAGAACGACGCCGGGCATGCTGACGGGGACTGTCAGGCCGCCACGGCGTCAGGCCCCGGGAACCGGGGCCGGCGGCCGGCGCGGGTCACTCGGACTTCGCGGCGTCGCTCTTGGCTTCGGCGCCGGTCTTGGCGGCCGTCTTCTTGCGCTTCAGGTAAGCCTTGCGGCGCGCGCGTTTCTGAACCTTGTTGCTTTGTTGGGCCATAAGTCTGATGTCGTTGGGAAACTCGCTTTACAACGAGCGGTTCATGGATTTGGTTTGGCGGCGGAATATGAAGAAGCGACGCGCCCCGATCAACCTCATTCTGGCATTGCTGGCCGTCGGCCTGGCCGGAGGCTGCGAGACGACCAAGGTGGGCAAGAAGAAGAAGGAGGAGAAGTTCTCGACCTTCCGGATGCACCTGGAGGAACTGCCCAACAACGCCCGCTGGGTCATGCCGGCGCAAATTTATCGGGAAAACCCGCAGATCATCCACGTCCATCGCGTCCCCTTCATCGATGAACGGAACATTGTGGAAGCGGCGGTGATCGACGACATCCGCACGATCGACGGCGAACAGGTGAATTTCGGCAAGGCGATCGGCGTGCGCTTCGACCGGACGGGAAAGTGGCTGCTGGAAAGCACCACGGTGGCGAACCGCGGCAAGCGCATCGCGATTCACAGTTATTTCCCGGAGGGCCGCTGGCTGGGGGCGAAGGTGATCGAGTCGAAGATGTCCGACGGCGTGTTCATCTTCACGCCGGACGCGTCGTTGGAAGAGATGGAGCGGCTGTGCGACGGCCTGAACGCGGTGGCCAAGGAACTGGAAACCGCGAAGTCCTGGTAGGCGGATCGTTGTGACGCGGCTGACTTCCATCCTGATCGCGGCGCTGCTGCCGGCTCTGGCGGCAGCGGGGGGGGAGCCGCTCTTCCGTTTTCCGACGGCAAACCACGCGCTGCTGGAGGAGGACGGCGGCAAGGACTTCTTCACCGGCACGATCGGCAACAACTGGCCGGCCGGGGCTTACGGCTGCGTGCGCAACAGCGGCTGGCGCATGCACGAGGGCGTGGACATCCAATGCCGGGAACGCGACAAGAAGGGCGAACCGATCGACGCGGTCATGGCGACGGCCGACGGGGCCGTGGCCTACATCAACACCCGGGCCTGGGCATCGGCCTACGGCATCTACATCGTGGTGCGACATGAGATCGAAACCCTGGCGGTCTACTCGCTCTACGCCCATCTGAGCCGCGTGGAACCGGACCTGCGCGTCGGACAGTCGGTCAAGGCCGGCCAACGAATCGCGACCCTGGGCCGGACGGCGAATCACTCGATCTCCAAGAAGCGCGCGCACCTGCACTTCGAGCTGACGCTGATCCTGAACGACCAGTACGACTCCTGGCGGCGCAAGACCAAACAGGGAGGCAAGAACGAGCACGGCAAGTTCAACGGCATCAACCTGTCCGGTTTCGATCCCGCCGAGGTCCTGCAGGCATGCCACGCGCCGGGCGGGCGCTTCAGCCTGCTCAGCCACCTGCGCGCGAAGAAGCCCCTGTATCGCGCCCTCGTGCGGGATACGACGTTTCCGTGGCTGCAACGTTATCCGCGGCTGATCAAGCGCAACCCCGTGACGGAACGCGAAGGCGTGGCCGGCTACGAGATCGCCGTCGACTTCAGCGGGCTCCCTTACCTGATGATCCCGCGGGCCGAATCCGAGATCGAGGGCAAGGCGAAGATCCAGCTGCTGGAGGTGGACGCGGAGGAATACAAGAAGGGCCACTGCCGCCAGCATGTGGAGAAAAAAGGCAAGGGCTGGGCCCTGACGCGGAACGGCACGGAGTTTCTGGAGTTGTTGGCGTATTGATACTGTCTTGCGGGACCGGGAAGCGGCCCATTTAATGCGGCGGTGCAGGACGACAGATTCGACGTCATCGTGATCGGCGGAGGACCGGCGGGAAGCGCCGCCGCGACGCGCCTCGCCATGGCCGGCCGCAGCGCGCTCGTCCTTGAGAAGGAGATCTTCCCGCGATTCCACATCGGCGAATCACTGCTGCCCTACAACCAGAAACTGTTCCGGGACCTGGACCTGTTGGGAGAACTGGAGCCGCTGGGTTTTCCGCGGAAGCGCGGAGCGCAGTTCCATCTGGGCAACGGGTCGAAGTCGATCAAGATCCTGTTCCGGGAGGGTCGCTTCAATTCCGAGCATGAGACCTTCCAGGTGGAACGGGCGGTGTTTGACCAGGTCCTGCTGCGGCACGCGGAAAAGAAGGGCGCGCAGGTCCGCGAGGGCATGACCGTGACCGGGGTCGAGAACGACGCGGCCGCCGTCCGGGTGACGGCCCGCGACAAGGACGGCGAAACACGGACGTTCGAAGGCTCCTACCTGGTCGATGCGACCGGACGTTCGAATTTCACGGCGAAGCGCGACGGACTCTGCGAGGTGGATCCACAACTGAAGAAGTTGGCCGTGTTCTCCCATTTCTCCGGCGTCAAGGCCGACGAGGGCGAACGGGCCGGCGACACGATCATCGTGCGGGTGAAGGACGGCTGGTTCTGGTTGATCCCGATCGGAAGGGGCAAGACCAGCGTCGGGGCCGTCCTGGACACGGCGGCTTACAGGGAGTTGGGCCTCCCGCCCGACGAGGCGCTGCAACGGCGGATTGAAGACTGCCCGGAGATGCGCGAGCGGATGGGCGCCGCGGACAAGCTGATGCCGGCGCAGACGACGGTCGATTACACCTACAGCAACCGCGAGTTGACCGGCCCCAGGCTGATCCGCGTCGGCGACGCAATCGGCTTCATCGATCCCATCTTCTCCGCGGGCGTCTACCTGGCCATGCGGTCGGGCAAGGAATCAGCGGACGTCATCGTCGATGTGCTGGCGGGACGCCGCTCCGAACGCCGGGCTTTCGCGGCCTACGAAAAGCGCGTGCGCCGATCGATGGCGTTCAACCGGGAAATGATCGACCGGTATTACACGACCGAGTTCATGGAGGTATTCTTGGAGCCGAGGAGGGGGATGTTCGGAATCGTGGACGCGGTGAATGGAGCGCTGGCCGGGCAGTTCGGGGACTCCTGGCGCTTGCGCTGGAGACTGCGGCTGTTCTTCCGCCTGGTGCGACTGCAGGCGCGCAAGCCCTTCCTCCCCCGGATCACGTTCGACTGAGGAGGCCCGACGGTTGTGATAAAAAACGTCGGCAACCCGAAGCAAGGCGGCGCGGGAATCGGCGCGCTCGCCGCGCTGGCGCTCCTTCTCCTTACAGGTTGCCGGACGCCTCCCCCATTGAAGACCTTCAACACGAGCGGCCCCGGTTGGACGGCAACCCACGGCCAGGGAATCTGGCGGAGTGAAACCGACGGGACCGAATTGGTGATCGAGGTTGTCTTCGCGAAACACACCGACGGAAGGACTCATTTCCAAGCGATCAAGGAGGCCTTCCCTTTGGCGACCGTTCAGATCCTCGGCGAGCGCTGGACGGTGGACGAACCGTTGCGGAAGCGGCGGAGAACCGGCGGACTCGAAGCGATGGGGCGAGCGCGGTCGTTGTGGCTGCGGGCGGCGCTGCGATTGCGCGAACCGCCGTGGGAAAACGCGCTCGAAGGCCGCACGACTGTCCTGGAGGACGGCGATACGGGCGAACGGCTGGAGCTTCACTTCGATCCATGAAGCCTTCGTTGCGATGGGCTTTCATGGCGGGGTTGGCAGCGGCGCTTGTCCTGGGCGTGGCGCGGCTGAGGTTCGACGCGGATGTGCTGAACCTTCTGCCGGCAAAGCTGGATGTCGTGCGCGGACTCCAACTGCGCCAGGCGCATTTCAGCTCGGCTGACGACACGCTGGTGACCGTGGAGGCTGCCGACGAATCGACCGCCGCAGCGGCGGCGGAATCCCTGGCGTTGCGATTGCGCTCGTTCGAACGCGTCGCGGCGGCGGAGTGGCAGTCGCCATTTCTCGAGGATCCCGAAGCCCTGCCTGAATTGCTGGCCTGGATCTGGCTCAATCGGCCGCCCGAGGAGTTCGCGAAGTGGGCTCAGGGCCTGCAGCCGGACCGGGCGGCGGAATCCTTGGCGGCGGCGAGGGAGACACTGGCCACCACCTTTTCTCCGGAGGAAATTGCGCGACTGGGCCGCGACCCCTTCGGCCTCACCCGAGTTCCCGGAAATGTCGGCGAACTGGACTTCGATCCTCTGGCCGACGCGGAACACCGTTCCCCCGACGGACGATTCCGGGTGATCCTGGTCCGCGCGAAGGAGTCGTTGCGGGACTACCGCGATTCCGCGCGATGGATCGAGTTCCTGCGGGGTGAAGTCGCAACCTGGCAGGAAGAGGACCCCGATCGACGACGCGTGAGACCCGGCATCACCGGCGGCCCCGCCTTCGTCGCGGAGACGGCGACCGGAATGGAGGCCGACCTGGAGAAGACCACGCCGTTGGCGGCGGCCGCGATCGCGCTGGTGTTCCTGGCGGCCCATCGGAGGTTGAAGCCGCTGGCCTGGCTGCTGGTCCTGCTGACCGCGATCCTGTGCGTCACAGTGGCGGCGGGCGGTTTCCTGGTGGGCTCCGTGAACGCCGTCAGCCTGGGCTTTGCCGTGATCCTGCTCGGGGTGTCCGTGGACCATGCGCTGGTGCTCTACCAGGAGTTCAAGGCCGATCCCGGCGCGGGGGCGGCGGGAGCGCGCCGCGCGGTGGGCTGGGGAATCTCCTGGTCGGCGGCGACGACCGCCGCGGCCTTCGGCTCCCTCGCGTTGGGGAGCCTGCCCGGCCTCGCGCAACTGGGAATCCTGGTGGCCGTCGGGACGCTTTCAGGCGCGGCGATCATGTTGTTGTTCTTCCTGCCGCCGCTGGAGCGCCGGAGGAACCACAAGCCGGATTTGAATCCGGTCGTTTGCCATTCGGAGCTTGCTGCGACCGGTTCCGAGGACGGGACACAACCGCGGTCCGCACAAGTTGCCGGCCCGCCGACCGCGCTGAAGTTCGCCGCGCTCGGGCTGGCGGTTCTGACCGTGGCGGCGCTGGGCTGGCGCGGCGCGCCAAGGATGACGATCTCCGACGATCCGCTGCGACCGGCGCACAGCGAGGCGATCGACGTCTCGGACCGGATGGGAACGAGGATGTCGCAGGCCGGCGATCCCATGATGCTGCTGGCGACCGGACCGGATGAAACGGCGGTCGCCGACCGTTTGAAGGAAATGCGGGAGAAGCTCCATCGCCTGCGGAGTGAAGGGAGGATTTCCGACTTTCTGCTGCCCGACGGCATCTTCCCCCATGAGCGCAACCGAAAGGCCAACGCGGCGCGCGCGGAACGGGCGGCCGAATCGCTTCCGCGTCTGCGGGAACTGGCGAAAGAAGCCGGCTTTTCCCCGGAATCGCTCGCGTTGACGGAACAGGTCGTCCGTTCCTGGCAGCGCGCGGAAAAAGGAACGGGGCGCGCCTCCTATCCCGATTCGCCGGTCGTGAGGCGACTGTTGGAGAAGGCGGTCGCCTTCGACGATTCCGGCGCCTACGCCCTTGGACTGGTCCACCCGGGAGAAGACTCGTCGCTGGAAACCCGCCGTTTGCTGGCGGCGGAAATCGGCTCAACCGACGGCGACAGCCAGTCGATCCTCGCTGGTTGGGACCTGCTGGGTGTGGAGATTGCGGAGGCGGTCCGACAGGACGCGACGCGGATCGGGATTCCGGCGGCGGCGGCCGTGCTCGCGCTCCTGTTCGTCGCGTTTCGTTCGTGGCGCGACGCCGCCTTCTGCCTCCTGTCACTCGCGTTCGCAGCGGCGGTCCTGCTGGCGGCGATGTCATTGTGCGGCTGGTCCTGGACCCTGATCAACCTGCCCGCGATTCCCCTGTTGCTGGGGTTGGGGGTCGACTACAGCATCCACATGCAGCTGGCATTGCGGCGGCATCGCGGCGACTGGTTGCGCGCCTGGCGGACGACCGGCGGAGCCCTCGCGCTGTGCGCAACGACGACATCGATCGCTTTTGCCGCGCTGGCCCTGTCGCACAACCAGGGGCTCGGGGACCTTGGGCGGGTGTGCGCCGCGGGCGTGCTCTCGGCCTGGGCCAGCGCGGTGGTCGCCCTTCCGGCTTTGCGTTCCCTGTTGCCGGCGGGATGGCGGGAAGACCCTGGAAATGGGGAAGAGGTCGAGGGACCGGCCCGGATCTACGGGGCGGCTGCCTGGAGCCTCGGCCTCGCCGTCGCGCGCATGGCGCCGGCGGAATGGTTGGCGGCCCTCGGCCGGATGGGCGGTTCCTTGTATCGGATGTTCGCTCCCGGCCGGGAACAGGTCGTCATCGCCAATCTCCTTCCCTTGGTGGACAACGATCAACGGCGCGCGTCCGCCACAGCGCGCGATTTGTACCGCGAGTTTGGGGAGAAACTGGTTTCGCTCTGGCGGTTTGAGGCAGGCGAGGCCGTAACCGCCCGACCGGAAAACGAATCGGACTGGCGGCATTACGAGGAGGCCAAGCGCGCCGGGAATGGCGTCCTGCTGGTGACTCCCCACTTGGGCAACTGGGAACTCGGCGGCCCGACCCTGACCGAACGCGGGGAGAAGCTGCTCGTGCTCTCGCAGGCGGAACCGGGACAAGGCTTCACGGACATCCGGCGCGCGGGGCGCGCGCGTTGGGGGGTCGAAACCCTGATAGTCGGCGACGACATGTTCGCCTTCGTCGGCGTCATCAAGCGGCTCCAGGACGGCGACGCAGTGGCCTTGTTGATCGACCGGCCGGAACCGGGAAAGGGCGTCGAGGTGGAGCTTTGTGGCCGGCCGTTCTTGGCGTCAGTCGCCGCCGCCGAACTGGCGCGCGCGACGGGCTGCGCGATCGTGCCAGTCGTCATTGTCCGGGAAGCGGCGGGGCATGTCCTGAAGACCCTGCCGCCGGTGGCCTACGACCGCGCCGCATTGGGTTCGCCCGAGGGACGGCGCGAACTCACCCAGAAGATCATGCGTGATTTCGAACCGACGCTTCGCCAACATCCCTCGCAATGGTTTCAGTTCATACCCATCTGGCCCGGGGGAGATTCGTGATGGCGTTCGCGCTGCTGACATCCACCCTGGTCGGATTCAATTCATTGCGCGCCGCCGAGGTCGACGAGGCGTTATTGGACCGCTGGTTGAACGCGCAAACAAACCTCGTTTCCTGGTCGGCGGAGTTCACCCAGATCCGCCGGTTTCCGACACTGACCCAGCCCCTGAAAACACAGGGCCGGGTCTCCTTCAAGGCGCCGTCTTCGTTCCGCTGGCAGTTGGGAGAACCGGCGCGCACGATCGCCGTGCGCGGCCCCGAAGAGGCGTTGATCTACTACCCGAAACTGAAGCGGGCCGAGCGTTACGCGCTGGGCGCGGAAGCCACGGGTCCGTGGAAGGACGCGATGGCGCTGTTGGACGCCGGGTTTCCGCGCAGCCGCGCGCAGTTGGAGGAACGGTTCGAGGTGGTGGCGATCGCGGCGTCCGGGGGAACCTGCCGGCTGCAACTGCGTCCGCGCGGCGTCCGGGCGCGACGCCTGCTGCCGAGGATGTCGCTGGAGTTTGACGTGAAAACACTGGGCCTGAGCGCCTCGGAGTTCGAGTTCCCCGACGGTTCGAGCATGCGGAACGAATACCGGAACCTGAAGGCGGACCCGGCGATGGCGGACGAGGTCTTCCGCCTGTCCCTCCCCGCGGAGGTGACGGTCAAGGAGCCGGGAGCGCGATGAAAGAGAAGGAGGTGTTCGACCAGGCCTTGTCGCGGCTGCCGCACGGTCCGGAGTTTCGCTACGTGGATCGTCTGGTGGAACTGGAGCCCGGAGTGTCGGGCGCGGCGGAGTTCACCCTGCGCGGGGACGAGCCGTTTCTGAAGGGACACTTTCCCGGGCAGCCCCTGATGCCCGGGGTTTTGTTGATTGAGGCGGCGGCCCAACTGGCCGGCGTGATCGCCCAGAGCGATCCCGGCGTCGATCCGCTGCCCGGACTCAAGCTCACCGCCGTCCGCAACGCCAAGATCCTCGGGACGGCCGGGCCGGGCGAGACCGTCCGCCTCGCGGCAAAGATCGACGGTCGGATGGGGAATCTTATCCAGGCCTCGGCGACGGCTTCCCTGGGAGAGCGGACCTTGCTGCAGGTCTCGCTGACCTTGGCCGGCGACTGAGGGTCGAAACGTCCCGGAAACCAACCAATGCGCCCCCGTCACCCGCCGCGTTTCGCCATCAGGATGTGCGCCTCGGGATTGTAGTGGCGATAACCGGGAAACCTCCGTTCCAGTTCCCGCGCAACCGGGATGATCCCCGCCTCAAACCCGGCGCTTTCGACAACCTCAACCAACCGGGAAAGACTCAGCAGATTCCAATGGTAATCGTCGACCGGCCGGATGTCGTGCTCGGGGACATTCCCCGCGTTGAACAGGGAAATCCAAACCTCGCCGACCGCGACGCGCAGGGTCTCACGCAGCGCCTTTTCCAGTCCGTCCGCGGACAGGTGCTCAAACAGATCGAAAGCGAAGACGACATCGAATGACCGGTCCGGAAGATCCAAGGCGGCCGCGTCGCCGACCCGGAAATCGATCTCCGGGAAACGCCGCTTCGCGTTGCGGATATTCTCCGAGGAGATGTCGACGCCGGTGTAATCCAAGAACCGTCCAATCCCATAGGCGGTGAGGAAGCGGTAATCGTTGGCCGACCCGCAAGCCAGTTCGAGGAGCTTGCAGGGCGAAGATCCCCGCGTTTCAAGGAACGCTCGCCAAGCCTCCTCGAACGGGCAGTGGAAATCATCGAAGCCCCCGCTACCGCGGCGGTTGAGTTCGTCCAGCAAGTCCAGAAGATCCAATCGCCCACCCCATCGTTCGCGCATTTCCCCGCGGAGAAATCCCGGGAGCTCAGCGTGATCCGGAGCCTTCTTCAGAAGCAGACGCAGTCGGGGGAACCAGCCCTCGCGGATCCCAAGCAAGGCATGACAGGCGCAAGCCGCGAAATAGGTCTCCTCCTCGACGAGTTCCGTCCCCTGCCCCGGAAACAACCGGTCGATCAGGAACGCACGGATCAGGATACTCTGGGGATTGAGCGCCGGATGCTCGACCTCCTGGACCAGGTAGCGGTCCAACTCCGCCGCGCCCATGCCGTTCCAATGGCGCGCGAGGCGGCGGGCTTCATCGGAGGAGTCGTGATTCATGAAACAGCCGACCGAATGCCGCCAACAAGGAGCGGCGACATTCCTGTCGCCGTGGCCCCGGAGGGGCCAGAGATGCGTTCGTTCCCACCCGCGCTGCCCGTTGTCGCAAACGCCTCGTCCAGCCCGCGCTCATGGGCCGGCCTTGCCGGCAGGGCGACACGTCTGTCCCCCCTCCTTGGGCTCCAGCCTCTCACCCGAGCGTCCAGCCCTTGCGGTATTCCCGACCGAGAAACTTCTCCGCCTCCGGCGCGTTCGGGATCTTCATGTTCTTCGAATCCCACTCGATCTTCTTGCCGGCGCGGAAGGCGACGTTGCCGAGATGGTTCGCCTCGGTGAGCGGGCCGGCGTAGGCGAAGTCGCAGGTCGTGGGGGCGCCGGTCTTGCAGGCGTGCAGCCATTCGGCGTGATGGCCGATTGACGGCGCAATCCAGGGCTTCGGCGGTTCGAAGTCCTTGAAATCCTTCTCCGGCAGCACGGCGTGCTTCCCGTAGTTGGAGATGATCATGCCCTTGTCGCCGATGAACAGGTGGCCGCTCTTGTAAGCCTGCACCGCGGGGTCCTCATGCCAGATCTTCGGTTTGTTGTCGCCCTGGTGCCAGGTGAGTGTGACCGCCGGCAGATCGCCGCGCGGACCGTACTCGTATTTGGCGGACATCGAGGCGGGCGCGATGTCGTGGTGCGCCGGCGGACCGAAGGCCTCGATGCTCTTGGGCGCGTCGAGCTTGAGCGCCCAGAATGGCAGGTCGTTGTAGTGGCTGCCCAGGTCGGACATGGTGCCGTTGCCGAAATCCCACCAGCGATACCACTTCGGCCCTGGGAAATAGATCTCGTGATAGGGCCGGAAGGGCGCCGGTCCGATCCACAGGTCCCAGTCCAGATAGTCCGGGACGGGCATGGATTCCTTCGGCGTCTCGAACGACCAGACGCGGTCCTTGTTCTTCTCGGCGTCCTCCTTCGACTGCCAGCCCCAGGCGCGGTCCACCCAGACGTGCGCTTCGCGGATCGGCCCGACGACGCCGGATTGCACCAACTCCACCACGCGGCGGTAGTTCTCGGTCGCGTGGATCTGCGTGCCCATCTGCGTGGCGACGCCCGCCTCGCGCGCGGCCTCCGTGATGATTCGCGCCTCGTGCACATCGCGCGTCAGCGGCTTCTCGCAGTAGACGTGCTTGCCCATCTTCAGGGCCGGCAGCGTCGCGAAGGCATGCGTGTGCTCGGTGGTGCTGACCACCACGGCGTCCAGGTCCTTCGCGTCCTCGTAGAACTTCCGGTAGTCCTTGTAGGTCCGCTTGGGTGAATACTGCTTCGCGGCGGAGGCGAGGTTGTTCGCGTTCACATCACAGAGCGCGACGATGTTCTCCGACTGCATCTCGCGCAGGTTGCGGCCGCCGCGACCGCCCGCGCCGATGATGCCCATGTTCAACACCGAGTTCGGCGAGCGCGCGCTGACGATGGCGGGAAAGCCCGCGATTGCGGCGCCGGCCAAGGCGGAAGTTTGGAGGAATTGACGACGCGAAACCGGGGTGGACGTGGACATTGCTTTTGAGCGCATGATGGGGATCATAGGCGCCACATCGACTCGGTCAACTGCCATGAAATTCATTGGATTCCTCATCATCGGAGCGCTGGCCGGCTGGCTGGCCGGCGTGATTCGCAAAGGCAAGGGCTTCGGCCTGCTCGGCAACCTGGGTGTGGGCATCGTCGGAGCCATGATCGGCGGACTGCTCTTCGGTCTGATCGGATTGCAGAGCACGGGCTTCATCGGCTCGCTGGTCGTGTCGACCGTCGGCGCCATGGTTCTTCTGAGCGTCGCGGCCAAGCTGTCCAAATGACCGCCCGTCAACCAGTCCGTTCCGCGTTTCAATCAAGGCGATTCAGGTTGCGGCGAGCCGCTGTCGCCCGCCACACTCCCCGCCCATGAACGGCCGGCAACTCATCGAAACCCTCCACAGCGACAGGCGCGCCTACGGCACCTGCACCGTCTCCCCCTCCCCGCGCTGGCCCCACGCGCTCAAGACCGCCGGCCTGGACTTCGTCTTCATCGACACCGAGCACAACGCCCTCGACCGCACCCAGGTCGGCTGGATGTGCCGCGCCTACGACGCGCTGGAGATCGCGCCCATCGTCCGCATTCCCGCGCCCGATCCCTACCAGGCGACCATGGTCCTCGACGACGGCGCCACCGGCGTCGTCGCCCCCTACGTCGAAACGGTCGAGCAGGTCGAGGCCCTGCGCGGCGCGATCAAGCATCGGCCACTGAAGGGCGACCGTCTCAAAGCGCGGCTTCGGGGCGATTCAATCAGCGGGGAACTCGACGAGTACATGGCGACCCTGAATGCCAGCCACGTGTTCATCATCAACGTCGAGAGCGTCCCGGCCATCGAGCGGCTCGACGATCTGCTGGCCGTGCCGGAACTCGACGCCGTCCTCATCGGGCCGCACGACCTGTCCTGCAACCTCGGCGTCCCCGAGCAATACGACCACCCTGATTTCCTTGCAGCCGTGGAGACCATCTTCACCAAGGCGCGGGCCAAAGGCGTCGGCGCCGGAATCCACTTCTGGGGCGAGCCGGAGAAGCAGGCGGAGCTGCTGCGACTGGGAGCCAACTTCCTCATCCACAGCGCCGATCTCCTGCTCGTCCGCAAACATCTGACCCAGGATCTGCAGGCCATCCGCCGGCTCATGGACGACATCGGCGACGGCCGGGATCCCGGCGATCGCGTGAACATCTGAGCCCGTTCCCGACCTTCGCAAAACGGCGGATTTCAACGCCCCGACAGCCTCGCGAACGGTGAAACGATTTCATCGTCGTCTCCAACTCACTGATCCATTTCCGACCCGGAATTTTCCGGGCATAAGCAGCGCCCGCACGCGAACCGACTCTCCACAAACAGGTTACGAACGCGTCCCTCAGCGAGACTAAAAAATGACCCGGCAATCCGGGAGTGGATTGCCGGTTTCAGCCGCCGCGAAGTCGTCATAGTTTTTTCGCCAAATACGTTGACTTCCCGCCGGGCATCTCCATATTCCCGCGCCTTTGTCGCCAGAAGGCGCGAAAAAACAACGAGCGGAACCAGCCCAAAGCGCGACCGAAAGGAAACCTGGCCGGCGCCAGACCGAAACCCGCCACCCACACAACAAACCGAACAATCTGAGAACGACATGAGCAAGAAGAACAACGACATCGACTACGAGCAGGTCGCCCTGCGCGCCTACCACATCTGGAACAATTCCGGCCGCCCGGACGGCAAGCACCAGGAACACTGGCTGCAAGCCGAGACCGAGATCCTCGCCGAAAACACACCGGCCGCCGCCGCCAAGAAGACCGCGACAAAGGCTCCGGCCAAGAAAGCCCCGGCCAAAACGGCGAAGGCGCCAGCCAAGAAGGCCGAGCCTAAGGCAAAGGCTCCCGCGAAGGCAAAGGCTGCCCCGAAGAAGGCCGCGCCGAAGGCAAAAGCCCCGGCCAAGAAAGCCCCCGCGAGGAAGGCTCCCGCCAAGGCGAAAAAGAAGTAACCACACCGTCAAATCATCCAAGACGGCCGGCGGGCCCGTCCGTCGGCCGTCTTGATTTCCCGTCCGTGATCGCGACCCCGCAAAGGCGCGGATCGCGAGCCGGCTACGAACGAACGAGTAGTGAGTCGTCCATCGCCAAGGCCGTGGCAGAACTCAAAGCGAGTCGCTGCTGTTCCACGCGGCTAGGATAATCCCCAATAAGGGGAACAAAGGAGCCACGCCGTCAGAGGATCGGGCGGCAAACAGCCCTGGATCCGCGGTTGCCCACTCACTTCCCCGCCGGGCGGAAGAACTGTTTGGGAACAAGGGACTTCTTTGCCTCCCATTTCACGGCGCGGTCGAAGACCGTTCCGTAGGGCTGGTAATCGTTGTAGGCCACAGCCTGGGTCTGCCACTTGCGCAACTCGGCGTCGTAGTGGCGGCGCAGCATCCCCAGTTCCTGACGAAGCTCGTTGTCGCCGATCACGTTCTGCAGCTCGTAGGGGTCGTTCTTCAGGTCGAACATCTCCTCGGTCGGCTCCATGCCCTCGCCGAAGGGCCAGTAGACGAACTTGTATTCCTCGGTCACGACGCCGAAGCTCTGCGCGCCGATCGGCCCCCAGACATTGATCAACGGCATCGATTCGCGGACGCGCGACTTCTTTCCGTGAACAATCGGCAACAAGCTGCGCCCATCCATGCCGCGTGGCTTCGATAGCCCCGCCAGGTCCACGATCGTCGCGGCGATGTCGATATTGCCGGTGACCGCCTTGGACCGCCTCCCCTTCCCTTTGTCCGCATGACGCGGATCGGAGATGATCAAAGGAACGCGCGCGCCCTCCTCATAGGGGAGCACCTTGCTGCCGAGTCCGTGCGAGCCATTGAAGAAGCCATTGTCCGAGCTGAAGATCACGACGGTGTTGTCGGCGACGCCCTGTTGCTCCAGTTCCGCCATCACCATGCCGATCGCGTAGTCCACACCGTGAATCTGCTGGTGGTAGGTCGCGAGGGCCGCCTGATAGCTGCTGTCGACGGAATAGCCCCAGGTCTCAAAACGCGGATACTGGCGACCGAGCTTGTGCTGCGGCGCGAGGTGTTCGCCGGCCTTGCGACCGTAGTTCGGAAGCTTGCGGAAGGTCGTGTCCGCGTAGACATCATCGAAGATCGGATCCGGCGTGGTCGGCCGGTGCGGGGCCTTGAAGAAGATTGACAGGCAGAAGGGCTTCCCGCTCTCCACGGAATCGCGAACGAACTCAGAACCCGCCGCGCCGTAGGCCCGCGAGCTGTGCGGGTACTTGTCGGCGTACTTGGCGAGGTATTTGTTCTTCCTCGTTTCGTAGGAGGTCTGGCCCGTGCCTCCGACCCAGAAGTCGAAATCGCCCATCGGCAGGTTCTCGTACTTCCCTTCCGAACCGCCCTTGCGCGGATCGTCGACCACCGCGAAGCCGAACTTGCCGCCAAAGCCCGTGCGGTAGCCCGCCTCGCGCAGCAGCACGGGAAACGACTCCGCCCAAAGCGACTTCGCGAGCGGACCGTGGGAGAAGTTGCAACCGGTCTTGTATTCCAGCTTGCCGGTCATGACATTGGCCCGGCTGGCCATGCAGATCGCCGTGGTGTTGTAGTGCCGGTCGAAGATCACGCCGTTCGCGCCGAGCCGGTCCATGTTCGGCGTCTTGACGTCGGGGTTGCCGTAGCAACCCACGGTGTCGTAGGCCTGATCGTCCGAGAAGAAGAGGACGATGTTGGGGGAACGTGACGTTCCATCCAAATGCGGCTTCGCCGCGGCGGCGGAACCGCAGAGAACGTAAAGGGACAAAAGGACGGGGAAGCTTCTCTTGAACATGGCGCGGAGTCTGGCAAACCCGCGGAGGCGGCGCGAGCGTGAAAGACATTGGGGTTTCGACGTTTTGGCCAGGCGTGCAATCCGGTTCGGCATGCCAGTATTCCAACGCGCGGGTCCCCTCCGGCGGTGGGGATATTTCATGCTCCCGCGTAGCGGAGGAGCATGAAATCGGGGTGGGTTCGCGGGGACTTGCCCTTGACTCCCGCCTCGCCCAGGCCCCGGCGCCAACCGTCCGGTTCGCATCCGTCAACGCATTGCCTCCCTCGGACGAACCCACCCCGATTGAGTTCTCCTAATCGCTTCGCGGGAGAACTCAATCGTCCCTCCGGCGGAGGGGACCTTTGATTCGCGCCCCCCTACGCGAAGATCTCCTTCGCCGGCCGGCCGCTGACATTGGTCAGGCGGAAGTCGCGGCCGGAGTAGGTGTAAGTCAGTCGCTCGTGATCGAGACCGAGGGCGTGGAGGATGGTCGCGTGCAGATCCGGCGTTTCGAGGATGCCGGAGACCGCCTTATCGCCGACGTCCGAGGTGGCGCCGTAGCGCACGCCGCCCTTCACGCCGCCCCCGGTCAGCCACATGGTGTAGCCGGCCGCGTTGTGGCCGCGGCTGTCGCGCGTGCCCTTCTGGTCCGTGGCGGAGCGGCCGAATTCGCCGCCCCAGATCACCAGCGTCTCGTCGAGGAGGCTGCGCTCCTTCAGGTCCGCGATCAGGGCGGCCATGGGGCGATCGATCTGAGTCGCGCCGCTCAGCATGTTCTTCCGAAGGTTGTTGTGGTGGTCCCAGCCGCGGTGGGTGAGTTGCACGAAGCGGACGCCCTTTTCCACGAGCCTTCGCGCCATGAGACATTGCGTCCCAAAGGCCGAGGTCTCGCGGTTGTCGAGACCGTAAAGCCGACGAATGCGTTCGGACTCGCGGCGCAGGTCGAGCGTCGCGGGGACGGAGGTCTGCATCTTGAAGGCGAGTTCCTGCGCCTCGATCAGTCCCTCGATCTGGGGATTGCCCGGGGCGCGTTCCAGCAGGCGGCGATTCGCGTGCTGGACCACCTTCATCTGCCGCAATTGATCCGAGGGTGCGAGGTGGTAATTGGCGATGTTTGGGATGGCGCGCTGCCCGCCGCCGATGCTTGTCCCCTGGAAGGTGGCGGGGAGAAAGGCCGAACCGTAGTTCATCGCGCCGCCGTGCTCTGAGATCGGATCGATGGTGACAAAACCGGGCAGATCCTGCGCCTCCGTGCCAAGGCCATAGACGATCCAGGAGCCGAACGAGGGCCTCACGAAGTTCTCACTGCCCGTGTGCAGGGCGACGGTCGCCTGCTGATGCCCGGGATTGTTCGTCTTCATCCCATTGAGCAGACACAGATGATCCGCCTGCGCGCCGAGATTCGGAAAGAACTCCGCGATCGGCAGGCCGCTCTGGCCGAACTGCCGGAACGGATGCACCGGCTCCAGGTAACGCCCGGCGGAGCCACGCGACGCCATCCGCGCCAGCTCGGGTTTCCAGTCGAAGGAATCGATGTGACTGGGGCCGCCCTGCATGAACATGAAGATCACGTTCTTCGCCCGCGGCGGGAAATGGGGCTTCTTCGGCGCGAGCGGACGGACGCCGCCGGTTGCCGCGCCCCTCGCCTGCAAGGCGGCGAACGCCAGCCAGCCAAAACCGGTCGCCGCGGACTGCAACGCGGACCGGCGGCTGCGGCGCAGGGTTGATTCACTCGTTTGACGATATTCCGATTTCATGGCGTTCACAGCACGTAGCGAAATTCCCCGCCGGCCATCAGCGATTGCACGAAGGCCGCCCAGCGGTAGAGCTCCGGATCACGCGCATTCGTCGGCGGCCGAAGGCCCCGCATGAAGCTGCCCGCCAGAGCGATCTCCGAATCGTCCGGTTGCCGCCCCAGCAGACGCAGGTAGGCCAACCGGACGCGGCCGGCCTCGTTGAGCCCCTTCTCCCGCAACAGGCGCTCCGCAGCCGCCGAGGAGGTCTGTTGCACGAAGGCGCTGTTCATCAGGAACAACGATTGCGTGGCCACCGTGGTGACGTCGCGCCGCCCCATGATCTGCGCCGGATCTGGAAAGTCGAAAACGCCGTAGATCTCCGGCAGCAACGTCCGCAACACCGGCAGGTAAATCGTGCGATAGGGCGCCTCCTCCCCCATCAAGGCGCGCGTCCGGCCGTACTTCCCCTTGCCCCCGGAACCGGCGATCTGAAATCCCGGCGGCGGCCCGGTTCGGAGCATTCCCGCCGTCGCCAGCATCGAGTCCCGAATCGGCTCCAGCTCCAGCCGCCGCAGGTTCGCGCGCCAGAGCATCCGGTTGTCCGCGTCCTTCGCCTCGTTCGCCGGATTGCCGCGGCTGCTCAACTTATAGACCCGGCTCAGCATGATCGAACGGATCAGGTTCTTGGTCGACCAGCCGCCCGCCATGAACTCGCCGGCCAGATGGTCCAAAAGCTCCGGATGAGTGGGACTGGAGGAGTTCGTTCCGAAATCGTCCACCGTGCGCACAAGCCCCTCGCCGAAAAGATGCTGCCAGGCCCGGTTGACATGAACGCGCGCCGTCAGGGGATTGTCCTTGGACGCAATCCATTCAGCCAGTTCCAGACGCCCGCTGGAGTTCCGCTTCGCCGGCGGCAACGGAGGCATGCCGGGAATGACGAACGCGCCCCGACGCATCTCAGGGCCGACATTGCGGACCTCGCCGTCAATGCGGAACGCGCAGTTGCGCAGGACGCCGTCCGTGACGCCCATCGCAAGATTGGGATCCGGCGTGAAGACAAAGGTCCGTTGGCCGTCCTTGGCGTGCATGCTCGTCTGCGCCTGCATCGTCATGGAAAGCGAACCCAACGCGGACGTGGCGGTCCGCGCCCCGCTCGAGGATGACGGAATCGGCGATGCGTCGATCTCCGAAGCCGCGACCGGCAGGCGCAACAGGGAGCCAAGGTCCACGTATTGATGCGTGCCCCGCGCGCGATACGCCTGCCCGGGCCAGGTCGCGGCGCTGTAGAAGACCCCGGCCAGGGCATAGTAGTTCTTCTGGGAGACAGGATCGTACTTGTGGTCGTGGCAGCGCGCGCAGCTCACGGTCAGCGCGAGGAAAGCGCGCGAGGTCACGTCTATCTGATCGTCCACCCGGTCCAGGATCGCCTGCTCCGCGCCCCCCTCCGTCAGGTCAATGGAGCCAAGCGCGAGAAAGCCGGTCGCCGTCAGGTTGGCGCGCCGTTCCGCCACCGATTTCGCCGGCAACAGATCGCCGGCCAGTTGTTCTCTGACGAACCGATCGAAGGGCTTGTCGGCATTGAAGGCCTCGATCACATAATCGCGGTAACGGCCCGCGTAGAGAAAGGGCGCGTTCCAGATGTTGCCGACGCTGTCGGCGTAACGCGCGACGTCCAGCCAATGCCGGGCCCAGCGTTCTCCAAAGCGCGGCGACTTCAGATACGTGTCCACCACCCGCTCGAAGGCCCGATCCGTCGGCTCGGCATCCTTGATGAAGGCGACGATCTCCCCCTCGGTCGGCGGCAGCCCCGTCAGATCGAAGGCCGCGCGCCGGATCAGTTCGTAGCGGTCTGCATCGGGATTGGGCTGGAGCCCCTCGGCCTCCAACCGCGCCCGGATGAAACGGTCGATTGCCGAACGCGGCCATGCCTTGTCGGTGGGCGCGGGGATCGCGGGCCGGGTCACTGGGGCGAATGACCAAGGCGTTCCCGCCGGGGCGGCGAAGACGGGCAGCGCCGTCGTTAGGGAAGCCGCCAGAACAAAGCTACGGACAAACATCGCCGACCTGGACTTACACGTCGGTTGCCGATCGGGCCATGCGGTGGGGCGAAGCTCCCGCTGAGCCGGACTTGCTTCAACACCGGAAGCCAGTTCGAAAGACTGGACGTTCGGCTCGGCAGGAGCCTCGCCCCACCGGCGGATAAAGGGCACACGAAAAGGCGCGCACATCCTGTTCATTCGCAAGCCCCAGCGACGCCTCAATTCGCCACGAACCGGATGTTGGTCACCCCGGCCTTTTCGCATTCGTTGACAAACGCCACAACATTCCCGAAGGACGCCTCCTTGGGCGCGGTCACGATCACCGACCTTCCCTTCTGCCCGCCCGCGATCCGCTTCAACGTGGAGCGCACGGTCTCGACCGGGACAGCCTTGTTGTCACCCGACAAGACCTGCCCCTGCGCGTTGAGTCGGATCACGATTCCCGGCAACTGCCGCGCGGCTCCATCGCCTTCCCCTCGACGGACGCCGCCCTCGCCATCGCGAGGTCCCATACGACGAACTCCCTCGCCATCCCTCGGCCCGCGGCGAGCCGGCCCCTCGCCATCTCTGGGCCCACGACGAATCTGCCCGTCACCCTCGCGCGGCGCCCCCGGCCGGGGCCCGGCGTCCCCTTCCCGTCGAACACCGGGGCGCAGGCCGCCTTCACGGTCGGCGGCCCGGGATTCCGCGATTGCGCCGAAGGCCATGACGGCGGCGAGGATCGCTGCATTGGGGAAACGAAAGGAAACCGGAGAGAGGGAGGCAATGTGCTTCATGACAGGCAGGAGGTTGGAAAACGTCGCGCTTCTCCACAAATGGCCCGGCATGCTCACCCGAATCCGAGTTTTGTCAACCCGGGTGTGACAGAGATCAGGGCTCCTCGCGGGAATGCCTAAACGGCGATAAAGCGGGGCAAACTGTCCTCAGTGAGCCGCGCAGTGGCATGATCATGTCGGCTCATTGAGAACAATCCCACACCCGGCTGCGGCCTCCGCGCCCGGAGCGCACCAACACGAGTCATGCCCCGTCGGCGAAATCACGGGTGCGGATCACTGCCGGATCGCCTCGAGCCGGTAGAACCGGTTCGCGGGATCGGTCGGCACGGTCACCTTCCGGAAGGTCTTCCCGTTGGACTGGAACGTCTCAATCATCGTGGTCGTCGCGCCCGGAGACCAACTCTGCCCCTCGAGACCGGCCCTGTCCTGGTAATCGAAGAAGTAGTCCGTCACGCTCTCGTCGAAGCCATGAATCAAGCGGGGGACGCCTCCCTCGATGACCATGGAGAGCTTGACGTCCGTGTCGGTCGCCAAGGGAGTCAACCCATACATGTATTGGATCAGATTGGGGATGCCGTTGCCGGAGGCGTCATCGGACGCTCCACGCTGCCCCGCGTCGGGTATGGCGGACGCCCAGAGTTCGAATCCGCTCAGGAGGGGCGCGTTGATCAGCGCGAAGTTGTCGATGTAAGCCTCTCCCGCCGCGACCACGACACTTTCGGAGCCACCAAACACGCCGACGAAGAATTGATCGCCACCGGACATTCCCCAGTTGGAAGAGTGGCTGGCTCCCTTGTCGGTGGAGCCGTCCAGGGAGTAGCTGTTGAACAGCGTCCAAGTGTCCTTGGAGCGGTCGCCGTCCGTATCGACATAGCAGTTCATGACCTTCGTGACCGGATTCCAGACCAGTCGCAGGCCCACCACCTCCGGCAGGGCCCCAGGCTGAACCTTTTCCGGGAAATCTGTCATGGGATCGTTCGCCACCTCGGAGTCATCGGAGACCAAGGCCTGCTGAACCGCGCCACTCATGTATATCGCGGCGACCGAGAGCAGCAGGTCCTGATTGCCGGAACTGTTGCCCACCGCCAGATCCAGAATCGCCGACTGGCCTTCGGCCGACAGCCCGGCGGGCAGGCAATGCGCCTCCATTCTGACCTCGAACGCCTGGTCGTATCGGGGCCAGAAACTCTGGCTGAGCGTTTGCACGATTTCGTCATTCATCGATCCGGAAGCGCGCAGTTCGAGGCGATGGTTCTCCTCGATCAGCGACGGACTCCCCGAATCGACAAACGGATCGCCCCAGTCGCCCGTCCGCGAATCGTCGTTGAAGTCATCGGCAAACTTCAGCCCCGACTCGCTGGTCGCGGTGGTTCCAAGATTGAACTGGAAATCGTCCGCCCAGGCGCTGCCAGCGGCGATCGCCGGGGCGTTGCCGCTACCCTCATCGGACGACGAGCCCGCGATTCCCAAGAAGAAGGCGTCGCCGCCGGTCATTCCCCAGTTGAGCGATGTCGCGCCCATGACGGAGGAACCGTCGATCGTGAAGGACTGGAACAGGGTCCATTCACCGTCTGTCTGGTCGGCGTCGAGATCGTAATAAGCGCGGATCATGCGCAACCGCGGATCGTAGGTGACGCGGATCCCGATCGCATCCGGCAGGGCGCGGATGTCGAGGTTGCTGTTGTCGTCGGGACCGTCGGCGTAGTCGGTGAAGATGGCCTGGTTCTCGGATGCTCCGGGAATGACGCCGGCTCCATAGCCGAAGGCAATGTGCTCATTTTCACTCCCGGACGAACTGTTCCCGATCTCAATCTCGATTCCGCCGGTCTGAATGGCGGAGGAGAAGTTGCTCTTGTCCATGGAGACGACCATCTGGGCCTGTCAAGCCTCGTCGTAACCGGGAAAGGTCAGGAACTGCTGGGACACAAAGGTGTCGGTGCCGGGAGAGAAGCTGGCGCTGAATTCCAGCCGCTGGTTCCTCTCCGTGAATTGCCCGTTCCCGTCAAACGCCATGGGCGTTCCCCAAAGCGCCGCGTTCCGGGAATCGTCGTCAAAATTGTCGGTGGTCGTGGGAATGTGAATGGGCGGATTTTCAACGTATTCGAAATTATCAAACCAGGCCGGGACGGAGGCAACCGCCGCCGAGGTTCCCTCCGCGCCGCCGACGAGTCCGATCTGAAAGGTGTCCTGGTCGCCCATGCCCCAGTCGAGCGTCTGCGCGCCGGCGACGGTGGATCCGTCGATGGTGTAGGACTTCAGCAGGGTCCACTCCCCGTCGGTCTGGTCGGTGTCGAGATCGAAGTAGGTCCGGATCATACGGGATCTGGGATCGTAGACCACGCAGACCCCGATCGCTGTGGGCAGGTCCTGCACGTTGAGTTCCAGCAACCCGTCGGGATTGGAGGCATCCGAAGCGTCCGAGAAAGCCCCTACGAGATTGCCGGAATGTCCCGGCAGCACGCCGGCAGCGTAACCGACGCCCACGTGGTCGTCCCCGCCGCTCCCGCCGCCGACATTCAGCAGCACATAGCCCAGTCCATTGAGCGATGAGAAGTTGACCTTGTCCATCGAGACCACCGCCTGCGCCTGCCAGGGTTGATTGTAGGACGGGTTCCGGCGGACCGGCTGGAACACGAGACTCTCGACGGAGGCGGTGGAGCTGAATTCAACACGCCCGTTCTGCTCCACCAACTGTCCGTTCCCGATTTCCACGATCGGGTCGCCCCAATTCGCGGCATCACGCGATTCGTCGTCAAAATTGTCACCGAGGCTCTGGCCGTGGAGCGCGGAGGCTGCAAGGCCCGAAAACAAAAGAAAGGAACAGATTCTCTTCATATACAACTGCTGTTTTTGTCCAATATTCAAAACGGGTCTGCGAACCTTCAGCGGGGATGAACGAGTGGAACCAATTCAGAATTGCGGAACCACGCCACAATATCCGCGAAAACAGGGACAAATAGCATGTCACCGCTGAGCGGTCTACTCATATCTCCGGCAACCGCACTACCTTGACAACCCGCCGCCGCCGAATGACAACACGGTTCAATCCACCTCTCCATGCCCTCTCGAAAAAGCCCCCCCTCCAGCGCCGCGTCGTTTCTCGCGCGGACCTGTCTTTGCCTCGCGACCTTGCCCGTCGCGAGCTTCGCGCAGTCTTCGGCAACCGATTCCACCCGACTCCTCGATCTCGGACGCAAAACGACCCTGGAACTCGTCCGCATCCCGGCCGGGGATTTCCTGCTGGGCAGCTCCGCCAAGGAGCGCGTCTGGGCCGCGAGTCCGGAAGGCGGCGCGGCTCCGGGCAAGGGCGGCGACGGACGGGAGAAATTCGAGGGCGCCCCGCGCCGGACACGGATTCCCCACGCCTTCTGGATGGGACGCACCGAGGTGACCGTCGGCCAGTGGCGCCGCTTCGTCGCCGAGACCGGTTTTGTCACCGATGCGGAGAAACCGGGCGGCGAGACCCAGTGCTACGATCCCGCATGGAAGGCCGGCTCCAAGAACCCGCCCCATCCTTGGAAATCGATGCCGGACAAGAGCTGGCGCGATCCGAATTTTCCCAAGCCGGTCCGAGACGACCACCCGGTCGTCTGCGTGAGTTGGAACGACGCGATGGCGTTCTGTAAATGGCTGACGAAACGGGAACGGCAAGCGGGAAGGCTATCGCAAGGACTGGTCTATCGCCTGCCCACGGACGCCGAGTGGGAATACGCCTGCCGCGGCGGACGCGAGAACACGATCTTCTGGTGGGGCGATGATCTCAAGGACGGCGAAGGCCGTCTCAACATCAACGGCCGCGACGCCCTGCCCGGCCGGGACGCGGGTTGGGACCGGACCGAGGCGCCGTGGTCCGACGGTTTCCCCTTCCTCTCGCCGGTGGATCATTTCGGCGAGCGCGGACGCAACGGCTTCGGCCTGGCCGACACATTGGGCAACGTCTGGGAAATCTGCCTGGACCACTGGGACCCCAAGGGCGCCCACGAGGAGGTCTGCCGCGACGACACGCCCCGCCGCGTCTGCCGCGGCGTCTCCTTCCTCGCCGTTCCGGGCTTCGCCCGCTGCGCTGTCCGCCTCGGCCTCCGCGGTCACAACTACTCCGACTCCCGCGACGGGTTCCGCTTGTGTCTTGGAACGCCTCGCAACTGACCGTGGCGGCCGGCGGCAGAGTCCCCGGCCGCCGGCGGATCAGTCAGACCACGACTACGCTCGTCCCGCGCTTACGCCTTCAGGGCTTCGCGGATCCGTCCCACGAGATCCGTGTCTTTTTGCCCGGAACCGCGCAGATTGAACACGGCGGTCGCCAGGCAGCGATCGCGGATGGCAGGCGACACGTTATAGTAATCCTCAAGAACCGCCGAACTGAACTTGTAGTCGTGGGAATCACGCCCCTTGAGAAACAGGAGACGCCGGGCGTGATCGATGAATTCCTTAGCGTCGCCGCCCCCCTGAAGGTAGCCCAGCGTCCTGCCCGCGGCGCGCATCTTGTTGCGGTTGATCTCTGCGAATATGTCTTCCAGGTCTGCGGCGGAATCGCCGTCCGACGGCGCGGCTCCGAGTTGGTCGATCAGCGTCCCTCCCTTCGGATTGGCGCGCCCTCGAAAATAGGGAATGAACGCGACGTTCTGCAGCAACAGCATCCGACGCGAGTTGTCATCACCGGTCGTCTGGAAGGCAAATCGGAGCGCGTTCGCGCTGGTAACGGCATGGAGGGAGATGATGCCGGGCCTGCGCATGAGGAGTTCTCCCGCCGCCGCAAACACGGCGTCCCAGATCGATTGCGGCGCGACTCCGCGATTCAGCAGCGACACGGCCAGGTCGCAGGCCTGATCTTCATCCGCGGAGCGGAAGGCGCTCAGCATTTCGGTTGTGGCCGCGGGGTCCGACTTCCCAGAAAGCCAGTCGGGGCGGAAGGTCGTGGCGAGGCCGACATTTCGGCGCCAAGGGCGATCTTCACGCGCGTCTCCCTTGGCAGGATTGCCGCCGGAGTGAGCCAACAGCGCGTAGGCGAGCGAGCGCAGGACTGGTTCCGCGTGACGCCAACCGATGCAATGGAGCGCGCGCCAGGCGTTGGAGACATAGATGGCCTTGTGTCCGATGTCACGCAGGTCCCGCGCCCCAAGCCGGCAAAACACATCGAAGATCTCCTGGGCTCCGGCGATGCGCGAGAAACCCGCGCAGGCGGCGTCCGCCGCCATCACATCCCAGTTCTCCATGGCCTCGACGAACGCCGCTTTCGCCTTGTGGACCGGCGGGACGCGGGCCTGGTCGACACGGGCCATTGTCCAGTCGCCTTCCGCGACATCGCGCGCCTGGGAGCGCTTGAAGTTGTCGATGCCCCAGAAGATGGGCAGCCAGCGGTCGGAGGGCGGTCCAGACAGACTGGCGAGATGCGCGGAGTTTACCGCAAGCACCGCGTGAAACTTGAACCCCACCGGCCGGGGTTGGATGTTGCGCACTCCCGCCAGCAACAGCGCTGCGAGGATTTCACGATAGCTCAGGCCGCGTCGGATCCGTTCGCCCACTTCCTCCAGAACGCGTGCGCTGTCGGTGCGCTCCAGCAATCGCACGAGCGGCTCGATCTCTGGGCGCATCTCGACGCCGCCGTCGTCCAGCCGCGCCTCGGCCGCCGAAACGGGTTTCAGTTGGGCGAGAAATGAAAGGTCGCCCAGCCCGAGCATCGCGGCGCCGGCCGCGCCTCTCCGCAGGAAGTGTCGGCGATTGGAGCGGGGGTTCACAGCTCCAGCGATAACACGAATCGCCGGCTCATGGCCACTTTGATTTCGGGTCGCCGAGAAAAACGTCCCCGTCTGGCCGAGTTCCCGCCTGTCGTTCCGAGAGTTCAACCCGGCCGTCGCCATTGGCGTCGAAGAATTCCATCGTTTTCACTCGTTCCTCGGGGTCGAGGCGGCGGTTCTTCCTGGCGTCGAATTGTTGGACGACCTTGGGCGGATCTTCGGCCAACGCGGCCACAACTACTCCGACTCCCGCGACGGGTTCCGCTTGTGTTTGGAAGCGCCAAGGTAATCGGGGCGTTGGGAGGATAGGCCACACGCCTGCGCATCGCTCCGCGCGTCAATTGCCCCCTCCTCACTCAAACAACGGCGCGCAGATCTTCTTGAGTTCCTTGGCGGGGATCTTGATGACCTTGCGGTCGTAGCTGAGGAGGCCGTTGATCTCGCCCTCGACGTCGGTGGTCTGGGTGTAGACGGCGCCGGCGATGCCCTTCTTCTTCAGTTCGACCAGGCGGCGGAGGGACTCCCGGTAGCGCTCCTGGTATTCCTCCGCGTTCTTGGGCAGGCCGCCGTAGCCCCAGTTGTCGCGCTCGCTGTCCCAGAGGTGCCCGATGGCGGGCCAGCCGTGGCCGCCGAACTCGCCGACAACCTTGATGAAGTCGCGATCGTAGCGGTCGGCGTCGAAGGGGAAGTCGGGATGCGGGTAGGAATGATGGTCGGCGACGTGACCGACAGGCCAAAAATTGCCGCCGCTCGCGATGTTCACGAGGCGGGAGGGATCGTAGGCCATGGTCCACTTGCCGGTCTCGACGGTGCGATGCTGGCCCCAGGCCTCGTTGAACGGCACCCACACGACGATGCTGGGGTGCGGATCGAACGCGTCCATCATCTCCTTGAGTTCGGCCAGGTAGCGGGCGTGCTCGTCGTCGGTCCAGTCGGCGTCCTTGGGGTTCGGCTTCATGCGGGTCCAGGGCGGGTTCTTGATTGCGCTGACCTGGTCCTGCCAAACCATCATGCCAAGCTTGTCGCAGTGATAATAGTAGCGCCGCGGCTCCATCTTGATGTGCTTGCGGATCATGTTGAAGCCGGCGTCCTTAAGCCACTCGATGTCCCAGCGCATGCCTTCGTCGGAAGGCGGGGTGAGCAGGCCGTCCGGCCACCAGCCCTGATCGAGCGGCCCCCAATGGAAGATCTCGCGGCCGTTCAGGGTGAAGCGGAGATGGCCGTCCTTGTCGCGCTCGCGGCCGACCTCGCGGATGCCGAAGTAGGAATGAACGGTGTCGTCCCCCAGGGTCACCTGGAGGTCATAAAGCGTCGGCGAATCAGGAGACCAGAGTTCCGGGTCGGGAATCTTGAGTTCCAGCGCATCGAAGCGGCCGGTCGTCCGCGCGGCCTCTTTGCCCTTCAGCGTGGCAATCGCAGTCGCCTGAGGGAGGCGCTTGTTCTTTCCTTCGGCGTTGATTGCGACAGTCACCGTTCCGTCAATCTTCGTCCGCACCTTGAGGCTGTCGATGCGGAGCGCGGGAGCTTCCTCCAGCCACACCGTCTGCCAGATGCCCGAGACACGGGTGTACCAGATGCCGCGGGGATCGAGACGCTGCTTGCCGCGAAGCTGCGTCCCGCCGGTGGCGTCCTCGACGCGGAGGATAAGCTCGTTGGAGCCGGTCTTGATCGCGGAGGCAACGTCGAGCTGGAAGGGCGCGTTGCCGCCGATGTGTCCGCCAATCTCCTTCCCGTTGAGCCAGACCTTGCAGGCGTAATCGACGGCCTCGAAGTTCAGCAGCGCGCGTTTGCCGCGCGACTTCTTCCAGTCGAAGGAGCGGCGATACCAGAGGGCCTGACCGGGATTGAGGAGGCGCTGCACGCCGGAGAGTTTCGACTCCGGGCAGAAGGGGACGAGGATCTTGCCCTGCCAGGCGGCGGGCTTGTCGGCGTCGCCGGCGACAATGGCGTAGTCCCATTGCCCGTTGAGATTGGTCCAGGCGGGTTGTCCGTCGGCGCCGTTGCGGACGAGACTCGGCCGGGGATACTCGCGCCAGGCATTATCGGGCGCGACCTGTTCGCCCCACTTTGTGATCAAGGCCGACTTGAAGGGAAACTCCGGCGCTTTCGGCCCGGGAAGCTGCGGGATGTGATCGGCGTCGATGACGTGAACGTCGATTGCCTGGCCGCCGCCGGTCTGGTGGCAGTGGACGGCAATGAGGTTCTTCCCCTGTTTCAGGGAGGCGCGGGACTTGGCGTCCAGGGGCGCGACCTTGTACTCGGTGATGTAGCCCTTGAAGGAGGCGACCGGCTTGCCGTTGATGAAGACCTCGGCGTCTTCGTCGTGGTAGAGGTAGAGCGCAGGTTTGGCGGGGAGTTTCTTCAGGTCAATGGTCTGCCGCAGCCAGATGTCAGGTGTGCGCCAGGTGGTGCCGACGCGGGAACCGGGCGTGGAGCGTTGACCGAAGCCTCCCGGACCTGTCTTCCACTTGGAGTCGTCGAAACCGGGTCTTTCCCAGCCGGACGCGGGCCGCTGGGTGGTGTAGCTCCAGGGCTTGTCGGGAACGGTGGCGGACCAGGCGGGGCCGGCGAGGGCCGAAGCCAGGATCGTGGCGGAGAAGATTCGGGAGATGGACGTTTTCATGACTTTAGTGAGGGGAAGAACGGGGCGGAGCATGTCGGACGAGGCTGCGCCTGCCAACACCGTTTGTGGCCCTCCAGAAACCGGATTGTGACAGGTGGACAGGCGAAAAAAAAGGCGCGTGGCGCAGCCGCCCTAGCCAAAGAACGCGCAAGAACACCTCGGCTGCTACCCGCTTTCGCAGCGCGCCCGCCAGGGCGCACGCCTCACTTCTTCAAACGCACGAGGACGCGGAGGCGGGCGGTTTCGTAGGTGTGGGCGTTCCCGGAGAAGGTCCAGTCGCGGGTGCGACCCTCGCTGTTGCCGATGCCAAGGTCGGCTCCGGCTCCCGACTTCCACTGGTTGACGGCGAAGACGGTCTGCTTCGCGTCCGCATTGTGGACCTGCATGCAACCGTAGCCGTCGACCGGATCGGCGGGCTCATCGCCGAAGTCCCAGAGGCTGTCGGAGGCGTTGCGGACCTTGGCGGAGTTGGTGGGACCGTAATTGTTGGGCCAGAACTCGATGTTTCCGCCGGGGAGGTTCACACCGTTGGCGACGCCCTTCACGTTGGAAACGACGGTGAGGTTCTTCACCTCGGTCTGGAAATGGGCCTTCGCCGCAACGGCCGGCATGCCGATCTTGGAGAGGTCGCCCGTGAAGGCGTCCATGGAAGCGTAAGCGTATTGCAGGCCGCCGGAGCCGCGCAGTTCGATGAAGTAGGCGACGCGGTCGAACTCGCCCTTCAGCTTCTTCGAGTTGTCGGTCGTGTAGTGAATGTCACGACCGAGCTTCTTGAGGTCGAGGTCGTAGACAAGCTCGTAGTCGTCGGCCTCCTTGACCTTGAGTTCAAGGAAGTCGTAATCCGGGACCTCCCCGGCGCGGAAGGCGGAGGCGGGGAGACCGGCGCCATTGGCGAGGTTGGGCTCGGCGAGCTTGTGCCAGGCGAAACGCATCGCCGCAGGTTGTTTGACGTTCTTGGCGGAGAGGACGACGGAGTCGCCGTCGATGCGGGCCTCGGCGGGCACGAACTCGGCCTGCTCGCCGATCAGCTCGAAGTGGGTAAGCGGCTTGCCATCGCGGGACTTGAGGCCGCCGGCGGCATTCTTGAACTTCACGCGAAGCTGGTCGCCTTCAAGGGTCAGCGAGTCGAACACCGGCCCCGACGCCACAATGTCCTTGCGGCCGTAATCGTTCTTCAAGGCCAGCAACGCCAGGCGATGACCGACGTCCTGCTTGTTCTTGGGGTGGATGTCCTTGATGTTGCCGATGTCGTTAATGACGATCATGCCGGTGTGGGGAATCTCCAGCGACGCGGCCTGCGCCTCCCAGAAACGGGCCAGGATCTTCGGGTCCTCGGAGCCGTACTGGTAGGGGGCGATCTGGACGTAGTAGAAGGGGAAGTCGCCAATGCCCCAGACCTCCCGCCAACCGCCAACGAGGGCCTTCTTTTTCTCGTGATACATCATTCCCTCGGAGTGGTTGGACTCGCCCTGATACCAGATGGCGCCGCGCATGGTATAGCCGACGAGCGGGGCAATCATGGCGTTGTAGAGCGCCGTCGGGTGGGTGTGGCGCGTGAGGGGCTTGATCTCGTTGGGGTAGTCCGGGCTGGGCGCGACCGGCGACTTCGCTGTCAGGGCCTGCCGGGCTTCGCCGACCCATTTCTCGGTGTCGGCGATGTGTTTGGTCAGCCGCGCCTGGTAGGCCGCATTGTCCGGTTGGGTCAGGGAGACCTGATTCAGGATGTCCTTCAATGCGGGAACCTGTCCGAAGCCCGGGATCGGCGTCCAGGGCTCGATGCGCGTGCCGCCCCAGGAGGAGTTGATGAGGCCGATTGGAACGCCCAACTCCTTGTGAAGTTCGCGGGCCATGAAGTAGCCGGCGGCGGTGAAGTTCCCGGCGGTCTCCGGAGAGCAGACCTCCCAGCGCGCGGAAAGGTCGTCGAGCGGATGGCCGGAGGTGTTCTTGGCGACCTTGACGTGGCGGATCTGCGGGAACTTCGCGGCGGCGATCTCCCGCTCCGGGTTGTCTGAGTTGCGCACGACCCATTCCATGTTGGACTGGCCGGAACAGAGCCAGACCTCGCCGATGAGGACGTCCTTGATCACGACCTTGTTGGAGCCTTCGACCGTCAGCGTGTGCGGTCCGCCGGCGGGCATGGGTTTGAGCGTCGCGCGCCAGCGACCGTCGACGCCGGCCGGGGTCGGGAAGACCGCGGATTGGCCGGCAAGGGTGACGGAGATGTCTTCCCCCGGCTTGGCCCAGCCCCACACGGCGATCGGCTGGTCGCGCTGCAAGACCATGTGGTCGTTGAAGAAGCCGGGCAGGCGCACTTCCGCGTGGGCGGCGACGGCTGCAAAAGCGAAAACGAGGGCAAGGAGCATTCGGGAGGTTTTCATGAATCGGGATGTGGCTGTCGGTTGAGGGCGCAGAGATTGCGGCGAACCCGTTTGCCGCGCAACGGACAAATGCGAGGGGCGTTGGAGGAGCGTGGCCAGCCATGAGTGGCGGCTGGTTTGACTGTCCGCGAAATGATCGAGTCCGCGGAATGGATCCAGTCCGACCAGATCCCGATTCAGAAGAGCGAGGCCCAGCCCCATCTCCCGGCGCCGCCTCAGCCACCCGTGAGGCGGCCAAGGGGCTCAAGAAAGCCCCCAGCCTGCTCATCGACGAGTAGGAGACGCTGGCCGACGAGGCGACCGGACTGACGGGGAAAAACTGAGCCTCAATCCTCGGAGAACAGGTATTCCAGATCGGTCGAGGAGAGGCTCTTGGCAAAGCCTTCCTCGCCAAGGACGTCCTTGATCGTCTGCGATTTTCTCTGCTGCAGGTCCCAGATCTTCTCCTCGACCGTGCCCGGCGAGATGAGCTTGTAGGCGATGACCTTGTTCTTCTGGCCGATACGGTGCGAACGGTCGATGGCCTGCGCCTCCACGGCGGGGTTCCACCACGGATCGTAGAGCACGACGTAGCTGGCGGTGGTGAGGTTCAGCCCCGTGCCGGCGGCGCGCAGGCTGAGCAGGAATACACCGGGCTTCTCGTCCTCCTGGAAGGCGTTGACAACCTCCTGCCGGTTCTTGGTTTCGCCGGTGAGAATGTGCGTCGGGATATCGGCCTTGTGGCACTCGTCCTCGAGAATTCGCAGCATCTGCACGAACTGGCTGAAAACAAGAACCTTCTGCCCCTCGGCCAGGAGCGGTTCCAACAGTTCCATGAAGGTCTCGGTCTTGCCGGAGTGGGTGTCGTTGCCGACCAGCGCGGGATGGCAGCAGATCTGCCGCAGGCGGGTGAGCGCGGCAAGGACGTGCATCTTGCTCTTGGCCAGGCCCTTGGTCTTGACGGCATCCATGACCTGATCGCGGCTGCGGCGCAGCTCGGCGAGGTAGAGCTTGCGCTGCTCCTCCTGCATGAGGCAGTCACGGCGTTCCTCGATGCGGTCGGGCAGATCCTTGGCGACCTGGGTCTTGAGGCGGCGCATCAGCAGCGGGCGAAGCCGGGAGGACAGCCGCTTGCGCGCGGTCTTCTGCTCCCAGGGCGCGACGTCGCCGCGCGGCTCATACTGCTCGGTGAAGTCGGCCTGCGTGCCGAGGTAGCCGGGCTGGACAAAGTCCACGATGCTCCAAAGGTCGAGCATGCGGTTCTCCAGCGGCGTGCCGGTCAGGGCCAGGCGGCGCTTTGCCTGCAACTGCTTGACGGACTGGGTGACCTGCGCCGTCGGGTTCTTGATGAACTGCGCCTCGTCCAACACGAGGGCGCCGAACTCGAACTTGCCCAAGGCGGCCTGGTCGCGGCGCAGCAGCGCGTAGTTGGTGATGATGATGTCGTGTTCCGGGATCTGCCTGCGCAGATTGTGGCGGGCGGCGCCGCTCTCGAGGACGAGCACCTTCATCTCCGGCGTGAAGCGGTTGGCCTCGCGGCGCCAGTTGTGCAGCACCGAGGCGGGGCAGATCACCAGGGCGGGCTTGTGGCGGCGACCCTCGGTCTGTTTCAGCCAGAGCAACCAGGTGAGCGTCTGCAGCGTCTTGCCGAGGCCCATGTCGTCGGCCAGGACGCCGCCCATCCTGATCTTGGACAGGTGACAAAGGAACTCGAAGCCGTCCTTCTGATAGGGTCGCAGTTCGGCCTGCAGGCCTTCCGGAATGCCGACTTTCGGCACTCCCTCAAACTTCTCCAGCCGTTTGCGCAGGGTGCGCAGGGCGGCCTTGTTGGCGATCTGGTTGAGCGTATCCTCGCCCGCCTCGCTCGCGTGGAGCATTCCGATCTTCTGCGCGTCGGCGTTGAGCCCGTCGATGCCCAGGTCCGCCATGGCGTCGTGGGCCTTCTGGACGGCGGAACTGTCCAGCTCCACCCAGCCGCTGTCCGGCAACTTGACGAAGCGGCCGGTCGCGCCGGCCAGCTGTTTCAGATCGGCGGGCGTGAGACGCATGCTCTCGGCCTCCCATTCCGCGGAGACGGACAGCCAGTCGATGCCGCTGCCCTTGAGCAGGATCTTGGGCTTGAGCGGTTTCGACTTGAGAAACAGGCGTTGGAACGAGGCGTTGCCCAGGTATTCAGCCTCGCGCGGCCGCTCGGGCCAGGCGGCGGCGAGCGTGTTGAGGAAGTTCTCGTTGGCGTCGCCGACCCAGAGTCCGGCCTCCGGTGTGAACCAGTCCAGCCGCCGCAGCCAGGCTGCGGCGGGCCGCAACCGGGGGTCATCCAGGATCTCGGGTTTCTTGGACTTCCGCCGGCCCTTGCCGAGGCGCTGCCAGTCGTGCCCCGTCCACTGCCACTCGCTGCCGTCCTTTTCGCTCTTGGCGTTGAGGCGCAGCCGGACCGTCTCGTCCTGAAGCTCAAACACGAACTGGGGAACAGCGGCATGCGTCTCGCAAAGCTGGTCCCAAAGCTCCGCGTTCTCGCCATCGCGGCGGCCGGTCTTGCGCAGGTAGACCAGCAGGCTGTGGCTGAGCCGGGCGACCGGCAGGAGCGGCTCAGCGAGCCAGGACTCGATGATGTCCGGCGGCGGGGTGTTGCGCACCAGCAGAAAGGTGTCGCCGACCAGCGCGAGCAGGGGCAGCGCGTCGAAGAAAACGACGTCTTTCAACTCCTTCCGGCTGCCGTCAGGCGCGCCGAGAACCTGGGTGAAGGAGAGCTCGATCTTGTGGTTCATCAGGTGCGGCTCCAGCTCGGCGAGCTGTCCGTGGAAACGAAGCGGCGTCTCGTCGCAGTCCATCACCAACCGGTCGGTGTGCCCCCAGCGCGTCAGCCACCGGATCAGCTCCAATCCGCTGAGGACGATGGGTTCGTCCAGATCCTCCCGATCCTTGTAGGTCGCGGCCAGCCACTCGATGAACTCCCAGTCGCGGGTGGAAAACTGTTCGCGCTCATGCGCGGAACGGGCGGTCAGGTCCACGATCTCGGCGGCCGAGCGCTCCTTGGCTCCGGTCCGGGGCCGGAAGAGATGCAGCCCGACCTTGAGCTGATGCAGCGTCGCATCCTCGGTGGATTTCATCGGCGAGCAAACGACGTTCAGGGAGGCGCGCGGCGCGTCGAGGTGGGTCACCGACCGCGGCAGCAGCCAGGATTCAAGCCGCTCCACAATCTCCTGGTCCTGCTCCTCCTGTTCCAGTTCCGCCAGGCGGTCGAAATTCGCGTAGGCCATCAACTCGCTTGGCAGGGAACGGCCGGCCTTGAGGAACAGCATGGCGGTCTCCTCCAGACGCGCCCTGCCCTTCGCCGCCAGGAGCTTGGGCCACCAATCGTCGCCGGCGAAGTCCTTGCGCGAGAGGGACAGCTTCTCGAAATAGTCCTCGATCAGGAGCCAGGCTCGCTGGGAATCCGCGCAGGCGGCGAAGGTCTTGAGGATCTCCCCGCGTTCAGCGACGGCCCCCTTGGAATCCGAGAGTTCGCGCCGCAGGTCGGCCAGGTCCCCGTAGGTCTGGCTCAGCACATTGTGGTGCGCGTCATACTTCGTCGCTCCAACGGCCCGCGCGCCGCTTCGTTTTGTCGTTGCTCTGGACATCTTACGTCTCTGCATTCATCCGCCGGCGGGAAGGTTTCACAACCGGCATTCGGTGTCTTAATTTTTTCCTGAATAAGTTCTGCCTCAGCGCGTCTAAGCGCGCCTTGTCAAAAAAAGGGATTTCCGGGGAGTTTCTTGCTCGATCCCTGCCGTCTTGATCAGCGGACGACAACCCTGGCGATGCCCGCCCCGGATTCCGGGGTCAGGTGGCCATCGCTTCCTCGGGTTCCTTGGCCTTCTTCTTCGCTTCCTGCTTCTTCACCCAGGCCTCCCAACTCTTGCCTTCGGCCGGGTCCTTGCCGGAAAAATCCAGTTTCCTGATCGCGTCGATCGCCACGGTGGAACGACTGTCGTCGCCGGCCCAAAGTTCGATCGACCCGGAATCCATCCGGGAGAGATACCCCTGCGCCTCGGAGCCATCCTTCGAGGTCACCGTGATGTTGCCGCGGTAGTTGAAGGCGGCGTCCAAGGCCGCCTTCAGGTCGCCGTTCGAGGCATCCGCAACCTCGAACACATAGCCCTGGCGATAGGGCGAAACCTCCTCCTGCGAGGCGGACGCGACCGGCGACGACGCCGGCTCCTCCGCCGGTTCGGGAATGCTGGCGCCAAAGAGGGTGGCCCGGACCGTGGCGAGAAAGCCCTTCAGCGAACCGAAGGTGAAATCGACCGCCGTGGGCTCATATCCGCAATGGACCATGCAATCACGGCATTTCGGGTTGCCGCTCTTGTGACCGTAAGCCGCCCAGTCCGTGGTCTCCATCAGTTCCTTGAACGTGTCCACGCTGCCCTCTTGAAGGAGATAACAGGGCTTCTGCCAACCGAAGACGCTGTAGGTGGGATTGCCCCAAGGAGTGCATTCGAAGTCCCATTTCCCCGCGAGAAACTCAAGAAACAGCGGGGACTGGTTGAACTGCCAGCTCCGCTTGGCCTTGGCCAGGATCTTGCGGAACAGGGAATGCGTCTTCTCACGCTTCAGGAACTTGTTCTGGTCGGGAGCCTTGTCGTAACTGTAGCCCGGCGAGACCATCATGCCCTCAACGCCCAGCCGCATCATCTCGTCAAAGAACTCGCGGGCGCGTTCCGGGTTCGTCCCGTCAAAGAACGTCGTGTTCGTGCAGACGCGGAAGCCACGCTCGACAGCCTTCTTGATGCCGGCGATCGCCTTCTTGTAAGTCCCTTCACGGCAGACGGCGAAGTCGTGCTCCTCCTCCAGACCGTCCATGTGGATGCTGAAGGTCAGGTATTTGCTGGGCTCGAACAGGTCCAGCTTCTCCTCCAGCAACAGGGCATTGGAACAAAGATAAATGTACTTCTTCCGCTCGACGAGATTGCGGACGAGCTTGTCCATCTCCGGGTGCAGCAGCGGCTCCCCGCCGGGGATGCTGACCATCGGGGCCGGGCATTCATCCACCGCCCGGAGGGCATCCTCCACACTCATGCTCTGCTTCAGGATGTGCGGCGGATACTGGATCTTCCCACAGCCGGCGCAGGCAAGATTGCACCGGTAGAGCGGCTCCAGCATGAGCACGAGTGGATAGCGCTGATTACCCCGGAGCTTCTGTCCAAGGACATAGCTGGCGACTTTCCACATTTGGGAAACTGGAACTGGCATGATTATCTAAACGATCAAGTTGGTTGGTTTTAAACTAAAGGATGATTATATAGGAGATCACCTCCGGCGCTTGCCAGAGAAAAATGATTGGAATCGCAATTTCCTCCGTCAATAACGGGGAAACCGGCGTGGGATCAGGCAGCGATCTCCTCGTCCTTGTCCGCAGGAGCCGATTCTTCAGGCAGGACAACCGGCTCGGGGAAGACGGGTTTTTCCGGCTCGTTCTTCATGATGCCGGGCAGCAGCAGCGACAGCGGAGAGAAGCCCTTCTCCGCGTGAATGCCGCCGCACCCCGTCAGGAGCGTCGCACACACGACGCCCGCCAAGGCCGGCCAGATTCGGAATCGAACACGCATTTGACGCAGCATATAGTTGGCTTAGAGCATGTTGGCAACAGTTAATTCAGTCCGCGCGGAACCGGGGCGCAAACCGGCGTTTTGCAGGTTGTTTTGGGCCGGAGCCGCCCTGCTTCTGCAGTTCTGGACGCTGATCGCAGCCGCCGGGGAAACCGACACGTTCGCGGACCGGACACGGCGGGCCTATGAAGCCGCGCGCAAGACGCATCGGGCCGATCCGGACAATCCTGAAAAAGCCTGGCAGTTCGGCCGCGCCTGTTTCCACTGGGCGGATTTCTCCACGACCAAGGAGCAACGGGCCGGTCTGGCGGAGGAAGGCATCAAGGCCTGCCGGGCGGCGGTCAAGGCGAGGCCGCGTTCCGCGGGCGCGCATTACTATCTGGCCATGAACCTCGGCCAACTCGCCCGGACCCGCAGTCTGGGCGCGCTGCCGCTGGTGGAGGAACTGGAAGGTTCCCTGCTGCGGGCGAGGTCGCTCGACGCCGCCTTCAACCACGCCGGAGCCGACCGTTCGCTCGCCATGCTTTACCGCGACGCCCCCGGCTGGCCGATCAGTGTCGGCAACAAGAAGAAAGCCCGAAACCACTTCGCCAACGCGGTGAAGCTGGTTCCCGATTACCCGGAAAACCGGATCAGCCAGCTGGAATCCGCCATCGAGTGGGATGACGAAGACCTGCTCAAGGCCGGCTTCCGCGAAACCGCCGCCGTGCTCAAGAAGGCGCGCAAACAACTGACCGGCAAGGACTGGGAGGCCGACTGGGCCGACTGGGACAGACGCTGGAAACAGATTCGGGAAACAGCGGAAAAGGAATTCGATCTGCGATGAAGACCCTTAGAAGAGCCAAAAGGACATTCCCAACAGCGCTGCTTTCGCTCGCCGCGGCCGCGCTGCTGACGGCGGGCTGCGCCCACACCCCCGAGGGAGAAACCGAAACCTCCCAGTCCGCCCCGCGGGAAACGGAGCCGCAGCCAGCGATGGAAACACGCTTTGAAATCGCCTCGAATGTGGAGGGCAAGGTCGTCACCGTCCGGCCAGACCTGCGCTACGTCATCATCGACTTCTCCTTCAGCCGACTGCCCAAACCGGGGGCCGGCATGGCAGTCTTCCGCGACGACAAACAGGTTGGAAAAGTGCGGATCACAAGCAACCCCAGCCAGGCGCGGGGCGGCGCGGCCGTGGCGGACATTCGCGAGGGAGAGCTCGCCGTGGGCGATTTCGTGAGGTTTGAGTAAGGCTGGGTCCTGCTGGAAACGCCGCGCGAAATCTCCTGCGCTTCCCCCCGGCTGCTCCTTGACCTCGCCCGGAGTGACGCGAAACCGCGATCATCGACACATCAGAGTGAACTCCACTCCCCGTGGCGCGCTTTCCCGCCTTCGGCCGCCGGATCAGACCTCGACCTCTTTCTTCCGCGGCTCCGGCCGCTTCTGGTAAGGGGAATGGAGGTTGAAGTAGATGCCGCACAACGGCCGCTCTGTGTCGCTCTGACTCAGGATGATGGTCACCTGCCGGTCGAGAGCGATGCCGTGCCGCAGTTCCGGAGCCCGGGTTTCAAAGGCCTTGATCGCCTTTTCCAACAGGGAAACCAGCGAAGCCCGGCAATCCTCGGTCGCCTTGTCCAGACACACGACGTACTTGTCGTAACTTCGCAGCGCCGCTTCCAGCTCGGGTTCAAAGGTGGCGACCGTCAATTCCATCGACAACCTCCTGATAGCCGAAACCGGCGTCGAAAGCAAGAGAGCGGGGAGAAACGAACGTCCAACCCTCAACGTCCAACGGGGAATCCACAAAGGGGATCAACACGCTGCGCGCGTGGCCTTGCGTGGGAAGTCGGGAATTCGGCGTTGGACGTTTGACGCTCGTCCAACCCGCGTCGTGATTCCCTAGTCACCCCTGCAACGTAGCGCAGAATTTCTCCATCCGATCCAACCCCTTCTCGATCAGCTCCATGCTGGTTGCATAGCTGATGCGGAGGTAGCCCGGCGCGCCGAAAGCCTCGCCCGGCACGGCGGCGACCAGTTCCTCCTTGAGCAGGCGCTCGCAGAATTCCGGCGCGGCCAGGCCCGTCCCCGAGATGTTCGGGAACAGATAGAAGGCGCCTTTGGCGTTCACGCAGGAGACCCCCGGCATGGCGTTCAACCGCTCGTGGGAATACTTGCGGCGCTTGTCGAACTGCTCCAGCCAGACCGGCAGGTGATCCTGCGGACCGTTCAAGGCCTCGACCGCGCCCTTCTGCGCAAAGGAGGTCGGGTTGCTGGTGCTGTGGCTTTGAATGGCGTTGATCGCCTTCACGATCGGCAGCGGCGCGGCGATGTAGCCCAGGCGCCAGCCCGTCATGGAGTATTCCTTCGCGAAGCCGTGCGCAATGACAGTGTGGGCCAGATGCTCCTCCGAGAAGCTGGCCACGCTCTTGTGGACCGCGCCCTCGTAGAGCAGCTTCTCGTAGATCTCGTCACTCAGGATCAGGATGCCCTTCTCCACGCAGATGTCGCCCAAGGCCTTGATCTCCTCCGGCGTGTAGACCGCGCCGGTCGGATTGCTCGGGGAGTTGAGAATGAAGATCCTCGTCCTGTCGGTGATCGCCTCGCGAAGCTGGTCCGGCAGCACCTTGAATTCCGTGGCGTCCGTGGTCTCGATGAACACCGGCTTCGCCCCGGCGAGGGTGACCATCTCCGGGTAGCTCAGCCAGTAGGGGGCGGGAATGATCACCTCGTCGCCCTCCTGGCAGGTGGCCATGAAAAGGTTGTAACAGGAATGCTTGCCGCCGCAGGCCACGGTGATCTGTTCGGGAGCGTAGGTCAGACCGTTGTCGCGCTGAAACTTGGCGGCGATGGCCTGTTTCAATTCCGGAATGCCCGAGGCCGCGGTGTATTTCGTGAAGCCCTCGTCCAGGGCCTTCTTGGCGGCGTCCTTGATGTGGTCCGGCGTGTCGAAGTCCGGTTCGCCGGCGCCGAAACCGACGACGTCCTTGCCTTCCGACTTGAGGCGTTTGGCCTCGGCGCTGATGGCCAGCGTGACCGAGGGGGTGAGCGAGGCGGCGCGATTTGAGATGGGGTATTCCATAATTTTTCGGGCGGAAAGAATGGGAGCCGTCCAACCCTCACGCAAGCGGAAACTGGAAACCTCTCAGGCAGCGCGCGGATGTCCTTCAATAACTTGACATCCCCGCCCCCGCTCCAAATCGTCCCGCGGATGAACACCCCTGAAATCGCCGCCCCCATTGCGGCCCTGTTTGACACCGACTCCCTCGCCGGCCTCGGTCCGCGGAGCCGCGCAGGAGTCCTCTCCGAATCCGAGGCGCGCGCCCGGACGGACGCCGCCTTGAATGCCTCGGACGCTCCGGCGGAAGCGCATGACCTGATCCTCAGCGCGGCCCTGCTCTGGCACGACCATCTCGACGCTTCCCACACCGTCTCCCAGGACCTCCACAGCGCCAGTGGCAGCTTCCTGCATGGCATCATGCACCGGCGCGAGCCCGATTACTCCAACGCCAAATACTGGTTCACCCGCACAGGCAGCCACCCCACCTTCCCCGACATCGCCGAACGCGCCGCAGCCCTGCTGGACGACGCCGGCGAATCCGGACTCCGCGACCAGTTGATTCCCGGGGGCGACTGGGACAGCTTCGCCATGGTCGATGCCTGCGCCGCCGCCGAACGCGGACGCCTTTACCCCGAACAGGGCGCAGCGCTCCAGCGGATCCAGCAGATCGAAATCCTGACCCTCGTCGAGGCGTTCTGCCGCGGCGAGGGGTAAGGCGACAGCGTCCTCGCTCTCGGTCTTTTGCCGCCCATTCGAGCACGAGGAGGAGCGCCCGACCACACGACATTCCGCATTCCGCATTCCGCACTCCCATGTCCCAATTCCAAACCGTCCTCCAGGCCGTGCTGCCCGTGTTCTGCGTGGCGGCGGTCGGCTTCTTCATCCGCCGCCGGCGGCTGATCTCGGACGAGACGGAGCGGAACATGCTGGAGGTGCTTATCAATGTCTTCATTCCCTGCCTGATCTTCCAGTCCGTGCTGGGCAATGAGTCCCTGCTGAACGTCCGCAACGTCGTGCTCGCGCCCCTGTGCGGCTTCGGCTCCATCGTGCTGGGACTGGGTTTCGGTCGCCTCTTCGCGGGAATCGCCGGACTGGAATCCGACCGGAGCCGCCGGGCCTTCGCCACCTGTCTGGGCATCTTCAACTGGGGGTATGTGCCGTTGCCGCTGGCGGCGAGCCTCTTCGACCAGAAGACCGTCGGCGTGCTCTTCGTCTTCATCACCGGCGCGGAGATGGCCGTCTGGACGGTCGGGCTGGTGACCCTGCGCGGGGGCTCGTTCAAGGATGGCCTGCGCAAGGCCATCAACGCCCCGTTCTTCACCATCGTCGGGACGCTTTCGCTCAACTTCATCCTCGGCCTGGAGAGCGCCCATGACCTGGCCACCGACGCCACGGGCGCGCTTGCCTTCGTCGTCAAGACCGCCGGCATGCTCGGCCAATGCGCCATCCCGATCGGGCTCGTGCTCGTGGGCGCCTCCCTCGCGGACAAACTGGGCGAGTTCCGTTCCGATCTTCGTCCGCGGGTGATGGCCTCCGCCGTCCTCCTGCGCCTGGGGCTCCTGGGCTTCCTCTTCGTACTCCTCGCCCGGCACGTTCCGGGTTCCATCGAGTTGAAGCGTGTCCTGCTGATCCAGTCAGCCATGCCCTCGGCCATGTTTCCCATCATCCTCGCCAAGCGCTACGACGGCGATGTCGTCTGCGCCCTGCGGGTCGTCATCGCCACCACGCTGACGAGCCTGATCACCATCCCCGTCTGGATCCCCTTCTGGGCTCCCTGGATCGAACGCTGAATCCGCACAGCCACGCCGGAGAACCATGAATCGTTTTCATGATTCTGGCGCATGTAAGGCTTCATGCCTTCGTCGCAAAAGGACACCATCCGGCCATGAGATGCCTCGTGGTCGCGGATCTTCACTATTCATTGAAGCAGTATGACTGGGTCAAACTCGCCGCCGGCAAATTCGACCTCGTCATCATCGCCGGGGACCTGTTGGACATCGCCTCCACCGTCGAGATCGAGACTCAGATCCTGGTCGTCCTCAAATACCTCAGGCGAATCCAGCCCACGGTCCGGTTGATCGTCTCCTCCGGCAACCACGACGGCAACGATCGCAACTCCGCTGACGAGAGCGTCGCCAAGTGGCTGGAGAAGGCCCGGAGTCTCGGCGCGCTGATCGACGGCGACAGTTTCGAAACCGACGACCTCCTGTTCACGGTGTGTCCGTGGTGGGACGGCCCGGAATCGAAGGCCCGGGTGGCCGAACAACTCCGGCGCGATTCCGAGCGGCAACGCGGCAAATGGATCTGGGTCTACCATGCCCCTCCCCAAGGTTCGCCCACCAGTTGGACCGGCAAGGGACATTTCGGAGACGCAGACCTGCCGATGTGGATCGAGGAGCATCAACCCGACATCGTGCTCTGCGGTCACGTGCATCAGGCGCCCTTCCGCACCGGGGGCTCCTGGGTCGAAAAAATCGGGAACACCGTCGTCTTCAATGCGGGACGGCAGATCGGATCTCCGCCAGCCTTCATCGCCCTCGACACCGAGGCCGGCACGGCATCCTGGTTCTCCCAAATGGCCAACGAACTGATCCACCTCGACCGTCCCGAGGAGAAAATCGATCTCGCAGCCGGGTAAGCGGACCTCCAGGCTACATCCCGCCCGAACTCGCCGGCGCCGCCTTCTTGGGCTGGTGGTGCAAAAGGCTTTCCAGCACTTCGTCCACCATCCCCAGATGATCATCCTGATCCTCGAACTGACTCTTCAGATCAACCAGGTAGTTCGTGACCGATTGAAGCCGCTTGGCCAGGAGCTTCGAAAGGTGCAGGTGCGCTTCGGGATTGCCCCGCAGGAAATCGAGGGCGTTCTCCGCCACAAGGAAACGGGAGGCTTCCAGGGTCTTGACCGTCGCCATATGCGGAAGCCCCAGCAGGACTGAGACGTCTCCGAACATCGACCCCGGCGAGTCCACCGTGTTGATCTGGAAATCCTGCTTGAGGATCTCCACGCTGCCTTCCACCAGGATGAACAGGCAGCCGCCGCGGCCCCCTTCCTCCATGACGACCTCGCCCGCCGCAAACCGACGTTCCGGCATGCCTTCGCATTCTTTGATGACTTGTTCCATTCTAGGACCTTTCAATTCGCCCCCGAACACTAGGAGGCCCATCACGGGTGTCAACCTGGCCGCCTTGAAAAGAATTCATCCGATCGGCGCGCCCGATTCATACACCCCCTCCCCCGAATGCCGGCTTGTCCACGTGCCGGCTTCCTTTAATTTCACCGGACGACGATCATTTCCGCTGAACGCATGAACGACTTCCAGATCCACCCCCGCCTGCTCACCGACTGCCATGTTCTCGCAAAGCTGGACCTTTCCCACCTGTTGCTGCTGAACAACGCCCTCGTGCCTTGGTTCATCCTCGTGCCAGAGACAAACGCGGTCGAGCTCCACGATCTTTCACGCGAGGAACATGCCCGGCTCACCGAGGAAATCCGCCTCGTTTCCCGCTTCGTCGAAAAGACCTTTGAAATCGAGAAGCTCAATGTCGCCGCCATCGGCAACATCGTCCGCCAGATGCACATCCACGTGATCGGCCGACGTCCCGATGATTTCGCCTGGCCCGACCCGGTCTGGGGGCGACCGGAGCGGGAGGAATACAACGCGGCGCAAGTGGAGGAACTGAAGGCGGCGTTTGCGGACGGCGATTGGCTTGTCGCGCCGAAGCTGCAAAGCGAAGGCGGATGACCGTCGGAGAGCGAGGCCTTGTTTCTCGTCCTCCACCCCTCGTGCGCGATCTGCCGACTTCGAGGACGAGGGCGAGAAGGAGGACTGGCCAGTCCCGCCTCCAACCTCAACCCCGATGCGCCCGTCGCGCGGCCCAGACACCCGCCACAGCTCCGCACAGATGACCTTCCCAGGAAACGCCGGTCTGGATCGGGAGCACGCCCCAGACGATTCCTCCATAGAGGAAGAAGACGACAATTGCGATCACCGCCGACCGCCAGCTTTTCATCAGGAAACCCGCCGCGACCAGATAGGCGACCAATCCATAGACGATGCCGCTGGCGCCGATGTGCAGTTCATCGCCGCCCCCGATCAACCAGGTCCCGAAGCCGCTGCCCAGCCAGATCGCAATCAACGCCTCGTCCGGACGATAGCGGCTATCCCAATAGAGGAAGGTCAGCAACACGAACAAGGGAACGGCGTTGGACCAGAGATGCGTCGCGTTTCCGTGTAGGAACGGACTGCAGATCACCCCGACCAACCCCGCCAAGCTGCGCGGCCGGATGCCCAGTTCGTTCAACGACAGCGGCGACACCGCCTCCACGACGACTGTCGCAATCCGCGCCAGGACAACCGCCGCCACGAACCCGAAACTCAACGCCAAGGCCCGTCGCAACGGACCGCTTTGGGGAGATCTCCGCCTGGCGCTCACGGGGCCGAACCTGTCACGTCGACCAGCGGACGGCAATTCCACGAATCCGTCGCATGTGGAAACACTGAACTCCCCCAGTCTACTTCCGCTTCTTCCTGCCCTTCTTTCCGGACCCCGTCCCCACTTTCGCCTTGGGGTCAAATCGTGGATTCAGCTCGGTCGGCACGGGAGCGTTGACCTGTTTCCGCCAGGCGAGCAGGGCATCGTGAAGCTGACGGACCTTGGCCGGATTGGCGGTGGCGAGGTTGGTCGTTTCCCCCAGGTCCTCCCTGAGGTTGTAGAGTTCCAGACCGCCGTCCTCGAAGAATTCGATCAGCTTCCAGTCACCCATGCGGACCGCGCCTCCCGGCGTGGTGCGGAAGGGGCGCTCCGGTTCGCGACAGCCGCGACCGTCCCGTTGGGGGTTGCCCTGCAGGTAGGCGGGAAAATGCCAGAACAGGGCGTCGCGTTTCAGCTTCGCGGAGGCGTCCCTCAGACAGGGGGCAAAGCTCAAACCGTCGAGCGTGTAGCCCTTGGGCCGGTCGGCTCCCGCAATCTCCAGCAACGTGGGGTAGTAGTCCACGCCGATGACGGGTTCCGCGCAGCGTGCGCCGGGACGGGTGACGCCGGGCCACCTGACGATCATGGGCTCACGGATGCCGCCTTCGTAAAGCATGCCCTTGCCGCCGCGCAGGGGAAGATTGCGCGTCGCGCCCTGGTAGCCGCCGTTGTCGGAGAAGAACAGGACGACCGTGTTGTCACTGAGCCCCAGGGCGTCGAGCTTCGCGAGGACAGAGCCGACGGAATCATCCACGCTCTCCACCATGGCCGCGTAACCGGCATTGTCGTGCCCGTTGTGTCCTTTCCTGGCCATGTACTTCTCGGTGAGATCCTTCTTGCCCTGGATCGGCGTGTGGACGGCGTAGTGGCTGAGGTAAAGGAAGAAAGGCTTGGCCTTGTTCCGCTCAATGAACTTGTTGGCCTCTTCAGTCAGGCGGTCGGTCAGGTATTCGCCCGGCTTGGAGGTCGCCAGGTTTGGATACTTGTAGGGACTGTGGTAACCGCCGCCGCTGGGGCTGCCCCACTCCTTGCCAGCGATGTTGACGTCGAACCCCTGTGTGGTGGGATCCGCGCCCAGATGCCACTTGCCCATGGCCGCGGACGTGTAACCGGCTGTCTTGAGGGATTCCGCGATCGTGATGAATTCATCTCCCAGGACGGTCTGATTCGGCGTGGGCACGAGCCGGCGAAACTGCGCGTTGCCACGGGCGGGATCGCCGACGGTGTAGATGCCATGGCGCGGCGTGTATTGACCCGACATCAGGCAGGCCCGGCTGGGCGCGCAGTTGGGGGCGTTGGCATAGGCGTCCGTGAAGACCATGCTCTCCTTGGCGAACCGGTCGATGTTCGGAGTCTCGTAATACCGGCTCCCCATGAATCCGAGATCCGTCCAGCCCATGTCGTCGATGAAGAAGAAGACGATGTTGGGTCTGTCGGACCGGGCGGCTTGGGCGGCCGGAGCACTGGACAGGGTGAGGGCGACTGCGAAAAGCAACGCGGCCGCGAGGGGAAGGAAGAACGTGTTGGAACGGGAAGACATGGTGTGGGAAGTGGTTGTACAGATTCCAACGGTTGAAGCAAGGCCGGAGCTTTCGGGACAAACAGGGTGCGGAGGACTTTCCCAAGGAGAGGCGACATTCTTGTCGCCCTGACTCCGAAGCAAAGCATGGGCGCGCGGCGTGCCCCACAGACCGGAGAAAGCCCCAAGAACGCGACGGAACGTCTCACACTTACCTGGCCCCTTCAGGGCCACGGCGACAAGAATGTCGCCGCTCCTTGATTGGCGTCCGCCACTCTCGCGCCTACCCCTCGCCGCCTCCGTCCCAGCAGGCAAAGCCCCAGCCTTAGGACCGGGCTCCGGCTCGCGGATCGCGCTTATCCGGTTCGGCCACAGCCTCCACCGGTTTCTGTTCCTCGGCGGGCGGCTCGGCCTTCGGCGCGGCCTCGGGATCAGAAGTTGCTGTCAGCTTGTCGGACATTTTCATTGCTGGAGACGACGCGGTAGAACAGGAAGCGTTTGGCTGCGGCTTCGGCATCGACGAAGTGGATGACGCCGTCCACCACGGTGGCAGCGCCAACGGGAAACCAGTCGCGCAGGTTCTCCGAGGCCTCGATCAGGGCGTCCGGAACGTTGGGAACGGGGAGGGTCATCATGACGACGCCGTTCTCCACGCGGCGAGCCGTGGGCATGAGGTCGTTGTCGCCGGGCTCGGGCGCGCGGTCGTTGTCCAGGATGACGACGCCGGCGCGCTCGTGGCGGCCGATCTCGTAGGGAGGCGGGACGACATCCACGGCCGGGGCCGCGAGCTTGACGATCACGGCCTCCCGGTGTTCGGCCACGTCATCGTCGATGGGGACCACCTCGATCTCGACCGAGGATTCGCCGGCCGGAATTGTCGCAAGCCCCGAAAGCGTCTGGTAATCGACTCCGTTCTCTGCTGAACCGTCGAGGACATAGGCAACATCGAGCGCGGCGTCGGTCGGGCCCTCGCGTCGGACGACCAGGGTCGCGGTGTTGAGGGCGTCGTTGGCCAACGGCGCCTCGGAGGCGACGGGATCGCGGGGGAAGATGTTGACGATCGGCGCGGAATTCTCCGCCCGGACGAGGATCTTCACCGGTTGCGACGAGCTCTTCTCCCCCAGGTTGTCGACGGCCTTCACACGAAGGACGTGTTCCCCGGCGGAAACACCGGTCCAATTCAGCGCAAACACCTGTCGTTGGCCCGGCTCTGGAGGAACGATGTAATGAATGACCGATTCGCCGATCTTCTGCTCCCCGTCGAAAAACTCGACCAGGGTCACCCAGCCGTCACGGTCGTGGGCGTGGGCGACTATCTCGACGTTGGCAGGAGCGACGAAACGCGCCTCCGACCGCGGCGTGGCGATCTCGACACGAGGCGGTTCGTTGCGCCCGGCGTCATTGTCCTGGATGTGCGCCACGGCGCGTCCGGGCTGACCGACAAGGTAGCAGGTCGGCGGCGGCGGGAAGATGGCTGGGCAGATCAGCGGCAGGATCTCAATCACCACCGACTCGAGCGGTTCAACCTCGTTGTCGTCGAACGGTACCACATGCACGACCACGGATTCGCGTCCGGCTGGGATCGTGACTTCTCCGGAAAGCTCGCGGTAATCAACGCCGTTCTTCGCGGAACCGCCCAGCGCGTAATGGACGGGCAGTTCGACCGTAGGATCGCCGTGGCGGGAGATGCGGAAGGCGGCGGTGTTGACATCGCTGGCGATCGCGCCGTCGGCCGTGACCGTCCCGCCCTCCCCGGCCTGCGGATCGACGGCCTCTACGGTGACGACCTGCTGTTCGGCCGGAATGACGTGGACAAATCTCGGTTCGGACAACCTGTGCGCGCCGTCGTCGTCGGTCGCCCGCGCGGTCAGATGGAATGCTCCCGCAGGCGCGTTCTGCCAGGTGAACAGGAACAGATGTGCGGCCTCATCGGCGGCGGTGTTCGAATCGCCGGTCGCCGAGACCGTTCCGGCCATGTGAACGACGCCGAGGCTGTCCCCGTTGGCGAAGAACTCGACCGAAACCACCCGGCCGTCGCGATCCCGGGCATCGGCAACGAGGGCGACATTGGAGCCGGCCCGAAACCGCTCTTCCGGCAGGGGGCGGATCATCGCGACCTGCGGCGGCAGGTTCTCAGCGGGTTGGTCGTTGTCGAGAATGACCGCACGGGCCCGGGCGTCCGGACCCACGATGTATTCGGCGGGCGGCGGCAGGGAGAGACTGTCGACAACCGCCGGCGGGAGGAGAGTGACAATGACTGATTCGGGACCTTCCACCAGGGAGTCGTCCAGCGGTTCAATCAACAACTCGGCCGCCTCGTGCCCGGCTTGGATGATGATCATGCCCGGACGCCGCCCGTAATCGACGCCGTTTTCGGCGGAGCCGGAGAGCTGGTAGAACACGGTCAACGGAGCATCGACAGGGCCGCTGCGTCGGACGCGGAATTTCGCCGTGTTCAACACGATCGGAGCGAGGGAACCGTCGGGCGGGCTGGTGGGTTCGGCGGCTTCGGCGTCCACGGCGGCGATGTTGACGACGGGCGGCGGCGCGGTTTCCAACACCTTGATCTCGACCGGTTTGGAGAGGGTCTTCGCGCCATCGTTGTCGATGGCCTCGACGCGCAGGACATGGGTGCCGACGACCGCGCCCGTCCAGGTCAAATGGAACGGGGGCAGGATGCTGGTCGTGTTCCCGGCGGCATCCAAGGCCGGAACCAGCGACTGGACAACACCGAGACTTTCGTCATCCGCAAAGAACTCCACGGAGGCAACGCGGCCGTCGCGGTCCCAGGCTTGGGCCACGATCAGGACCGGCTGGCCGGCGCGGTGAAGACTTCCGTTTTGCGGGCTGGCGATCTGGACAGCGGGCGGCAGGTTCTCGTTGGTGTCATCGTTGTCGCGAATGCGCGCCTCCGCCCTGCCCTGCCGGCCGATGAGGTAGCAACCGGGCGGCGGTGGGACGATTTCGATGCAGATCGGCGGCTCCAGCTTGACGACTACGCTTTCCACTCCCTCGACCACACTATCGTCGATGGGCACGATGTTGAACGTCACCGTGCGTTCACCCGCCGGAATGGCGGCCACAGTGGGGGATTCGTTGAAATCGACCCCGTTTTCGGCCGTGCCGTGGAAGGAAAAGAACACGTCCATGGCCTCGTCGGTGGAGCCGGTCCGGTGAATGGTGAAGGTGGCAGTGTTAATCTCGCCGTTCTCGGGATCGCCTTCAGCCGCCACGGGATCCGAGGCAATGATGTTGACGACCGCTTGGGTGGATTCAGGGACAATTTCGACGATCGCAGCCTCGGACGTCCGGACGCCGCCGCGATCGTCGCGGGCCACGGCGGTGAGTCGATGGCTTCCCACTGGCGCGTTGCGCCAGACCAGCCTGAAGGCCGATTCCGGGGCGATGGTGAGGTCGCCGTCGGGAAGGAAGCCCGCGGCATCGGGCATGAACTCAGGGAGATCCTCGGGGCGTTCGAGATCCTCCACCCACGCGAGATCAACGAGGGTGAGCGCGGGATCGAGAATTGGAGCCTGGTTGGTGACCACGCCGAGGCTGTGGTCGCCGGCAAAAAACTCGACGGACTCCACGCGGCCGTCGGAATCGTGGGCCAAGGCGAGCAGAGGAAGGTCGAGCGGTCCGCGAAACACGGAGCCATCGGGCGGGCTGGCCAGTTTAACGACCGGCAGCCGGTTTTCATGCGCGTCGTTGTCCGCGATGCCGACCACGGCCCGGCCGGGCCAGGCGACCCGATAGGGCGCGCCTTCCGTGGTCCGGGGGACCGTTAACTCCACCACGACGGTTTCACGCGGTTCGGCGAGATCGTCATCGACAGGAGTCACGATGATGGGGGCGAAATACTCCCCGGCGGGAATGGCGACCACTCCGCGTAACGGCTGATAATCGACCTCGTTCTCCGCAGTCCCGCCGATGGCGTATTGGACCCGGATCTCCTGCTCCGGGGCATTGTGCCGCACGACCAGGATCAGGGCCGGCTGAGGGCCCTCCTCGGAACCGTCCGGCTGGATGGCGACCACGCGGACATCGGGAATCTCCGGGGCGGAGCTTTCTTGGGCCGACACGGTTGTCGGCAAAAAGGACAAAGCGGCCGCAAAAAGCCCGCCAAGGGCTCCAGCGACGGGGATGCGATTCGTTTTCATACGGCAGGAATCAACGGGATGAAGTTTCTGGCGATCTGTGCGCGCGCGGTCCAGCCGGGCTTTTCTTGAACTTCCATATTTACCCCAACGCCCGCTGGATTACGAGTCTGGACGCGGGAGTTTTTGCTTTGGTTACGGAGAACCTGTTCTTTCCTGAAAAACGACGCGCAAGCCCCTTGCTCCGGTCCCGGTAGGCAGCGGCGGCATGCCATCCAAGCCCTCTCCATCCCACCGACGCCGCCGTCGTCAGTTTGACAGGGCCAGCTTCAGGGTCCGGCGCACGAACCCGCCCACGTCAAATTCATTCGAAGCGCGCGGCCCCGCGACATTAAGCGAACGAATCCCAAACTCTTCGATGAATTCCCGCAATCTGGCCGCGGCCTCCGCCTCGGAGAATGTCGCCCGACTGAGATGCAGGCTGGGCCGGCCATGCCGGCGCGCAAGCGCCCCCGTCAGCGCGGAGCCGCCGGAAAGAACCTCCGCCAGGGAGAAGATGACCGTCCCGTCCGAATCGCGCGCATTCCACTCCGTGCGCTGGGCGTAGCTGGAATCGGGCGTCTCCTTCAATTCATAGCGCAGGTCAATCCGGCCATCCTCGGCGAAGCGTCCGCGCGGACACCAGCCGCCATGGGGAATCCCCGCCTCGATCGCGAAGTCCAACGCCGCACGATCCGCGCCCGTCTGCCCGCCTGAAACAATCTTCTCGACCACGCCCGATTGTTGCGGCCGCGGCCGTGGTTGGAAAGCCCGGCGGATCGGGAAACGCGGGCCAGGATGATCATTGCGCCTCCAACCACTGGCAACGAATGATTGGCCAACGGCGCCTTGTCCGCCTAAGCTCCGGCCGTGCCTGCCAGACTGTCCATCATCGTCCCTGTCTACAACGAGGAAGACAATGTGCTGCCCTTGGCGCAGGAAACCGTCGCGGCGATGAAGGGCTCGGGCGCGCGTTTCGAAATCGTGTTCGTGGACGACGCCAGCTCCGACGGGACCTGGGCGAAGATCGGCGAGGCCCGCGAGAAGTTCAAAAAGGCGCGCGGCCTGAGGCACCTGCGCAACGCGGGACAAAGCGCCGCGCTCTGGACCGGCATCCAGGCGACGGACTCGCCCCTCATCGCCACCCTGGATGGCGATCTGCAAAATGATCCGGCCGACATCCCCCGCATGTTGCGCGAACTGGAGGAGTTCGACTTCGTCTGCGGCAAGCGCATCAACCGGCAGGACAGCCCCGTGCGCGTGATGTCCTCCGTGATCGCCCGCAAGGTGCGGCAGTGGGCGCTGGACGCGGATTTCGAGGACACCGGCTGCGCGATGCGCGTCTTCAAGCGCGAGGCGCTCGAGGGCGTCTTCCCCTTCAACGGGCTGCACCGTTTCCTCCCGATCCTCGTCCAGAACGGCGGCTTCAGGACCTATGAAATGCCCGTGAACCACCGCGCGCGTGTTGCCGGCATCTCCAAGTACGGCATCGGCAACCGGATCTGGCGCGGCATTGCGGACCTGTTCGCCGTGCGGTGGTATCAGGCCCGCCGCATTGGGCATCTGGAGGTCGAGGAACTGGGGTAGGCTTCACTCTCCTTCAGATCTCGAACACCACAATTTCCGGTGGAATAGGAAGCGGACCTTCAGGAAGAACGTGTGAAACCCGTAGGACAGGCTTCCAGCCTGTCCCGAGCATTTCCGGTTGCTGACGGTGTCCCAAGAACCCTCCATACACCCATGGCCAATCTGCCATTGGTCGCGTTCAATCCGGTCTATAGTCCTGCGCCATGCCGAGGACAGGCTGGAAGCCTGTCCTACGGGAAGCCGCGCCTCGTTCAATCCCCGGTCGGCAGATAGCGCAGGAATTCCTTGAGAACCGGCCGCTTGACGGAGGCCTTCTCGACCCGGGCGTCGAGCTCCTTCCGTTCCTCCAACTCCAAACTGTCGCGCAACTCCGCGATCGTCTGAACAGCGATGCTGTCCTCCTCCCGCAGCGCGGCTTCGTACCCGTCCTCGCCACCCGCCCGCGCCGCGGCCAGCAATCGCGCGGCGGTCTCCCTCGGGCTGCGGAAGGAGCCGTCGCCATCGGCGTCCAGATAAACCGGGTTGGTTGCGGCGAAGGTGTAGGCCTCCTCGGTGGCCCAGGCTGGGTGGGTGACGGGATCGCCCAGGACCACGCACACCGCCCAGGCGTCGTGTTTCGGAGCCGGCAGCTTGAAACGCAGACGCGAATTGACAAACTTGCCGGCCGTCTTCGGCACGGCCTGCTCCGCGGCGACGACGCCGTTCAGGTAGACGATCGCGCGCTTCGGCGTGATCCACGACGGCGCCTTCACCTGGAGATCGAAGTCCACGTCGGCTCCGCCGGTCGTGATCCGGTCGCCCATGGAAAAGGCCTTGTTCACCTTGAGGTCCACGACGATACCGAGGCTGATCGTGGTGTCGCCGCGCAGGAAGGCGTCGCAGGCCTCGCCGATGTCGATCCGACCGGGATCGACTGCCGAGCTGCGAACGTAGGTGCGCCCCTGGCCCACGATGTTGCCCACGGTGTGCGAATCCGAGGAACCGACGGCGGTGATCTTCTCGCCGTGGTTGAGCAGGGCAAACCAGTCCCGGCAAAGGTAGAGCGGATCGGGCTGCAGCGTGCCGGAATTGATCAACTCCATGGCATCGAACGTGAACGCCCCGCCGGAGGCGCGCTGACCCGAGGCACGATTGAGCCCGAAACGGCCGAAGGGACCGCGCGCAATATCCGGCCACCGGGGATGGTTCAGGATCACCACCCGCGCGCCCTTCGCCCGGATGCCCGCCACCAGCTTTTTCCAGTCGGCCAACTTGTGGTCCGGGATATCCTTGCCCGGCGGCAGGGGAAAGGAATTGAAGTGCCCGTTCTTCGTGGTGACCTCGTTGCCCGTGACCGAGGTGAAATGCCCGTTCAACTTCAACTCGGCCTGGTAGGGCGCGTAATCCGTCTGGTGATTGTGATCGGTCGCGACGGCCAGTTCCACGCCCTCGGCGGCAAGGGTGACCATCCGCTCCTCGACCGAGGAATCGCCATGCCCGCTGAAGGTGAGCGTGTGGATGTGGGTGTCAGCGGCGACGAATCCCGGAGCGTCGAACTCCCTGCGCAAGGCGAGACGGACGGTCGGCGTCGCGCCGGGGCGCACCTTCAGCGCGGTCTCGGCCAGGCTCCATTCCGTGCCATGGGTCGCGCTCACGCGATAGTCGCCGGCCGGCAGTTCCAGGGCCGTCGGCGTGCCGAGGGTGTAAAGAACGCCGGGACGCACCGCCGTCTCCGCGCTTTCAGCGTAATAGAACTCAACCTTATTCGTCTTCGCGTCCGTCACGGTGATCCGCGCGGGGAAATGCCCGCCCGTTGCCTCGTCGATCACCGTGACCTCGACGCGCTGCAGGTCCAGCAGTTCGCGCAGGGACGCGTCGTAGAGCGTGACCTTGCCCACGACGATGTCATCCTTGGAGCGGCTGGAGAAATTGAGGATGTTGCGCCCGCTCTTGAGCGCGCCGGGCGGGATCGGATGGTGGCGCTCCAGGAGTTCCTTCCCGCGTTTGAGTTCCCCGAGCTTTTGGCCATTGAGTCGGAGGATCCACGGATTGTCGACATCCCTCTGGGTCAAACCCAGCAACTTCTCCGTGTCGTTGGCCTCGGCCTCAAATTCAATGTCCAGGTTGAAGCCGGCCGGTTCCGCCGGAGCCTCGGGCCAGTTCTTCACCACATTGTCGCCAAGGTGATGAAACCCGGCGTCCAGGACGCGACCGGGCGGCAGTTCGGCCGCGCTCGCCAGCGACGCGAACGCCAGGCACAAGCTCACGCGGAAGATGGAAACACGGAGGTTCTTAGGCATGGCGCGGACGCTACCCACGATTCACGCGCGGGACAAGAAATGGAGCGACAGCCCCCTTCCCCGGTCTTGAGCATTTCTTCCGCTTCCGTAGGCTCCCGGAATCCTATGAAACGAATCATTCTATTTGCCGCGCTGGCGTTGACGCTTGCGTTGGGCTCCGCCTCCTCATCCGCCGCAGCCAAGACCAGGATCGCCCTGATGGCCGGCGGGCAGGGCCATGGTCTGGGCCAGCACGAGTGGAACGCCGCCGCCGCCTTGATCGAGGAATACCTTGAGAAGGCCTATCCCGGCGTCGATTGCGTCCCCTACTACTACCGCCAGTGGCCCAAGGATCTGAACGAACTGGCCGGTTCCGCGGCAATCGTGGTGATCGACAGCGGAGGCGGCGGGCATCCGGTCGCGCGGCGGTTGAAGGAATTCGCGCCGCTGATGGACAAGGGCATCGGCTTCGCCTGCCTGCACTACGCGGTGGAGGTTCCCAAGGGCGACGCCGGCAACGCCTTCCTCGACTGGCTGGGCGGACACTTCGAGACCTTCTGGTCCGTGAATCCAACCTGGGAGGCGGAGTTCAAGACCTTTCCCGATCATCCCATTGCGCGCGGCGTGAAGCCGTTCAAGATCAACGACGAGTGGTATTACCACATGCGTTTCCGCGAGGGCATGAAAGGCGTGACGCCGATCCTGTCCGCCGTGGCTCCCGCTTCCACCATGAAGCGCGGCGACGGCCCGCACTCGGGCAATCCGTACGTCCGCAAGGCCGTGGCGGCCGGCGAACCGCAGCACGTGGCCTGGGCCACCGAGCGGCAGAACGGCGCGCGCGGCTTCGGCTTCACCGGCATGCACTACAACGCCAACTGGGCCGACGACAATTTCCGCAAGACCATCCTCAACGGCATCGCCTGGACCGCGAAGCTGCCGGTCCCGGCGAACGGCGTGGAATCGAAGGCGCTGACGAAGGAGCAACTGCATCAGTTGGCAACAGTCTTCCAGAACACCTCGAAGGAGGCGTTGAAGCGCGACATCGCCCTCTCGGCGCGCATCGCTGGATCGGGCGCGCCCGCCGATCCGAAGGCAAAGCCCATCTACGAGAGCCCGGTCCTGACCACCGCCGCCAAGAGCCGGTTCGTGGAGATGGACGTGGAACTGCCGGCGAACACAACGAAGCTCTACCTGACCGTTTCCAACGAGGGCAACAACAGCTGCGACTGGTCGGACTGGATCGATCCGGTGGTCACACTGGCCGACGGCTCGACGAAGTCCGTCACGGAAATGAAGTGGCGTCAGATTGTCACCGGCTACGGCAGGTCGACCCTGAACAAGAACTGGGAGGGCGGCCTGATGAAGGTCGGCGACGAGGTGTTTGAACGCGGCATCGGCACGCATGCGTCCTCCGTCATCGAGGTGGACCTGCCGAAGGGCGCGAAGCGCTTCAAGGCGCGCGGCGCGATCGACGACGGCGGCATGATCCGAGGCGGCAAACTCAGCAACGCTGAGATCCGCTTCCTCCTATACACCACCAAGCCCGCCGCGTTGCCGCGGCCCAAGTCCGCCTTCTTCGATCCCGACAGCCGGGATCCGCAACGCGTGCCGGTGGAGGCCTTCGAGCATCCCGACGATCTCGAGGTCACAGTCTGGGCGACCAGCCCGATGCTTTACAACCCCACCAACATGGACACTGACGAACAGGGCCGCATCTGGGTGAACGAGGGCGTCAACTACCGCCGCCACAAGGGGCGTCGCCCCGAGGGCGACCGCGTCGTCGTGCTGGAGGACACGGACCACGACGGCAAGGCCGACAAGTCGCACACCTTCGTGCAGGATCCGGAATTGATCGCGCCTCTGGGCATCGCCGTCCTGGGCAACCAGATCGTCGTCTCCCAACCGCCGCACCTGATCGTCTACACGGACGTGGACGGCGACCTGAAGTTCGATCCGAAGAAAGACAAGCGCGAGAACCTGATCTCCGGCTTCTTCGGCAACAACCACGACCACAGCCTCCACGCGGTCGTCGCCGGGCCGGATGGCAAGTGGTATTTCAACCACGGCAACACCGGCGCGGACATCACGACCCGCGACGGCGTGCGCTACCGGGTGGGCGGACCCTATTGGGACGGCGGGAAGATCGCGGGCGCGGTCAGCGACGACGGCCGCGTCTGGACCGGCGGGTTCGCCGCGCGGATGAACCCCGACGGCACGGGGCTGACGATGATCGGCCACGGCTTTCGCAACAGCTACGAGCACTGCGTGACGTCCTTCGGCGACGTCTTCCAGAACGACAACGACGACCCGCCCGCCTGCCGCACCACCTGGCTGATGGAGGGCGCGTTCCTCGGCTTCTTCTCCCGCGACGGCAAACGCACCTGGCAGGCGGATCGCCGCGCCGGACAGAGCGTGCCCGAGGCCGAATGGCGGCAGGACGATCCGGGGACGCTGCCGCCCGGCGATGTCTACGGAACCGGTTCGCCCACCGGCATCGCCTTCTACGAAAACGGCGCGCTGCCGGAGAAATACAACGGCCTGCTGCTCAGCGCCGAGGCGCGGCACCAGGTCATCTTCGGTTATTACCCGAAGCCCGAGGGCTCGGGCTGGAAACTGGAGCGCTTCGATTTCCTGAAGGCCCGCTTGGGCAACATGTTCCGGCCGGCGGATGTCATGGTCGGCGCCGACGGCGCGGTCTACGTCTGCGACTGGTTCGATCCGGGCGTCGGCGGCCATGCGGACCGCGACGACAGCGTCTCCGGCACGATCTACCGCGTCGCGCCCAAGGGCTTCAAACCGCGCCTGCCGGAGGATCAAAATGACGCCCTCGCGCGTCTGCGCAGCCCGGCGGTCAACGTGCGCAACGCCGGCTGGAAGGAATTGAAGGCGGGCGGGGAGAAGTCGCTGCCGGCCGTGCGAAAACTGCTGAAGGACGCGAATCCGCTGGTCGCATCCCGCGGGGTATGGCTGCTGCCTCTGCTCGGCGAGAAGGGACGAACGGAATGCCGCGAACGCCTCGGGGATGCCGACCCGCAACAGCGCATCCTCGCCTTCCGCGCCTTGCGCAACGCCGGCGAGGACATGACCCGCCTCGCGAACAAGATGGTCGATGATTCCAGCCCGGCGGTTCGCCGCGAACTGGCGGTCGCGCTCCGTAATGAACCGAAGGAACTGAAGCGGCGCGTCGGTTTCAACCTCCTGCGCCGCTATGACGGCAAGGATCGCGTCCAGCTCGAAGCCTGCGGCCTCGCGGTCGAAGGCGTGGAGAAGGAGGTTTGGGCGGAATTTGCGGAGGCTGAGACGCTGAAGTGGGACGATGCGCGCGCGCGCATCGCCTGGCGGTTGCAGCCCGAGGCGGCGCTGCCGGCCTTGTTGGAGAGAGCCCGTTCCACCGACCTGCCCCTGGAGGCGCGAAAGCTCGCCGTGGACACCATCGCCTTCACCCGGACGCAGTCCGCCGCGAACGCCATGGCGGAACTGCTGAAGGAGTCGGGCCTCGTCAAGGAACTCGCCACCGCCTGGCTGCTGAATCGCGCCGGCGGCGAGTGGAAAGATTTCAACGTCATGCCGTTGCTCAAGCAGCACGGCATTTACGATCCGGACAAGGTGGAGATCCAGGACCTGCAGGTCCCCCTCGCTCCGAAGATCGAACTGCCGTCCGCGAAGGACATCGCCAAGCTCAAGGGCAACCCCGCCACCGGCAAGCTGATCGCCACCGCCTGCGCGACCTGCCATCGCATCGAGGGGACGGGCGTGGATTACGGCCCCGAGCTGCGCGGCTGGGTGGCGAACCAGAGCGTCGAGGCCTTCATCGACGCGGTGCGCGATCCGAGCGGCTCCATCGCCCATGGCTACGACGGCGAGATCGTCCGCCTCAAGGACGGCCGCGAAATCCACGGCCTGATCTACTCGCAGGGCGATCCCCTGATGATCCGCTCCACCGGCGGCGTCACGCAGCTCATCCCGAAGAAGATGATCAAGGGGAAGATCGAGCCGCTGCGCCGTTCGCTGATGTTGTCGGCCGAACAACTCGGCCTCAACGCGCAACTCCTCGCCGACCTCGCGGCTTATATGAAGGACTACAAATGAGGTCTTTCCGGGCGTCTGTTGGCGCCGCGCGAAGCGCCATGGAATGCGGCGGCTTGACGCCGCCTTGCTGCGCGTTGCCACCCGCCGCGACCGCCGATTTGCCCAACGCGCCGCAAAGCCTCGCAATCCCTCGCCGCCCTATGCCGGAGGCATTGCAGCCATTAGCCGGTGGTTGCAGCGAGGAACGAGCAATACCACCGGATATCCGGAACAGATCGCATCGCATCCTGGAGGGATGCCAGCGGCGCACGAAATCCCGACATCCCGGTATGCAGCGCTTGTGCTGGGCTGGCATCCTTCCAGGATGCGATTCAACGGGACATTCGTCCCGGGGTGTCACCCGCATGCGCGGGTTCAACCCCGCGCTAATGGCTGTCAAGCCTCCGGCTTGGGACAACACAAATGCGGCCGCGGGGCTGTCGCCGTTCCGCGAACCCCTTTTTTTTCACTGAAAGACATCAAACAATCATGAAGAAGCTCATTCCCTCCTTGTTCACGGCCATTGCCATCACGGCGCTCTTGTCCCTCACGGCCTCCTCCGCCACGGCCGCGCCGAATCCGAACATCCTGTTCATCCTCGTCGATGACATGGGCTACGGCGATCCGGGCTGCTACAACCCGAACTCCAAGATCCCGACGCCGAACATCGACTCGCTGGCGCGCGACGGCATGCGCTTCACGGACGCCCACGCCTCGGGTTCCCTCTGTCACGTGTCGCGCTACGGCCTGATCACCGGCCAGCATCCCTTTCGCGCCAGGCCGGAAAGATGGGCACGGCAGGCCACCATCGACAAGGACCGCGTGACCGTCGCCTCGCTGCTGAAGTCACGCGGCTACCGCACGGCGATGGTCGGCAAGTGGCACCTGGGCTTTGACGAGAACGGTTACGAGAACCCGCTGCCCGGCGGCCCCGTGGACCGGGGTTTCGACAGTTATTTCGGCATCCGCGCCTCGACCGACATCCCCCCCTATTTCTACATCCGCGACAACCGCGCCGTCGCGCCCCCGACCGACACGATCGAGGCGCGGGACAGCGTGGCCGAGGGTTGGACACGGATCCAAGGCGAGTTCTGGCGCGCGGGCGGCATCGCTCCCGGGCTGGCGCTGAAGAACGTCCTGCCCCGTTTCACCGACGAAGCCTGCGACGTCATCCGCGGGCACGGCAAGGCGAGGTCCGGCAAGCCGCTGTTCCTCTACGTCGCCTTCCCCGCGCCGCACACGCCCTGGCTGCCGGAGAAGAAGTACCAGGGGAAGAGCAAGGCCAGCATGTACGGCGATTTCGCAGTCATGGTGGACGACATGGTCGGCCGCGTTCTCAAGACCTTGGAGAAGGCCGGCATGGCGGACGACACCCTCGTCCTACTCAGCTCGGACAACGGACCGGTCTGGTACGCGAACGACGTTCAACGCTTAGGCCACGATTCCTCCGGCGGCCTGCGAGGCATGAAGGGCGATGTCTGGGAGTGCGGGCATCGCATGCCGTTCCTCGCGCGCTGGCCCGGCAGGGTGAAGCCCGGCTCGGTGACGGACCAGACCATCTGCTTTACCGACATGCTGGCAACCTTCGCCGCGATCACCGGCGGCGACCTGCCCACCGGGGCCGGACCGGACAGTTTCAGTATCCTCCCCGTGCTGCTTGGCAAACAGCCGGAGGACAAACCCATCCGCGGCCCGTTGGTGATCCAGACTTCACGGAATGCCCAGAGCATCCGCTCCGGCCGTTGGAAGCTGATCACCTCGCTGGGCTCCGGCGGCTTCTCGGAGCCGCGCAAGGTCCAGCCGGAGAAAGGCGGCCCGCAGGGGCAACTCTACGACATGGTCAAGGATCGCAGTGAAACGACGAACCTCTGGCTCCAGCATCCCGAGATCGTCGCGCGCCTGACCGCCGAACTGGAACGTGTAAAGAACGCGGCGCAGACGCGCCCGTGATCAGGGCTTCCTCCCCAACTCCGCCAACGCATCGGCGAAACCCCGGCCGATCCGGGTCATGATCTTGGCGCTGCCGAGGTAGTGGTATTCGGCGTTGGAGACGCCCTTGGTCAGGATCTCCCTTTCGCGCGCGTTGAATTCCTCCGCCATCAACCGTTCCTGGGTCGCCTGGACCTGGTTGCGCTTCAGGCCGCCGTCCTTCTGGAGCTTCCTGACCTGGTTCTTCACCTTCGCCTCTCGGGCGCGAAGCTGGGAGAGCTCGCGATCCCAATAATTCTCGGTGAGGACCGCGGCGACGTTGCCCCGGAACTCCGGCAGCGCGGCCGGCGCGGCCATGGCGTCGCGGAAATTCTGGTGGACGCCCGCGTAACGCCGCTGCTCCGGCGCGTATTCCGCCACCGGACCATTCACGCCCAGCACCCCGATCACAAACGGGAGCTTCGGCGCCGAAAGGTCGCGTCGCACGTCGCGGATGAAATGCGCCATGTTCCTGCTGTAGTCGGCGTAGCCGCCTTTCTTGTCACGGTCAGGGTAGGTCCCCCGATCCACCATGTCGTTCCATCCCTGGAACCAGACGAAGCCCGCCAGTTCGTAACCGGACTTCGCATCGTAGGCGGGACACACCTTGTCGATGTTCGCGAGCGTTCGTTTCACGTGATCGATCGTCAACCGGTAGTAATGGCCGGTCGCCTTGGCTTTCTCCGCCTGCATCTCCTTCACATCCTCGCCGCGTTTGCGGGAAGTCTCCAACTGCTCTTCGTTGAAGACATAGGGCCCCGCGGAGGGCGGGCGGAAATCGGTGTTCAGGCTCTTGCCGCCCCAGGCGGCCTTGACGATCAGGATGGGTTCGCCGAGGAGCACCCGCATGCGGATGCCAAAGGAAAATTCGGGGCCGATCTTTTCTTCGTCCGCACCAAATCCGACGGTCAACCGTCCGTGCTTCTCGCCGCCGTTGGAAAGATAGGAGATCCAGACGTCCTCGCAGACGCGGGGTTGGCCGTTCTCGTCCTGCAGTTCCCGCAGCAGAGGCGCGGTCTTCGGATCCATGCCGATGTGCTCAAGCGTGCGTACGCGGGCGTGCCCCTGCATGTTCGACTGCCCGACGAGGACAAAGACCTTCAGTGGTTTTGTCGCCGCCGTGACGGTCGAGGCAAGCAGGCCGGCAACGAGGGCGAGGACGAGGGCGGAATGTTTGTGGTGTGATTTCAACATGGCGTTTGATTCGTCAGGGGGGCTGAGGTCAGTTGTCCGTTGCATTGCAGATCCTGGTCGCGTCATGCCGGGGGCATTGCGGTGACGGCGTCGGTGTAGGCGGCCTTGAGTCCCGGATCCGTCCGGGTGTGACTGCCGCGATAGACGAAAAGCAGGGCGAGGCGGGACTGGTCCGTCCGGTTGGCATCGGATTCGTGGACCGTCTCGCAGTGGTGAATGGTGGCGTCGCCCGGATCAAGCGTCGCGATGAACCAGTCCTCGGCCGGGGCGACAAGCGGATCGGCCAACCCGATGGAGTTGCCCTTCACGCCGGATGGCTTCGTCGGAAGCATTCCCTGCTTGTGCGAACCTTTGATGAAGCGGACCGCTCCGTTCTCCAAGGTCACAGGATCCATGGCAACCCACAGGGTCAGCATGTCCGGCGGGGTCTGACAGAAGTAGGCGTTGTCCTGATGCGGCGGAACGCCGCTGCCGATGCGGGCGGGTTTGCTGAAGGTCTCCACACCCATGAGGACAACCTCGCCTTTCACCAGCGGGGCGATCAGGTCGACGAGTTCGGGACGCAGTCCGAGTTCGCGGAACCAGGCGCAGTGTTCGTTCAGACGCCAGAGGTTGCGGATGGTCGCGCCATCGGATTCGAGCGTCCGGGCGTCCGCGGGTTTCGACGGCAGATCCTCCCGGATGTAGCGCTCCAGCTCCGCGCGGATTTCGGCGACGGTTTCCGACGGGAAGAACCCTCGCAGCCGCACGACCCCGTCGCGCTCGTAATCACGGGCTGTTTGTTCGCGGTCGATCATGGGTTTCTTGGCTTTGGCTTCCACTCCCGCCGAAGGCCGACAAGCCGGGCGGCTCCAACGGCGCGAAAGGCTCAGGCAAGGGCGTCGCGGCAAAACCTGATTGCGCGGGCAATCTCCGCCATCCGGGTGGAATCCTTGGGCACCTTGTACTCGAATTCGATGGTGGCCTGAATGTTCCATTTGTTGTCGCGGATCAGGCGCAAAACCTCGGCCAACGGCGTGTCGCCCTCGCCGAAAGGCGCGTTGGGGCCGTTGTTGAATTCCCGATCCTTCAAATGCACATGCGTCACGCGGGAGTGATGCTTCTTGAGGAAGGGAACAGGCGACGCGTTGTTGCCGGCGACGAAGTGGCCCAGGTCCACGTTGGCGCCATTGAACTTCGCCAGTTCAAACGCATGCTCCCAGTGTTCGGGCCTTGTGCTGGCGTGGCCGTGGTAGCCGACCATGAACTCATGCTTGTCCGCGAAGGCGCCGACGCGCTTCAGGTCCTTTTCGTCGTGCGAAATCTCGGTCGAGATCGCGCGGCCGCCAAGGGCCTTGGCGAGCGCGAACTTGTAGTCGAGCTCCTCGTCGGTCATGCCGAACATGCCGTCCACCTTGACGATCTCAATGAACACTCCGGCGGATTCCCATTTCTCGCGAAACTTCTTCGCGCGGTCGAGCGGCGCGGTCTTGCGCCACGCGCGGAGCTTCTCGGCCCGTTCCGCCCGGGCCTGCTTCGACTCGCGCGGTTTGCGGGCCAGGAGTTCCAGGGGAACGCCCAGGAACAGCTCGACTGGCTGGGTGCGCAGTTCGACGGCGCTCAGGCCCAGCTCAACGCAGCGTTCGAGCGTCTCCTCGCCCGACATGGTCCTGCCGCCGAAGCTGTAGGGCGCGTTGATGCCGAGCTGCACGCCGTTGAACCTCGAGTTCGGACGTTTGGCGTCCGCGGCAAAAAGCCGCTGGCCAGCGGAAAACAGGGCGGCTCCGGGAAGCGCGGACAGGGCGAGTTTCGTGAATTCGCGGCGGGATTGACCGGCGATCATGGCGGTGTCGGGTTGGGTTCTGTTCGAAGAGATTTGTTTACTTGTGGGCCGGTCCGTCATTCCAGACCTTGATGTCATCGGAGAACAACAACTCCTTCTTGACGGCGATCGGTTTGGCCGGGTTGGCGGACGGCTTGGGCGCCTCGGCGGCAAGGGCGGAAGCGAAGATGAGGAAAGACAGTGTGGGGAAGAGGCGTGGATTCACGGGTTGCGATCAGTGAAGGTGAGTTCATATCCGGTTGTCGTGTTCAACACAAGCGCGCCGTGGGGAGGGATCAACTGATGGGCCGCAGTTTCGTTCCGCCACAACCCGTCCCGTCAATCGTCGCCGACTCAATTCAGCGAGATCGGGTTGGGGGCGGAGTAGACGGCCCGGCCGTCTTCGCGGACGTATCGCGCCATCACGGTCGCCCTTGGCCCCTTGGGTCGCCCGTCCTCCCAGAGGAGGGTCAACTCGTAGCCCACGCCGATCGTCGATTCAAACTCGCGCTTCCTGAGTTCCGAGGCCGGAAAACTCCAGGTCTTGAACGGGGCGGCTGCGTCTTCCTTGGATTTCAACAACCCGTCAAACAACAGGACCTCCAACGTCCCCTCCTTCACGGCGAAGGGTTTGTCGCGTTTCGGGTTGCCGGCGAAGATCTTCATGGCGATGCCGTCGCGCCCCGGGATCGCGTCCAGGTTCACCGCCATGGGAAAGACCAGCAGGTGAAGTTGGGCGATCTCCCGGGACAAGCCTGCCGAGGCTCCCGCGGAGCGCGGACCGTCGCTGGCGCATCCGACCATGAGCAGGGCGAGCAGCGCGACGAGGGCCAGGAAAACTGCGCGTGGCTGCGAAAGCAACATGGAGTGAAGGGGCTTCATGTGGGTTCGTGATCAGTAATCGGTATTCAGTATTCGGAAATCAGCGATTGCGAACGCGCGGAGAGCATTCCCCTTCATTCAAGTGGCTGCGCTCCGCAAGAGCGCGGATGGAGCCGGCAAAGAAACGGCTGACCACCTTCTTGCGAAGGCAGCCACCCCTACTCTCGCAACCACACGCCTGACTGACTGAATACTGATCACTGATTACTCCGGCTGGGCGGGCGTTTCCTTCGGCGTCTTGGCCGGCGTCGGTTTCTTCTCCTCTGGTTTCTTCTTACTCGATTTCTTACCGGACGCTTTCCCCTCCGAAGCTTTCTCCGGCTCCTCGCCGTCGGGAAACACCCGCTCGAACATGGCGCGCTTGGTCTTGTCATCCTTGAACACGTTGTTCATCGAGGAGTCCCGGATCATGTCGTCGGAGAATTCCTTGATGTTGCGGGTCCATTCGTCCGCGGGATCGGCCTCCGCGTTGAGGATCTGCGGGGTGAGAAGGACGAGCAGTTCCTTGCGATCGGAGACGTTGCGGGAGTTTTTGAAGAGATTGCCCAGGAGGGGGATGCTGCCCAGCAGCGGCATCTTCTTCTGGCGCTTGTCCTCGCTGGCGCTGATCAGGCCGCCGATGACAACGGTCTGCCCGCTCTGCACGGAGACCATGGTGGAAGCGCGGCGCTCGTTGATGATGGGCACCGTCGCGTCGGCGTTGATCTGGACGCTCGAGCTGCTGATCGAGCTGTTGGTGGTCTGCACGTCGATCTGCACAAACCCGTCACCGATGATGCGCGGGGTGACGGCGAGGCTGACGCCGACGTCGCGGTAGTCGAACTGGTTGTTCACGCCGCCCTGCGGGGTGATCTGGCTGCCGGTGATCAGCGGCACGCGCTGGCCGATGTTGATGGAGGCGGGCTGGTTGTCGGCGGTCAGGATCTGCGGGCGGCTCAGGATCTCCAGGTTTCCGTCGTTCTCCAGCGCGCGGATCAGGAAGTTGAAGTTGTTGCCGGTGACCAGGGCGGAGTAGCCGCCGAGGGTCGCCAGTTCCGCCGGCACGCCGAAGTCGGTGCCTGTGCCGAAGTCCCAGTTGCCGCCCAAGGTCTTGGTGTAGTTCCACTCCACTCCAAGGTCGCGCATGGCATCGACCGTGATCTCGGCAAGCAGCACCTGGACCAGCACCTGCGGCTGGGGGCGATCGAGCTCCTCGATCATGTCGTTGAGCGTGTCGAAATACTGCGTCTGCGCCGACAGCAGCAGCGTGTTGCTGATGGGCTCGGCCACGATGGCCACTTCCTTCTCCAGGAGAGCCTCCGCCGTGCGGACGGCGTCTTGGCCCAGCGCCTGGGTGATCCGCTGCCGGTCCTGATCGAGAAAGTCGCGGATGGCGGTCGAAATGTCCTCGGCCTGCGCGTTCTTGAGACGGTAGACTTGGCTCTTGCGGCGCACGCCGCCGTCGGCGTCCAGGGTCTGAATCACCTCGGACACGAGCTTGATATAGTGCTCAGAGCCCCCGACCAGCACGCTGTTGCTCCGGGGATCGATCGAGATCCGCAGGGCGCTCTGCTCCTCGGAGCCGACGACCGCTGAGGCGATGGCCTGGTCGCCCGCCTCGCTGGGCTGGTAGAGGGTGTATTCGACCGAGCGGTCGTTGCCCGCGGCGGGCGCTCCGGACGGCGTCATGCGGAAGAGACCGAGCAGCAACTGGCCGACGTTTCGGGCCTCGGAGTGTTTCAGCTCGAAGACGCGGATCTGGGCCTCGCGCGGCGAGGCGTCGTCGAGGCGTTTGACCACCCGCTCCAGCAGCCCCATGTAATCAACGGGGCCGGAAACGATTAGCGAATTCATGCGGGTGTCGGGAGTAATGAGCACGGCCTCATGGAGCGCCGACGTGACGAACTTCTCGCCGTCGTCGGTCGAGGTGACGAACTGCAGCACGGACTGGCTGTCGTCCCTGCCGCCCTCCAGCGAATCCGGCTTGTCGTTCAGCGCGGAGCTGAGGATGGTCGCCAGGCTGTCGGCGCGGGCGTGTTCGAGGGGGATGACGCGGATCTCGTTGACGCGGGAGACCTCGGTGGTGTCGAGCTTCTGGACGACCTCCCTGATGCGCTTGATGTCGGTCTCGCCGCCGCTGACGACGAGGGCGCTGAGGCGTTCGTCGGGGTTGACGAAGACCGGCAGCTTGGAGGCGCGGCCCGCGCTTTCGCGGTAAAGCTCCCGGACGGTTTCGGCGATGCGCTCCACATCGGCCTTGAGCACGGGGATGACCTCGACCTTGAGGCCAAGCTCGGCCTGCTCGCTGTCGAGCTGTTCGATCATGGACTCGACCATGGTCATGTCGTGCACGCGGGCGGCGACGATCAGGGCGTTGACCCAGGCGTCGGCGACGAGGGTGATCGGATCGGGCCGCTGCCCCTTTACGGGCGCGGGACGATTGGCGAAGAGCTGCTCCAGGGTGTCGCGAAGCGCGGTGGCCGTGGCGTTCTTCAGGGGGATGACCTTGAAGTTCTGGCGCGAGATCTGGTCCTCGCCGTCGAGGTCGGGAAGGATGCGGTCGAGGGTGTCGAAGGCCTCCTTGCTGCCGGTGACGAGCAGGGTGTTGATGCGGTCGTCGGGAATGATCGAGACCGGAATGCTCCTCTCCGGGGAGTTGATGGCGACGCTGTCCGCCTGGCGTTTGGACTGGAAGAAGGAATTCAGGGTCACCGCGAGGTCGCTCGCCTGCGCGTGCTCCAGTTTGTAGAACCGGATGTCGCCGCCCTGCGCAAAGTCCGCGGTGTCGACCTGCCGGATGACCTCCTTGACCACGCTGAGATTCTCCGGGCTGGCGGAAACGATGAGGGTGTTGCTCCGAGGATCGACGGCCACGGCCAGGGCGTCGCCCGCGCCGCGGGTCCGGGAGCGGGTCGTCCACGCAGCCGGGCGGCCGGGGCGGTACAGGCCCTGCTGGATGAGGGACTGGATCAGGGAGGCCACGCGCTGGGCGTCGGCGTGCTCCAAGGTGAAGGTCTCGAACACGCCCTCGGTCATCATGGGCTCGTTGTCGATCTGCTTGAGGAGGTCGTTGATGACCTCGAGGTTCTCCTTGTTGGAGGAGACGATCATCGTGTTGTTCAGGGCGTCGACCTCGATGTTGACCGCCTCCGAGGGCGAGGGGACCTGGCCGGGCACGGCGCGTGACTTGAGCCGCGCCGCGAAGATGCTCTCCAGCATGGTGGAGACCGTGGCGGCGTCGTTGTGCTTGAGCGACACGACCGTCAGCAACAGCGCGGGGTTGTCGAGCTTGCGGTCGAGCTTCGGCAGGAGATCGTCGATGATCTCGTTGTCGTCCATCGCGGCGGTGATCAGCAGGGCGTTGATGCGGGCGTCGGCGACGATGACGGGTTTGTTCCGGTCGCGCGCGGCGGCGCGGGTGGCGGCGTAGCGGGCGCTGAACAGGGAGTTGAACGAGGCGGCGACGGTGCGGGCGTCGGCGAAGTTCAACGGCAGGAGCCGGATGGTTCCGCTGAGCGCGGGAGCCGCGGCGTCGAGCTGCTTCGCAAGGGATTCAACCAGTTCGAAGGCGTCCTTGCCGCCGGCGACGAGGAGGCTGTTGCTCCGGGGCTCGGCGATGATCATGACACGATGGGTCTCCATCTCGGCGCGCTGGGCTCCCGCGAGACGAGGAATGCGCGAGTCCATCAGGTTCTGGATCGAGCGGGCGAGTTCGTTGGCGTCGGCGTGTTCCAGGGGCAGGATGTGGATGTCGCGCATCTCCAGCGACAGCTCGGTGTCGAGCATGGCGATGAGGCTGTCGATCATGGCGAAGGCGTTGTCGGTGCCGGCAACGACGAGCGAATTGCTGCGCACGTCCGCCATGATGTTCGGCCGGTCGGCGGTGCGGGCGGCGCTGATCATTGAGCCGGCGTACATCTGGGTGATGATCCCCCGGACGGAGGTCGCGTCGGCATGCTCCATGGGGTAGATGCGCACGGTGGCCATACCCGACGCCTCGGGGATGTCGAGCTGCTTGACGACGGCCTCAATGAGCGGGAGCGTGTCGCTGCGAGCGGCGATGACGAGGATGTTGAGGGTCTGGTCGGCCTGCAGGACCAATGCGGCGCGGGTCTTGGGCTGATCGGAGGTGAGCTCCCTGCCCTCCTTGTCGTCCGTCTGGAGTCGGGTGACAAAGGTGTTCACGCCCTCGGAACCGGCGACAGCCCGCCCCTCCGTGAACACGGCCTGCAGCAACGGCAGGATCTTGGAGGCGGAGGCGTAGCGCAACTGGATGAGTTTGACCTCGGTGAGGAAGCCCTCCTGTTTGCGGTCCATGTCCGCGACGATCCGTTCGGCCAGGGCGACGGCCTCCTTGGGGCCGCTGAGGAAGACGGTGTTCAGCCGGGAATCGGCGGCGACATTCAACGACTTGAAGAGGGCCTTGCCGGAACCGAGCTCGGGTTCGCCCTGGGCACCGGCCCGCAGCTGGGCGCCGCTGGAGAAGATGAGGGTCACGGTGCGCGCCACCGCGGCGGCGTCCGCATGTTCCAACTCCAGCTTGGAGACCTCGATCTCCTCGTCCGTCGCCGGGATGTCGAGGTCCTCGATCATGGCTTCCACCTCGTCAATCACGGGCGCGCGGCCGATGACAAGGAGGCTGCGATTGCGATCGTAGGGTTCGATCAGAACGGCGTCGCCGGGCTGGGCGGCCTTCATCTGCTTGGCCATGAGCGTGATCATGGGCGCAAGCTTGGCGGCCGGCGCGTTCTTCAGCGGGATGAGCCGGTAGACGATTTTCGAAACCTCGCCGGCCTGGTCGAGTTGCTCGATGAGGGACTCGATCACCAGGTAGTCGGTGGGACTCGCGCGGACAATGATGCTGCGGGTCCGGGGCTCCGGCACGACAACCATCTTGGGCGGACGGACGGTTCGCGACTGGGCCGCCTGCTTGGCGGCGGCTCCGGTCTTGGGCGCGGCCTGCGCGGCCTGCGCGGCCAGGGCCTGGGCCTCATAGCGGAAAAGCTCGTTCAAGGTCCGGGCGACGACCTCCGGGTCGGCTTTCTTCAGCGGATAGACGTGCAGGTCCGAATCCCCCGGCAGGGCGAACCACTCCAACTCGGCGATGATCTCGTCGATGCGGTCGAGTTCCGTGGCGGGGCCGGAAAGCAGGAGCATGTTCGCCTTCTTGTCCACGGAGATGACAACCTCCGGGGCGGGTTGCGCGGCTTCCGTGTCGCTGGCGGCGGGCTTCGCATCCGGCTTCTTCGCATCCGGCTTGGCGTTGTCCGGCTTGGCGTCCGGCTTCGGTTGTTCGGCTTCCGGCTTCCTGGTCTCCGGCTTCGGCGCGAGCGGCGCAATGCCGCCCTCCAGTTTCTCCACGAAGCGCAGGTTGCCCGAGTACATCTGCGGGTAGAGGGTCTTGAGCATCTCGGCCATCTCCTCGACGGGCACCCGGCTCAGGCTGAGCATGCGGATCTGCAGGTCGCTCTCGACGATGCCCTGATCGAACTGCTGGATGAGATCCTTGATCTGCGGCATGTCGGAGCGCTTGGCGATGATGGTGATCTGGTCGCCGGCGTAGTCCGCCTCCAGGGTTGGACGATCCCGGGCCGCGCGGTCGGAATAGAAGGCGTTGATCAGATCGACCACCTCGAAGGCGTCGGCGGTCTTGAGCCAGACGAACTGGACGTCGCGGTCCGACTGTTGGGGAGCCTTGTCGAGTTCCTGGAGCAGTTTTTCAACAAGCTTGAACTGGTCGGGTTTCGCGGTGACGAGGAGGCGGTTGGCCTCTTCCTGCACGGCGATCGAAGGCTGCCCCGCAGCCGTGTAGTAACGGGAGGAGCGGGAAAGGCGCGACAGGGTCGAGACCGGGGATCCGGATGACGCGACACTGGCCAGCAATTGCCGCAGGACCGGCTCAACATCGCGCGCGGAGGTGGACTGGAGCTGGTAGACGCGCACCTCGACCTCGCCGGCGGAACTGCCCTCGTCGATCTCCTTGACGATCTTGGTCACCTCCTCCACCGACTCGCCCGGGCCGTTCAGCAACAGGGCCTTGGTCCCTTCGACGGCCGTGACGCTGACCTCCTTGAGCTTCGGATCGGCTCCCTTGGCATTCAGCGACTCGTTGACGGCGAGCGCGACGGCCGCGGCTTCGGAGGTCGCGAGATGGATGGTCTGAATCACGGCGGTTCCGTCGCCGCGCGGCTTGTCGAGCGTCTCGACCAGGTCGGCGACGCGCGCGAGGGTCTCCGCGTCGGTGTCGACGAGGACGGAGCGGTCATCCGGGGAGGGCGTGGTCGTGATGGTGGGTTCGCCCTTGCGCTTGTTGGCGCGTTTGTCGAAGAGCTGCACGATCATGTCGGCGATGGGCGTCGCGGGCGCGTGTTCCAGGGTGAACAACTGCACGCGGTTTTCGGTGTCGGCCCAGGCCTCCTCCATCTGGCCGAGCGTCTCGTCGATGAAGGTCATGTCGGACTTGCGGGCGGTGATGATGAGGCGTTTGCCGTCGTCGTCTCCCATGAAGATGGCATCGGCGCGGCCGGCCTTGCCGGTGGACTTCATCTCGGCCTGGTAGAGGTTCTCCAACTGCTTGGCGATGTCGTCCGGGTCGGCGTCGGCGGTCTTGACGAAGCGCATGACGCGCTCCTCGCGGGGGATGGCGGAGCCGTCATATTCCTCAACCAGCTTGGAGGCGAGCTTCAGGTCGTCGGGATCGCCGGTGACAATGAGCGTCCCGGCGGCGCGGTCCACGGTGGCGGTCACCTTGGGCAGCGGAATGCCGCGGGAATTGTAACGAACGATGACAGACTGGAGGACGGAGCGCAGGTCGTCGGGGTCGGCGTTGTTCAACTTGAAGAAGCGGACGGTGTCCTCGCGCGGACTGGCCTTGTCCAGTTCGGTGATGATTTGATCGATGGCCTTCATTTCCTCGGGCGTGGCGGAAACGAGGATGCGGTTGGTGGAACGATCATCGAGAATCAGGGCCTCGGAGCTGGGACGGGTGTCGCGGGAGCGGAGCTGCTTCTCGTAAAGGCCGCGGATGACGACCGCCAGGTCGTCAGCGTCGGCTGCCTGGATGTCGTAGACCCGGGTCTCGCGCTTGGCGGTCTCGGTCGGGGGCGCGATGGTCGCGAGGATCTCCTCGACGAGCTTGAGTTGATCGTCGTTGCCGCCGATGACGATCTGGTCGCCTTCGGCTCCCTCCATGAGCAGGACCTCGTTCTTGCGGAGTTCGGGACGCGCCTGGCTCTGGTCCTCGTAAAGGGAGCGAACCTGGACAACCATCTCCTTGGCGCGGTCCCGGCCGACGTTCACGACCTTCATGCGGCGGGGCGCGACATCCGGCCCTTTGGCGTCGCGGTCGTAGTCTTCGATCAACTGGGCGGCGAGCTTCAGATCGTTCGGCGCGCCGGCAACCACCAAGGTCCCGGTGGCGCGGTCCGTGGTCGCGGTGACCTTGGGCAGCGGGACGCCGCGGACGCTGTAGCTGACGATGACCGCTTTCAGAATGGCGGCGAGGTCGTCGGGATTCGCGTTCTGCAACTTGAAGAAGCGGACGGCGTCCTCGCGCGGGCTGGCCTTGTCGAGCTCGGTGATGATGGCGTCGATGGCCTTCATCTCCTCGGGCGTGGCGGAGACGAGGATGCGGTTGGTCGAACGGTCGTCGAGAATCAGGGCCTCGGAATTCGGACGTGTGTCACGGGAACGGAGCTGCTTCTCGTAGAGGCCGCGGATGACGGTCGCCAGGTTATCGGCGTCGGCGGCCTGGATGTCGTAGACGCGGGTCTCGCGCTCGGCGGTTTCGGTCGGGGGCGCGATGGTCGCGAGGATTTCCTCGACCAGCTTGAGCTGCTCGTCGTTGCCGCCGATAACGATCTGGTCGCGCTCGGAGCCTTCCATGAGAAGAACCTCGTTCTTTCGCAGTTCGGGCCGGGCCTGGGCCTGGTCGTCAAACAGGGCTTGGACCTGGACAAGGATCTCCTTGCCGCGATCCCGGCCCACATTCACAACCTTCATTTGGCGGGGCGCGACATCCGGTCCCTTGGCGTCGCGGTCATAATCCTCAATCACCTTGGCGGCGAGCTTGAGGTCGTCCGGCGCGCCGGCGACCACCAACATCCCCGTGGCGCGGTCGATGGTCGCGGTGACCTTGGGCAGCGCGTAGCCGCGGGAGTTGTAGCTAACGATGACGGACTTGAGGATGGCGGCAAGGTCGTCGGGATTGGCGTTCTCCAGCTTGAAGAAGCGGACGGTGTCCTCGCGGGGGCTGGCCTTGTCGAGCTGGGTGACGATGTCGTCAATGGCCTTCATTTCCTCGGGGATGGCGGAGACGATGAGACGGTTGGTGGTGCGGTCCTCCATGATCAGGGCCTCCGCGTCGGGGCGGGTCGCCCGGGTCTTGAGCTGCTTCTCGTAAAGGTTGCGGACGATGGTCGCCAGGCCGAAGGCGTCGGCGGCCTGGATGTCGTAGACCTTGGTCTCGCGTTGCGCGGTCTTCATCTCCGCCGGCGCGAGGGTCTCGAGGATCTCATCGACCACCTGGAGTTGTTCGTCGTTGCCGGCGATGACGATGCGGTCGCCGGAGGAATCCTCCATCACGAGAACCTCATTTTCGCGCAGCTCGGGACGGGACTTGGCCTGGTCTTCGAACAGGGACTTCACCTGGGTCACCATCGTGCGGGCCTCCTTGGGTCCGACCTCGACGACGCGCATGCGACGGGGCGAGGTATCGGCGGGCTGATCCAGCTGGTCGATGATGGAGGCGGCGGCCTGGATGTCCTTGGGCTCGCCGGAGACGATCACGGAGCGGGTCGCGGCATCGGCCATGGCGCTGAACTGCTTCGGCGCATTGGAGGGGCGGTAACGGCTGAAGCGATAGTAGCGCATAAAGGGATTGCTGGTGTCCTCGCCGGAGATGGCCATCGACAGGATGCGGGCCACGGTCTGGGGATCGGCGTGCTTGATGACAAAGATGCGGGCGGAACCGCCGTCAGCCGCGTCCACCTCCAACGCGCTGACGATCTCGGCGACTGCCTTGATCTCGGCGCTGTCGCCGGCGACGACGAGGCGGTTGTTTTCATCGTCCGCGAGGATGAGCGTGTCGGGCTTCACATCGCCGAAGCGTTCGCGCGCCTGGTCGGCGTAGAGCTGCTCGACCAGTTGCTTGACTTCGCCGGCATTGCCGCTCTTGAGGTTGAGGACCTTGGTCTCGCGTTTGCCCGGGGCGACGGCCGGTTCGCCGGCGCCCAACTGTTCGATGATGGCTCCGATTTCCTCCACATGTTCCGGCTTGCCGGTGACGATCAGGCGACCCAGGCGGGTGTCGGCGAGGATCTGCGCGTCGGCGGGATCGGCTCCCGCCTTGTCCTTCCACTGGTCCGTGTAAAGCTGCTCGACGAGCGGCTGGAGGCGTTGAACGTCGGCGGAATTGCCTACGTTGAAGATCCTGGTCTCACGGCCGGTTGCGATCGGTTTGGCGGGGACCAGGCTGCCGACGATCCGCTCGATGGCGGCGACGTGTTGTTCGCGGCCCGACACAATCAGCCGGCCGGTCCGCCCGTCGCTGACAATCTGCGCATCGGCGGGATCGTCGGCCGGCTTGTTCTCCCAGTCGTTCCGGTAGATCTGCTGCACCAGGGGCAGCAACTGTTCGGCGTCGGCAACCGACCCGACCTCGATCATGCGCGTCTGGCGTTTTTCGGGCGTGACGCTTGAAAGCGTGGAGACGATCTGGCGGATCTGCTCCGCCTGTTCGTCGCTGCCGTAAACCATCAGTCCCTCGCCGGAGGGGTCGGGGTAGAGGGTCGCGGGTTCGCCGGGGAGCCCGCGACTCTGTTCGGCGTAGATCTGCTGGACGGTCTTCACCACGTCCGCCCCGCTGTGCCCCTTGGTCTCGACGCGTTGCAGCGCGCGCTTGATCTTGGCGGGCCTGGTGTTGAGGAGGTTGACGACGGTTTCGACCTGTTCGAGCAGTCCGTCCGGAGCCATGACAATGAGCTGCCGGCCGTCGGGCGCGGAGGTGAAGCTGACCTGGTCGACACCCGGACGGTTGACGTTCTGCGACTGGAAGACGTTCTGCGCGAGTTTGGCAAGGCTGGCGGCGTCGCCATCCGCGACGTCGAAGACCTTGAGGCCTCGCTGGCGGCGATTGAAGGAGCCGTTTCCGCCGCGCGGGCCGCCCGTGGCGTCGCCGCCGTCGAGCTTCTGGATGATGATCTCCGCGTCCTTGAGATCCTCGCGGTCACCGGCGACGACGAGGCTGTTGGAATTGCGGTCGGTGGAGACCGAGACTCGCTGGACCGGCCGGCCGCGCGTGTCGATGGTCGACATGGCCTGGGTGAGAATCTCGGCGACCTGGTCGGCGTCGGAATTCTGAAGCTGGAAGACGCGGGCTCCGCCGGGCGAATCGCCGGGCTTGTCAAGCTGCTCGATGACGCTGGCGTAGATGACGAGCTCGTCGCGCGGCCCGGAAAGGACGAGTCGTTGGCCGACAGCGTCCGGCACCACTCGGGTCTGGGGCGTGTAGTCCGGGCCCTGGCTGTCCGCCAGCATCTCGGCGGCAACGGTTTCGACCATCGTGGCGAGGGTCGCAGCGTCGGCCTGGTTCAGGTCGATGACACGCATCTCGCGGGGTTCGATACGGGGCCGCTTGTCGAGCTGTTGGATCAGCTTGTCGGCGGCGTCGAGGGCGGCGGTGTCGCCGGTGACCACGAGGCTGTTGCTGCGGGTGTCGGTGAGGATCTTCGCCTCGGGTGACTGGGCGAGCACGGCCTGCTGGACGATGGAGGTCAGATCCGTGGCCCGGGCCGCCTGGAGGGCAAAGACGCGGGTCTCCTCAGTCCTGGGTTTGCTGCCCTCAGGATCAAGTTGGCGGACCAGGGCCTCGACCCGCTCGATCTGCTCGTCGGTTCCGGTGACGAGGATGCGGTTGTCGCGGGCCTCGGCCAACAGGGTGGCGGGGCCGCCTTCGGGTTCCTGCGCCCCGGCGATCTGCTCCTCGTAAAGCTGCTGGACAAGCGGCGTCAATTCCTCGGCCTTGCGGCCGAACAGCTCGATGCCGCGGGTCTCCTTTTTCACCTTGGCCATGGCGGGTGAATCCAGTTGTCGGACGAGCGTCGTGATCTTCTCGGCGTCGTCGGGCGCGGCGAGAAGAACGATCTGCTTGCTCGCCTCATCCGGGAACAGCTTGGGGGCGGCCTTGGGATCGGCGCGGTCGGCGGCAAGCTGGGCGGTGAGTTCGGAGACCAGGGCGATCATCTCGGTCGGAGTCTTGGTCTTCACCGGCAACATGGAGAGGGCGCGCTTCACGGCGGTCGGCGCGACATCGAGCAGGGTGACAACCTCCTCGATCGCCTCCATCTGTTCGGCGGTCGCGGTGACGAGGAGGCGGATGTTGGATTCGTCCGGAATCACGGAGGGCGGGACCTGGCGTTCGAAGCGAGGATCGTTCATCCGCTCAGTGATGAGCTGCTCGGCGTTCGCGGCGATGGCCGCGGCGCGGGTGTTCTTGAGGGGGAAGATCTTGAGGCTGCGCGGGCCAGCCATCTGGCGTTCGCCCTCGATCTGGCGAATGATGTCCTCAACCTTTTGGATATCGCCGGGCGAACCGGACACGACGACGGTCTTCGTGTTGGCATCGACGGTGATCTGGGCGGCGACGCCCCAGCCGCCCTGGGGGAGCTTGCGGCTCAACACCTGCTTCAGCAGCCCCTCAGCCTTGGCGATGTCCAGCGTCCGAACCTCAAAAACCTTGGTAAGCTGGACAATCTCGCGTCGGGCGTGCCGGTCGGAGGCATCGCCCTTGCCATGGACGGGCAGGTCGAGGCTGTTGATGACGTTCTCTATTTGGTCGGCCTGCGCGGCGAGGGGCGCGGCGACGATCAGCCGGTTCTCGGCGTCATCGACGATGAGCCGGGCCTTGGTGGCGGCGGTGGAGGCCAGTTCCTTGGGACTGGCGATGCCCGGCACGGCCTGGCGCAGCATGTCGGAGAGTTCGGAAGCCGTCTTGAGCTGGGGAAAATAGATCCGCACCTCGCCGGCGCCGCCCTCGCGATTCTCGAATTCGTTGATCAGCTCCTCGGCCATCTCCATGCGGTCCTGCGGGCCGAAGAGAATCATCGTGCGCGAGGCTTCGTCGTAGACGGCGGTGATGTATTGGGACGGGTCGGGTGCAAGTTCCTCGGTGCGCTTGGTGGCCGGATTGAAGTGGATTTTCTTGGGCGCGGATTCCTTGCCAAAGGTGCGGGTCAACAGGTCCTGCAAGACCGCGCCCGAGGAGTGGACGAGGGTGAAGCTCTTCATCTGCCGTTCGAGGATCGCCTCGGTGTCGACCGTGTTGATGAGGGACTCGATGCGCCGGATGTTGGCGAGCCGGTCGGTGAGGATCAGGCCGCGCCCCTGGGAAAGCGGCGCAACGGAACCGGCCTTGGTCAGCATGTTGGTGATGGAGGTCGCGATCTCCGGCGCCTGGAGATTCTTGAGCGAAAGAACCACGGTCACGATCTCCTCGGGCCGCATTCCGGCGGCGTCCTGCGAACCTTGGAGAATCTTCAACGGCACGCGGGAAAGCTCGCCCAACGGCGTCAGACGCAGGTAGTGGTCATCCTCGACGAGCGCGAAGCCCTTGGTGGCGAGGATGACGTTCAAAGTGTCGAGAGCCTCGGCGAAGTTGTAGGGCTTGGAATCGTGGAAGGTCAGGGCTCCCTCCGGCGCGCCGTCGGCGATGAGCGGCTTGTCAGCCATCTGCGCGAAGCGTTCCAACACGTCGGCGTAAGGAATGCCGTCGAACTGAAAGCGGATGTTGCGCTCGACCTTGGGGGTCGCTTTGAGAGCGGGCTTGGCCTCGGACTCGACCTTGGCGGGCGTTTCGGCTGGAGCCTTGGCCGGGGCGGGAGGCGACGGAGCGTCCTGCGCGCAAAGCGGAATCGCGGCGGCGAGCGTGAAGGAGAGCAGCAGACTCGTTCGTTTCATAGGGCTGTTCGGTTTGTCAAAGCTTGGAAAAATCCGCGGGGAGTTGATCGGTCGTCAGCGCGCGTTTTTCGGCCAGGGTCTGACCGCGTTCGACAGCCCAGAAGGCGCCATCGATGCGCAGGATGACGCGGCTGTGGGATTGGAGCCCGGGTTTGGAGGGGTGAGGCACGGCGCGATAATCGACGCCGACAATCTCTCCGCCAAAAAGCTTGTCGCCCACGCCGTAGCTGGCGGTGGTCTGCGCGTTGAGGTCCCGCACATGCACCTCGGGGCGGCCCTGCCATTCGGAAAGCGAAACAACCTGGAAGGCGTCCCAGGCCGGCGGAGGTTCAACCGGTTCGGTGGGAACGGGCGGAGGCGGGGGCGCCTTGATGAATGGACGGAAGACGTTCCGCTCGATGGCGGCGTCGTAGACGCGACGTTCGTCCGAATCCAGGGAGGCGACCGACTTGAGACTCTCCCGTTCGACGATCGGCTCCGGGGACACCGCCAGTGTCAGCCAGCGGAAGCTGACGCGCACGGCCTCGGAGCGCTCCGAGGCGGCCAGTGACAGGCCATCGATCCGATGCACGACCGGAGCCTGCTTGAGCAGGTAGATGAGGTTCACGACGCCTTCATGGGAACCGCTGCCGCGCACGCTCCAACCGATCTCGCGCGCGCCGCGCAGCCGACGCGGCCCGACAGGCAGGCGGCTGAAATCGGCTTCGCGCAGACCGGCCTGACGGATCAGACGCGTGATCATCCGGCCCGAACTGGCGCTGGCTTCGTCGAGATCGTCGGAAAAGGTCCGGGCCGCGACCCGCTTGACCGCGTCCTCAGCCGCGAAGAAGGCGCGCTTCTCCTGTTCGATCTTTGCCAGATTCAGTCGGGTGTTGCGGATCTTCTTGTCGGCCTCCTTCAAGGGGCCGACGAACATCGCCCGCACGCCGAAGCCGCAGACAAGCAGCCCCACCATGCCGCCGACGACGCCCGCAAGCATCTTCTCGCGCTGGTTCATCCGGCGCCTCCTTTCACCGGCAGGGGCTCCGCTCCATTGGCGGGGGATGTCGGCGGCTTGGGCGTCGTGAGATCGATCTTCATTCCCGATGGAGCGTAGAGCTCCACGCTGGAGCGGAAAACGTATCCGTGCCTGTCCGAGCCGGGGCTGATGGCAATGGGACGCACATCGTAACCGGCGGCGCGCAGACGGGCGTCCAGCTTGGCGATGGCGTTGCCGGTCCGGGCCTGGACCCCGAGGCGGATCGTGCCCGAGCGCCCGACCGAAAAGGAAGTGAGGTAGATCTCCTTGTTGGAAGGCAGCGTGGCGCTGAGCAGCGCGTAGTGATCGAGCCAGTCGGAGCCCTCCTTGCGCCAGTCGGCCACGGTCTTGGCCTGAATGCGACCCGCGCGGTAGATCTTCTGCCGGGACTTCTCCTCGGCCACCTGCTGGAGCAGCAGGGAGTGGGTTTCCTCTCGTTTGCGCAGCATGGAGGCGCGAACGCCGAAGAGCGTCAGCAGGACGGCCAACGCCGCAACGATCCCGGCCAGGGCCTTCACGCGACCGAGGTCGCGGGGAACGGCGGGCTTCTTGGGATTCAGAAAATCGAAGGCGAGGCCGTTCGGGGAACAGGCGCCATGGGCGAGGCCGATCACGGAAACGGATCCGGCGGCGGCCTGCCTCCTCTCGCGCGGCAACCCCAACGTGGTCGCCGGATCGAGAAAGACGCAGGGGATGTCCGTCTGCTCGCTGAGCAGATCCATGACCGCCCACTCGCATCCCGTGGCGCCGGCGATGACAATCCGTCCCACGGATATCCCCTGCCCCGCTCCGGCGAAGGCGTGCAGGCTGCGGGCGACGTTGACAGCGGCCGTCCGGGCGAACACCTCGGGATCGTCGATCTCGTCCGACACCGCCATGTCGGGATCCCGGTTGAAGTTCTCTGTTTCCCCGATGACCAGGTCCGCGGACATCTCCACGGCGGGCCGCATGCTGTCGCCGCGGCTGAAAAGCACGGACTCATGGGCGATCACATCGACGTTGATCAGGTTCGGCTTCACCGAGACGAGGGCGACCGCGTTCTCGTCGTCCGTGTGGCCGCAAGCCTGGAGACAGCGGAAATTTGCATAGCCCATCCAGCCCAGGGCGACGAGGTTGAGCCGGGCGGCCCGGGCGATCTCGCGGAAGCGATCGACGCTGTCGCGTTTCACGGCGGCGACCACCACCTCGAAGGACTCTTTCTGTCCCGCCCCGGAATCGTCGCCGGCCGTGACCGACTTGCGTCGCGTCACCCGGAAATCGACGACCGCCTCGGCCAGGGGAAAAGGCAGATCCCGGGCGATTTGGTAATGGATGAGGGAAGCCAGTTCGCGTTCGTCCGGGAGAGGAGGAACATCCAGCGTCTTCAGCAGGACACGCTCGCGCGGCGCGCCCATGACGACCGGACCAGGAGAGACTCCGACGGCGGACAAGGCGTCCGCGATCGCCTCTCCGAGAACCTTGGGATCATCCAGGTCGACCTCCGCAACCGGCAACGAAAGGGTGAGGCAATCCGTGATCTTCCCTCCGGCGGAAGCCCGCGCGACCCGTAACAGGCCGCCGCTGATTTCGAGAGCCGTGACCGCATTCCATCGGCGCGCGCCGCGGGCACGGATTTTAGGGGCGGAACCGGACTTCATCAGGCTTCCGCGTTCTTTGCGTAGCTCACCCATCTTGGGTCCAACAAGTGATCGACCACACTATATGGGGTGGCGGTTCGTTGAAAAGGCTTAGATGCGTTGGATTTCAGGTGTATTCGCACGTCTTACAGTCCGTTGCCGGAGCCAAATCCGGCGGCCGGCGACAATGAACCGTCGTCGAGCGGAAACGGGAGGCCCAGCGCGGTAATGTCGCGGAGGTAGACGATCCGGGGTTCGCCGTCGGCGGTGTCGATGACGGCCTCAAACAGGCGGAAGCGGTGTGAGGTCGCGCCATAGCCCAAGACACGGCAACTGAACTGGAAACCGCGGGCGGTCAGGCGCGGGGCGATCTTGCGGTAGGTCTCGGTGTCGACGACGTTTTCCGCAACAAGCCAAGCCGTCGTTTGCAGGGATTCCTCGGCGAGGCTTTGGCGGGCGGAGACGATCGCCTCAGCCAGGGATTCGTCGATGCCCGGGACTGTCTGAAGCACGACGGCGGTGGCGGTGTTGACGTTGATCAATCCCACCAAATCGGTCGCGTTCGTGTAGGTCAGCAGGTCCAGAGCGGCGGGCAGTTCCTCAGCGTCGATGCCGGACGCGTACTCCCGGTCCTTCCCCGCCTCGTCCTTCATCGTCCGCGTCTCCTCCAGCAGCGCCGCCGGATGCGCGACGGTCTCCTTGTTGCGGCGCAGCGCCTCGATGAATTCGACCGTCTCGTCGGGCAGGCCTTCGACGGGAAGGCTGGAGTCGGGATCGTCGATCGCGGTCCGGGGTTCGCCGGCGAGCGTGAGATTCGGTTCGTGGGAGGAAACGGTGAGAAAAGGACGCAGGCCCGCGTTCAGGGCGCCATTGGCGTTGTCGGGCGGGAAACGCTCGTCCCCGTCATCCTCGTTGCCGTCGAGGCGGAAGTTCTGGTTGGCATCCTCCCCGTAAAGGAGGGCCTTGGTGAAACCGCGCACCAGCAGCAGTTCTTCAACCGTCGCAAGCGGACCGTTGTGGATCCGATAGGGTCGGGAAAGCGAATCGTAGTAGAGCTGCTCGGCGCCTTCAGGATGCGGGGTGTTGTCGGCGTCTATGAAGTCCAGCAGAGCCTGGGCGATGGCGGGCTCGACCTGCGGGAGCGCGCTGAGCGCCTCCTCGTCGGCATGGTTGAGATTCAACTTGCCGGCCTCATCGGTCAGGCCATGACGGATCGGCGCGTCGAGATCGCCGCTTCCGGTGAAGACGGTGAACAGCCACTGCTCGGAGCCGTCCTCGAAGACGGGCTGCGCGAGGAAATAGTCGGGGTTGTCGCGCCAGTCGATGGTTTCCAGCTGGTTGGTCGACAGGGCCTGCATGGCCTTGCGCAGCCCGGCCATGGCGGCGGACCGGGCATGGTTCGCGCCCATTCCCGCAGCGTTCGACTCCTCCTCCACGCGCATCTCGAACATCAGGCTGATCGCGATCATCGACGCCAACATCACCACGATCAGCACACCGAGGAGGATGAAGGCCGGAGAAGCGGCTCCCAAGGAGCGCCGACATTCCTGTCGCCGTGGCCCTGAAAGGGCCAAAGAGGCTGGCGACGGACCCGACGCCGTCGGGGAATCTCCCCGGTCTTGGAGAAATGCCGAACGCACTTGAGCCTGCTTCGCAGGCAGGGCGACAGGAATGTCGCCCCTCCTTGGGCGCGTCCGGCCGGGACAAGCCCGGACAATGCCAGCGCCGCGCGTTTTCATTCGCTTCCCTCCCCTTCGACTTCGCCGGGAGCCATGCTTTCCGCTTCGTCGGTTTCCTCCGCTTCCTCCTCAGCGTCTTCCGAATCGCTCGCTTCTGCCGGGACCTTGCCCAGATAGATCACCCGTCGAAACAACTCGTGGGGATATTGATCGGGCTCGGTCATTTCGGGGAGCGGCTCGAAGCCCAGGCTGATCTCGACGGCCTGCGGCGGCGCCCCGCCCGACCAGGCATCCTGCCATTCCTCGCCGCCCCAGAAACGGAAACGGGAGAACCGGATGTTCTCCGTCAGCAGGTTCGGCCGCGCCAAGGTCGGGAACGTCGCGCCGGATTCGCCCCCGGTTCCCTCCGCTTCGTCGGCCATGCCGGCTTCCTCCTTGGCGGTCGCGTCCATCCCCTCCGCTGCCCCGGGATCCACGACGTCTTCGGCTTCCTCCGTCTCCGCCACCTCCTCGTCCTCGGTCATGTCCTCATCCGGTTCGGCGAGATCGTCGTACTCATCGAGCGCGGAATCGACGTCGGGATTGCGCAAGGCAACGAGGGCCTGAGCCGAACGGTGGAAGCCGTTGCTGCGGGTGGGACCGCCCACGTAGCGGATAAGCGCAAGATCCGTTTCGGGACGCGTGGCACGGCCCATGTCCGCGCCGTTCCATTGGGTGCGGTCGGGCAGGAACGTGGCGACGAACTGGATGGAATTGGAGTCGCCGCTGAACGAGACCAGGTCCGGGTGACGGAAGATCCGGCGGAGTTCATCGGAACACCGCTGCATGATCAGGCGTGTCTCCCTGAGTTTTTCACTTTCCCTCACCGCCTGACCGCGCAGGTCCGCCGCCTGCCGATAGAAGTACATCACGGCCAACAGCAGACCGACAGAGATGCCGATCGCCAGGACGACCTCAAGCAGCGAGAAACCGCGCGCGCGTGGATTGGCGGATCGGAGATTCATGGCTCTCTGAACGCCTCCTCCTCCCCGGTGTCGATCGGAAGCAGTTCGAACAACCGTAGCGTGTGAGGAGGATTGTCATGTCGGACAACAACCTCGACCTGTTGGAAAACGGGCTCGGGATCCAGCGTCTCCTCGGGCGTGACGATGACCTGCCAGGTCCAGTTGGTGAAGGGGGCGTCGAACGGCTCGGGATCGGCAGGATCGTAGGTCCGCAGGCCGAGTTGCAGTTCCGCCAGCACGGTGGCTGCCAAGTCCGTCCCATGGGCATTGAGCCGTTGCCGCTCGACGCTGCGGACCGAGGCGTTCATGCCGACCCCGATGATCGTCGCCGCCGCGACAAACAGGGCCAGGGCGATGACCACCTCGAGGAGGACGCTGCCGTAAATCGAGCGACTGGCGGAACCCCGAAGGGGCGCGGAAGGTAGGGCGCACAGTCCCCTGTGAGCCGGGCTTGGGCACGCCAACGCCGGCTCATTCAGGAGAATTCGCCCCGCCTTCGGCAATCCCGTCGGGGCTGTTGATTGCTTCGCGCTGGGACTTTCCTTTCTGGTCTTCATCGCGTCGCCCCTACTGTAGCATCCCCGCAGGTTCGCTGTTCGTCATCAACGGGTCGTCGAACTGGCTGTCGAAGGCGTCGGTTTCGAACGCCTCCTCCTCGATTGGCAGGCCGTCAAGCCCGACCTCCTCAACACGCACGGAACCGGTGAGCCCGACCAGTTCCACCAGAAACCTCCGTTCGTCCGATCCGTCCCTCGACGCGACGATCAGCTTTGCCGATTCGCTGGAACCATCGGGAAAGAAGGCAAAGCGGGCCTGAACGCCGTCGTCCTCCAACGCAAGGGCCTCATCGTCGTCCTCTGACGCCTCGAAAGCCTCCTCCTCCAGATTCTCGCCGAGGATGTCGTCGCCCCCGGTCATCAGGACCGATTCGAAGTCCTCCATCCAGGTTTCCTCCTCAACGTGAAGGCTGACGCTGACAAACTCGTTCACGGCGTCGGCGAACGAAGGCTGCAGGATCAGGTTGGTGAAGATGCCGGGCTGATTGACCGGATCCGGCTCCCATTGGATCGCGACGGAGCCGCCGGTTTCAGATTCGTCCTCCGCGGCCTCCACGACCAGGTAGACAATCGATCCGGTGTTGGCGGCCCGGGCGCGGGCGAAACCGAACAGGGCTTCCAGCCGCGCCAGACCCTCGCCAACTTGGCGGCCGGATTGCAGCGGAGAAAAACTGAAGACCAGCGCCCCGGCGAGGAGCAGGAGCAGCGTGATCGAAAGCAGCAGTTCGACCAGCGTCAGCGCCCGATCCCCGCGCCGCCGTCCAGGCTTCGTGAGGATCATTTACATGCGGGGGTTATTGCTCGTCCGCCTCGATCGGCGCGCCGGATTCATCGGTGGCCGAGGCAAGCGAGATGTCGTCCTCGGTCTCCGGCTGGCCGTCGGGCCCGAGGGAGTAGAGCTTGTAGGGCAGGCTGGAGGGGGCGCTGTCGTCCTCCAGCGAGGTGTCGACCGGCTCATATTGGAGCCCGTTGCCCCAGGCGTCCTCCAGCGTCATGCCGGGCTTGATGTAAGGGCCGCTCCACTTGTCCGCCAGCTTCTCGTTTTCAAACGTGGGCTTGGTCGTCAACGCGGAAAGGCCGCCTTCGTCCTCCGTCGGATAGTGACCGATGTTCAGGCGGTAGGTGTCCAGCGCGCTGGAAACCTGGGTCAGCAAGAGGCGGGTCGTGTTCTTCTCCGCCCCCTTCTGCTGCGGCAGCAGGAAAGCCACGATGGCGCCGGCGAGCATGAGAATGATCACAATTACCAGCAGGACCTCGATCAGGGTGAAGCCCGTTGCGCGACGACGCGCTACATGTTGTTGTTTTGATCCTTGGAGTCTCATTATCTTGTGGTTTGGAGCTGTTGAGGGGAGGAAACGTAAGGATTCGCCGACGCTTGGCAAGAGACAATTATTCAACTGCGGGAAGGCGAAAAAAATGGACGGCGCACATTTCCACCATTCTGTAGCCGCATTTGTCATAATGTGGATTCCGCTTCTGTAGACCATTGCGACCCACCTCCTGGCGAAGGCGGCGACGCGCGCGCCGCGGCTCACTGCTTACCCAACTGGCTGGCCAGGGTGAATATCGGCAGAAGGAGCCCCAAGGCCATGAAGCCGATGCCCATGGCGACAACACAAAGGATGATCGGCTCCACCAACCGGACGGCCTGATCCACCTGCCGGTTGGTGCGCCGCTCCACGGTGTCGGCGATCTGGAGCAGGACCTGGTCCAGTTTGTTCGATTCCTCGGCGACGGAAATCATCGCGATGATCTGCTCGGGAAAAAAGCCGCCTTCGGACAACGGACCGGAAAGGGTCTTGCCGTCGCGGACGCTTTCGGCGGCCTCGGCAATCTGCCCGCCAAGGAGGGAGGAGCCGGTGGCGCCGCCGCTGATCTTGAGCGCGACAAGCATGGGGACGCCATTGGCGAGCATCGTGCCGAGGATGCGGCAGAAACGCGTGATGGCGACCATGCGCAGCGCCGTCCCGGCCACGGGGACCTTCAGCTTGATCCGGTCCAGCAGCAGCCGGTTTGACTCGCTCCGCATCGCCGACCAAAGCGCGGCGATCAGGGCTCCGACGACCAGCGGGAAGACAAACCACCAATCGCGCAGGACGTGACTGGCGCCAAACAGGATCTCCGTGGGCAACGGTTTCGCCGCGCCGGCCAACAGGGGTTCAAAGCGCGGCACGAAAAAGAGCATCGCGCCCGCCATCACCGTCACACCGGCGGCCACCAGCATCGCGGGATAGGTCAGCGCGCCGAGGACCTTGCCTCGCAGTTCGTCGAGCCGCTCGATGAAATCGGACAGGCTGCGGAGGACATCCTCCAAAAAGGCCGCATGCTCGCCGGCCTGCACCATGCTGGTGTGCAGGGGCGGAAAGACATCGGGAAACTCGCGCAGCGCCTCGGTGAGCGTCCGGCCATCCGCCACCTGCTGCCGGATCTCACGCAGCACACGCGCCAGCTTCTTGTTCACCGTGGACCGGCACAGCGAGTCCAGAGCCCGCAGCATCGGCACGCCCGATCCAGTCAGATCCGCCAGCTGCCCATACATCAGGCCCACGTCGCGCGAACGGATGCGGATCCTGGATTTCCCATCCTCCCCGCGGTTCGCGTCATCGACGCCGACCACCGAAACGGGAAAAAGACTCCGTTCCTCCATCGAACGCAACGCCGCCGCCTCGGTCTCCGCCTCCAGCGCGCCGGAAACGCGTTTGCCGGAGGCGTTGACGGCGGTGTATTTGAACTGTGGCATCGAAGGTGGCGGGTGGAAGGGGTGGTTCCGGATCAGTCGTGGGTGGAGGGGCAAAGGGGACAAGGAAAGCTCCAAGCTCCAAGCTCCAAATCCCAACTTGTCGCGACAAGTTGGAGCTTGGAGTTTGGGATTTGGAGCTTCCTCACGAGCATTTCAGCAAAGCCTCCCTTCCCCGCCCTCAAACCGCGGTGCAAGTCAGCACTTCATCAATGGTCGTCTCGCCGCGACGGACCTTGAGCCAGCCGTCCTCGCGCAGGAGGCGCATGCCGTGCTCGCGGGCCTTGGCCTCCAGGCGGTTGGCGGGAACACGGTTGACGATCATATCAGCGAGCTCGTCGTTCATGGTCATGAGTTCGTAGACGCCCATGCGGCCACGGTAGCCGGTCTTGCGGCAGCGTTCGCAGCCCTCCCCGCGCCAGACCTCCTCGCCGGGTTTGAGGCCGAAGTCGGCGGGGACCTTCGCGGGGTCGGGTGCGTAGCCGGTCTTGCAATGCTGGCAGATGCGCCGGACGAGTCGTTGCGCCATGGAGCCGGCGAGCGTGCTGCTGACAAGGTAGGGCTCGATGCCCATGTCGAGCAAACGCGTGGCGGCGGATGGGGCGTCGTTGGTGTGCAGCGTCGAGAGGACGAGGTGGCCCGTGAGCGAGGCCTGGATCGCGGCCTGCGCGGTCTCCAGGTCGCGGATCTCACCGATCATCACCACATCCGGATCGTGTCGCAGGATCGCGCGCAGTCCGGCGGCGAAGGTCATGCCGACCTGCGAGTTCACCGGGATCTGGTTCACGCCGCCAAGGTGATATTCGACCGGATCCTCCACGGTAAGCACCTTGAGTTCCGGACCCACAATCTCGTTCAACGAGGAATACAATGTGGTGGTCTTGCCGCTGCCGGTGGGGCCGGTGACGAGAACGATGCCGTGCGGGCGTTCGATCAAGGCGCGGAAGACGCCGTAGGTGTCGGCGTCCATGCCGATCTCCTGCAGCTTGAAGAGGATGTTGGCCTTGTCGAGCAGACGCATGACCACGCCCTCGCCAAACAGCATGGGAATCACGCTGACGCGCACATCGATCTGCCGGCCGCCGACGTTGAACTTGATGCGACCGTCCTGCGGAATGCGGCGTTCGGCGATGTTCAGGTTCGCCAGGATCTTGACGCGGCTGATGATGGCGGCCTGGAAGCGATGCATCTGCTGGGGAATCGACGCCTCCTGCAACACGCCGTCGATCCGGTAGCGGATGGAAAGCGTCTCCTCGTAGGGCTCGATGTGAATGTCGCTGGCGCGTTCGTTGACGGCCTCCAGGATGATCTCGTTGACCAGCTTGATGACGCTGGCCTCCTGCGCCATTTCAAGCAGGTCGTCCTCGGCGGCGGAGCCTTCCGCGGCGATCGACTCCTCGTCGGCCGCCAGTTCGTCGAGGGTGTCGCCGCCGAGTCCGTAGTGCGCCTTGATGCGCTTGTCGATCTCATCGCGCAGCGCGAGCACGGGCTGGATGTCCAGTCCCGTGGTCATGCGCAGATCATCCAACGCGTAGAGATCGAACGCGTCGCTGGTCGCGACCTTGAGAGTTCCGTTTTCCCGGGCGATGGGGAGCAGGCGTTTGCGGAAGACGATCTTGGAAGGCAGCGACTGCAGCGCCGCGTCGTCGATTTCCAGCTCCTCCAGTTCGATCAGGGGCAGGTGAAGCTGCTCGGACATGACCTCCAACAATTGCCGCTCGGTGAGCAGCCCCCGCGAGACGATGGCCTCGTCAAGCCGGCCGCCCGATTGCTGGGCCTCCTGGAGCTCCTCCAGTTGATCCCGGTCCAGCAGACCTTTGTCCAACAACAGTTTTGCCAGTGTCATGACGTAAGCGCGCCCGTCCACTAGACGGATCGCGGTTTTGGTCATTGGAAAGGGCGGGGTAAAAAGGACAAGCCTTTTCTTCAGCGTCCCACAATCCAAGCCGTTCGCCCCTCCCCATCCCGTTCGATCGTTCAGCGCCTTCCGAAAGCTGTTGCCCGCAGACGGGATTGTCGTGAACCTGAGGGACATGAGAAAGCTCCTCCCCCTCCTTGCGCTTTCGGGAATCGCCGCTGCGCGACCGAACATCCTGTTCATCACGACAGATCAGCAGTCCGCGACGATGATGAGCTGCGCGGGCAACCCTTGGCTGAAGACGCCGGCCATGGATTACCTCGCGCGGAACGGCGTGCGCTTCGAGCGGGCCTACACCGCCAATCCGGTCTGCTCGCCCGCCCGCGTGGCGATGATGACCGGACGCTTCCCCAGCTTCTTTCCCAGTCCCAAGGGCGAGGTCCGGGAGAATGGCGCGTCCATGAAGATCGCGGAAATCCCGGCGGCGGCTCGGGGCACGACAATCGCCGACTTCCTCAAGCAGGCGGGCTACGCGCTGGCTTACGGCGGCAAGTCGCATCTGCCCAAGCCATTGAGCCCGGCAACTCAGGGATTCGAGGCGATCGGCGGCGACCAAAGCGACGAACTCGCGGTCCAATGCGCCGAGTATTTCGGGCGCGACCATGAACGACCCTGGTTTCTCTGGGCCAACTTCATCAATCCGCACGACATCTGTTACTACGCGATCAACTACTACCGCTTCGGCATGGACCGGAACGATTCGCTGTTCCGCAAGGGCAAGGGCGGCCGCGCCAACCAGGAACTGATCAAGGCCTTGCAGATGCCGGAGGGCGTCGCCCCCGAGGAATTCTTCAAGCGCTTCTGTCCGCCGCTGCCGGCGAACCACGCCCCGCAGATCGACGAGCCGGTCTCGGTCACGCGACTGGTGGCGGACCGTCCGTTCCGGTTGCGCGCGCGGGAGACCTACAACGACCAGGACTGGCGCCTGCATCGCTGGGCGTATTGCCGACTCACCGAGCGCGTCGACGCCCAGTTGCAGGTCGTCCTCGACGGGCTTCGCAAGAGCGGCCAGGAGAAGAACACGGTGGTGATCCTGACGGCCGACCACGGCGATCATGACGGGGCCCACAAACTGGAGCACAAGTCCACGTGTTATGAAGAGGCCGCGCGGATTCCGTTTCTGGTGATGCATCGGGGCGGCGGGGCCTCGGGCGTGGTGGACCGGGAGCATCTCGTTTCCAGCGGCCTCGATCTGCTGCCCACGGTCTGCGACTACGCGGGCTTGCCCGACGCCAAATCCGATCCGCGCGGACGCAGCCTGCGCCCCCTGATCGAGGGCCGGAAGACGACGGATTGGCGCCGGACGCTCGGGGTGGAATCGCAGGTCGGCCGCATGGTCGTGGGCGAGCGCGTGAAATACATCCGCTACGACATGGTCAAGGACCGTGTCCAGGAACAACTGCTCGACCTGAAGCTCGCCCCCGGCGAGATGCGCCACTTCACCGACGACCCCAAACACGCCGAGACGCTGCGACAACTGCGTCGCGAATTCGACGAACGCTGGTTTCCCGCGGATTGAGTTGAGGGGAGCGAGCGGCGCTTGAGATTGATCGGCCAATTCGGCCGCCTTGATCGCGCGGCGGCAAAGGTAGCAGGGCTTGAGAGCGGTCAACGGGATCAACCGCGCTTCGGAGTGCTCGACAACGTCGTGGAGCGCCGCGCCGCGCGCCATGGCAACGCGTCCGCCATGGCAACGCGACGCCCCATGCCGGCAACGCGCGAAACTCATTTCCTAAGCGCCCCCACTCCCCGCTCCTCTTTCATCCCGTTGGGGTTTTGAAGTGGGCTCGACGGAGTCTCTCCCCACCGGCATTGAGGACCGTCCGGTTGCCGGAGGCACTCTTGGCAACGAAATCGGGATGCGCTCCGATATGAAACGAAAGGTCGTGAAGACAGCGGCAGCGAATCCAAAAGTCGGTGGGGAGAGACTCCGTCGAGCCCACTTCAACGTCCCGTGAAGACGGCCTGGAAGGACTGTCCTAATCACCCTTGAGCCGGAGGAACGACGCCATGGTCTACGCGAGTTGTTGGAGTTCACGCTATAGCGTGTTTTCTCGCGCAGGCACGCTAAAGCGTGAACTCCAACAGGAAGTCTCCTCAATCCTTAGCATCCAGCACGGTCACGCGGATCTCGTCGCCGTTGCAGCGGATTTCGGGGACGTACATGGCGTGGCCGAGGACGGGCAGGGCGTGGAAGGCTCCGGGGACCTCGGCACGGAAGGTGTAACGCAGCTCCCAGACGCCCTCGGGGAGCTTGTCGACGAACAGGGCCACCTTGCGGTCGCGAAGTTCCTGGTGGACCCAGCGTCGCGCGCCGCGATGCGATTTGAAGCCGGGGATGGGCGGCGGTTCGAGGAAGCCATCGCTGGCAGAGGCGACCTCCTTCACGCGGCCATTGCCACTGAAGCGACGCTTCATGTCGCCGGAGTTGATTTCGCGGAGGAACATCGATTCGCCGCTGCGGAGTTGCACGGCTTCGAGGCCGCCGGGCTTGAGGTCCTCGAAGACGAGGTATTCGTAGTTGTTCTTGGCCTCGATGATAAGGACGACCTCGACGCGCTCGCCGCTCTTCACGGTGTCGCCGTCGTTCAGGGGAACCTTCTTCGTGGCCAGCCCCTTGAGCAGGGTCGGAACCTCGACCAGCTTGGAATAGTCGCGGCGGACGAAGATCTCGTTGCCGGCGGCGGGGATGGGCTCCTCCAGGCTGAAGTACTCGCACTCGACCGCAAAGTAGAGCGGCGTGTCGCCATTCTTACGCTTGATGCGGATCTTGTTCTCGCCGTCGCGGAGATGCTTGCGGTCGATCGCGAAGCGACTGGGGGCGTTGAAGACGTCGGCGCCGGAGAGGGAGCGGCTGACGATGCGCTCGCCGTTGACGGTGAGGGTGTAGTCGATGTTGGCCTCGAGTTCGCCGCTGGCGCGGAGGTAGTCGTTCATGGCGAGGACCGCGATGGCGGTGTCGCGCGTGTTGCTCCACTGGGCTCCGCGGCGGTTCTTGATCAGCCAGTTCGTGACCGGCTCGACGAGCTTGTGCTTCGGATCGATGGCCAGCAGCGCGCGCAGGGCGAACGCGGTCGCCTCGACGCCGCCGTCGGACCAGCGATGAAAGACGCCGTCCTCACCCCAATGCGCCGTTCCCAGGATGGCTGAGGCATCCTTGACGCGGGTCTTTCCGTCGTCGGCGATAAGGACGGACTGGTCGGGGCGGTCGTCGAGTTGGACGCCGTTCTCGAGGTTGTCGATCAGGATGCGCGCCTTGTTGGGATCCGCGAAATGGTGCGCCGCCAGGGCGAGGAGGGAACGGGTGTAAGCGTTGAGTCCGGCGCGGTTTTTCCAGAGGTTGTCGAAGGCGATCTGCTGGAACTTGGAGGGCTTGGCGGCGCGGCCGTCCTTACCTCCGGCGACGGCGAGCGCGTGGAGCATCCAGGCCTGATTGTCGAAGTTGTTCTCCTCCTCGACGAGTTCCTTGTCGAGCCAGTCGACGCCGCGATTGAGGGCGCTGTCCTTGACCGCGATGCCGGCCTGCTTCGCCAAGGCGAGGCCCCAGACGACATAGGCGGTCATGAAATGGTCGCTGCCGCCCTGCTTCCACCAGCCCCAGCCGCCGTCGCCGTGCTGGAAGTCGTAGAGGCGCTCAAGGCTCTGTTTCGTGATGGCGTCGAGTTCGGCGAGGTCGCGTTTGCCCTTGGGCTGGGTCTTGGCGACGTGCGCGAGTTCGATGCCGCCGAAGACGCGGCCCATGACCTCCTCGGGCTTGAGGCCGAGGTCGCGGAGGGTCTTGGCGGTGATGGCGGCGGGCAGGAAGCGGCTCATCGTCTGCTCCGTGCAGCCGTAAGGGTAGTCGATCAGGTAGGGCAGCGCGTCGAGCATCGTGACCGCCATGCTGGGAGCGATCTGGACGGTGAGCCTCGTGGAGTCGGGCTTGCGTTCCTTCGGGATGTCTAGGTTCACGGTGACGTCCCTGCCGCGAACCTTGCCCGACTTGCCGACGAACTTTTCGATCCCGTGCTCGTGGGCGGTGTAAGTCTTCTCCATGGCGTCGCCGAGGGTCCCGCCGTTTTGACGGGCGAGCACGCGCAGCTTCACCTCGCCGGGTTTCTCAACCGTCACCAGCCAGTCCACGCGCTTCTCCGCGCCGGGCGCGATGGCCAAGCCGCCGACGCCGACCTTGGGCAGGCTCATCGGGTAGGGCGTGACAGCAAAGCCCTTGAGCTTGACGGTGTTCGCGCCGGGTTCCGCGGGCGCGTGCCCCTCGATCTTCAGGCCGAAGGACTCGAGCGTGGCGTTGACCGTGAGGTTGGAGGAGGTGTTGTTGTTGATCACGGCGGAAACGATCACGCTATCGCCGGCAACGAAGAAACGCGGCGCCTGCAGGCGGACGATCAGCGGGTTCTTGGTGCGGGTGGTCGTGTCGGCGATGCCGAACTGGTTGCCCTTGGTCACCACGCGAGCGGTGGCCTTCCAGCCGGTGAGCGAATCGGGATACTTCACCTTCACCGTGGCTTTGCCATCCTCGCCGGTGACGACGTCAGGCTGCCAAAAGACAGTGGAGCGGAAGTCGCTGCGGACGACGACAGCGGGTTCGGCGGAGCCCTGCGCCTCGGCCGATTTGGCGGCCTCCATCTTCATGGCGGCGCGGCCCATGGCGAAACCGACCTTTCGACCAGCCTCTCTTTCCATGGCGGCGCCCATCGGAGCTTCTGCCGGCATCGGCATGGCGGAAAAAGCCACCGCATCGGCGGCGCCGAAATCCCCGCTGACCGTAATGCCGCCTCCACGCCCAACGCCGCTGACGGCGAGCATCTTCTCCTCCCGCAGGCCCGATCCGCGCACGCCCCCTGAGTCATCCCGCTCCCCCAGCAAAGGCAACTGCCGTTCGTCCACGTAACCGTGATCCCCGGTCAACACCCAGCGGATGTAGCCCTTTTCGTTGAACGACGAGCGGGAACCGATGCGGTGGCCGCGCTTGGAGCCGAAGTAATGCTTCCGCGGATCGCCGGCATAGTCGGACTGGATGTAGAAGACCGATTCGTCGATCAAGCCGAGGCTCACCTCGGCGGCCACAGGTCGGCCCTCGTGGTCGCGGGTGGTGAGCGTCAGTTCGCCCTCGTCGCGCGCCCGGTATTCCTCGCGGTCCGGTTCGAGCTCGACAGTGAGGAAGTTCTTCGTCGGCGGGACGACCACCTGTTCCTGATCGGAGGAAAGGCGGTTGTCGGTGACGGTCGCGGCGTTGAGGAAGATGTTGGGAACGTGGTCCTCCGCGATGTCGAGCTGGATCAGCTTCGCCGGGCCGTCCATGCGAACGACGCGGTGACTGTGGAGCTTCTCGCCCTCGATACAGAACAGCACGTGGCGGGCGACTCCGGGCGCGTGCAGCATGACCGGGGCCTTCTCGCCGACGCGGAAGGTGTCCTTGTCCACGATGATCTGAATCTCGTCGTTGTGGTAGCCGAGGCGGGTCGTTTCGTTGTCGGTCACCCAGACGGCGGTCTGGGCGGGAATGGGAAACGGCGGGCCGGCGTCGGGATCGGGAACCAGCGCGCTGCTGCTGGTCCATTCGATGGAGTAGTAGCCGGTCTTTTGCGGGGTGAAGTCGAGTTTCGCGACGCCATCGGCGCCGGTCTTGATCTTCCGGTTCAGGATCTCCTCGTCCTCGTAGCCCCGTGACTTGAATCGCCAGGGAAGCCGTCCGGGTTCGGCGGGCGGCGGGAACGGCCCCGCGGCCTTGAGCTGCGAGAGGCGCGCGGCCGCGACCTCGGCGCCGAGCGGATCGATCCAGATCTCGCGCCAGACCTTCCGCAAAACCTTCACCGTGCCCTCAACCAAGACGGGTTGGTCGTTGGCGTCCTGGGCGGTGAAGGTTGTCTCCACCTTCTGACCGGGCTTGTGAAGGTTGTGCTCGACGCGGGCGAAGACGTAGTAGGGCTGCCGGGTGACCTTCACACTGCCGCCGCCGACAATCTCCCGGCGCGAGGAGTCCGTCACGCGGGCCTCGATCTCGTATTCGAAGTCCTGGCCGGTGTTGTTGGCGGACTGGAAAGAGATGGTCGCCTTGCCCGTGGCGTCGGTCTTGACGGTCTCGTTGTGGACGGTCTGGCGCCCGCCCCAGCCGCGATGCTGGAAGCCGGGATCCATGTCCTCGTAGAACCAGGGGAACTCGCGCGGCCGGCGGGGATGAAACCAGAAGTTCTTCTGGTAGACGCGGACGGAGACCTGCGCGTCCGCGACCGGGCCCCCGAAGTAGTAATCGGCCTGGATGTCCACCGTAACCTTGTCGCCGAGGCGGAAGATCTTCGGCTGGCCGTTTTCCTTGGGCGTTTCGACGGCGACCTTGAACTCGGGCAGCTTGTATTCCTCCAACCGAAACAGCGTGGCGCGGCCGATGGTCCGCTCATTGCCGTTGGCGCCCTTGCGGTGAAACTCGATGCGACACTCGCCGAGCGGCAGCTTCTCCGTCAGTTCCAGTTCGCCCCAGGCGGAACCGAACGCGTTCAGCTTCACGGTCTTGTTCTCGATGACCTGGTTGCGGGCGTCCCGGATCTCGTAGCGGATGTCCGTGTCCGCGGGAGTGGCATAGGCGCCGCCGTCGTGGACGCGGGCGGTGAACTTCCATTTCACGGTCTCCTTGGGCCGGTAGGCGGGGCGGTCGGTGAAGGCGTAGATGCGCCAGGTCTCGCGGGAGTCGTCCGTGCGAGCGCGGGCGCGGGCGGAACTGAAGGCCTGGCGCGCCTTCGCGCGGGAACCGACGAACAACTCGACGCTGCCGGACGGGGCGGCAAGGTCGAAGATCGCGATGCCGTCCTTGTCCGTGGTCTTCGCGTCGCTGCGGGCATGCCACTTGCGGTCGACGCGCCAGCGTTGGGAGAGCTGAACGTTCGCGTTGGGGATGGGCGTCCCGTCCGCTGCGTCGCAGAACCAGACCAACGCTTCCGTGCCGGAGGTCTTCACGACCAGCGAGGCGTCGGTGACAAGGACGAGGTCGCGGGTTTCGAGCTTGCCGCCCTTGGCGCGGAGGACGTAGGCGCCGGGAGCGAGGTCGTCTTCCAGCCAGGGCGAATCGGAGCCGGGCTTGTGCGTCCCGTCATCCTTCGTGTCCTTCTTCCATTGCCGCACGGCTTCGGCCCTCGAAAGATCGACGCTGTCGAGCCAGGAGGGCCGGCTGTCGCCGTCGGTCTTCAGCTTCGCGTCCTTGCTGAGGTCGATGGGGAAGAGCGCGAAATCGATCTCCTTCACGTTCCGCCAGCGAACGTGATACTGGACCTTGGAGCCGGGGAGAAAGACGTTGGCGACCGAGACGTTGAGCGAGGGATTGGTGATGCGACGGATGGCGTTTTGCGCCTGATCGAAATGCCGGGTCTCGCCCTTCTTGAAGGAGCGCACGAGGCTCTGGTAGAGCGACAGGGCCTTGACGTAGTCGGTCTTCGTTGTCCAGTTGCCCTTCTCGTCGAAGGAGACGATGCCGACGTTCTCCATCCACTGGGCGTATTCGTACAGGGCGTCGTCGAGCCAGCCGGATTCGCGACCGCCGCCGATGGCGAGTTCGAACTCGGTGTGGACACGGCGGCGCAGGCTCCAATCCCCCTGCTGGCGGAGCGTCATGGCAATCAGGAAATGCGCCAGGGCCCGATCCTGGGGAAGGCGCGCGATCTTCAGGTAGTTCTCCAGGATCTCGAGCGGGAGCTGGTTGCCATAGCGGCCGTAGTAGTAGTAGCGGTTCAGATTCGGCGGTTCGGCAATGCGCCGGACTATGCCGATGTAGCGCCCGCGCGCCGTCGTGAGATCCGGGGAACCGGCCCACCAGTCCAGGGCGACGTTGTAATGCTGCCAGGCGGCTCCCCAGTTCCGACCTCGCTGCATCGTCCAGTGGTAGTCGCCCAGTGATTCCTGGACCTCCACCCAAACCAGGTCCCGGTCTTCCACACGCTCGATGTCGCGGACAAGAACCTCCAATTGTTTGCGGGCCTCCCGGTAATCGGTGTCGTCGCGGTTGCTGGAGCCGGCCCAGGCGCGCCATCGGGTGTCGGCGAGGCGGAACTGCAGCCAGCGATGGTCGGCGAGGGAAAGGCCGTTCGTCTCGACGCCAAGGTAGACCTCGCGGGCCTTGGCGAAGGAGCCCTCGGCATAGAGGGCTTCGGCGGAATCGCGGGTCTTCTGGAAGGCGGCGGCATCGGCGGCGTTCGCCGGGCGACAGATCGCGGTGAACGCCGCGCCTGCTAGGGCGGCCAGGAGGAAAAATCGGAAAGTTGGAAATTTCATGGCGGGACTCATTCAATGCGACACGCAAGGGCCGCCCTTTCTTGGACGGTTTTCTTCGGATGAAGCGTCCGACATTCTCAAAGGGTTCACCCGGTTCGTCAATTCATGGAGCGGTTGGACGAACTTTCCCGGTGAGCCGACGCGATCATTCCCCGCGCGACTCATTCAGGACAAGCCCCGCCCGCCCCGCGACTTTCGCGTCAGGAGGGTGTCGATACAGGTCACACGTAAGGCCATGGGAAAAGGCGCCGTTTTCCCCGATTGCCGCCCCGGCCACAATGGGCTACAAACGCCGCAACACGAGGATTCGCACCCGCCATGTTTTTCATCATTCCCGTCGGCGTCGAATACAAGGCTGACCGCATGCCCGTGGTCACCTTCACCCTCATGGGGATCAACACCGCAATCCACCTCGTGATGATGGCCCTGTTCTTCACCAACGAGACAGCCTACATCCGCGCGTTCGATTTGTTCACGTTGGTTCCGGCCGTGTCGGCGTGGCACACCTACCTCACCAGTTGTTTCCTCCATGCGGACATCTTCCACCTGCTGGGAAACATGGTCTACCTGTTCCTCTTCGGCTCCTGCGTGGAGGACATCGTCGGCCGGGGAAGATTCCTGGTCATGTATCTTGTCGCGGGAATTCTGGCGGGACTGGCGCACATGGCCACGGGGCCTTCGTCGGACATCCCGACGCTCGGCGCTTCCGGCGCAATCTCCGCCTGCATGGGAGCCTTTGTGCTGTTGCTGCACAAGCGTCAGATTGAATTCAAATACGTCTTTCTCTTCTTCTTCCGGCTGTTCGCGGGCGACTTCTTCCTGCCGGCCTGGCTGGTCATCACTTTCTGGTTCGGCACGGATGTGCTGGGCGCGATTCTCAACGCCGGTTCCGAGATGGGCGGCATCGCCTACGGAGCGCACATCGGCGGCTTCCTGGCCGGCATGGCCGCCGTGCCGCCGCTCAAGGCGCTGATGAAGCGGACCAAAGCCCGCGAGCAGGCCGCGGCCGAAGCCGCGGAGGCGGAGGCGACCTGGAGACCGACCATTCCTTCGGACGCCCAGATCTCCATTCTCGACAACGAGCAACAATACGGCCCCTACAGCCTGCCGGAGCTGTGGGGAGCCTACCAGGAGGGCCACTTCACCGAAGAGGCGTTGTATTGGCATGAAGGCCTGGAGGATTGGCGGGAACTGCGGGACGTCTTCTGACTTCCACGCCTGAATCGGGCGACGACGGGCAGGCTGTTGCCGTCACGGAAACAGCCTCCGGGGCGTCAGCGATGGGCCGTCGCCGTCATGAGCGGGATCGCAGTCCAACGAAAGCCCCGCCGGCCCTCTTTTCGGAGTTCCGCGTTCTGCGATTCAGACGCAGGACGCGGAATTGTCGCCAACCCATCCTGATTGTATGAAAGGCGCATGAGCGCCCTCAAGATCCGCGACCGATCCGCCCTCGTCTTCATCCTCGCGCTGCTCGCGACCGGACTCCCCCTTTGGGCGCAGAGCCCTTCCGGGATTCCCGCGGATCGCATCGATGAGGTCGTGTCGACGGCGATGCGGGAACAGGAAGCCGTCGGCGCAGCGATCGGCCTCATCAGGAACAATCGCATCATCTTGCTGAAGGGCTACGGTTATGCGGATCGGGAGAACGAGCTCAGGACGGACCGTTCGACCTTGTTTCGCTGGGCCTCCCTATCCAAGTGCCTGACCGCCGTGGCTGCGATGCAGCTGGTCGAACAGGGCCGCCTGGACCTCGACGCCGACGTTCGGAAGCTCGTCCCCGAATTCCCCGACAAGGGCGCCAGGATCACGCAGGGAATGCTGCTTTCGCACCTCGGCGGAATCGTCCACTACTCCAATGGACCGGTCGTGCGCACCGAGGTTGCCTACGTTTCGCCCCACCCCTTCGAGGATGTCATAGTGGCGCTGGACACATTCAGGGAATCCCCTCTGATCGCCGCGCCGGGCGAGAAGTATTCCTACACCACCCATGGGTTCATTCTGGCCAGCGCCGTCGTGCAGCGCGCCGGGAAGGAGAAATTCGCGGACCAGGTGGGAAACCGGATTGCGCTTCCTCTCGAAATGACGACGTTGCAGCCGGACTATCAGTGGATCGACATCCCCAACCGCGCCGCGGGCTACCTGAAACGCGACGGCGCTGTCGTCCGATCAACCGACACGGATGTGAGCTGGAAACTCGGCGGCGGCGGCTTCCTCTCCAACATCGACGACCTGGCGAAGTTTGCCGTCGGACTGTTGGACGACCGGCTGGTCTCTCGCGCGACCCGTAATCGGATGTGGGAACGTCAGAAGACCCGTTCGGGAGAGACCATCCGCTACGCGCTCGGGTTCTTTGTTTCGGGAGAAGGCGACGATCTCAGGGTCTACCATGGAGGGTCGCAGGAAAAGACCCGGACAAACCTGGAAATCCATCCAAACCGGGGAACCGGCGTCGTCGTGATGTGCAACTCGAGGCACGTGGACCCAAGAAAAATCTCCGATGCCCTGTTCCCGTTTCTGGAATAGGGACGCCAAGCCTGATCAGCCGCTCAACGCCTCCTCCTCTTCCCCGGCCGCCCCGCAATGATCGCAGGCCGGCAGCAGGGAGGGACGAACCTCTCCGCACTCACCGCATTTCCCGAACAACGGCGTGGCGCAACAGGGGCAGACATAGGGCTCGTCAGCGGCCGCCTCCGCGGTCCCCGGCACGACCATCTTCTTGATGCTGCGCGAGGTCCAGAAGAGGTATTTGAGCGGCCCTCGCCGGATCGGGTAGCCGCAGATCGGGCAGAGGAATTTCTCGTAGGCCTCCCGATACTGCTTCAGGAGCCAGTCCCGCTTCGGCGCGACGATCTGCCGGAGCAGGTGGACCAGAGCCTTCAACACGATGGCCAGCGCGACAAAGATCAGGATGTACTTGAACAGCTTGGCGGGGAAATACTCGTGCATGACCACACCCAGCTTCCAGTAGACCGCGATTCCGGTCGCGTAGATGAGCGGCCGGTAGACCGTGTCGCGCTTCTTCCGAAAGACCCATGAGATGGCGATCGTCACCGGCACGAGGAACAGGAGCTTCAGGGTCGCCACCAGCAGATTGTGCTTCCCTCGCAACCTGCCGTATTCGTCCCGCGCGGCGCGGCGCTGGACTTCCAATCCTTCGTTAAGGACGCGCATCTCGTCCTCCAACCTGATCTCGGTCTCCTTCAGTTCCGTGAGTTTGTCGTTGAGCGCCTGGCTCTTCTTCTGGCCGTCCAGGAACAGCGCGCGCGCCTCGATCAGGGCCGCCTGCTCCGATTCGGGCAGCGCCACCCCCTTCTCAACCGCAAGTCTCTGCAGGCCCTCCAATTGCCGGATGGTCGTCTGCGCCCCGCTGATGCTGCCGCGCAAAACGGACTGACGCGTCCCCTGGTTCTTGATGTCCCGCTGCGCCGTCTTGAGTTGTTTCGCCAGTTCCCCCTGCTTGGCGACGGCGGCGGCGTCCAGATGCCGCGTCTCGATCTCGCGCATGTCAGGCCCCGGGAAGGTGCCTATGTCGTTCAGGGCAAAGCCCAGCAGCCAGTAGACCAACAGGGTGAGGATGCCGCTGAACAACAGGACCAGAAAGCGATGCGACCACGGCCCCTTGCGCGGCAATGCGGCGGATGCGGAGGAAGGGTTTGGTTTCATACCCTCCATCCATACCGCAAAGCCGCAAAATGTGGACCATCGATAATTGCCATGTTCGTGTCGACCGGACCGATGCCTGCAACCTCCGGCCAATAAACGGACCTCCCTCGGCAATCGGCCATGGGACAGGTCACCAGAAGAGGGAGACGCTTGGTTGGATGGGGCGGTCTGGCGATCGCCCAAAACGAAAGGCAAAGTCATGAACGAGACCATCGACATTGAAACGCTCCGCCAGAGCGCGGAGGAAGGCGATGCGGAGGCTCAGTATCAACTGTTCCTGGAATACAGCCTGGCTGAAGGTGATGTCCCCCTGGACGCGCGCGAAGCCGCCAGGTGGTGCCGCAGGGCGGCCGAAGGCGGCCACGCCCGGGCGCAATTCTGCCTCGGACAGCTCTACCGCGACACCAACGGCGTCCCCCAGAACTTCCTGGAAGCGCACAAGTGGTTCAACCTCGCCGCCGTGTCCGACTCCGAGTTCGCCGAGCAGGCCGCTAAATTCCGGAGTGAGCTGGAACAAAAACTGACTCCCGAACTGGTCGTCGAAGCGCAGCGCATGGCCGCTGAATTCATGCCGCGCGTGGTTCAGAACTGGTGATCCCCGGCAGCGACCACACCAATGCAGGCATGCAATCGGGCAATTTTTGTTCGGTTCGCCGGTTGCCTTGCGCGTAATTGTTTGCGTAATTCCCATGAGAATCATGCTTTCCGTCCGCCCCCAAACTGTCTTCGCACTCGCCGTGTTTCTGGCTTTCGCGGCGATCCCGGCCGCCGTGGCCCAGTTGGTTCCCGAATACGAGGAGCCGCCCATCAATTACAGCGAGACTGAGGCGGACAACATCGCCACCAAGATCGAGCGTCAATGGCAGGCCGGCGAACTCAAGGGCATGGAGCAGTACGGCAAGCCCATGCTGAAGGCCTTCCTCGACGCCTTCGGGATCGAGCAGGAATCCCAGGTGCTGGTCTTCTCCAAGACCAGCCTGCAACTCTCCAAGATCAGCCCCAGCACCCCGCGCGCGATCTATTTCAATGATGACGTCTACCTCGGCTGGTCCTACGGCGGCATCTTCGAGCTGACCGTCAACGACCCCAAGCTCGGCTTGACCTTCTACGAACTGGACCCCTTCAAGGTCCGCATCAAGCGTAGCAAGGACTGCCTCTCCTGCCATGGCGGCTCCCGCACCAGCTACTGGCCCGGCGTGCTCGTCCGCTCCGTCTTCCCCCACCCCGACGGCCATCCCATGACGCAGGCCGGCGGCTTCGTCATCGGACACGACAGCCCCATGGAGAAGCGCTGGGGCGGCTGGTACGTCACCGGCAAGCATGGCGACGTCCGCCACATGGGCAACGAGATCGCCAAGCTCCACGGCAACGACGCCAGCATCGACACCGAAGCCGGGGCCAACGTCACCGACCTCGGCAAGAAGTTCGACACCTCCATGCACCTGCGCCCGGACAGCGACATCGTCGCCCTCATGGTCCTCGAGCACCAATGCGAGATGCACAACCGCCTTTCCCGTTCCATGCTTCGCGTCCGCAAGTGGGCCGACTACCAGAAGAACATCTACAAGGCCCTGGGCGAACCCGAACCCGACGAACCCTCCGGCACGCTGCTCACCGTCCTCAACGGCGCCCGCGACGACCTCGTCGAGTATCTCCTGTTCAAGGACGAGATTTCCCTGCCCGACGGCGGTATCGAGGGGACGGGCGACTTTGAGAAGGCCTTCGGCAAGAACCGGAAAGCGGACGCCGAGGGGCGCAGCCTGAGGGACTTCGATCTCAAGACCCGCCTCTTCAAGTACCGTTGCAGCTACATGATCTATTCCGAGGCCTTTGAGAATCTCCCCCCCGTCCTCAAGCGCGCCGTCTACGTGAAGATGTTCGAGATCCTGGAAAGCGAGGAACCGCCGGACGGTTTCCGCCACCTGCCCTCCCGCGAACGCCGCGCCATCCGGGAGATCCTCCTCGCCACCAAGCCCGAGATCAACCAACTGCTCGGCCGGACCGGCGCGGAGTAGGCCGGGGATGGAGCGCGGCTGTGTCGAAGACCAGCCGCGGCAACGTTGACGGCAACCCAAGCCAGGTCAGTTCCCAAGCCCGTGCGAATCGTAAGCTGCGACGGCGACCAGCCTCTCGGGAGTGATCACGCTTGGTTTGAATTGAGGCGGTCATAAACGCGCCTCTACATCGATTGGGTTTGTAGCGGCGGTCTGTGCCGCCGATCCCCGACAGCCCCGGCCACCGACCCGCAGGCGCGTCCAACACCCGTCCCTTTGGCCCCTGGCATCTGGAGCTTTTTGGGGATTTGAAGCTGGGAGCTTGGAGCTTGAATCCCACCCCCAATTCGCTTTGACACCGGTTCCGGCAATTGGCAAGGTCGCGCCTCGTTTCAACCAAACCGGGGTGTTTTCCGGCGGCGATTCGCCGGCCCGCGCCCTTAGAAAGCGGAAATTTATGTCTGAACTAGTTGGAAATTTGTTGGTCGCCCAGTCGGGCGGTCCGACCTCCGTCATCAACGCCAGCGTTGCCGGCGTCATCCACGAGGCCGGCAAGCACATGGATCAGATCGAGGAGATCTATGGCGGCCGCAACGGCATCTTCGGCATTCTCAACGAGGACCTGATGGACCTCTACGAGGAAAAGCAGAGCTCGATCGAGGATCTGAAGCACACGCCCGGCGCCGCCCTCGGCACCTGCCGTTACAAGATCGACTTCAAGGGCAAGCCCGACGAGGCCGCCAAGGACATGGACCGCCTCTTCCAGGTCTTTGAAGCGCACAACATCCGCTACTTCTTCTACGCCGGCGGCAACGACTCCCAGGACACCGCCCACAAGGTGCACCTGGAGGCCGAGAAGCGCGGCTACGAGCTGCGCGTCATCGGCGTGCCCAAGACCATCGACAACGACCTGCCTCACACCGACCACACGCCCGGTTACGGCTCGGTCATCAAGTACAACGCCGCCACGGTGATGGAGGTCGCCACCGACGTCGCCAGCATGGCCACGGACGCGGGCGCCTGCGTGATCATCGAGGTCATGGGCCGCGCCGCCGGCTGGATCGCCGCCGGAACCGTCCTGGCCCGCGAAAACTGCGCCACCGGCTCCCCCAGCATCATCCTGCTGCCCGAGGTTGCGTTCGACGAGGCGAAGTTCCTGGAGAAGATCAAGTCCGTTCTCGACGAGAAGAAGTTCGCCGTCGTGGTTGTGGGCGAGGGACTCAAGGACGCCGAAGGCAAAGAACTCGCGGCGGACAAGAAGAACGTGGATTCCTTCGGCCACGCGGTCCTTTCCGGCGCCGCCGACTTTGTGAAGAACATCGTCGAGGACAATCTCGGCGCCAAGACCCGCACGGTGAAGCTCGGCTACGCCCAGCGCGCCGCCGCCCACTTCGCGAGCGAGATCGACGTCGAGGAGGCCTTTGCCTGCGGCGTCTCGGCGGTCAAGGCGGCCATCGGCGGCAAGAGCGGCTACATGATCACCATCAAGCGCACCAACGCGGAGGGCGAACCTTACGTCTGGACGACCGGGCATCAACCCTTGGGCGACATCGCCAACGTCGAGAACCTCATCCCGCGCGAGTGGATCACGCCCGACGGCTTCCTGCCCAACGAGAAGTTCATCGAATACGCCAAGCCGCTGATCGCCGGGGAGCTCAAGCTGCCCATGGTCAATGGCCTGCCCCGCTTCGCGAACCTGGAAAAGGTCCCGGTGGAGAAGAAGCTCCCGCCGCGCGGATCGGAAGCCGCCGCCCCTGCGGCTCCGGAAGAGCCCGCCACGCCGGAGGCCCCGGCCGCCCCCGCGGCTCCCGCTCCGAGCGAGGACGGCGCCGCCGAACAGCCGGCCTGAACCGCGCTGCCGTCACGTTTCCAGAAAGGACGCCCGAGTGGGCGTCCTTTTTTTGTGTCCCGCGGCGCAGAATTGATTCCGCTTCAACGCAGAGCGGAGAGGACGGTCGCTGTGCGCTGCGCGTCGCACGAGCGAGGATGCCGTGAAGCGCCATGGACTGGGAGCGCTCCGGGCTTGAGCGATGTTGGCTGCCCCGCCAGATTTCCTGCCGATCCGCAAAACGGTCCCACTCATGATCCGCTCATTCCTGCCGCCCTCCAGACTCCGCAGCCCCCTTCTGATCGGGCTGGCCGTCGCCGCGCTTCAATCCGCCGCAGCGGCAAACCACGACGTGGTCGTCTACGGCGGTTCCCCGGCGGGGATCGTGGCAGCCGTCGCCGCGGCGCGCGAAGGCGGCTCGGTCGTCGTCGTGGAGCCGTCCCAGTGGATCGGCGGGCTGGTGACCGGCGGTTTGTCGCGCAGCGATGTCGGCAAGGAGGAAACGGTCGGCGGCCTGGCCCGCGAGTTCTTCACCCGGGCTGCCGCGCGCTACCACGGAAAGTCCATGTGGTATGCCGAGCCGCGCGTCAACCTCGAGACCTTCAAGGCCATGCTGCGCGAGGCGCAGGTGACGGTCGTCCGCGACGCCCCGTTGCGCGAAGTCTTCCTGCGCGGGCGTCGCATTGTCGAAATCCAGACGGCCGACGGCCGCCGTTTTGCCGGGAAGGCGTTCATCGACGCGAGCTACGAGGGCGACCTGATGGCGAAGGCCGGCGTAGGCTGCATCATCGGCCGAGAGAGTCGGGATCGATACAACGAAGCCTTGGCGGGCTATCACCCCATGCCCATCCGCCCCCGCACAACCGAGGTGATGGAAAGCCAATGCCGGGGGCTGGGCGCCGAGGGCCCCCACTACGTGCATGGGACGCCCGCCGAAATCTCCGGCCTCGACGCGCGCGGCGAACCCATCTTCGGCGTGCGCCGCGCGCCGGACCTCAAACCGGGCGACGCCGACGGACTCACTCAATCCTACAACTACCGCCTGTGCGTGACCCGCCGACCGGACATCCGGGCGCCGTTCTCCCGGCCGGCGGGTTACGATCCCGCCCGCTACGAACTGCTGCTGCGCTTGATCCGGGCCTATCCCGGCGTGCGCTTCGGCCGGCTGTTTCATCTCGGCCCCATCGCCGAAGGCAAGTTCGACCTCAACGCGCAGGGACTCGTCTCCACCGACCAACCCGGCGCCAACACCGCCTACCCCGCCGGCGATCTGGCGACCCGCGAACGCATCCGCCACGAACACGCCGACCACATCCGGGGCATGCTCTGGTTTCTCGGCTATGACGAACGCGTGCCCGCGAACCTGCGCGAAGAGACCAACGCCTGGGGGCTCTGCCGCGACGAGTTCACCGACAATGGCCACTGGCCCTACGCGCTCTACGTCCGCGAGGCGCGACGCATGATCGGCGAACACGTCATGACCCAGCGCGACCTGCAGCGCGCCATCGTCAAGCCCGACAGCGTGGCCATGGGCTCCTTTGTCATCGACTGCCACATCGTGCAGCGGATCCTGGCCGAGGACGGAACGATCCGCGACGAAGGCTCCTTCCAGGACGTGTCGGTGAAGCCCTACCAGATCCCCTTCCGCTCCCTCACCCCGAAGCGCGCGGAATGCGAGAACCTCCTCGTGCCGGTCTGCCTGTCCGCATCGCACATCGCGTATTGCTCCCTCCGCATGGAGCCCGTCTACATGGCCTTGGGCCACGCCTCGGGCATCGCGGCCGCGATGGCGGTCCGGGAGGACCGCCCCGTCCAGTCGATCAACGTCACGGGACTGCGGGACAGGCTGCGCGAACAGAAGGCCGTGCTCGAACTCGACATCCCCTTGACCGCGGGCCTTCCCGGAATCGTGGCCGACGACGAGGAGGCCGAGCTGCTCGGCGCGTGGAAGCACAGCAGCTACGGCGATCCGCTCGACGGCTCCGCCGCCCACGACGGCGACACGGACAAGGGCAAACTCCAGGCGCGCTTCCGGCTGACCGTCCCCACAACCGGTCACTACGAAGTCCGTCTTGCCTACACCTCCGCGCCGAACCGCGCGGGCAACGTCCCGGTCGAAATCATCCACGCCGACGACGTCGCCCTGGCAAAGGTGAACCAGAAACTCCCGCCGCCGATCGACGCCCACTTCACTTCCCTCGGCATCTACCGCTTCACCCCCGATCAACCGGCGGCGATCACGATCAAGAACGCCGGCACGGACGGCTACGTGTCGATCGACGCCCTACAGCTGGTGAATGTCCCTTCAGGAAATTGAACCGGGCTCGACAGAGTCTCTCCCCAACCCGCTTCAGGCGCTTTGCCGCTGTCTCCACGCCATTCTCTCTCACACCGGACCACACCCGACTTCGCGGTCATCAGGGCTCCGGGCGACCGGAAGGATCGAGAAGCCGGTGGGGAGAGACTCCGTCGAGCCCATACTAAAACCCCGGAGGGGGTGAAAGCGGTCAGGCAAGGAGCAGTGGTCCCTGGTCGAACCCCGCGAGTCTGGCGTCAAGGACGCCTTCGCGCCCGCCCCGCGCCAATCCCGCCTTTGCCCTTTCTCAGAGGCCGCCCCAAACGTAGATTCCGCGCATGCCCCGCCATTCCACGTTCGCCCTCACCGGATTGCTCCTGCTGGCGACTTCCGTCACGGCGTTCGCGCAAAGCGGGCCTCCGCCGGGGTTCCTGAGCGATGAGCGGGTGGCGGAGGGACGGGAATTTGCCCGCAACCTGTGCGCGACCTGTCATCTGGAACCGAAGCCCGAGCTGTTTTCCCGGGAAACATGGCAGATCGGGGTTTTCCCCTGGATGGCTTACATTCTGGGCTTCGCGCCGGAACTATTCCAAGGCAACCCGGAGCATCCCGCCATCCAACGCTCCGGCGCCGTGCTCACCCAACCGCCCATGTCCGGCGACGACTTCGGCAAGATCTTCGCCTATTACTACAAGAACGCCCCGGTGGATCCCCCGCCCCAACCGCCTCGTCCGGCCCTGCAACGCGGCCTTCCCGGTTTCCGCCCCAAGATCCTGACCTACCGCCAACGGGAACCCATGGCCTTGTCCGTCCGGTTTGATCCTACTTCGAAGAACCTGCTCGTCGGCGACGGCCTGAGTCACACGCTCGACCGGGTGAAGCCGGATGGAACGACGCTTCAAAGCGCCGCGATCGGCCGCTTCCCGGTCGGGATTGAGCCCACAGAAGAAGGCGTCTATGTGACCTGCATCGGCGACTTCTTCCCCTCCGAACGCGCCACCGGCAAGATTGTTCGCCTCGCGCGCAAGGACGGGCGGTTGGAGCCGGCGACGACCGTCCTCGACAACCTTCACCGCCCGGCGCACGCGCAGTCCGCCGACCTGAACGGCGACGGCGCGCGCGACTGGCTGGTGGCGATGTTCGGTTACTACACCGGGAAGCTGGCATGGTTCGAAGGGCAGGCCGACGGAACATTCGCCGAGCATGAGCTCTATCCAAAGCCCGGCGCCGTCCGGACGGAAATCCGGGATCTGGACGGGGACGGCGATCCCGACATAGCGGCCCTGGTCGCCTCCGCAATCGAGGGGTTCTTCCTTTTCCTGAACGACGGTCGAGGGAACTTCGAGCAACGGCTGGCCTTCATGCGTCAACCCGCCTTCGGCCACACCTGGTTCGAGTTGGTCGACATGGACGCGGACGGGGATCTGGACATCCTCACGGCCAACGGCGACAGCGGGGATTTCCCGTCCCCTCCCCGGAGCTTCCACGGAGTGCGGATCTACCTGAACGACGGCAAACTGGGGTTCACGGAGCGTTGGTTCTTTCCGCTCCACGGCGCGACCAAGGCCGTGGCCCGGGACTTCGACGGCGACGGAGATCTGGATATCGCGGCGACCGCCTACTATCCCAATTTCGCGAGCGCGCCGGAGGAGGGCTTCGTCTACCTGCGGAACGACGGGAACTGGAATTTCGTCCCGCATACGTGCGAGCAGGCCAAGGCAGGCCGGTGGATCGCCATGGAACCGGCCGATGTCGATGGCGACGGTGACATCGACCTCGTTCTGGGGTCCGTCCGACGAGGAGCCGGAAGGACCGCCTACGTCCCCGAGGAATTGAACCGCCGTTGGTTGAGCGAAGGCGTTTCCCTGATGTTGCTGGAAAACACGACAACCCAACCTCGCTAGGCAATACGAATCCTTTTGTAACACTTTTTCTTTATTTAAGAACTAAATGTAATAGTTTCGCCCCTGATGGGACGGATTTTAGACAAGCCTACCCCTCGTTGGAAACCTGGGGTCTTTCTGTGTGTTTCGCTTCTCATCCCGCTGCCCGAAGCGGCTGTCCAAGCAGCCGCAATTACCGGGGCGGAAACCGCCGTTCTCCCGAGACCGCGCGGGAAAGGCGGATTCGTCGCGCAGATCTCCGAGCAAAGCGGGGTGACCATGCCCCCGGCCGCCGGAGACGCCGAAAGTCCAATCGTCAACTGCGGGGTCGCGGCCGGCGATGTGGATGGCGACGGCCGAATCGATCTCTGCTTCGCCTCCTACGACGGCCGGCGGCGGCTCTATCGAAATCTGGGCGAATGGCGCTTCGCCGACGAAACGGACCGGCGGCTGCCCCGGATGGTCCTACCCCAAAGCGTGGGCGTCTGTTTCGCGGACATCGACGGCGACTCCGACCTCGATCTTCTTGCGACGTCGCTGGCGGGCGGAGACTGGCTCCTGATCAACGATGGAACCGGGAAGTTCGCCGAGACGAGACGCCTGACCAGCAAGGCCGTCGCCGCCAAAGGCGGCGCCACGAGCTGCGCGTTGTCCGACGTGGACGGCGACGGAGATCTGGATCTCTATCTGCCTCGGTACCGGAAACGGTTCGCCCGGGAATCGATGCGACCGGAGAAGTTCAAGGAACTGGTTAGCAAACAGATGCGGCGTTTCCGCGCCGGGCAACCGCTGGATCCCGCCTTCCAAGCGGCGTTCATGCTGAAGGTCGGCAAGTCCGCCACCGGCGGCTTCATAGATGTCCTCGAGCGCGGCGCACCGGATTCGCTCCTGTTGAACGACGGGACCGGGAACTTCAAGACCGTGGAGATGAACCGCTTCTTCCGGGATGGCAGCAGGAACGGAACCAGCCTGCTCAACGACTGGGGCCTCGGCGCGCAATTCCGTGACGCCGACGGCGACGGCGACCCCGATCTCTACGTTTGCAATGATTTCGACAGCCCTGACCGTTTCTGGATCAACGATGGAACGGGACGCTTCACAGCAGCGCCCTCCGGGGCCCTGCGCCGTTCCTCCAACTTCTCCATGGGCGTCGACTTTGCCGACATCAACACCGACGGCGCCTGGGACTTCTTCACTGTCGACATGCTCAGCCGGCGACACGACCGCCGCAAGACCCAGATGGGCGACATGCGCCCCTCGCCTGTCGCCATCGGCGAGATCTTCAACCGTCCGCAGATCATGCAAAACACCCTCTTCCTGAACCGCGGCGACAACACCTACGCCGAGATCGCCCAATACGCCGGCCTCAAGGCCT
>JAYPFK010000009.1:0-165216 GCA_038126235.1 Verrucomicrobiales bacterium
AGATCCTCGTGCGGACGCGCGATGATGTGGGAGCTGACGAGTTCGCCGACCTTGTCCGCCGCCGCCGCCCCGGCATCGACCGCAGCCTTGACGCTGCCGACGTCGCCCTTGACGAGGACGGTGATGAATCCGCCGCCAATCGGGACCGACTTGGTCAGATTGACATTGGCCGCTTTGACCATGGCGTCGCTGGCTTCAACGCTGCCGACGTAGCCCTTGGTCTCGATCATTCCTAATGCTTCGCTCATTGAGTAGTTTGTGGTTGAGGGTTGAGAGTTGAGTGAAATTTGTTGTTGGTGATTGGTGATTCGTGGCTGGTGACTGGTTGTGGGCGCTTCAGCCTGCTTGCTTCGTGTCCGGTTGCTGGTTTCCAATCACAGATTACCGATAGCTACTTGATCAATTCACAAAAGGTGTCGGGTTTCAGATTGCAGGCGTTGCCCTCGTCGGTGTCGATATGCACCTCCAGCTTGACCTTTTCATCCATGCGCACCAGCAGTTCGTCAAAGACAACGCCGCACGCGCCCCCCACCCGGAGCTTCATCATGTCCTTGTCTTTGACCCCGTAGTAATCGGCGTCCGAGGGATGCATGTGCACGTGCCGCGCCGCGCGAATCACGCCGGTCTCCATCTCGAAGAAGCCGTTCGGCCCCATCAGCATGCAGCCCGGGGTGCCGGCGGTGTCGCCCGATGAACGCAGGGGAATGTCGAAGCCCAGGGCCACTGAATCCGTGTAGGCCAGCTCGACCTGGTTCAACGGTCGGCAGGGCCCGAGAATGCGGAGGTTGCCGATCACCCGCTTGCGGGGACCGACCAGGGTCACCGTCTCCTTCGCCGCGTAGTGCCCTTCCTGATACAGCCACTTCATCGGTGTGAGCTCGTAGCCCTTCCCGAACAGGGCCTCCACGGCCTCCGGAGTCAGGTGACAGTGACGGGCGCTGACGTTGACCAGCAACGGGTTCGGCGCGCCGGCGCTTTTGGGAGCGGGCCGCCCCATTCGTTCATACACCGCTTTACGAACAAGGTGTTCGATGGCGGCTCTGTGGGGAATGGCAGTGTTGTTCGACATGACTTCTCAGGCGGGACGGCAACCACGGATGAAAACCAAGACACACGAGTGAGACTGGTAAGCAGACGCAGACGTCAACCGCCCGACGTTTCCGCCCCTTTCATCAAGCTCATGAGTCGTGTTCATTCGTGTCGGTTCGTCGTTGAACGCATACCGGTTCAAAGGATTGGGCGCACTTTTCAAAAGTTTCCAAAAACTGTCAACCAATTTCTTGCAAAACTTTCCAAGATCTGTCACACAAGTTTCAGAATGACCGCCGAAGAGCGTCAAAAGCGAATTGAGGACCACCTGCGCAAGGTGGAGTTTGCCTCATTGGACGAGCTCTCCGAGCAACTCGATGTCTCGGCCTCCACCATTCGCCGGGACCTGACCACCTTGGAATCCACGGGGACGGTCCGCCGCACTCATGGCGGCGCACGACTGGTGGCGCCGGCTTCCGACGAATTCGTTTTTACGCAACGCGACGAACGACAACTTTCCGAGAAGGAGCTGATCGGTCAGGCCTGCGCCGCGCTGGTCGAGCCTAATCAGACAATCATCATGGACGGCGGCACCACCGTCTTCCACGTGGCGAAGTATCTGGAATCCAAGACGCCGCACATCATCACCAACTCCCTTCCCGTGGCGAATCTCTACGCCTCCAACCACCAGGTCGAAGTCGTGCTTTCCGGCGGCGTGATTTATCCCCGCCTCGGCGTGCTGGTGGGTCCGTTGGCGGTCGAGGCTTTCGTGAAGATGCAGGCCGACGTCGCCATCATGAGTTCCGGCGGCATCACCCCGGACGGCGTCAGCAATTCCCATGTGCTGCTCATCGACATCCAGAAGGCCATGATGAAAGCGGCCCGCAAGGTGATCTTCTGCCTCGATTCCTCGAAATTCGGCCGCCAGTCCCTCACCACCCTCTGCGCGCTGGAGGAGATCGATGTCATCGTCACCAACCAGGGCGCGGACGAGGAACTGCTCGAGGCGGTAAGGAGGAAGGGAATTGAAGTCGTTGTGGCAGGGGCGTAACGAAACATCCCCACTGACGCCATCAAGGAGCGGCGACATTCCTGTCGCCGTGGCCCTGAAAGGGCCAGAAAGGCGCCCGATTCCGAGAGGAACGCCTTGGATCAACCACAGTCGAGGGATACGCCGAATGCCTTTGTGCCGGCTTTGCCGGCACGGCGACAAGATCGTCGCCCCTCCTTGGATGGAGCCGGACGCGGGGCGCCGTGTTCACTCCGCTTCAATCGCCGACAACCCGCAGTTTCGGAAGGCCCCACAGCGCCGCGCCATCCAACGTTGAAGCGGGATAAATCCCGCGCCCCGATGAATCCCGCCTACTGCGGGACTTGGCGGATGCGGTAGAAACGACGGGTCTGGGTGAGGAACGGGGTCGGATCGACGACGGAGGTGTTGGAATCCGTGACCACGATCTCGGTCAGCACGGTCCAGTCGATCAGGTTGTCGGAGATCTCGACCACGTATTTCTCGCCGCGGATCGTGGGGAAGTTGAGGGTCGGGTTTTCCGTCGCAGAGACAATCGGCGCCGTCTCCAATTCGATGGGGTCGCCGCTGATCAACATGGACCCGCCTTCCACGATCGCCGGCACCGTGGCCCGCACCTTGAACGACGCCTTCCCGGCGCTTCGGTTGCGGACCGCGACATACCAGTCCCCGGCGATGTCCGCGCCGACGCCGGCCAAGGGAACCACGATCTTCTCGGACGCAGCGCCCTCCGTGGAACTCGCCGCATCAAACAGACTGGCGCTTGGCAGATCGCCCTTCCGCAGGAGAAGGTCCGCGTCCGCGGTAAGATCGTAGAGTTCGAACAACGCCCGGTTTGCCGTGGCCGGAATCGTGAACTTGAAGAAGCGCTTGAAGCTGTTGCAGTCGTCCGCAACACCCTCGTTCGCGGTCGCGTCCGCCAGCGTGACAACACTCAGCGGGAGCGGGTTGTGGGTCACGGTGAACGTCCGCGAGGCGGTCTTCGCCGGCGTCCCGTTGTCTGTGACAATGACGGTGATCTCGTGGCTGCCGGTTCCGGGCGGCGTGCGGAACGTCAGGATGCCGGACACCGGATCGATGGCCGCGCCCTCCGGCGCGCCCTCGCCCAGGCTGAAGGTCAACTGCTGGGCCGGACGGTCATCGTCGAACGCGAAGACGACGATGCTCAGGTCGGCGCATTCGATCACGGTCTGACTCGCGATCGCCAGCAGACGCGGGGCATCGTTGACCTCATTGACGCGGATGGCGACCTCGCGCGCAACGCTCAAGGCCGGGCTGCCGTCGTCCGTCGCAATCACCCGCACAACGAAGTCCCCCGGCCCCTGCGCTTCGGATGGCGTCCAATTGAAGGCCCCGGAGGCGGGATCAATCGATGCCCCGGAAGGCGCGCCTGCCGCCAGGCTGTAGCTGATTCCGTTCGCCGGGCTGTCGATGTCCGACGCCGTGGCCGTGAAGGTCGCGGGCTCCCCTTCATCCACCGTGATGGCGGCAATCGGCTCAAGAACCGGCGCGACATTGACTTCAATAACGCGGAGGGAATAGGTCCGGGAATCAGACAAGGCGCCTTCCCCATCGTCGGTCACAACCACGGTGACTTCATGCGTGGCCGGCCCCTGAGCCTCGGTCGGCGTCCAGCTCAGAACACCGGTGACCGGATCGATCGCGACGCCGGCGGGCGCGCCAGGTGCGAGGCTGAACGTAAGCGCGTTGGCCGGCAGATCCGCGTCCGTCACGGGAACGGCTTGCGCTAGCGAACTTCCCTCATCCAACTCAAGCACGTCCAGCGCGCCCAGGACCGGGCTTTCGTTGACCTCGGTGACGGTGACAACAATCGTTTCCGAATCACTCAAAGCGCCCTCGCCGTCATCGGTCGCCACAATCGTGATCTCAAATGAACCCGGACCATCGGCCTCGCCTGGCGTCCAGGCGAAGGCGCCGGTTTCAGGATCGATCACCGCTCCCTCTGGAGCGCCCGGCGCGAGGCTGAATGAGATTCCGTCGGCGGGTTCGTCCACATCGGAAGCGGTCGCGACAAAGGCCAACGGTTGCCCCTCCGCCACAGAAGCATTCCCGATGGCAGCCAAGACCGGCGCCGTGTTGGCCTCCGTGACGGTGACGGAGAAGCCCGTTTCGGAAGCCAAGGCGCCCGCGCCGTTGTCACGCACCACCACGGTGACGGGATACACGCCCGGGCCCTGCGCCTCGGTCGGCGTCCAGCCGATCTCGCCCGTGGCCGGATCGATCGTCATTCCAGCCGGAGCTCCCGGCGCCAAGGAATAGGCAAGAGTGTCCGCGGGCACATCCGCATCGCTTGCGGATACGGCGACGGTCAGCCGTTCGGTCTCAGCAACCGTCCGATCCGGGATGGACGTCACAGCGGGCGGACTGTTTACATCCCGCACGGTGACGACAAACACTTCCGTGTCCTGAAGGCTCCCCTCCCCGTCGTCCGTAACAACAATGGTGATCGCGAAACTCTGGCCGCCGTCGGTTTCGGCCGGCGTCCAGCGGAAGGCTCCACTGGCCGGGTCGGTGGAGGCTCCGGCGGGCGCGCCGGATGCCAGTGAATAGGTCAGGACGTTCGCCGGTTGGTCGGGATCGGTCGCCGCGGCGTTCAGGCTCAATTCCGCGCCCTCGTCGATGGAGCGGTTGTCAATAGCGGCCAGCGTGGGCGCACGGTTCACCTCGGAAACGGTGACCGTGAAGGTCTCGATATCGGAGAGCTGACCGGCCCCGTCATCCGTGGCCCTGACCGAAACCGAGTAGGAGCCCGGGCCCTGCGCCTCGGTTGGCGTCCAGGAGATCAAGCCGGTCCCCGCGTTGATGGTCATTCCTGCCGGAGAACCTGATTCAAGGCGGTAGCTGATGATGTTCACCGGTTCGTCCGCATCGGTCGCAACCGCCGTCACGGAGAGTGTCTCCCCCTCCCGGACGGTTTGATCGGAGATTGCAGCGAGATCCGGCGCGGTGTTGCCCTCCCTTACGGTCACCTCAAAGGTGACCGTGTCGCTCAAAGCGCCTTCGCCGTTGTCCGTGACGCGCACGGTGACCGCATGCTTCGCGGGCCCCTGGTTCTCGGACGGCGTCCACGCCAGCGCGCCCGAATCGGGATTGATCGTCATGCCGGCGGGAGCGCCGGGATCAAGGCTGAAGGTCAGAGCATCGGCGGGCTCGTCGGAATCCGAAGCGGAAACCGTCAGTCCAAGGGCCGCCCCCTCCTCCACCGACTGCTCTGGAATCGCGACAAGGACGGGCGCGGAGTTGCGGTCGATGACATGCACGGTGAACGACCGGGTCCCGCTCAAGGCGCCCGAGCCATCATCCGTCACCCGCACGGTGACCGGGAAATTTCCGCCGCCGAGCGATTCGCCGGGCGTCCAGGTCACGAGACCGCTTGCGGCGTCGATCGCCATGCCGTCGGGCGCGCCCGGCTCCAACGTGAAGCTGAGCCCGTTCGCCGGAACATCCGCGTCGGTCGCCGGAATCTGCAGGCTCAGGGTCGCGTTTTCGTCCACCGAGGGATCGCTTATGCCGCTGATCGCGGGAGCGACGTTCACTTCGCCGACGGTGACCGAGATGGTCTCGCTGGCGGACCTCACGGGCGCGCCGTTGTCGGTCACAACCACCTGGAACGTGTGAACGCCCGGTCCTTGTTGTTCCGACGGAGTCCAGGCGAACTGGCCGCTCACGGGATCGATCGAGGCTCCGGCTGGCGCGCCGACCAACGAGAAGGAAAACGTGTTCGCCGGCAGGTCGGCGTCCGAGGCCGAAGCCGTGAAGGCAAGGGGCTGCAGTTCGTCCGCGGCGAGGTCGCCGATCGGGGCCAGCACGGGCTCCGCGTTCACCTCGCGGATGGAGATGGTCAGGGTCTCGGAATCGTCGAGAGCCCCTTCCCCGTCATCCGTGACCCGCACGGTGATGGTGAATTCATCCGGACCGACCGTTTCGTCCGGCGTCCAGTCGATGACGCCGGTGACAGAATCCACGGTCATGCCCGTCGGTGCGCCCGGATCAAGACTGAAGGTCAGGCGGTTGGCCGGCAGATCGACGTCGGTCGCGGCGGCGTCGATGCGCATGAGCCCCCCCTCATCGAAGGCCAGATCTCCTATCGGTTCAAGGACGGGAGCCGTATTCACCTCGCCCACGACGACATCAAATGTCTTCACATCGCTGAGTTCCGGATCCTGGCTGTCTCCGACCCGGACGCCGATCGTGTGCGTCGCCGGCCCCTGCGACTCTGTCGGGGTCCAGCTCAACCGACCGCTGATCGGGTTCAAGGAAGCTCCGGCGGGCGCGCCGGGCTCCAGGCGATAGATCAGGGAATTCGCAGGGATGTCCGGGTCGGTCGCCGACAACTGGACGAGCAACTGTTGTCCCTCGCTGACCGCCGCATCCGGGATCGGGGCAAGGGTCGGCGGGCGGTTCACGTCGCCGACAGAGATCGTGAAAGTCCGCGTGTCACTCATTGCGGGGACGCCGCTGTCTGTCACACGAATCCCGACCGTGTAGATCTGCAGCCCCTGCGCCTCCGAGGGCGTCCAGGTGAACAGGCCGCTGGCCGGATCGATCGCGGCTCCGGCGGGCGCGCCGGGTTCCAGCGAGTAGGTCATTGTGTCCGCCGGTTGGTCCGAATCCGTCGCCGTCGCCGTGAAGCTGAGCGTCTGCTCCTCGGGGATCGACTTGCCGCCGATGGGCGACAGGACCGGAGCGGTGTTTCCATCCAGCACCCGGACGTGATAGGTCTGCACATCGTTGAGAACAGGATTCCCGTTGTCGGTGACGCGCACGTCGAAGGAATAGTCCTTCGGCCCGTTGTGCTCGAGAGGCCGCCAACTGACCTGGCCGACGGAAGCATTGATGGAGAGGCCGGCGGGCGCGCCGGGCTCCAGGCTGAAGGTCAGCTTGTTCGCCGGCAGATCCACATCCGCGGCCGGAACGCGGAACCCGAGGCTGGTCTTTTCGACGACATTCTGCACGGGCAGCGGCGTCAAGACCGGAGCCTCGTTGATCTCGCCGACGGTGACCGTGAAGAACGCCGTGCCGGCCAACGCCGGAACGCCGTTGTCCGTGGCCGTGATGGCAATCATGTAGGAACCCGGCCCCTGCGCCTCGCTCGGCGTCCAGGCGAAGTCCCCGGTGACCGGGTCCAGGGTCGCGCCGGTGGGAACGGCGGAAGAGAATGAGAAGGTCAGGCTGTTCGCCGGCAGATCGGGGTCAATCGCCGTCGCCTGGAACGCGATCGGCATCGATTCCGCGACCGAGACGCTTGTGATCGGCGTGACGACCGGCGGCGAGTTGACCTCGTTGACGGTGATCGTGACCGTCTCGGAGTCGCTCGCCGGCAAGGCGGCGTCATCCGTGACCACGACCAGGAAGGTATAGTCAGCCGGCCCCTGCGCCTCGGTCGGCGTCCACTCAATCGCGCCGCTGCCGGCGTCGATGGTCATCCCCGCCGGCGCGCCGGCCAGACTGAACGTCAGCCCCTGCGCCGGGAGGTCCGCATCCGTCGCCAAGGCGATCAGGCTTACAAGTTCCCCCTCATCCGCGACTAGATCCCCCAATGGTTCAAGGACTGGCGCCTGGTTCTTTTCCAACACGGTCACCTTGAAGCGCTCGATCGCGCTTTTCACCGGAGCTCCGTTATCCGTCACCACGACCCCGACCTGGTAAACTCCCGGTCCCTGGGACTCCGTGGGGGTCCAGTCAATCACGCCGGTGAGAGGATCAATGGTCATCCCGGCGGGCGCGCCGGCTTCCAGGGCAAAAAGCAGCGCGTTGGCGGGAATATCCGCGTCGGTGACGACGTTGGTGATGCGCAACGTGTCCAGTTCCAGAATGGCCAGGTCCTCGATCGCTTCGATCACCGGAGCGGAGTTCAGCTCCGCCACGGCAACCTGGAAGCTTCCCGAGGCGCTGGCCGCCGGCGAACCGTCGTCCGTGACCACGACGTCAAACAGGTAGGTCGCGCCGCCATGGGTTTCGCCCGCGGTCCAGGAGATGGCCCCGGTCGCGGGATTGATGGTCGCGCCGTTCGGAGCGGAGGCCAGGCGGTAGCTCAGCGCGTTCGCCGGGATGTCATACTCGATCGCGCCCGCCGGGACAGCGAGGGTGTCGCCCTCGTTGATGACCAGGTTGCCGAAGGCCGGAAGCACGGGGGCCTGGTTCACCTCGGCCACCGTGACGTTGAAGGTCTGCGTGGCGCTCAATTTCGGAGCCCCGTTGTCGGTGACCACCAGGGTCACCGTGTGGACGGCCGGTCCCTGCGCCTCGGTCGGGGTCCAGTTGAAGACGCCGTTCTGCGCTCCGATCGTGGCTCCGGGCGGCGCGGCCTGGAGCGTGTAGGTCAACGGCGTGTTCGGATCCGTCGCCGTCGCGGCGAAGTTGAGGGTCCCGCCCTCGTTCATCGCGAAGTCCGAGATCGGATCGAGGACAGGCGCCGCGTTCTCTCCGACGATCTCGATGTCATAACTCGCGGCCGTGGCTCCGATGTTCTCAATCGAGGCAAACCAGGCTCCCTCGATCAACGGCAGCCCCGCGCCCGGCTCAATCGTCGTGCGGGAGTAGTTCGAACCCACAATGTCGAGTTCGAAGTCATAACTGGCGCTGTTCGGGATCGCGCCGCGCCGCAATCGCACGCGGACATCGCCCGAAAGGTCCTTCACGTCGAAATGCACCCGCGGTTCGCCCGTGTAGACGTTGAACTGATACTGGTCCACCTGCGGCGTCGAGCCCCCGGAACTCGCCGCCAATCCGCCGGACACGGGACCGCCAGTCCGCGCGGCAAAGGTGGTGGCCGTGCTGTCGAACGTGACCACAATCTCAAAATCGTTCGTCGCGGTGGTCGGATCGTTGACCAGGGCCAGGAAGAACCGCTGTCCAGGAACCAACAAGGGAGTCGTCGTGCCGTCCGACCGGAATGTATAGGTCTGCCCTGCGGCGCCGACGTCATCCGGCATGAACAGGTAATCGCTGCCCACACCGGTGAACGGCAGCCCATATTGGTTGAACCACAGATCAAGCGGGCCGCCGGTGGGACTGCGCAACTGGATGTCCGCCTGCGTCGCGGTGTAGGGCACGTGGACGATGAAGTAACGCACATCCGTTCCACTGACCGTGTTCGTCAGCGCGTTGCCGTGCGTCAGCGGGAACGGCGTCAGGTTGGTGACCGTTAGATCAAATTGCAACTGCCACGAAATCAACTGGGGAGCCAGATTCGTGTCGCCGCCGGCCCGGTCGTCCCAGATCTCCAGGCGCCAGTTTCCTCCGGAACTTTCGCCAATGAACTCGTTCAAGGATTCCTCGGGCAGGATATCCTCCTTCACGCTGTAGCGGAGCAACAGCACTTCGTCGCCTCGCGCCGCGCTGATCGGATTGACCAGCCCGGTCACGTAGACGTCGAAACCGTCGGTGACAATGTCCCGGAACTGTTCGTCGGAGCCGTTCCCCTCGCCAGAAAACACGGTGATTCCGTTGTAGCCCGCGGAAGGTATGGTCACGAGATCACCCGCCTCGTTCACCTCGTAGATCGTGGCGTCATGATCGAACGTCAACACGTTGGCAAAAATGGGCGTCGTCGGATTGTTGACGCCCTGATAGGCCGCGGTGAAGTTCAGGGTCGCCGTGTTGGCATTTATTTCGGTCAACACCGTGGCGGGAGTGGTGAAACCGTTGCCAAATCGAATGGTGAGCGTGTTGGCGGTGGTGACTCCGAAATCAGCGACAGCGGAATCCGTCGTGATGGCTGGGTCGGAAAGGAATCGGACGGTTATTCCATTGAACGCCACCCCGACCTGATTGTGCGTGAAGCGGATGTTGGTCTGAGGAGGCTCGGCGCCAACCTGGTCATGCGGCACACTGATAGTGGCGTCGGCCGCCATGCCTGGGGCCATGCCTCCAGGGGGATCCATGCCGCCGGCCGTGATATCGGAGAAACTGATCGGCACCGTCGAATTTGCTGCGGCGCCAACGGCGTAAACGCGATTTCCAAAGGGCAGGATGCCGTTGAAGAAATCCTCCCGGTTCGCGCCGGCAAAATCGTAGGTTCGCGTCCAGACAACGTTGCCACTGAAGTCGATTTTCACCAGGTATGCGTTGGCGTTCCCCCCCGCAAGGGCCTCGATGACCCCCACCGCATAAACATGATCATTGAGGGTCGTGACGGCGTTGAGCTGACCGATCTCGTTCGTGGTCCAGGTCCACTGTGGGACGCCATTGGTGTCCAACGCCATGAGGTAGGGATTGCTCGTTCCGCTGTCGGCGTTGACGCCGGCGACAAAGACGTTTGTCCCGCGCACCGCGACGTCATACCCGGCGCTGAAGCCGTTCCCGACCATGTTGAAGAGGTCGTTGGTGTGAAAGAGGAAGGCGCCGCTGGTGTCCATCTTGGAAAGGGTCATGCGTCCAGCATTTGCCGCGTTCTCGGCGGCCGACCCCACAATGTAGAGGTAGTCGGTTCCGTTTTCGTTCGCGGCAACGATGCCGTGTGCCTCCTCTTCATTGGCATAATTGGACGCCGCTCCGTTCTGATGGGGGTAGAACATGCCCTCACCTGTGGCGGGTATCTGCGCGTAGAAATCAGACCCCTGGACATTGGTCACGCTGATCGCGGGGTCGTCGAACGGGAAACGCGCAACGACCATCTTGGCCTGCTTCTCTGTGATTCCGAGAAGGGGAACGTCCGGATCCTCGGTCAGGGTATAGCTGTTCCCCACCGCGAAAATCCCGGCTGCGGTGGCGGCGACATCATTGAACCGCGTCCCGCCCCTGAGGTCCGGCCAATTCAGGCTGTAGAACGGCTTCGAGTCGTCCAACATTGGCGTCGAGAACTGCGCGACGACGCCGTTTTCCGCGCGGGCATCGGTGGCGCCCGCGACAAAAATCCGCCCGTCATAAGCCGCAATGCCAGCTCCCACCTGGTTGGCATTGGGAAAAGTCCCAGGATCCGGATTCAGGGTAAAACTGTAGTCCCAGACGGTCCCCGGAGATCCACTGCCCTGATTGACGACGATCTCCAACAGCCCATCCGTGGTTGTGTAGGGAATGGTAAACGAGCGGTTGACCGCCGGCAGCTTGCCCCAGATCGAGTGGGTTCCCGTTCCCTGGGTGGTGATGTCCACCATGATGCTCGTGGTTTCGTTCTCCAGTTCGAACGTGTCCCCGACCACATTCCGCACCAGATAGAATTCAGTGTGCACGATGCCACCGGGCAACTGCGCGCTGGCGCTGCCGCCCACACCCGGAAACGTCGGATTCACAAGGACCACCCGATCGCCATCGACATAGGTATGGCCAGTCACGGTGATGGTGTCGGCGGCCGTATCCACCTGCGCCGGTGTGAAGGTGAACATGTCCTGCAGGCTGCTGGCGACTCCTGTATCGCCGCCCGGCACCGGCGCCAAAACACCCAGGGAACGCTCGTAGATCTGCAATCTGTCCGGCTGCGAGAAGAAATTGTAGTCGATGGTGATGTTGCCGGCATTCAGACCGACCGGCAGCAGAAAGACCGACTCATTACTTCCGCCGGAGGTGGTATCCGTGTTCAGGGTCCAACCTGTATCTTCCAGGTAGTTCGTCGCCAGCACTTTCGGCGGCGTGAAGGACATGAACGCTTCGTTGGTGATGAACTTGATGGGCGTATCGGCCAGATCCGGATTCTCGCTGAAAGCGACATAGGCAATCTCGCCGACATTCGTCCCGTAGCCGTAACCATTCGTGGACCAGTAACCACGGTTCTCTGTGAGTAGCACGTCGCTCCCGGTCGGGCTCACCAGGCGAACGGACACGTCCGAGGCCCGTTCGTGTGCGATGCGGATGCCGGCGCGGACCCCGGCCACCTGCCGGTTCAGGGACACCGGGATCTGGGCGAAGACGCCGTTGGTGCGGACGTCGTCCAGGATTTCCATCTGGTTCGCGCTGAACTGTGTCAGCTTCGGCACGACTCCGAAGTCGATCTCAATATCGTAGGTCAGGACGAATTCCACGTCTGCCACATTGGTGTTTTCCAGGCAGACAAAATACTGGCCTGGATTCAGCGCGGGCACATCGCTGACGGTGATTTGCAGCGAACCGCCCGGCGGTTGGACCACGGCGAAGTGGTCGTAGGTGTTGGTCGTGGGCAGTTGCCCCCGGCGAACGTACATGTTCAACGGCCCGGCCAAGGCGGTGGGAAACTCCACATTGATCGACAACAAGACCGCTCCCGGCGGCACGTAGGTAAAGTCACAGAATGTGCTCATCCCCCGCACGGTGTTGGTGCGGCCGTCGCCGACGTTGCCGCCGGCAATGCTGTTCGTGCCGTTGGCCGGCTCCAAACGGATGGAGATGCCGTCAACCGTCCCTGTGTGCAGCAACTGGTTGTCGGAAACCGTGTAGGTCCAGAATCCGACTCCCTCCTGCCCCGTGAAATTGCCCAACCGCTGCGGGCCATCGGTCGGCGTGGCAGGGCCGCCGAGATCGTAGAACGGCGGGAAGCCGGCGAAGTTGACCGCCGGATAGTCGATGTCGTTCTGCGTGCTGTCGTCGTGGATGTAGGTCAGTCCTAGCCGCGCGTCGTCACCGCGGTGGTTGATGATCGTCGCGCGAACGCCGTCGTGTTCCAATTCCCCGACGAGGTCGCCCATGAGCTGGTGGGTGAGCGAGTTGGTGACAATGACTCGACGAATGTCGATCGGGTACGGGTTGATCATGAAGACGTTCGTCCCGCCGGGCATCTGCGGCGTGCCATCCGGTATGATCGTGGGATCGCCGATGCCGTAGACCGAGACATTGCCCTGCGAGTCGCGGTCCGCAAACCGGTCGTCCGTGAAAATCGCAAAGAAGCCGAAGTCCACGGCCTGCTGATCCTCGGACTTCACCCCGACGAAATACTCATCGCCCGCAACCGAGTTGCTGAAGGTGATGACCTCGGACCCGCCGCGGCTGAGGGACTTCGTCGCCCCGGCGATGGCCGTGGTGTCGAGGTTCGTCAGGGTGGAGGACGTGGACACGTAGAGATCGACGTCACCGTCCTTGTTGCGGGGAATGGAGAGGTTGTCCGGACGGAAGGTGATGAAGGCGGCGTTCGACCCGCCGGCGCTGTTGGTGACATGGAAGAAGACCCACTGGTTGGTCATGCCGTTGGTGGCGACCAGCAAGGGCGTGGTCGAATCGTGCGCCAGGGGCGAATTCGCGCCGGCCCGCTGACCGGGGGTCGGAGCGGCGTTGGTGTCGCCCGGATCGATGAAGGTGAAGCGGTGGGGCTCGTTGGTGATGCTGTAATTGGTGATGAGGGTCGGGAAGTCGTCGATCGTAAGACCTCCGGCAAAGTCCCCGTTGGCGGAGGAGACGACGAGCGCGTAGTCCTGGACGATCTCATTGGTGTGGGCGGGCACGGCGTTGACATTGACCCGGCTGCCGATGACGAAGAGTGTGTAGGACTGCTCGACCGGCGCGTTGACATAGATGTTCTCCACGTTGTTGACCACGTCGTTGGTCGGCAGGTCGATCGGGATGGGCATGCCGGTGACGGGGTCGATGAAGTCGTTGGTCGCGCCGACGACCTTGGAGAACTCACCGTCGCCATCGAAGGTGTTGCCGCGGAAGATGTCGCCGGTGACGTTGTTGCTGAGGATGACATCGAGATCGTTGACCAGCTTGGCGGCGGCGTTGGGATTTCCGGGGGGATCGCTCCAGGTCAGCGTGACGCGCAGGGGGACGTTGGTGACCTCGGGCGCGACCGTGACGCCGTAGGCGTGCGCCCAGTCGGTGGCGAGGGAGTTGGTCCCGGTCATGTCGCGCATCTGGATGGGCCAGCGGGTGTCGTCGGGTTCGGTGGCCATGATCGGCGCGATCATGCGGACCAGGCTGGGCTGCCCCCAACCCTGGTAGTTGATCTGGCTGCGCATGTCATAATCGTAGGTCTGGCCCAAGGAGCGCGCGCTGTTGATCAGGACGGCCTTCATCATGGCGGCGCTGTTGGTGCGACGCAGGGTGGGATCGGTCAGGACGTTGGTGCCCTCGAAGAAGTCCTGCAGGAGGGCGAGCATGCCGGAAACCGCGGGCGCGGAATAACTGGTGCCGCCGGTGGCGAACCGGTAACGCCCCTGCGGCGTGGTGTTGTGGGGCCCGACGCGTTCGTTGAGGTTGCTCAGGACCATGTCGTATTCCCCGGCGCAGTTGGTGATGGTGATGATCATCTCCAGGTCGAAGCCGATCTCGACCCCGGCGTTGGTGTTCTCGACATCGATATAGATCGCGCCCGGTCCCTGGGGCATGTTGTCGATCGGAATGTTGATGCGGTTGGTGCCGGCGAGATTCGCGCCAGCGGGAGCGGCGTTGGCGGCCGGATTCGGAGTCGAGTTGGTGTGGATCCGCAACTCCAAGGCTCCGCCGGTGCGGTTGTCCAGGGTGTCGATGAACAGGTTGGTGGCGTTGAACGGGATGAAATTGAAGAAGGTCTGGACGGTGTCCGGCGCGATCACGATGTTCGTGAAGTAGACGTAGAGGTAGTCCACGTTCCCGGCCAGATAGCGGTTGGTGTGGTTCCAGTCCGTGGAGCGCAGGGAGACCGGGAAGGTCCCGGGAGCGACCACGTCGGGCTTGAAGCGGCCGAACTCGCCCTCGTCCTGGGGATCGATGTTGCCGCGACTGGAGTAACCGGCGACCTCGTTCGAGGAATCCGTCCGCCCCAGGTAAATCGCCGCCATGTTGGTGATGCAGGTGTTGGTGACGGTGAACGCGGGAATCAGGAACTCATTGGTGATGCGGCGATATTGCTCGCTGGAGCCGACCGTGATGACGTTCTTGGCGGTCGCCGGGGAACTGATGCGGTCGGACAGGCCGTCGGAGCCGGACTCGTTGCCCAGCCCATCGTTGCCGGCGGCGAACACCGGCATGGTCTGCTGCAGCCCGGGATGAGTGGGAATGGCGTCGCGCACGCGAGCGTCCCAGATCGCGGCCGTGGTGTCGTAGGTGAAGGCGCCCTGATACCCCCAGCTGTTGTTGATGATCGCGGTGTTCGTCTTTCCGAGGACGTAGAGGTTGGTCCGGGCGGGAATCTCGGACAACTCGGCCTCCGTGGGCGCGCCGTTCACATCCACCGCGTCATCATCGAAATCCATCATCACGATCGACGCTTCGGGCGCCATGCCGCGGAAGTCCGAACCGGTATAGGATCCATGAATGTTGGTGGAGCCGTCGCCGGTCTGCATGACCGTCGGGGAACTGGCTCCGCTGGAGGCGATGATGCCGGCCACAAAGGTTGCGTGTCCGCCGTAATCGTTCGTGCTGGTGTAGGGACTGATGACCGACGCGCGGTTGGTCGTGAGATCGGGATGGTTGACGTCGAGGTATTCGTGGTCGTTGACGTAGACGGTGACGTTTGTCCCGGTAAGCCCGAGATAGTTCGCGGGGTCCATGACGTTGGTGGAGACGTTCAACTGCACGCGCGTGAGGTCGTTCATCAGGACCTTGTTGCGGTGGCGCTCCAGTCCCTGCACCTCCGGCATCATGGCCAGACCCGTCCAGGTCGCGATGTCGGGATGGACGATCAGCGAGGGGCCGAAGGGCGTCTCCTCCTCCGCCAGGATGCGGGTATCGGACTGCCGGATCGCGGCGACGGCGGCGTCACGCTCGCCCGGGAACAGGGTCACGCGCATGCGCCCGCCGGGAGGGGGCGGCTGGCGGTTGATGGCGATATCAAGCAAGGCGGAATCCAGCTTGTAGAACGGTTCATAGGGAAGCGCGCGGCTCACGAGGGGTGAGGCCCGCAGCAGATCCACGACCTTCTTCTCCGCTCGGACGACATAGGTGTTGTTCGGGATGTAGGCGCTCTCGGAGAACCGCGCTCCGGAATCGCGCAACAGCTTGAGGAAATCCGGACTGACGCGCCCCGCCGACTGCACCAACCAGGCGCCGGCGTTCTCCCCGGCTTGCAACTCCGGCGGGATCGGCAAACCGCGCAGCGTGGCGGCCGTGTCAATGAAGGCGTTCCTCAGCAGGATGGAACGGTCGCGGCGGATCAGGTCGTCGAAGGACCTGCGGGTGTTGGAAAGGCGGTGCGGATTGCCTTCCGTCGCGTGAAAATGGGCGGTCCGGGCGTCCACCTCCCGCGCGGGGATGGTGGCGACCAGGCTGGCGGCCACGGTCTGCGCGCGCTTCTGCGGCGCCGCGGGAGCGATGGGCGAGACCGGCGCGGAGGGCGTCGGGACCGCCAAGGTTCTCCTGGGGGCGATCCCGGAGGACTCCGCCACCCTGCGCTCCAGGTTCTGACGCCAAAGCAACACCGCCGTCAGGGAGAACAGCAGGCACAGGGTCAACCAGATTGCCGGTTTGTATCGCTTCATAACTCCACCTCAGCAAACACACCGTCGGACAGCGCCCCGGAGGACGCGGCAACCCCCGCCCGGATCTCACAGGCAAACTCCTCGCAACTCCACCCGGTCAGCGGAATGGACGCTCTTGCCCCCCCTCCCTGCCCGACGCAGGCGCGATCGTCCAAGGCCGGCTTCTGTGCGCCCCGCGGAATGCGGGCGGAGCCGGAACCGGCGGCGATGATGCGTTCGGAGAGGTTCATTCCGGGTAGATGAGATTGTGGCTTTCCACCACCGTCTTGGGGATGGTCATCAGCCGGTGGAAACCGATTCCGTAATCCGTCAGGTCAAGCGGCGGCCCACCGGGGGTTTCCGACAACTGAAAATCGTCCGCGCGGGCGTTGACCACGTAGTAGACCCGGCCCGGCACAATCCCGACCGGCGTCATCGGTCCGCCGTAGTCGGGATCGTACATCGGCAGGATGTCGCCAGGATTGAACCCGGGATAGAGGCGCACAGGCGTGCCGTTGATATGGCCCAGTGTCCGCTGGGAATGCCGCAACCGGAAGGCGACCGGCGGTTCGTCGATCAGGCGGTCGATGGTGGCGTAGTCGAGCGGCAGCGGCGTCACGCCGTCGCGTGGAAAATTCAGGAAACGGCCGCGCAGGCGGTTTTCCGGGAGCAAGATGTTGTTGGTGGCGAAGGTGATGCCCGGGTTGACGCCCTCGATCCGGACGACGGACTTGGAGGCGACCTCGGCGGTGACCTGGTAATTCGTGCAGAGTCCCCGGGCCGGACCGGCAGTCAACACGACAGAACGTCGGGCCGGCTTGAGCGACTGCCCCCACCCATAGACCGTCAACCGCGGAAAATCCTCGATCTTCAGCAGGGACATCACCTGCTGAGGCAGGCGCTCGTAGGCCGTGTCCGGAATGCCGTACTGTTCCTGCTGCGAATAGTATTCATCGATTCGCACGCCGGCGTTGAGGACGGGCGCAAAGTTGGTCGGCGAGACGGGGTTGTTGATGTTGGTGCCGCCGGCAGTGAGTTCCTCCACGGCGAGGATCTGGGAGAGGTTCGTGAACATGCGGTTGGGCTGCGCGTCGCGGACGCGCCGGATGCCGTCGATGATGCGCTGGATGCCTCCGTTGTTCGGGTCGAGCGCCAGCCAGCCCAGGGTGTTGGCGTTGGTCGGCCCCATGAGCAGGTCGTCCACCACGTTGGTCAGGGTCAGGAGCCCCGAGAAAAGGGCATGCCAGGCGGCGGTGTTGGTCTGGTTGATCGAGAGGAGTCCGCGCGCCGCGGTGGAGCTGGGCGTGGTCGTGAACAGCTCCATCAGCTCCCAGTCATTGGTCGGGTGCGTTTCGTTGCGGCCGGCCCAGCGGGCCCAGGAATAGTCCGGCAGTCCGCCCGGAGGAACGGACGGGGCGACGTGCGCCTTGAGATAAACCGTCTGCCAGGGGGTGCCGCGATGCACGCGGCCGAGCCAACCGATGCCGCCCATCTTGTGCGTCGGGAAATTCCAGTCGTCCGACCAGCGGACTCCGGGATCCTTCAGCGCCAGGTTGAAGGCCAGGTGCTCGGGTTCGGAGTTGGTGGCGAACACATTGCCCGGCCGACGCGGACCGCCCCAGGGACTGTAGCGTTCGTTGATGCCCCGGAAGCTGTTCGTGACGTTCGGCGACTGGGGGGGCTCGATGACCTCGACCTGCATTGGCCGGTTGCCATCGGTGAGATCCTCCCGGGTGTAATGCACCAGCGGGTCGTTCGCGCCCCAGGTGGTCCGGGACACGAGGGAGCGCAACGCCGCGAACGGAGCCTGGATGTTGGTGGCGGTGTTCTGCTGGTTGAAGAAGTCGCGGAAACGCTGGGCCTGTTCGGCCGTCGGCGTCTGATTGGGGAAGGCGTCCCACTCGTCGGGAGAAATGCCCCGGTAGCCGCCCGCGTAGGCAAGCTGCTCCAGGACCCCGAAGGTCGGCACGCGCAGGTCGTTCGTCCCGCCCGGCCGGTTGGTGTCCCACATGCCGGAAAGTGAGGTCCGGTTGAGCAGTTCGGTGGTCAGGTCAAAATAGCTGTTCAGGTCGTTCAGGCTCACGACATCAAGCACGGCGGGCGGCGTGACATTCGTGTCCATGATCCAGAACGCCATGCGATGGGTCGCGGTGAAGTGCCAGTCCGGGCTGTCGAACACCTGCGGTCCGGAGCGGTCGAACAAGCGGTTGGTCGGCAGGCCTCCGACCGGCACGAAATAGGAGGGAATGCCCGAACGCACGTAATGGGCGTCGCCCATGAGGGTTGCGGTCCGGTTGGTCAATTCGATGAAGGCCCCGCCCTGCCAGACTCCGGCTCCGAGGTTATAGGTGACCGGGAAGTTCGTGATGCCGAAATTGGTCAGGACCGTGCCCGCCGAGTTGGTGATCCGACCGTGAACGGCGTGCCGGAAGTGGATCTGCACGCCATTGGGAAAGGCCTGCGTGTAGGAATTCCACGCCTCGGCCGCGAACCGGTTGGTCACGCCCAGCGTGTACATCAGATTGGTCCGGTAGCTGTTCGTCGCGCCAAGGGTCTTCGCGACCTCGATCTTCCGCTGCACAGTGACCCGCGACAGAAGCCCGAACTCATTGAAATTCGGCATTCCCTTCTTCGCTCCAACAATCATCGGCACGCCGTAGATGTTCACGTTGGGTCCGTTGACCGGATCAGAGATCAGCAGGTCCCGCAAGGCGGTGCGATGGGCGGGGATGTTGAGGTCAAGCCAGGGCCGAACGAGGAAGTTCGTATCGCCGCCCACAACCTGAACGTAATTGGTGACCTGCACCCGCAGGACATTGCCCATCGCGTCCCTGATGACGTCGAACTGCGGCCGGAAGATCGACGGACGGTGCGGGATCAATAGCCACGACACCGGGTCCTGTTCCGGAATGACCCCGGTGGAGGCTGCCAAGGCCTCGTAGATGAGGCCGTTGCGTAGGATGCGGGCGCCGGCGGCGTAGGCCACAGAGGGGTTCCACTCGAGCAGGTCGGCCCCGTTGGCGGCGTCGTGGATGTTCGCGGCGAGCTGGAGGGTTTGATGCACGGCCGAGTTGTAGAGGTTCCGGCCGGCGGCGCTGTCCCAGACGGGAATGGCGATGGTCGTGGCGAGATTCTGGTTGTTCGGCCCCGTGTCCTTGAACGACAGGCCGAACCGCCGCTTCAGGAGGGTGTCGGCGACAAACTCGAAGAAGTAGTTCACGTTCGAGCCCCGGACATCAGTCTGGAGCCAGGGATAGAAATTGGTCTCAGCGACGTGGAGGGGACGGGCGTAGTTGGTCGAGTATTCCGGGAACCAGTTCAGGTAGTTGAGGTGGATCTTGTTGGTGTAGGGCGGCGCGGAATCCATTCCCATCTGCGCCATCATCCGATACAAGGTGTAGCGATCGAAATGATTCGCGGAGGCCATGTGACCCCGCAGACGGTTGGCGAACGCGTCGTAAATCCGGCTCCCGTCGTTCTGCAACAGCTCGGTCATGTTGAAGAACGGGCTGGGCATGGGGCTGCCGAACCAAGCCTCGTTCACCCCGGTCGGCGCGCCCTGCAGCAGGGCGTAATCGTCTGTGTCGCTGAAGACCGCCGGCGCGCCCGCCGTCACGCCCAGTTGGAGGCTGGTTCCCACATTGAAGGGTCCATTGCCGTAGAGGTCGTAGTGCCCCACCGTGTTCCAGAAATAGAGGTGCGAGGGGAAGGACTGGTCGCGAATGCCGAACTGGTTGGTAAAACGCCAGAGATTGTCGTAGCTGAGCGGGTCGGAGGGGATGAACTGATAGCGGGATCGGGACAGGTCGCGGGCATGACCGAAAGCCTCGGACACGCTGGCGGAAAAGGGACTGTAGGAATAGGGGCTCGCAGGACGATTCCAGGCTCCGCCATTGAGCCCGACGAGAAAGCCGGCGAGGTTCAGCTCCCAGTTCCCGACGCCCTGGTTGCGGACGTAGCCCTCATTGCCGGGAGCCTCGGAGGTGTTCAGCAGGCGGGCCTGGTTGTGAATGTAATTCAGATCCAGCGAGCGGCCCGTGGGCTGCACCAGGAAGGCGTAACGCCCGATGAACCGGTTCTGCCCATTGTGCCGCAGGTTCGGTCGGTCCAGCACCCCGATCCAGTGCGGATCGCCCATGCGATACACCTGACCGCCGACCATCTGCCCCAACCCGTTGGTGTTCTGGACCAGGCCGCTGGGCTCGAACATGCCGTTCCGGTTGTAGTCGATGTAGTAGATGAACTCCTGGCCATACTCGCGCGGGTCGATCGAGCCGTTGCGGTTCACGTCCTTGTAGACCGGGACGCGCGGATCGTAAAACAGGTTGAGGATGTTCTGTCGCTGATCCGACATGGAAAGCGGACCGCCCAGGTTGTTCGTGTAGCTGACGTTCGCGAGGGAGAAGCGTGCCGGGGGCGAAGGATCGAACGGTCCGATGCGCTGGTAGTTGGTGGACACCATGAAGTCATACAACTGCCGACCGCTGGGCCCGTTGGTGGTGAGCATCCGGGAGACGATTTCGGCCGTGGCCCGCTGGAAGCCGGCGCGCTCCATCTCCTCGGCCACGACCACCTGCGTCTGCACCTGCACGGTGGCGCGCTCCTGCCGCGTCAGGGTCAGGAAAGCCACGGACAGAAAGGTGACCAGCGACAGCATGATGAGCGTCGAGATCAGCGCGATTCCGCTTTGTTCGTGGCGTTTCATCGGAGACTGGTGGCGGGGTCGATCCGCACGGGCACCCGGGCGCGGAGCATCAGGACGTTGGCGGAGGCCCGGAAGAGGTAGTTACTCACGGCAAAAGTCCCGGGAATGACCCGCGCCTGGCCCAGGGTCTTCGGCTCCATCACGCCCAGTTCAATGTCAACGTGCGTGGGGTTGTCGTGGTTCGTCGAAGTCAGAAAGAGGTTCGGAATGTTGTTGGTGACATTGCCGAACGAGACGAGGGTCTGGTTGGTATAGCCGATTGCGCGCAAGTGCACGATCCCGTCCGCCACCTTCTGCACGTTGGTATACGAGCGGTAGTTGCTGTAGGGCAGCTGATCGATCAGGAAGTTGAAGAAGTTGGTCTGCAGGAAATAGGCGTCCGTCCGCAGATGGTTGGTGGTCATTTCAAAGCGGTAGAGGGAGCCGACCCCGACGTTCCACAGGTTCGCGTCCGCCGGACGCGGGATCATCGCCTGGCGCGGGTCGGCCGTCGCGCGGACGAAGTAACCGACGCCTTTCCATTGGCTGCCCTCACGCGTGAGGAAGAAGAGGTCCTGCAACTGCTGGGTGCGGACCGATCCGTCAATCAGGGCCTGACGCAGGTAGGTCGGGGCGTTGGTGTTCGGGGCGAAGGCGAAGTTTGTGGCGTCGACCAGATGGGAGACCCGCGCCTGGTCCAGTTCGTTCACCAGCACGGCGAAGGATGAACGGGCGGTCTCCTGGACATCCACCTCCTCCGCGCCCCGGAGAAGGGCCTGCTGGGTCTGGTTGAACATCGAGTAGAGCCCGAGGATGATGACCGTCAACAGGGCCATGGAAACCATCAACTCCAGCAGGGTCATGCCGCGTCGACGATCGACGGCGGGGGATTTCATGAGCTGGAGCAGTTTCACAGCGGAACCCTCCCGTGCTGCAGGCTGTGGAAGAAATAGTTGCTGCCGTCCGCGTCGAGCAGCAACTGGCCGGCGACCGTGGTGCGGAAGACCGCCTTGCCCTTGCCGACATGCGGCGGCCGGGGCGGACTGTTCGTGCGGGGCGGACCGTAGACGGGCCACTGAAACGTCAACCGCACCTCCCAGAGATTGTTTGAAAGCACCAGATTCTCCGCGCCGATCGTCCGGAAGGGAAAGACCTCCGAGGTGACCAGGTAACTGAAAGCCAACTGCCGGGCGTTGTTCGCCTCCAACGCAAGGGGGCCGCCGCTGTTGGCAAGGAACCGGGCCTGCGTCCGGAAAAAGTTGGTCGGAAACACGCTGCCCACCGGCAACGGCATCCGCGGCGGCAGGAAGTCGTAGGACGGCGCGCTCAGATGACCGATGATGTCCCGCGCGCCGGAATGACCGTAGGCGGGGTCCGTGACCGCATATTGAACGTTCGGCGGGACGAGGCCAAACCAGCTGTTGTTGGTCGTGTTTCCGTCGCGCGGAATCCAACGGTTGGTGACGCCCGTGCCGTTCTGGGAATACTGGATCCACTCCAGGTTGCCGGCCAGATTGTGCAGGTTGGTCCCGCCGGACCGGATCCCCTCCATCAGCAGCCGCGCATCCTGGTTGATGATCGTCTCCTCCCGGTTCTCCTTCTGCACCTGCATGCCCGTCGGCAGCACCCCCATGATCGCCACGAGCGCAAAGGCGACCACCGCGATCGCGATGGAGATTTCCACCAGCGTGAAGCCGGCGGTCCGCCCGGGGTTGGAACGATCGAAAGTCATCGCAGTTCGGGCCGCACGATCCGGGCGCGGCCGGTCAACCAGTTGATGTGAACCCCCTCAAACACCTGGACCCGCGGCGTCCCGGCTGACACCCCCCACATGGTCGCATTGGTCTCCCCGATGAAGTGCTGGGCGTTTGCCACCCCGTCCCCGTAGTAGATGCCGCTGCTGGGAGGGTACTCAATGACGCCCGTCCCCGAACGGACATAGTAGTCGACGCCCGGGAGCACCTGTCCGGAAAGTATGGGCGGCTTGGTGTCCAACGCGTTGGCCGCAACGTGCTGAAAGGTGCCGTCCGGGTTCTTGAGCCGGATGATGCTGCCCTCGCTTAGGGGAATCCAGGCGTCCTGCCGGGAGAGCAACTGGCCCCGGGAATCGAACGCCACATAGGGAACCGTCACCAGATTCAGATTGGGGACATTCAACGCGTTGGTGCTGTTGACGATGGGGAACCGCAACGGTTCGGATCCAAAGTTCTTCGTGTTCGAAAACTCGTTCGCGTGGATGAAGGTCGGCGGCGGGAGGTACTCCCAGTCCGTCAGGTATTCAGGATTCTCGCGCCCCGGCTGTTCGCCGACCAGCCGCTTCACATAAAGGGCGTAGCCGACGCCCTGGTTGCCCACAGCCCGGTTGAAAAGGATGTAGTCGTTCGGGTCGTAGGTGAAGCGGTTGGTGTCGATTGAGGCGATGTTCGGCGGAACGAACACCACGTAGACATTCGCGCGCTGACTCAGGGACACATGCCGCGCGTAACCAAACACGTCGCGCAACTGCCGCTGCGCGACCGGCATCCCCTGCCCTTTGAACAGGTTCCGCAGCGGCTCCAGGCTGATCGCGGCGATGATTCCGATGATGCCCAGAACCACCAGCATCTCGATCAACGTGAACGCCCGACGCGCCGCCGGACGGGCCCCTGCCGCGCAATCCCGGCGCGTGGGGGCCTCAAGGTTCACGTTGGATCGGGTCAAATACATCGGTTATTCGCTCCAACTCAGGACATTGTCGTCGTTGCGAACCCGGGCTCCGGTGCCATCCGTGCCCTCGCCGTCCGCCTTGATGGTGTCGTCGGCGCGTCCGTCCGGTCCGAAGGACCAGACCAGGACCTTGGACTGGACCTGGTAGAAATCGCCGTTCCCCATGGGATCGGCCGCGTTGAAGGTTCCCTTCAGGCCGGTCTGCCCGCTGCTCTGCGAGACATCCTGCTGTTTGTAGAAGGCGTCGAGGCAAAAGCCGTCGAAGTTCGCGTCGATGGTGACGATATAGGGATTGCCCCAGGGATCGCGGATGACGCCGTCCGTGCCAACGCCGCCGGCCTTCTGGGCATCGACCTGCTTGGAATTGAGGTAGGTGTTCTTGAGGGCGTTGAACTGATGGTTCGTATTGACGGTCGGCGCGGCGTTCCGGAACTGGGTCAAGGCCATCAGGATGCCGGAGATCTCGCTGTTGTTGGCCTCCCAGCCGCCTCCGGTGTAGGAGGAGCCATTGGTGACCGTGCCGCCGGTCATGCCGGCTCCGGTGGTCCCAAAGGTGAAGTCAGGATTGGCGTTGCCGCCCAGATACGCGTTGTCCGAGGCCGGCAGGCGCTTGAGGTCCGTTTCATAGGCCGCCATGGCAGATTCGATGTTCTTCATCTCGACCCGGGCGCTGGAAATCTTGGCCTTGGTCTTGACCCGCCCGATCACCGGCAAAAGCAACCCCGCCAGGATGGCGATGATCGCAATGACCACGAGAAGTTCCACCAGCGTAAACCCCAGCCGGCCCGTCAACTTGTTCTGTCGATTTCTGTTCATTGGAATTGGTTGCTTCGTTCGCGGACGGCGTTCTTCAATTGTCCCAGTTGCCGATGATGAGGGTCTCGTCGCCCACGAGGATCTCCGCCCAGAGGTCGTAGGAATTGGGGTTGTTCTTGGGGTTTGAGGCGTTGTAGCGCCAGGGATTGACGGGCTTGGGGTCGCCTTCGACGGTCGTCGCGAAGATGCCGCCGGGATTCGTGTTGGAGGCCGGAATCCCCCGCCCCGGCGGAGCCTCGGCCGGCACGATCAGGATCTGGGCCGTCAACGTCGGCTGACCGTTGACCTTCAGAAAAGCGGTCTGGTTCGGACGGATGGTCGGCAGGTAGTTGTTGGCCGGCGAGCCGTCGCCGGCATTGGCGAAACCGTCGAAGCCGAAGTAGGTCTGGATCCCGGCCGGCGTCAGCGAGATGCGTCCATCCGGCGTGGAAAAGGTGGAGTTGGCGGGAGTCACATTGTCCGGATTGTATCTCGTGCCGATCAACTCGTGGTAGAGGGCGTTGACGCCGGTGTTGCCGCCGATCTGCGGCGGATAGGCGTTGTACTTGGCGTAGTAACTGTCGATGGCGGCCACCAACTGGTTCAGTTCAGCCGTAATTCGGGCCTTGCGCTTCGCCTTGCCGGCCACGGCGACCAGTCCCACCACCAGCCCGGCGACGATTGACATGATGGCAATCACCGTCAGCAGTTCCACCAGGGTGAACGCCTTGTTTCCGTTTTTCGTTCGAACCATGTGTTTCATCAATCTGTTGTCCGCGGACCGCCGGTCGCCGGCTTTCCGAATGAATCAGTTCTTTCCCAATTCCTGCTCCATCCGCTCGCTCAGCCACTGCTTGATCATGCTCTGATAATTCAGGTAGCGCGAACGGGCCAGCCGCTTGATTCGGGCCAGCATTCGGGGATCAATCCGGAGGGTGATGGTGACGGATTCCGAGGAGGACGACGCCTTGGCGACAGCGGATTCCATGAGCCGGACCTCTAGGCGGTTCCCCGCCCAGAACTCCGCCTCGACCGCCTCGCTCTCAAACAGCGGAACGTCTTCCCAGCTCGTCAGTTCTTTCATGGTCTCGATCCGCCCCGTCGCTGCCGGGGCCCTTTCCGACGGTTCCCCGCCGGAGTTCAAGTCAGCATCTGCTCGCGCTTGCGTTCGTAGAAGAAATGCTCTTCCGGTTCGAATTCGCGCGCGCAGACCACTCGAAACACTTTGCCGTTGGTGCGGTAGACGCTCAGGATTCCGGTCCCCTTCGCCGACTGGCCCAGATTGAAGTAACGGGCCTGCGAAGCAAACCGCGGTGAATCCGGCAGCAACCGCACCGCGAACGGATCTTCAAAGGACTCTTCAATGTCCCGGAACGTCAAAGAACCATTCAACTTGAAAGGCGGATTGTTCCAATCGAACTCCATCTGAGTTCAAGAGTATATGAAACGCCCATGCAATGTGAATACAATGTATTTACAAGGCGTTCCGTGGTGAGTCAATTTTTTATTCATTCCCGAGTCCATCAAAGGGTCTGCCATCGACGTTCCGCCTGTCAGGTCATCTGCAACACGTTTGTTGGCAACAGGTTTCGAAGTTCATGAACGGGTTGCAACCGTGGAATCATGTCCGCTTTGCGCGTAAGAAACGCTCCACGCATCACGTTCGTCCCGGCTCAGCTCGACATTTTGTCCATCAAAACGATCAGCGGGAGGAACAGCGCGATGACGATGCTGCCGACGATCACGGCCAGGAACACGATCATGATCGGCTCCAGCAGGGAGGTCATGGCCGAGACGGCGTTGTCGACTTCCTCGTCGTAGTTGTCAGCGATCTTCATCAACATCTCCGGCAACGCGCCGGTCTGCTCGCCGACGTCCACCATGCTGACCACGATCGGAGGAAAGACATTGGCCTCCTCCAGCGGCTGGGTGATGGTTTCACCCTCCTTCACGCTTTCGTGAATGGCGCTGATCGCGTTGGCGACAATCACGTTGCCGGAAGTCTCCCTCACGATGGTCAGGGCCTGGAGGATCGGAACACCGCTGCTGACCAGCGTGCCCAGCGTCCGGGAGAACCGCGCGATCGCGATCTTGCTGAACACCGGTCCCATGATCGGCATCTTCATCTTGACCTTGTCGATGACCTTCCGGCCGAACACGGTCTTGCCAAAAATGACGAACGCGATGTAGAGCCCGACAAAGATGCCGATGGTGCCCAGGGCGTTGTCCTTCATCTGGCGGCTGATGCCGAGGACCAGACGCGTAAAGCCGGGCAGGTCTTCACCCTCCAGCATGTCCGCAAAGATGGCCTCGAACTTGGGCACCACGTAGACCATGAGCACGGCGAGAATGGTCGTCGCAACCACCATCACGGCAACCGGATAGAACATGGCCGCGATCACCTTGCCCTTGATCTTCTGGGCCTTTTCCATGAACTCGGCCAGACGCGTGAGGACGACCTCGAGCACACCGCCCAGTTCGCCCGCCTTGACCATGTTCACGAAGAGCTTGTTGAAGGTCTTGGGATGCTGGGCGAGAGCCTCGGAAAAGGTGCTGCCGCCCTCGATGCCGATCGCCAGCTCGTCGATGATCCCCTTCAGGGTCGCGTTGCGCTCCTGGCGATGCAGCACGCGCAGTCCGCGCAGCAGAGGCAGGCCGGCGTCCACCAGCGTCGCCAACTGCCGGGTGAACTGGGTGAGGATCTTCGATTTGACCTTGCCGCCGAGGAACGGGATCTTGATTGCAAACCCGCCGCCCTTGCCCTTCTTGGGGCCCGACTTGCCGCCGCCCTTGCCCTTTTCCCCGTCTTTCTCCTTGGGCTTGTCCGCCTCCACCACCTTCGTGGGGAAGAAACCCATCTCCTTCAACCGGGTGATCGCCTCGCTCTGGTTGGGCACATCGAGCGTGCCTTTGGTCTCCTTCCCCTTGGAGTCCATGGCGACGTATTGGAACTTTGGCATAAGGCGCGGTAAGCAGGTTGGGTTGCGGGAGGGAAAAGCGGGCTCAGGTGTATTTCAGGACTTCCTCAATCGTCGTGTCGCCGTCAAAGATGCCGCGCAGTCCGTCGTCGCGCAGGGTCGCCATGCCCATCTCGATCGCCCGCTGGCGAAGCACGACGTGCGGGGCGCGCTCGTTGATCAACTGCCGGATCGGCTCGGAAATCTGCAGCAACTCGTAGATTCCCTTCCGGCCCTTGTAACCCGTGTCGCTGCAGTTCTGGCAACCGCGACCGTAGTAGAAGACCTTGTCGCCGACGTCATAGGGCGAGAGGTTAAGCTGGTTCAACTGGTTCTCCGTGGGTTCGAACGGAGCCCGGCATTTCTTGCAGATCGTGCGGACCAGTCGTTGCGCCAGCACGCCCACCAGGGTCGAGGAGGCCAGAAACGGCTCGATCCCCATGTCCACCAGACGGGTCACCGCGGACGGCGCGTCGTTGGTGTGAAGCGTGCTCAGCACAAAGTGACCGGTGAGCGACGCCTGCACCGCGATCTGCGCGGTGTCGAAGTCACGCATTTCCCCGACCATGATGATGTCGGGATCTTGACGCAGAAAGGAGCGTAGCGCCGCCAGGAAGGTCATGCCGACACTGTCCTGCACGGCAACCTGCATGATGCCCTCCATGTCATATTCGACCGGATCCTCGGCGGTCAAAAGCTTGGCCTCGATCTTGTTCACCCGCCGCAGGCAGGCATAGAGCGTGGTGGTCTTGCCACAGCCGGTCGGACCGGTCACGACAAAGATCCCGTTGGGCCGTTCGATCGCGCTCAACGTGAATTCCCGGATGTATTTCGGGAAGCCCAGCGCTTCCACATCCAGCGTCGCGTTAGCGCGGTCCAGAACACGCAACACCACCGACTCGCCAAATTTGGTCGGCAGCGTCGAGACACGAAGATCGACCTCGCGGCCGGCAATGCGCAGGGAAATGCGGCCGTCCTGCGGCAGACGCCGTTCGGAAATGTTGAGATTCGAAATGATCTTCAGACGGGAAGTGACCGGCGTCGCCAGATAAAGGGGCGGCGGCGCCATTTCGTAGAGCGCGCCGTCCACACGGTAGCGGATCTTGAACTCATCCTCGAAGGGCTCGAAGTGAATGTCACTCGCCCGGTCCTGAACCGCCTGGTACAGCACCAGATTGACGAACCGGACGATCGGCGTGGAATCCGCCATCTCCGCCAGACTGCTGGCGATGTCCTCGGACTGCTCCAGATCCGCCGCCTGCTCCTCCAGATCGCGGTCCTTGCCCAGATCCGCCAGAATGTCGTCGAAGGATTCCCCGGCGACCCCGTAATACTTGTCGACGGCGTCGAGCACCTGTGTCGGGTCGGCGACCACGACTTGGATCTCCTTCTTGATCAGAAAGCCCAACTCGTCGATCGCGGAGGGATTCAGGGGATCCGCCATGGCCACCCGCAGGGTGTCGCCCCAATCCGCCACCGGCAGCACCTCATACATGCGCGCCGTCGTCGCGGGAATCGTCTGGATCAGGGCGTCGTCAAACTCGATCTCCTTGAGGTCCATCACCTCGGCGCCGATGTGGTCGGCCATCAAGTCCAACTGCTGGTCGAGCGGCACGATATCGAGCGCGGCGAGCACTTGGGCGACCGGCTTCCCGCTGCGGTTCATCTCCTCCTGCACCTCCTCGAGCTGCAGGTCGTCAAGCATGCCCATCTCCTTGACGAGCGCGAGCAACGGACTTGAGATCGTTTCAGCCATGATCGGTCAATCTGTGAGGGAGCCTGCCGCCGCTTATTCCGCCGGAGCCGCCTCGGCCCCGCCTCCGTCCATGGCCTCTTCGGCCGCCTTGCGGTCGTCGATTTCCTGGATTTTCTGAGCCTGGGTGATCGGGTCCTGACACTTGGTCAGGGCGTCTTCGCGGCTGATCTTGCCCTCGTCGTAGTACTTTTGGAGCATGCCATCCAGCGTCACCATCCCGAACTTGGCTCCGGTCTGAATGTCCGAATTGATACGGAAGGTCTTGTTGTCGCGAATGAGCGCGGCGATCGAGGGCGTGTTGATCATGATTTCAAAACACGCCACCCGCCCCTTCTTGTCACTGCGTTTGAGGAGGATCTGGGAGATCACCGCCTGCAACACCGTCGAAAGCTGGATGCGGATCGTCTCCTGCTGGTTCATGGGAAACGCGTTCACGATTCGGTCGATCGTCTTGGCGGCTCCGGTGGTGTGCAGCGTGCCAAAGACAAGGTGACCGGTTTCCGCCGCGGCGACGGCGGCCTCGATCGTCTCCAGGTCGCGCAGCTCGCCCACCAGGATGACATCGGGGTCCTGTCGCAGGGCGCGCCGCAGGGCCTCGGCGAAGGTCGGCACGTCCACCTTCACCTCGCGCTGGGTGATCACCGCCCGCTTGTGGTTGTGATAAAACTCGATCGGGTCCTCAATCGTGATGATGTGGGCCTCGTCCGAGGTCTCGTTCATGATGTTGATCATGGACGCCAGCGTCGTGGACTTGCCCGAACCGGTGGGCCCCGTCACCAGGATCATGCCGCGCGGCTTCTCCAAGAGACTCTTGACCGTCAAGGGCGGCAACCCGATCTGGTCAACCGTCAGCAGATCGGTCGGAATCTGCCGCAAAACCAGGGCGAAATTGCCTTTTTCCTTGAACACACTGACGCGGAAGCGAGCCTTGTCGCTGAAGGAGAACCCGAAGTCGGAACCGCCGTTCTCCCGGACCTCCTGGATGTTGTCATCCGAGGCGATCGCGCCCATCAACTCCTCGGTGTCCTCGGGCTTGCATGGAGGACCGTCGACGCGCTCCAGCAGGCCGTGCATGCGGATGGCCGGTGGAATACCCACGCGGATGTGAAGGTCGGCGGAGCCGGTGTCCACCATCAACTGCAACAGATCGGCCATTGCGTATGCGCCCATAATGAATCTTGCTCCTGATCAGGTCGGTTGTGTGTCGTTGGTCTTGAAATCCCGGGAATTCGAACCGCTCAATGCCCCTCGCCTTCCTCGTCGGCCACGGTGGCGCGAATCACCTCCTGCGGCGTCGTCATGCCGGCAACCACCTTGCGGGCCCCGTCCTCCCGCAGGGAACGCATCCCCATTTCCAGCGCGCGCGCGCGCAGCACCGAGCTGGGCACCTTGTCGTAGATCAGCTTGCGGGCCTCATCGTCCACGACAAAAATTTCAAAAATGCCGAATCGGCCGCGATGCCCCGTCCGGTTGCAGTCGCTGCACCCCTGCCCCTTCTGGAAGTTGGCTTCCGCGGTGACGCTGGCGGGATCGATCCCGATGGCGTGCAAGGGACCATCCTCGAACACATGCGGAGCCGCGCACTTCTTGCAGATTTTGCGCACCAACCGCTGGGCCATCATGGCCCGGGTCGACGAAGCCACCAGGAAGGGCTTCACCCCGATGTCAATCAGACGGGCGACGGCGCCGGGCGCGTCGTTCGTGTGCAGCGTGGAGAACACCAAGTGACCGGTGAGCGACGCGTTGATCGCGATGGAAGCGGTCTCGATGTCACGAATCTCACCAAGCATGATCACATTCGGGGCCTGACGAAGCATGGCGCGCAACGCCGCGGCGAAGGTGAGGCCGACCGCCGCATGAGTCTGCACCTGGTTGATGCCCGAGAGGATGTATTCCACCGGGTCCTCCACCGTGATGATCTTGCGGTCGGGGCGGTTGATGTAGTTCAGACAGGAGTAAAGCGTGGTCGTTTTGCCGGAACCGGTGGGCCCCGTCACCAACAGGATGCCGTCAGGAAGGCCGATCAACCGCTCAAAGGTCTGCTGGTCGTCCGTCAGGAAGCCCAACTCGCCCAAACCGAGCTTCAGCCCCGTCTTGTCGAGAATACGCATGACGATGCTCTCGCCATGGTTCGTCGGCAGGCAACTGACACGAAGGTCGATGGTCTTGCCCAAGACGGTCGTCTGAATACGACCGTCCTGCGGAATCCGTCGCTCGGCGATGTCCATTGCCGACTGGATCTTCAAACGGCCGATGATGGCGCCCTGCAGCTTCTTGGGCGGGCTCTTGACCTCCTGCAGCACGCCGTCAATGCGGTAGCGCACCCGGAACCGGCGCTCCATCGGCTCGAGATGAATGTCCGAGGCCCGCATCTTGAAGGCTTCCGCGATGATGCTGTTGGCCAGGCGGACGATCGGAGCGTCGGAATCGACCTCCCCGTCGTCGCCCATGGACATGGTGCCCTCGATGTCGGTCAACGCGGCCTGCGTGACCTCCTGCATCATGTCCGTGAACTGGTCCTTCTCGGCGCTGCCGTAGTACTGGTTGATCGCCGCCTGGATCTGGGACTCGCTCGCCACCCGTGTCTCCACCTGCTTGTGCAGCACATGATGGAGACCGTCGATGACGTCGAGGTTGGAAGGATCACTCAACGCGACGGTGATCGTGTGTTCGTCGTTGAAGACCGGGACGACGTTGAACTGCTTTACGACGTTCCTGGGACAGGCCTTGATGACGTCGTCGGAAATCGTGAAGTTCTCCAGGTCGATCATCTCCGCGCCGAACGAGGCCGCCTTGGCCTGCAGCACGTTCATGTCGGTGATGATTCCCTTCGTCACCATGGTCTCGATGACGCCCGCCTCGGCCTCGGCGGCGGCCGACTGGGCCTCGGCCAACTCCTCGTCAGTGATCATGCCCATGTCGAGCAACGTGTCCACCAGGTAGTCGTCGCCAAACGCCATTACAGGACTCCGGGGTGAAGGATTGATGAGTGCATGAACACGTGACAAATAGACCGCAATGCTGCCGTTCTGAGTGGTCGTTAAAATATGGAAAAATGTCTCTCCATCAACAAAAAACTCTTTTTCCCGAACCGAGAGGAACACACGGCGGCAAAACCGGGACACGATGCCAACTGCGGGCTGGAGAAAGTTCCGGGGAAGGATTGGGACAATGAAGTGGTACACCCATCAGGAGTCGAACCTGAAACCTTCTGATCCGTAGTCAGACGCTCTATCCAATTGAGCTATGGGTGCCCAAAGGCGGGAGAACTTACGGGCCTCGCCAAACGGCTGCAAGAGGTTTTTTGCTTTTTGCGGCAATCGACTCCGTCGGGGGTAAGAGCACGATCTGTCCCCCTGGTGCCCTGGCGCCGCGCCTATTGGCCGGGCGGCCTTTGGGGCAACCTCCGACCGCCGGCGCCGAAGCCTCCCGGCGCCCCCACCGGCCCTGGCCGACCGCCGCTCTGGGGACCTGGCGGCGGCGCGAATCTCCCTCCGGCCATGACCCCATCCCCGCCAAAGGAAACCCCGTCGCTGGGAATCAGCTCCGCGGGGATGACCAACTCCGGCGGAATGGTCACGTCTGGCATCCCCCCCGAGGCCAACTGGGTCAGGAACGGCCCTCTCGCGCTCAGAAGCTGATCGACGGCCTTCTTCAGGATCGCCTCACTCAACAGGTTGGTCGGAAAATCCTTCCAGATGGCGAACGCCTCATGCGGGCGCCGGTTGAAGAACGCGCTCTCAACCTTGTCCATATGTGTCTGCAAAGCCGCTCCATCCGCAGCGAAGAACCGGATCTCCCAATCGCCCAGCGCCTTCTCGATTTCCTTGAGTCTCGGAGTCCCTTCCGCCTTTCGGGCCGCCTGTTCGTAACGCGCGATGATGTGTTGGTATTGTTCCGGATTCTCCTTCGCAAATTTTTCGGCCGCCGCGAGCATGGTCGCCAGATCGGTGTCGGGCAGCGGATTTTTCGGAATAACCGGAGGCGTGGGAAGCTGGAGTCGGATGATGTTCGCCAACTTTTCCTTCAGCAGCTCCTGGGCCTCCTCGGAACCCGCTTTCGGAAGGGGCGCTTTTTGCGCGGGCTCCAGCGTCGCCGGAGGTTCCGCCACATCCTTCGCCACCGCCAGGGTCGCGGCGGGGAGATCGGACGGGCCTCCAGCCTTTACAGGCTCCGCCCCTCCCTTGCCCCTATCGATAAACACAGACGCCAGAAGCCCCCCCACTGCCACGCAGGCGACAACAGCGAACACAATGCCCAGTCCGTTTCTCGCGGAACCTGCCGTTTCCGCCACACTCGTGGGACCTTCGGAGGGCGGCAGTCCAGCCTCGACCAACTCGATATCCGCCCACAGTTCGTCATAGTCCATGTGGCGGTCGATCGGGTTCTTCTCCGCCATCCGTCGGATCAACGCCTCCAACTCCTCGGGGAGCGACGTGCCAAGCTCGGAACTCGGGGGCAACGGCTTGTTGGCATGGGCCAAAACAACGGCAAACGCGGATTCCCCGTCGAAAGGCCGCCTTCCCGTCAGCAGGAACAGCAGGGTGATGCCCAAGGCATAAATGTCCGCCCGATGGTCCACTGCCCGGGCATCGTCGGCCTGTTCGGGAGCCAGGTAGTGCGGCGACCCGATTCCCGTCCCGGTCATTGTGACATCCGACTCCTCGGACAGTTTCTTGGCGAGGCCCAGATCGGTGATCTTCACCACCCCATCCGGGGTGTAGAGCAGGTTCGCCGGCTTGATGTCGCGGTGAATGATCGACTGCTCCAAGGCAAACTTCAACGCGGACACGACCTGCTTCGCCACGGACAGCGCCTCCGGAACTGAAAGCCTGCCGTGCTCCTTCACATAGGCGGCAAGATCAACGCCGTCCACATACTCCATCACCAGGTAGTGCCGCCCCGCGTCCATCCCGAAGTCATACACCTGCGCAACGTTAGGGTGATTCAGCGCCGCACAGGACTTGGCCTCCCGCTCAAAACGCTGGCGAAAAGTGACGTCCGAAACCAGTTCCTCCGAGATGATCTTGATGGCGACCCGCCGATCCAAGGCCAGTTGAACCCCCTCGTAAACCTCCCCCATACCGCCTTTGGCTATCTTGCGCACCAGCCGATAGTCGCCGAGTTGCGACCCAGAAAGATCGGTCTCCCGCGGAAAACGATGCGACCCAGAAAGCCTGCGGGTGCCCTCGGGGCCGTAAGCCGGAGACGAACCGCTGTCCAGTTCGGGAGCCGTGGCGTCATCCCTGCCGGCAAGCGTAGCGTCATCATCTTCAAACACACCGCCCGGATCGCCGTCCACTGACGATGATTCCGCCGCCGGAGCCTCCGGGGTCTCGGAGGATTCCTCAGGCATTTCTCTGTCGTTTCGGTCTTCCATGAACGCGGGGAACCCGCTGACCACAAATTGTTATGCCCCCACCTGCCAGCGAGCAAGGTTTAGTCTTCCCGTTTCAATCCCCTCGCGGAACGACAGTCTCCCCTTCCGGCGCCCTGTCGTTGACGCCGGCCTTCCTCCACGTATCCTCCCTGCTCGTCGAAACCGACCCCATCTCCACCGAATCAGACCCATGGCATCCGGCGGCAAGAAAGTCCTCAAAGAACTGGCCACAGCAACACGACGCGCGGAACGCGAGTCCCGCAAACGCCAGCGTGAACTGGAAAAACGCCGCAAGGAAATGGCCCGCGCCGAGGAGCGGGAAAAGGCCGCCTACGAAGTTGAGCTCTTCGAAAACGAGATCGAACGGCTGCTTTCCGTCCACAAGGATCAGCCTCAGCCATGGGATTGGAAAACACTCAGCGAGACGTCCGACCCTCCCGCCCCGTCCGACGACGGACCGCTCGAACGCGCCGCCCGCGAAGCCTTGGCCAATTACAGACCCGGCTTCTTTGACAACCTGTTCGGCGGAGCCAAGAAGAAGATCGCCGAACTGGAGGCCCAGATTCAGGCCGGACGCAAGAACGACGCCATCAATCTCACCGCCGCCCGGCGGCGTCACGAGGAGGAATGCGCGCAGGCCGAGGCGCAACGGACCTTTGCCCGACGCATGCTCGACGGCGATACCGACGCCTACGCCCAGGCCCTGACCGAGATCAATCCCTTCGAGGAAATCAGCGAACTTGGCGCCTCCATCTCCTTTCCCCTGATCGAATCGAAACGCATCGCCGTCCGCCTCCACGCCAAGGGCGAAACCGTCGTGCCCGCTGAAGAGAAAAAACTGACCTCCACCGGCAAGCTCTCCACCAAGACCATGGCCAAGGGGAGGTTCTACGAGATCTACCAGCACTACCTCTGCGGCTGCGCCCTGCGCATCGGCCGCGAGCTGTTCGCCCTGCTGCCCATCGACGACGCCCTGATCCATGTCGTGACCGTCGGCGTCGATTCACGCACCGGGCACGATGTCGATGAGACCCTCATCTCCGTCCTCATGCCGCGCTCAAAGTTCGCGGAGCTGAATTTCAAGCGCCTGGAGCCGCCCGCCTCGATGGAACTGTTCGAACACCGCATGTCGCTCCGCAAGACCGCCGGTTTCAAGCCGGTGAAACCGCTCTCCTTCGAAACTCCGACGCCCGCCGCCTCCCCTGCCAGGAAACAGCCTCGACCGAAAACCGGGGAACCAGGCGCCACTCCCCCTTCGTCCAAAGCCGATTCCATCGCGGCCGGCCTGTTTCAGGCGCTGGTCGCCAGCAAGCATTCCGAGTCCGGCATCTCCCTGCTCAAGATCAGCGAACTGGCGCCCCTCTTGAACCTCTCGGAAAAGGGCCGCCTCACCGCCAAGGAAAGCCGCGACCTCGCCGAGGCCGTCGAACGCTTCGGTTGCGCGATCGAGCCCGACGCCCGCATGACCCAACGCGCCTATGCCTGGACCCGCGACGTGGCGGTGTTCCCGTTCGGGGAAGGGCGCCCCCGGGAGAACAGCCCCGGTTACGCCGGCATGGCCACCCTGCTCACCCTCTGCGTCGCCATCGCCAACGCCGACGGCCAGGTCGACGAGGAGGAACTGGACGTTTTCCGCAACTGCCTCGAAGGCCAGCTCAGCCTCACCGACCTCGACCGCAAACGCCTCATCGCCCTGGAAAAAACCCTCGTTCAGGACTCTTCCGCCAGCGCCCGCGCCATCGCCCGGGTTGCGACGTCCGTCCCCGCAACTCAACGCCCGATCATCGGGCGCGTGCTGGCCCAGGTCGCCGCGACCGGCGGACAGGTGAAGAAAGAGGAGCGCGGCGTCTTGGAGAAGATCTACCAGGCCTTCGAACTGCCCCTCGAATCGCTGGAAGTGTTGCTCGAAGACCTGCTGCCCAAGGTCTCAACCGCCGACGCGAAACCCGCCGACGAGGAGCATCCGTCCGATCCGTCCGATCGGACGGATCAAGCCGAAACCGCCTTCTCCCTCGACATGGCCAAGATCGCCTCCATCTCCAATGAGACCAGGGAAGTGGTAGGCATCCTCTCCGCCGTCCTTGGCGACGGCGGCGCTCCCGGGCAGTCCTCCGCCCAGGCGCCTGCGTCCGACTCCACCGACGAATTCGTCCCGCCCCCGAACGACGACTGGATGGACGGCCTCGACGAGTCGCTGAAACCCGCGCTCAAGAAACTGATCACCCGTCCCGCCTGGAGCCGCGACGATTTCAACGCCCTCGCCCAGGAATTCCACCAGATGCCCCTCAGCATCTTCGACACCGTCAACGAATGGAGCGACGACGCCCTCGGCGATTTCCTCCTCGAAGGCGAAAACCCCATCGAAATCAACCGCGGCCTCATCCGGGGGTAGCATACAGGTTTCCGGCAAACAGCAACCAACAACCAGTCACCTGTCATCAGACGTATGAGCACAGAAATCAAACGACGCGAACGGGACGCAATCATCCAGTCGCTGCAGGCGGGCCTCGTCCCCCGCCAAGGCCTCCACCTGATCCAGGTCGGCCGCAAGGAGGAGGTCCAGGCTGTGCTCAACGACCTTGAGCGCCTAGAGGAAGGCGGCGCGGCTTTTCGCATCGTGGTTGGCCGCTTCGGCTGCGGAAAGAGCTTCTTCCTCAACCTCGTCCGCTCCCTCGCCCTGCAGAAACGCATGGTCGTCGCGCAGGCGGACATCACCATGGAACGCCGGCTCCACGCGACCGGCGGACAGGCGCGCGCGCTCTATTCCGAACTCATGCGCAACCTCGCCATCAAGTCCAAGCCCGACGGAGGCGCCCTGCGCAACCTCTGCGAAGGCTGGATCTCCAACATTCAGCATGAGGTCAAATCCAACGGCGGCGACGACGAGGAGGTGAAGAAGCGAATCTACGACGACCTCAAGGACCTGCAGGACCATGTCGGCGGCTTCGAATTCGCCGAGGTGCTGGCGCAATACTACGAGGGTTTCGCCACCGGCAACGACCCCCAGCAGGGCTCCGCCCTTCGCTGGCTGCGCGCCGAGTTCAACAACAAGACCGAGGCCAACCAGGAACTCGGCGTCCGGCGCATCATCTCCGATGACAACTTCTACGACAGCCTCAAGCTCATGGCGGCCTTCTGCCGCAAGGCCGGTTACCGGGGCCTGCTCGTCAACCTCGACGAACTCGTCGTCCTGTCCCACCGCCTGCCCAGCTCCCGCGCCCGGCAGACCAACTACGAGGCAATCCTCTCCATGCTCAACGACTGTCTCCAGGGCACGGTGGAAGGCCTCGGCTTCCTGCTTGCCGGCACGGATGAGTTCCTCGAGGACAAACGCCGCGGACTCTACAGCTACGAGGCCCTGCGCTCGCGCCTATCCGCCAACGAGTTCGTCGCTGAGGGCGTGAAGGACTTCTCCGGCCCCACCCTGCGCCTCCCTTCCCTTTCCGCCGAGGATCTCTTCGTCCTGCTGCGCAACATCCGCCACGTCCACGCCTCCGGCGACGAGGCGAAATACATCGTGCCCGACGAAGCCCTGATGGGCGTGCTGCAAAAGGCCAACGAAACCCTCGGCGCGGAATTCTACAAGACCCCGCGCGACATCGTCCGCTCCTTCGTCGGCCTCCTGAATGTCCTCGAACAAAATCCCGACCGCACCTGGAACGAATTCGTCAAGGACGGCTTCGGCAAAGCTCCCAACGCCGCCCAATCCGTCGAGGAAGCCATCGAACGCGGCGAAGAACCGGAGGAGGCAGAGGGGGATGGAGAGGACGACGGTCTGGCGTCGTTCAAGCTTTGAGGCGAGGCGCCGCTTCCAACGCCAGGCATGAAGCTCCAAGCTCCAAAGAAACTCCAAATCCAAAGCTCCAAATGGAGCCCAAGCCGAGGAGCGCACGAACAAGGAGCGGCGACATTCCTGTCGCCGTGGCCCCACTGGGGCCAGACGAGACGCCGCCACCGCCACGCCGCGTCCAAATCTCCCGCGCTTGTTGCCCTCCCCCGCCTCCGTGCCTGCTGCGCAGGCAAGGCGACAGGAATGTCGCCTCTCCTTGGGCGCCCATCGGCTCCGAAAGCCCCCAGCCTCTCCCTCCGCCCCATTTGGGATTTGAAGCTTGGAGCTTGGGTCTTCTTCTTCCTCTCTCCCTCCCATGAGTGAAGACGCCTTCTCTCTTCTCCACTCCGGAGTTCAGCGCGCCATCTACGAGATGGGCTGGAAGGAAATCCGCGAGGTGCAGCAGGAGGCCATCCGCACGGTCTACCAGACTGACAACCACCTGCTCGTCTGCGCCCAGACCGCCGGAGGCAAGACCGAGGCAGCCTTCCTGCCCGTCATTTCCAAGCTTGCGGATGAGCCGAAGGACTCCGTTCAAGCGATCTACGTCGGCCCGCTCAAGGCCCTGATCAACGACCAGTTCCGCCGCCTGGAGGACCTCTGCGAACATCTGGAGATCCCCGTTCATCGCTGGCACGGGGATGTTCCCGGCAACCAGAAGAAACGCCTGCGTGAGAATCCCGCCGGCATCCTCCTGATCACGCCCGAATCGCTGGAGTCCAATTTCGTCAACTTCGGCGCCGCCGTTCCCCGCGTCTACCGCCACGTCTCCTTCGTCGTCATCGACGAGATGCATTCCTTCCTCGGCAACGAACGCGGCATCCACCTGCGCAGCCTGCTCGCCCGGTTGGGAGCGATCACGGAGAAGAAGCCGCGCATCATCGGCCTTTCCGCCACGCTGGCGGAACCGGAGGAGGCCGCGGTCTACATCGATCCCGACGCCCCGGAAACCGTCACCGCGCTCGAAGCCAAGAGCGCGCAACGCGAGGTGAAATTCGGCGTCAAAAACTATCTCGAGTCCCCATCCTGGCGGCCTGGGTCGCCGCCTTCAACCGACGCCTTGCAATCCCTCGCCGAAACGCTCGCCGCCGGATTCCGCGCTGGCGACTTCGATTGGAAACAGGAACAGGGCGAAATCCTCGACAGCGATCACGAGGACGAGGACGAGGAGGACGATTCTCCTCAACGCCAGCTCGCCGCCGATCTGGTCAAGGCCTTCGGCTCCGAGACCAATCTCATCTTCGGCGATTCCAAGGCCCTGCTCGAATCCCTTCTCCAGGCCGTCAACAAACAGACCGCCGCCAAGGCCGGCGGCGCCCACGGCTTCGTCATCCACCACGGTTCCCTCTCGCGCTCCCAGCGGGAAGAGATCGAGGCGCGCCTCAAGTCCGGCCAACCCACCACCGCCTTCTGCTCCAGCACCCTGGAGATGGGCATCGATATCGGCAACGTCCGCGCCGTCGGCCAGATCAATCCGCCCTGGACCGTGGCCTCCATGGTGCAGCGACTCGGTCGCTCCGGGCGCCGCGCCGGCGTTCCCGCCATCATGCGCGTCTACACGCTGGAAAACACTCCTTCCACCCGCGCCGGACTTGCCAGCCTGCTGTATCCCAATGTCCTCCGCGCCGTGGCGCTGACGCGGTTGATGGTCCGCAAATGGGTCGAGCCCTTCGACAACCGCCAACTACACCTCAGCACGATGGTCCAGCAGTTGATGAGCTGCCTCAAGCAGACCGGCGGACTGAAGGCGACCACCCTGTTCGACACTCTTTGCGCGAACGGCCCGTTCCGCAACATCGACGCCGGCCTGTTCGCCGCGGCGCTCCGTGCCCTTGGCGAAACGGAGATCATCGAGCAGATGCCCGGCGGCGACCTGATCCTCGCCCTCGAAGGCGAACGACTCGCCAACGAACTGGATTTCTACGCCGCCTTCATGGGCTCCGAGGAACTCACCCTCCGCCACCGAAACGAAGACCTCGGCCAGCTCCCCTCCTCCGCCATCCCTCCCGTCGGTGGAGGACTCATGCTCGGAGGGCGAAGCTGGAAGGTGGAGGAGATCGTCGAAAACTCAAAACTCGTCTACGTCGTCCCCGGCAAGGGCAAGGATGCCGCCCCGGCCTTCCGCGGGAAAGGATCGGAAGTCCATTCCCGCGTCGTCGCCGAAATGAAACTTGTGCTCGAAGACGACGACGAACCCGAGTTCCTCGATGCAACCGGCCGGGGGCTGCTCCGCGCGGCGAGAACCTTCGCCCGCGAGAGCGGACTGCTTGAAGACGGCTGGCTCTGCGGCGGCGGCGAGATCGTCTGGTTCCCCTGGCGCGGCACCCGCTGCCTGACGACCCTCAAACTCATGGCCGACGCCTGCGACATCAAGGCCGCCGACGATTCGCTTTCCCTCCGCTTCAAGGCTCGCAACCCGGATGAACTGCAACCCCTTTTCGGGGCGACCTATACCGCCGAAGGCCTCGCCCGCCGACTCCCCGTCAAGCCTCGCGAGAAATACGATGAACTGCTGAACGAAGACCTCCTCGTCACCGCCCGCGCCGCCGACCAGATCGACTTGGAAGAAGCCGAGGACGCGCTCATGGAACTGGCCTTGTCATTCGGCTCCGCCGCAACGGAAGCGCCTGACAACCCGGAGCTGGATTAAAACTTCGACGAGCGGTCAAGCCGCTTCCGTTTGGAGATCCCCCTTCCCACTCAATTCCGCGACAGATCGTCGGGGGATTCCGAGAGGATCTTGTACTCCGGCCCCATCTGGGAGATCACCTTCTTCCACAATTGGCCCGGGGCGGTGTTGAAGACAAGATCGATGCTGGCTGGGGCCACGAGCCAGGAATCGCGTTCCATCTCCCCCTCCAACTGCCCCGGACTCCAACCGGAATATCCGGCAAAGACCCGCAGCTTCTGCGTCTTGGAATAGGTGTCGCCCAAGGCCAGCAGGTTCTCCAGCGAATGATCGACGTTGAGGTTCGGCAGCACATTCGCCTCGGGCAGGTATTCATCCGCATGCAGGTAGCTGAGCGCCCCCGGCTGAACGGGCCCGCCGAGGAAAACATGCTCGTCACCCAGTTGGGCGGGCACCTCGTCCTCCAGCACATCCTCCACGCGGTCGCCGGTGTCACGGTTGAGCACGAGCCCAAAGGCCCCTTCCGCGTCATGGCTACAGACCAGCACAACCGTCCGATGAAAGAACGACCCCGCCAGGTTCCCGCCATCGAGGATCAACTTGCCTTGCAGAAATGGTGTTTTGTCCGCCATGTCGTCGTTCCGGTCCGTATGTTAACCGGACTTGCCTTGCTGACAATCCCGTTTAGGTTGTGCTCATGCGCAAAGTCGTTCTCCTCGCCTTCGTCACGGCAGTCCTAGCCGTCGGCTGCAAATCCAAACGCTACGACCGCGAATTCATCCCGGGCAAAGGCTGGCGCCCGGTCAGCCAGGTGACCGCACGATAGCCGGCCAAGGCTCGCCAAGGAGGGGCGACATTCTCGCCGCCCTGCCCGCACAGCAGGCGCCCCAGCCTGCCACACAGTCCGGCAGTTACCGGGCGCGTCCCCTGCCCTCGCATTTCTGGCCCCATCGGGGCCACGGCGACAAGAATGTCGCCGCTCCTTGGTTGAACGCCCACTGTTCAGCGCATCAGTCAATTTGGCCTGTCAAGCCCCCGCCTTGCTTTCTCCAGACGCGTTCCGCAATCTCCCGCCCCATGAAGAACCTCCTTCTCGCGCTCGCCGCAACCTTTGCCATCGCGCCGGCAATGCAGGCCGCCCCATCGATCATCGACACGGACTCTGAACTCGAACTCATTTCCGCCGATTTCGAACTCGCCGACGGCCCGGCCTGGGACGGATCCGCTCTCTACTTCCCCGACGTCAAAGCCGCCAAGCTCTACCGGTACAGCCCCCGGGCCAAGAAGGTCCAACTAGTCCTGCCTGAAGCCGGTCGCATCAGCGCCTCCTTCTACAACCACGGCAGACTGTTCCTTTCCGACAACGGCAACAGCCGCATCGCCTGGTTGAAGGGCAAAGAGATCGTCCCCATCGCCGGCCAGGATCCCAACGCCAAACCGCCCGCAAAGCCAAACGACCTGGTCGTCGACAAACACGGAGGCATCTACTACACGCTCACCCGGCAAGGAGAGGTCATCTACATCGATCCCAAGGGCAATCAGTCCGTTGCAGTCCCAAAGATTGAGACGCCCAACGGCATCGCCCTCTCCCCCGACGGCGGCGTCCTCTATGTCGCCTCCTACGCCCCCAAGAAGATCTGGGCCTACGACATCGGCGCCGACGCCAAGGCCTCCAACGGCCGTATCCTAGCCGAAATGAACGACGGCCCCGAAAAGGGGGCCGACGGCATGACCGTGGATCGCGCCGGCAATGTCTACTGCGCCGGAGCCCACGACGTCTGGATCTGGTCCCCGTCCGGAAAACTGCTCGGCAAGATCCACACCCCGAAACGCCCGATCAACTGCGCCTTCGGCGATTCCGACATGCGCTCACTCTACATCACCGGCTTCGGCGGACTGCACCGGCAGCGCATGAACGTCTACGGCGTCGTCCCGCACCCGCCCTCGGAGGCCGCGCTTCAACCCCACAGCGAAGGCCGCCCCTCCACCGCGATCCCCGCCGGCGTCAAACTCGCCGCCGATGTCGTCTACGGCGAGGACGGCGACCGCAAACTCCTCGCGGACATCGCACAACCCGCCTCTGGCAAGACTCCCCGCCCCGCGATCCTCGTGGTCCACGGCGGCGGTTGGTTGAACGGCGACAAGACCAAGTTCCGCGCGCTCACCCTGGAGCTGGCCAAACGCGGCTACGTCACCATGGCGGTCGGCTACCGGTTGGGCTACGAAGCGAAGTTCCCCGCCGGCATCCAGGACTGCAACGCGGCCGTCCGCTTCCTTCGCGCCAACGCAAGGCAATACAGCGTCGACCCGGACCGCATCGGCGCCGTGGGCGGTTCCGCCGGCGGACACCTGGTCGGCCTGATGGCGACCGGTTGGAACGTGAGGGGACTCCAGGGCAACGCCGGCAACCCGGATCAGTCCTCCAAGCTGGCGGCCGCCATCGTCATGGCCGGCCCCATGCAGATCGCTTCAGGCAGCGTTGCAGAACGCTCCCGGACCGGCGGCGACAAGTCCAACGCCAACCATTGGATCGGGAACACGATCGACCAGCACATGGCGGCCTACAAACTCGCCGACGCCCACGAGCATATCTCCGCCGACGATCCACCCATCCTCTTCATGCGCGGCGAACACGACAAACCCGAGGCCGACCTCCCCTCGATCGAGAAACTGAAGTCCGTCGGCGTCTGGTCCGACCAGAAGGTCTACCAGGATGGCAAGCACGGCTGCTGGAACCGCCTCCCCTGGATGAAGGACATGGTCGCCGACATGGACGCGTTCTTCAAAGCGCGGATGAAGTGAGGACCGACAGCGACTCACTTCCGTTTCAGCCCCTCGGACTTCAACTTCGTGATGGCAGCCTTCCGCTCCGGCTCCTCCATGTAAAACCGGTAGCCGCGCTCCTTCAGCTTCACACCCAGCATCCGGTCCAGCCCCAGTTGCAGGAATTGCCGATTGATCAGGTGTTCGTCGTTGAGACCCTCCAGCAGATCGTCGAGGGCCCAGTCCGCGCCCGAACGCGTGAATGCCCCGCCCGCCGCCAGGCGCGTGGGGCCGTGTTTCCCCTTCAGCCAGCCCAGGCCCGCCGGCCTTTCTCGATCCGGGTAATTCGCGGCCAGCTTCGCCTCGTCGTAGACATGCTCTTCGCCATACCAGTCGCGCAGGAACCCGATGGTCCAATCGATCGGCTTGTCGAGGTGGCAGAGGTTGCAGGCGTTCGGCTGGTTCGACTCGATCATTCCCTTGTGGGTGGGATTGAAGATCCGGTGCGTGCGGACCATCTCCTGCAGGCCCTCGTTGATCCGCGGCATGTGGCAGTTCATGCAGCGACTGCCCGACGTTCCCGGCTCGTGATGCGTGTGCGCCGCGACGGCCGTCGGCTCCGCGAAGGCCCCGTGGCAATCCACGCAGGACTTGTCGTCCTCCTCCGGCGTGCGGGACCAGGCCCGACCGATGCTCTTGTGCGGGTCATGGCAGTGGACGCAGGTCAGGGTCTTCGTCCCCGGCTCCTGTTTGCCCGACGCCACGTAGCAGAAGCCGCGCGTGGCATCCAGGTACTCGGTGGAATTCCAGGTGTGATGACCGGACGCATATTCCGGCCGACCGGCGGCGTGGCAGCGGGAACAGACGAAATTCCGGTTGAGATCCGTGCGGCCCAGTTCCTTCACATCCGCGCCCTCGATCAAGAGGTTGCGACCGGCGGGAAAGAACAGCGGCAGGTCGCTCGAATTCTCGGGATCGCTGGCCGCCACATGATCGCTGCAACCGTTATGGCAGGCCTCGCAGCCCACGCCCAGCTCCGGCGCCGCGTCGCGGATCGGCATCCGGCCATAACTCCGATGCGTCGTCTGCACAATCTCATCCATGGTCATGTCGGGACCAAAATCTGAAACGAACGCCGGCTGGGTCGAACGCAGATGCCCAGGCACGTGGAAAAGGACCGACCGCGGCGTGTGCCACGCCAACCGCTTGGCCCCGCCGTTGCGCAGCATCCAGTCGCCGGACGCGATGGTCACATGGCAGGAGGCGCAGTCCGAGTCGTAGGCGGCGAACTCCTTCGGCTCATACGGGTCCAACCCGTCGTCGTCCTCCCTTGTCAGCCGAAACACGTGAACCGTGGGAACCCACTCCTTCTCATCCAGCCAGTAACCGAACGGAAGCACGTGATCAACCGAACGCGAGGGCAGCCCCTCCGGGACCTCCCCCTCAAGCTGCTTGCCCACGTAATATTGAAAGAACCGCGAACCGATCGTCCGCTCGACTCCGTAGACCAGCTTCTTCCCGTCGCGCTCCAACCTCATCCGGAACCGGTCGCCCTCCGTGTAAAAATAGGCCATGCCACCCAGGAAACGGATCTGCGCGTTCGCCCCGCCGCTGAAGTCGCCCATCACCGTCTCGCGCGTCGCGACCTCGTGCATCCGCCGGTGCGCATGCCCGGTCCAGTCCGCGTGATTCCCCTCGTGGCATTCCGCGCACTTGCCTGAACCGACATAGTCCTCCGGCTCCATGTTGCTGCGCCGCCCCGTGTTGATGCTGTCCGTCCGAAACTCCTCCGGCACATCTCTCCACCAGTAGACCACCTGCCGGTTGGGATCGAAGAAGTTCACAATGGAGTCGTTTTCACGCGCGATGCGAGGCAAGGCGGCCGGCGCGGCGGACTCCACAGGCGAGACCGGCCCGGTTTCAGTCTCAGCCCCCCCCACGGCAGGACCCGCTGCATCGGAAGACTCCTTCAGCATCGGCGCCCCGCCGGCCTCTGGATCGGACGAAGACGGCGTTTCCGCAATCGGCGCAGCGGCGCGTTCCGGACCTTCGCGCAACACGACGACGACGGCGCTGACCGCCACCACGACCAACCCGACCAGCGCCGTTACCAAGGTCCAGTCCGGCCCGCTCGCAGCGCATTTCCGGGGCGCCTGATTATTCTGTTGTTCTTTCGGGTTCATCGGAAAGGAAAACGCTGATCGCGACGTTCTTCGACTCAAATGAGCGCGCCCTGAGTTGCGCCCGCCAACGAAGTCGTATTTAAGACGGCCGCCCCCAATCTTTCAAGCGGTTGCCGGCGCCCCCGGCGCGGAGCGCCGGCAACGACCCCAACGGCCGTATCCAAGCTCTCGCGGGCGGGGCGACAGGCGGTTTCACCCGTAGATTTCACTTCCTTCCGCCGGCCGAAGAATTATCGTCTGCGGCGCGACGGATCCGATGATCCCGCCCCTGAACAACAACTCTCTCCAGTCCGCCAGATGAACCTGAAATCCCTCACCATCGGAATGACCGTCGAGCACCCCCAGTATGGGACCGGCACGGTCAAATCGCTCAACGAACACGTCGCCGAAATTCGGTTTGCCGAGGGCGTCCGCACCGTCGATCCGAACATCGGCCAGCTTTCCCCCACCGAAGCGCAGGTCGCCGTCACGGACTTGGAAATGCCCCTTGCCAACCTCATCGAACAGATCGCCCAATCCGTCGTGGAGAAAGCCCGGACCAAGGAACCCGAGGTGAAGGAACTCGGCGCGCGCTGGCACGGCGGCAAGCTCGTCATGCATCCCGCCGACCCGGCCCTGCAGACCAAGGAAATCTCCCTGGAGATCTTCTTTCACAAGATCGTCGGCGTCCGCAACCAACTGCGCGTGCTGGAACAGAAGATCAACGCCCACACCGGGCTTACCGAAGGCGACAAGGTCGAACTCCATCAATACATCACCCGCAGCTACGGCTCGCTCACCACCTTCAACCTCCTCTTCAAGGAGAAGGAGGATCAATTCTCGTCGAAGGCATAGCCAGACAGGGCGAATTGTCCCCAATGAGCCGACGCGAGATTGCCCGAAAGACTCGCCGAGGACAGTTCGCCCCAACTTGATCGTCCTTCCGGCTTGTCCGCGAAGGCCGTCCCATCAAAGTCTTGATCCCACTCCGGCGCGGGACAATGATCCAGCCTTCCAGAACCCCTGTCTCAACGCGCCCATGAAACACGCTTTTCCCCCGTTCCGACTCTTCGCCCTCCTTGCAGCTCTTTGCCTCGCGCCTGCGGCGCACGCGCAATCCGTCATCGCCAAGGATCGCGTCGAGAAGCCGAACTTCATCGTCATCTTCTGCGACAATCTCGGCAACGGCGACATCGAGCCCTTCGGGTCCAGGATCCATCGCACGCCCAACCTTACCCGCATGGCGCGCGAGGGACGACGCTTCACCCACTTCTGCGTCACCGCAGGCGTCTGCACGCCCTCGCGCTCCAGCATCATGACCGGCTGTTACTCCCAGCGCGTCGGCATGCATCTCAATCCGCGCGACGGCCAGGTTCTTCGCCCCGTCTCCCCCTACGGCCTCAACCCAAAAGAGATCACCATCGCCGAAGTCCTCAAGAAGCAGGGCTACGCCACCGCCTGCGTGGGCAAGTGGCACCTCGGCGACCAGTTTGAGTTCCTCCCCACGCGGCAGGGCTTCGACGAATACTACGGCGTCCCCTACAGCGACGACATGACCGCCGACGTCGGCAAGCGCCTCGCCCAACGCAATGGCGACAAACTCAACGGCAATCTCTGGCCCCCGCTTCCCCTCATGGACGGCGAGAAGGTCGTCGAGGCTCCGACCGACCGCGACCTGCTGACGAACAAGCTCAATGAGCGCTCGCTGAAATTCATCGAGAAGAACAAGGACCGCCCCTTCTTCCTCTACGTGCCCGAGGCCATGCCAGGCAGCACCGGAGCTCCCTTCGCCAGCCCCGCCTTCAAGGGCAAGAGCAAGAACGGCCCCTGGGGCGACTCCATCGAGGAACTCGACTGGTCCGCCGGCCGCGTGCTCGACAAGCTGGTCGAACTCGGCATCGAAAAGCGCACCCTGGTGATCTGGACCTCGGACAATGGGGCCCCGCTCGCCCGCGACATCAAGAACCTCTCCCGCGGCAGCAACCTCCCCTACTCCGGCCGCGGCTACACGACCTCCGAGGGAGCCTTCCGCATGCCGACCATCATGTGGTGGCCCGGGCAGGTCGATGCCGGCACAACCTGCGAACACCTCGCCACCACCATGGACCTCCTCCCCACCTTCGCGAAGCTCGCCGGCGGACACGCCCCGACCGACCGCATCATCGATGGACACGACATCACCCCGCTCATCCTCAACGAGCGCGGCGCGCGCACGCCCTACGACGCCTTCTTCTACTACTATCAGGACCAGTTGCAGGCTGTCCGCAGCGGACCCTGGAAACTCTTCGTCCCGCTCAAGGACTTCGTGCGCCACCCGCGGTTCAAGAAAGGCGAATCCGACAAGCCGCTGCTCTTCCACCTCGTGAATGATGTCGATACCAGCAAAAACGTCGCGGACCGCTATCCCCATATCGTCGCCAGCCTCATGGCCCACGCCGAACGCGCCCGCGCGGACCTCGGCGACCGTGGTCGCCATGGCTCCGGACAGCGCCCCCTCGGCACGATGAAGAACCCCTCCCCGCGGGTCATGGCCGCAAAGTGAGCCTCCCTACTGCTTGGCCTTCGCCTGAATCTTCTTCGATTCCTCAGGGCCGATCTCGCGGATCTTGATATTGCGCCAACGGATCTCCCCGCCGTGCGTCTGCAGCTGGATCGGTCCCTTCTCCGGCACGCTTCCCTTGCGGTCGAAGTAGTTTTCCAACCGGGCGTGATCCACCACGAGCTTGCCGTTCAACCAGACCGTGACGATGTCGCCGGCCATGATGATGCGGAACGAGTTCCATTCACCGAAAGGCTTGTCGGCCAGCACAAGAGGATCCTTGCCCTTCGCCCCCTTGCTGTTGTTCCAAAGACCGCCCGAGCCCTTGTCCGCGCCGATGTTCCACTTGCCGCCCTCCTCGGTGTAATCCCAGATCTGCACCTGCGGAATGCCGCGCAGGTAGATCCCGCTGTCGGCCTTGGCCACGGTCTTGTAGTCGATCAGCAGTTCAAAATCGCCGTAGTCCTTGTCGGTGGTCAGGTAGAGGCCGTGGCCGTCGTTGACGAGTTCGTCGCCTTCGATCGTCCAGTGCTGCACGATGTCGTCGAGGCTGGCCGCCTTCTTGTCCACCAACTTGTCGGGGCGCAGGGCCATCCACTTGGCCGGATCTTCCGTCTTCAGCCCCCACCAACCGGAGAGGTCCTTGCCGTTGAACAGGGGCTTGAAGCCGTCCTTTTCGACCGCGCATTCCTCGCAGCAGGTTTCACACGTGGTCTTGCAGCCGGAACTGGCGAGGACCGCGCTTGCGGCCAACAGGGTGATGATGGTCTTTTTCATGGTTTGTTTCATTTCAAGTCTGCGTCCTTTTCCCCGTCCGCCTGGCGGTAAAGCGCGGTCGAGATGAGAATCTCGGCGGGCACGTCATCGCCCCTCAAATGGGAGATGAAGGCCTTCACGATCTCCACCCCCATCTTGTCCGGGAACTGGATCGGGTCCGCGTAAATCTTCCCTTCCTTGATCGCCTGCTTGCCCTCGGGCTGGCCGTCGAAGCCGATGATCTTCACCGACGCCGCCTTGGCTTCTCCGGCGATCTCCAAGGCCGCCCGCGCCCCCAAGGCCGCCGGGTCATTGATGGCGAAGATGCCCCGGATGTCGGGATGCGCCTGCAACGCGTCCTGCGTCGCCTTCTTGCCTTCGTCCTTCGCGCCGCCGCTCTCCAGGGTGGTCACTATCTCGATCTTCCCCTTCGCCGTCTGGTTGTGCGCATCGATGACCTCGGTAAAGCCCTTGACCCGCAACTGGCAGGATTCCGCCTGCTTGAAATGCAGCACCGCGACCTTGCCGCCGGACTCGCCCAACGCCTCGATCATCGCGTGCCCGGCCTCCTTGCCGCCGCTGTAGTTGTCTGTCGCGATCTGGCAGACGATCTTCACGCCCGGCTCGTTGCAGGGGATGTCCACGGTGAACACCGGGATGCCCGCCGCGTTCAATTCCTGGATCACCGGCACAATCGACTTCCGCTGCACCGGACTGAGCACCACCGCCGCGCACTGCTTCACGATGAAATCCTTCACCTGGTTGCTCTGCTTGGCCAGATCCTTGTCCGCGCTGACGACCAGCGTCTCGTAGCCATGCTTCTTCGCCTCGGACGTGATGTTGTCGCCGATGACCTTGAAGAACGGGTTGTCCAACGTCAGCAAAGAGACGCCGATGACGCCCTTCGCCGCCTTCCCTTCACCGGGACTGTCCTCAGCCTTCGCGACGGCGTCCCCGCCCACAGCCGGAGTCGAAGACTGCCCCCCGCCCTGGCCGTCGGACGAACCGCCGCCGCATCCGGCAAGCAGGAGGGCGCAAAGTGAGGCGGCGAGGGCGTCAGGAAATCGAAGTCGCGTTTTCATGGGCAAGAAGAGGCTGAGATCGGCGGAATTAAGCACAGACACGCCCTCCAGAAGAAGAAAAAACCCGACCCGCGCCGCCGCGGCCACAGATCGAACCTTACATGTAAAAATGACGTACGTGCTTTTTAACTGTAAAGTTCACGTCAGACGTTCGCTGGCTTCGTTTGTGGGAGATCAGCGGCAACACGAGCCATTCCGAAGGAGCATTTCATTTTTTGACCTGACAAGCGCGGTTGAATTCGCCATTCATCCGCGCAGTCGGATTGATTCAAAACCTCGGCAAAACCCGTTTCCAAAGACATGACAAATCGCACGTTCAAGACGCTCGCCGCCGCTGCGGCGCTTTCATTCGGCATCCTGGCCGCCACCGCCGACGACTGGCCGCGCTGGCGCGGGGCCGATTACACGGACATCTCCAAGGAGACCGGCCTGCTCAAGAAATGGCCCGCCGGCGGCCCCAAACGCCTTTGGCTGAACGACAACGGCGGCATCGGCTTCGCCGGATTCTCCGTCGCCGATGGCAAACTCTTCACCCTCGGCGCGCGGAACAACCAGGAACAGCTCATCGCGCTCAACGCGGACACCGGCAAGGAACTCTGGTCCGCCAAGGTCGGCGACCTGTATGAGAACGCCTGGGGCGACGGCCCCCGCAGCACCCCGACCACGGATGGCGACCGCGTCTATGCCCTCGGCGGCAACGGCGACCTTGTCTGTGTCGCGACGGCCAACGGCCGCGAACTCTGGCGCGCCAGCATGCAGGCCCTCGGCGGCGAAGTCCCTAAGTGGGGCTACTGCGAATCCGTGCTGGTCGACGGCGACAAGGTCGTCTGCACCCCGGGCGGCTCCAAGGGCGCGGTCGCGGCGCTGAACAAGAAGACCGGCAAGGTCATCTGGCAGAGCAAGGATTTCACCGAGGGCGCGCAGTATGTCTCGCCCATCGTCATCGAGCACGACGGCAAACGCCAGTATGTCCAGCTTACCATGAGCGCCCTTGTCGGCCTCGACGCGAAGACCGGCAGCGTCATCTGGCGCAGCGACTGGCCGGGCAAGGTCGCCGTCATCCCCACCCCCATCTACCGCGACGGCAAGGTTTACATCGCCTCCGGCTATGGCATCGGCTGCAAGCAGGTGAAACTCTCCGCCGGCGGCAAGGTCGAGGACGCCTGGGTGAACAAGGAGATGGTCAACCACCACGGCGGCGTGATTCTGGTGGGCGACCACCTCTACGGCTACTCCGACGGGGGGAGAGCCTGGACCTGCCAGAGCTTTGAAACCGGCGAAAAGGTCTGGGCCGAACGCAAGGCCCTCGGCAAGGGGGCCGTCCATTGCGCCGACGGCATGCTCTACTGTCTCGACGAGAAGGACGGCACGGTGGCGCTGGTCAAGGCCAGCCCGAAAGGTTGGGAGGAAACCGGCCGTTTCAAGATCGAACCGCAGACGAAGATCGACCGCAAGAAGGGCAAGATCTGGACCCACCCGGTCGTCGCCAACGGCAAGCTCTACCTGCGCGACAACGAGTACATCTCCTGCTACGACGTGAAGGCGCGCTGATCTGAATCGCGTCTTTACCGATCATGCATTTCAAACCCAGTCTCCAAACCGCCAGTGTCGCGACCGCGATGCTGGCGGTTTTCGTTTTCGCCGCCACGGCTGCGGAAAAGCCCCGCGCCCGCGATCTTGGCATTCCTTTCGAGGGAGCGCCCGGACCGCTCAACGCCATCACGGATGTCGCTGGAGTCGAGGTCGGGCAGGTCACGCTCATCTCCGGCGAGGGCAATCTCAAGATCGGCAAGGGCCCCGTCCGCACGGGCGTCACCGCCATTCTCCCCACCGGAAGGAAGTACCGCCCGGTCTTCGCTGCCTGGCACAGCCTGAACGGAAATGGCGAGATGACCGGGACTCACTGGATCGAGGAATCCGGTTACCTGGAGGAACCGATCGTTCTCTCAAACACTCACAGCGTCGGCGCGGCCAGCGAGGCGGTCATCGCCTGGCGCGCCCAGGCCGGCTACCACGCCGAAGGCGACGGCTGGGGCTGGGCATCCCTCCCGGTGGTCGCGGAGACCTGGGACGGCCGGCTCAACGACATCCACGGCTTCCATGTGAAACGGCCCCACGTTTTCGCCGCCCTCGACGGCGCGAAGGGCGGCCCGGTTGCCGAGGGCAATGTGGGCGGCGGGACCGGCATGGTCTGCCACCGTTTCAAGAGCGGGATCGGAACGGCTTCGCGCCGACTCGATTCCGGCCATGTCCTCGGCGTCCTGGTCCAGGCAAACTACGGCGCCCGCGAAGACCTCCGCATCGCCGGCATTCCCATCGGGACAGAGATCACGGATCTGCAACCTGTGATGCACGGCCTCGACCCCAAGGCCGACGGGGGCTCCATCATTGTCATCGTCGCCACCGACGCGCCGTTTGCTCCCCATCAATTGAAACGGCTGGCCAAACGCGTCCCGCTTGGGATCGGGCGCACCGGCGGCGTCGGGGCCAATTCCTCCGGCGACCTGTTCCTCGCCTTCTCCACCGCCAACGCCACCAGGAAAAACGACAGGGGGCTGGTCCAGATCGAGACCATCCCCAACGACGAAATCGACCCTTTCTTCCGCGCGACTGTCCAGGCGACTGAGGAGGCGATCGTGAACGCCCTGATCACCGCCGACACCATGACGGGCATCAACGGCAACACGGTTTACTCCCTGCCCCACGACCGCCTCCGCGAGATTCTCCGCAGGCACAACCGGCTGGTGAAACAGTGATGAAGTTGGGGCGAATTCTACCGAATGAACGGCCGTCGGCATGGCTTCAAGCCGGCTCACTGAGGACAGTTTGCCCCACCCGCCGCGCTCCAATCAAATGACCGCCGCCGCCGATCAGCCAGCCCGTCGACGTTCGCCGCGTCTCCCCAGCCTGCGCGAGGCGCTCATCCCGGTCGCCGTCCTCATCTTCGTCCTGATCAACACCCTGTTCGCGTTCTCCATGGGCGGCGCCGCCCCGGAGCACAGCTGGACGCTCGGCAGCCTGCACATCACCGACCGAGGCGGCGACGCGCACCTTTCCTTGATCCTGGCGGCAGCCGTTGCGGCGGCCCTCGGCATCCGCCTTGGGCATTCCTGGAAGTCGTTGGAGGAAGGCATCGTTCATGGAATCACCATCGGACTCCCGGCCATTCTCGTGTTGATGACCATCGGCGTCCTGATCGGGACCTGGATCGCCGCCGGGATCGTGCCAATGCTCATCGTCTGCGGCCTCAAGACCTTGAGCCCGTCGTTCTTCCTGCCCGCCGCCTGTGTGGTCTGCGCCGTCGTCTCCGTTTCCACCGGAAGCTCGTGGACAACCGCCGGCACGGTCGGCGTCGCGCTGATCGCCGTCGGCACAGCGCTCGGGGTTCCTACCGGCATGTCGGCCGGCGCGGTCGTCTCCGGCGCCTACTTCGGCGACAAGATGTCCCCCCTTTCCGACACCACGAACCTCGCGCCCGCCGTCGCCGGGGCCGAGCTCTTCGAACACATCCGCCACATGGTCTACACCACCATCCCGGCCCTGCTCGTCGCGCTCGTTCTCTACACCCTCCTCGGATTTTCCGTCGCCAAAGGAAACGGCGACACGTCCAATGTCGCCGCCTACACCGAGGCGTTGACCAAGAATTTCAACCTGAATCCACTGTTGCTTGCGCCGCCGCTTCTGGTCATCGCGATGATCGTCTACCGCATCCCGGCCCTGCCCGCGTTGCTCGGAGGCGCCGCGCTCGGAGCCCTGTTCGCCATGATCTTCCAAGGTTCCGACTGGGGCGCTATCCTGACCGTCGCCCATTCCGGATTTTCCCCCGACACCGGCAACAAGGCCGTCGACGAACTCCTCGCCAACGGCGGCCTGCTCAACATGATGTCCACTGTCGCGCTCATCCTCTGCGCCCTGAGCTTCGGCGGCGTCATGGAGCGGACACGCATGCTCGCCGTCATCGCCGACAGCATCCTTCGCCTCGCCAAGTCCACCGGTTCCCTGATCGCCTCCACCGTGGCCACCTGCGTCGGCATGAATGTCATCGCGCCGGACCAATATCTCGCCATCGTCGTGCCCGGCCGGATGTACCGCGAGGCTTATGAAAAGCGCGGACTGCATGCCAAGAATCTCTCCCGCGCGCTGGAGGACGCCGGCACCATGACCTCCGCCCTCGTGCCTTGGAACACCTGCGGCGCCTTCATGACCGGAGCCCTGCTCGTCAATCCCCTCACCTACCTCCCCTTTGCCTTTCTCAACCTCCTCACCCCCGTGTTCTCCATCGCCTACGGCTACCTCGGCTGGAAGATCGCCCCGGCGGAAGAAGGCGAACTTTCAGCGTCAAGCGTCCAACGTTGAACTGCAGCCTCGCCGCGCGCGCGGCTCTTCGTTGTGGGGGTGAGGTTCGTTTTTTCTCCCCCGCAATCCGCTTGACCCCGATCCGCGCCGATTACAACTATCGCCGCACAAATCCCCATGAACGACACCCCCTCCTCCACGAAGATCTCCCGCCGCGGCATGCTTGCCGGCTCAGCGACCGCCCTCGCCGGAGCCACGCTTCTCCCCCCAACCCGCGCTGAAGCGAAATCCGCCGACCTGCCCTCCGCCGATGACGTTCCCGGCGATTTCACGATCAAGAACGGCCGCATCCGGCAGACCATCATGGGCTGGTGCTTCAAGCCCATGCCGATGGAGGAACTCGCCCGCCACTGCAAGGAGATCGGGCTCGTCGCCATGGAGGGCATCGACCGCAAGCTCTACCCCTTCGTCCAGAAACTCGGCCTCAACATCTCCCTGGTCGGCAGCCATGGCTTTGGCAAGGGCCCCGTCAGTCCCGGCAACCGCCAATACTGCATCGACAAGCTCAAGGACGGCATCGACGTCGCCAAGAGGGTGGGTTGCAAGAACGTGATCACCTTCACCGGCATGACCGATCCCAAGGTCGGCCCCGAGCAGAGCGGGAAGAACTGCGTCGAAGTCTGGAAGGCGGTCATGCCCCACGCCGAAAAGAACGGGATCACCCTGGTCTTGGAGCACCTGAACTCCCGCGACAACACCCACCCCATGAAGGGCCACCCCGGCTACTACGGCGACGATGTCGATCTCTGCGTCGATCTCATCAAGCGCGTCGATTCGCCCAACATGAAACTGCTCTTCGACATCTACCACGTGCAGATCATGAACGGCGATGTCATCTCCCGCATCCGCCAATACAAGGACGTCATCGGCCACTATCACACCGCCGGCTGCCCTGGCCGCGCCGAACTCGACGGAACCCAGGAGATCTACTACCCGCGCATCCTCGAGGAAATCCTCAAGACCGGCTACACCGGCTATGTCGCCCAGGAGTTCATCCCCACCTGGAAGGATCCCATCAAGGCCCTTCGCCACGCGGCGATGGTTTGTGATGTGTGAGCCTCCAGCGAAGACGGACGTTGAACGTTCGCCGTCAATCCCCGCCCCACAGACTCAGCTCGTCAGCACGAGCTTGATCAGGGCGTGCATCCATTCCGCCTCGGCGCGGGTGAGGCCGCGGCCAAAATGCAGGGTCTGCTTGTCGCTGCGGGCCATGATCGTCGCGCCCCCTCCCATCATCATCACGGCCGCGCGCGCGACCTTCGGCGCCTGATCGATATTCTGCCCCTCATTCCCCGCGCGCGCGGCTCCGGACAGTTCAAGTTCCTCAATCTCTTCCGCCGGAATCGACACGGTCTTGGTCCAGAAGGGCGAAACCAGGCTCATTTCCAGACTGTCCGGCGTCACCGTGATCCGCTCCGGACTCTTGGACAGCAGGAACATCCGTCCCGGACCGAGAATCAGGGGGAGCATGGCGGCGAGGACGAAGAAACCGATGAACACCTTGAACACCAGGGGCGCGCCGCCTTCCAGCATCTTTGAGGCAATGAAGCCGAAGAACCCGAGCGGAATCAGGCAGAACAGCCCCATGAGGAGGAGGGCGGACTTCGGAATCTCCGGCGCCGGGACCTCCAACTGCAACCGCCCCGCGCCGAGTTCGTGCCGGACCTGGCATCCCTCCGGGATCGGCGGCGCCGCGACCGTCTCCCCTTTGGCCCGGGCCTGATCCCGCAGCGACTGGTCCAGTTCACCGGCCTCGCGCACCCGCGCCTCTCCGCCCTCGCTCGCGTCGCTCAGCGGCAGCTCGAGGAATTTTGCGAGTTCCTCCGCCTCCTCCCGCGCCTTCTGATACGTCCGGGCCTCCGAGATGTTGAATCGCCCGTCTTCAAGGGCGATGCGAACGGGATACACCGTGTAGGTCGATTTGTCGCTGCGCCGGATTTCCTTGGTGATCTTGACCTGGGTGAACGATTCCATCGGCGTGACCGTGCTCTTCATCGGGACCAGCAGCCCCCACCACTTCGTCGCCCGCTTGGCCCGCTTGTCCAGGATCACGCCCGACCGCCCGAAAACCAGAGCTCCGCCGACCGTTGCAAACACGCCGCCGAACAGGATCGCAAAGATCGGAGGCATCGCATCGCCGGAATCGTCCTTCAGCTTCCCCGTCGATCCGAAGATCATCACCGCCAACCCCGCAGCCAGGAACGGCAGGCCGAAAATGGATAGACACCCCCCGCCGCTCTTCTTCTCATAACGATCGGAACTCTGAATGGCCATCGGGCCATGCTACGCCCGCGGCGGAGCGCCGGTCAACCGGATCGGGACGCGCCGCAGGGCTCACCCGCTTGACCGCCGCTTCGGCGATCGAGGTGGCGCGCCCTGTCCTCGGTGAGTTGCGCTGGGACATGCTCGCTGCGGCTGATGGGGGACAATTCCCGCCCCCACCCTCGCCCTTCACGCGACAAATCCATTCACACGAGCCGGGCGTGCGCCCGCGGCGCGCGCCTCCGGGCTTGCCCTCATGCCCCGTGCCGAGGCCCTCAGAACCTCTCCAACGCCGCCTCGTCACCCCTAAAATACGCCCGCCGCAAAGTTGCGTTTTTGTCCCAATGAAGGCTTGCCAAACGTCTCGCCATCCCTAGATTGATCCGCCTGTTTTTCACCGGAATGGACACACTTTTAGTCAATTTATTGGCCATGGCCCCGCCCCCCGGCGGCGGTGGGCAATCCACCGCGCCCGGCTGGGCTCCCATGGTTCCCATGTTCATCCTGCTGATCGTCTTCTGGGTGATCCTCATCCGCCCGCAGATGAAGAAGCAGAAGGAGCACGACCAGATGCTCAAGACAATCAAGCGCGGCGACACGGTGGTCACCAACGGCGGGCTCAAGGGCATCGTTCTCTCCGTCAGCGACACCACCGTGGCCATCCGCTCCAACGATTCGAAGCTCGACCTCGTCAAAAGCGCCGTGGCCGAGATCATCTCCCGCGGCGGAGACTCCGAATCCGACAAGTAGCCCTTCCCCCAGCCTTTCTTCATGAATTCGAATCTCTTCTGGAAACTCGTTTTTGTCGTTCTGGTCGTCGTCTGGTCCTTCAGCGAGATCACTCCACCCACCAACCGGGACCTCATCCAGCATTTTGAGACCCGGGCGCAGGAAAAGGACGACGCCTTCAACCAGATCGTCGCCAAGGCCCGCGAGCTGCAGCAGGAACAGCCCCACCGCGAATACGGGAACCTCTTCGACGCCGTCGGCGACACGGACATCTCCAAGTATTTCCCCTTCATCGACGTCAAGAACGAGAAGGACCCCAAGGGACGCATCCTCAAGCGCCTGCAAAAGGAGGCGTCCGGGCAGATCCAGCTCGGCATCGACCTCCAGGGCGGCACCTACTTCGTGGTGCAACTCGACCCCGATCACATCACCAACAAGGTCGCCGAACTGACCCAGCAACTGACCACCGCGACCAACGACAACCAGCGTTCCTCCCTCGAATACGAGATCGAAAAGGTCCAGGACACCAAGCGCATTCTCGGCCAGGCCATTGAGGTCCTGCGCAAGCGCGTGGACTCGCTCGGCGTCGCGGAGCCCATCCTCCAGCCTCTCGGCAACGACCGCATCGTCATCCAGATGCCCGGTCTTGCGCAGTCGAGCCTCGAAAGCGCGACCAACGCGATCCAGAAGGCGGCCTTCCTTGAATTTCGCCTCGTTCATCCCGACAGCGGCGAACTGGCCCAGGACGAGATCATTCCCCCCGGCTACGAACTAAAGACCATGAGCGACAAGTCCCGGGACGGCTCGATGCGCCTGGAAAAGGTCATCGTCGGCCGGCAGGCCGAGGGCGGCCTCACCGGCAAGTTTGTGCGCAACGCCTACGTCTCCCGGGACCCGATGTCCAACCAGCCCTACATCATCCTCAACTTCGATTCGGAAGGTGGAAAACTCTTCGGCGACCTCACCAGCGCCCACGTCAACGAGCGTCTGGCCATCGTCCTGGACGGCGAACTCTACTCCGCTCCAAACATCAACGAGCCGATCCTCGGCGGGAGCTGCCAGATCACCGGCGATTTCACCATCGATGAGGCCATCGAGCTGTCCAACGTGCTGGAGAACCCGCTGGAGGCGCCCGTCAAGATCATGGAGCAACGCACGACCGATCCCTCGCTCGGCTGGGACTCCATCAAGGCCGGACTTCGGGCCACCATGATCGGCCTGAACACGGTGGTGGCGTTCATGTTCGTCTACTACATGAGCTGCGGCGTAGTGGCGAACGCGGCCCTGGCCCTGAACATCCTGTTCCTGCTTGGCGTGATGTGCTCCATCAACGCCACCCTCACCCTGCCCGGCATCGCCGGAATTCTCCTGACCATCGGCATGGCAGTGGACGCCAACGTCCTCATCTTCGAACGCATCCGGGAGGAGATCAATGCCGGCAAGGGCATCCGCGCCGCCATCGCCTCCGGCTACGACAAGGCTTTCAGCACGATCTTCGATGCAAACTCCACCACGCTCATCGCCTCGGTCATCCTGATCGTCCTCGGCTCCGGCCCGGTCAAGGGCTTCGGCGTCACGCTGACCATCGGTATCGCGGTGAGCATGTTCACCGCCTTGGTGGTCACCCGCATGATCTTCGACATGCTGGTCGCCAGGAACGTGATCTCCAAGCTGTCGATGCTGCAATTCCCCTTCCTGCACAGCACCAACTTCGACTTCCTAAAGCTGTCGAAGCCCGCCTTCATCCTCTCCTGGACCTTCATCGCCATTGGCGTCGGCTATGGCGTCCACCGCGGCTCCGACGCCGTCGGCGTCGATTTCAAGGGCGGCGACCAGATCACCTTCTCCTTCGCCGAGAAGCCCGGTATCGATGAACTCCGTAAGACCGTCGATGGCCTGGATATCGGCGGATCCCAGATCCAGTACCAGAAGAGCATGCTGGACGCGAACGAGACGCTCACTGTGCTGGTGCTTGAAGGCAACGGCGACAAGGTCGTTCAGGCCCTGCAGCAGGCCCATCCCGCCGCCGACCTCAAGGCGATCGGCAAGGAAACGGTTGGAGCCACGGTCGGCGCCGAGATCCTCAAGTCTGCCATCATCGCGATCCTGCTGGCCCTGTTCTTCATCCTGATGTTTGTGGCGTTCCGCTACGAATTCTCCTTCGCCGTGGCCGCCATCATCGCGATTTTCCATGACATCTTCATGACCATGGGCTGGTACATGCTGACCGGACGCGAACTGAGCGCCCCCATCGTGGCGGCCGTGCTGACCATCATCGGTTTCTCCATCAACGACACCATCGTCATCTTCGACCGCATCCGCGAGGACCTGCAGTTGGGCCTGCGCGGCTCCTTCCGGGACATCATCAACCGGGCGGTGAACCAGACCTTGGGCCGGACCGTGATCACATCGGGCACCACGCTGATCTCCACCGGCGCGCTCTACCTGTTCGGCGGCGGCGTCATCAACGACTTCGCCTTCACCTTCCTCGTCGGCGTCATCACCGGCACTTACTCCTCCATCTACATCGCCGCGGCGATCGTGCTGAAATGGCACAAGGGGGAGAAGCCCAAGACCAGCCCCCACGCCTACAACGAAAGCGCCGTGGTGGTGCCGGGAGCATAGGCGTTTGCGCCGGTGGGACGAAACTCCCGCTTAGCCAGACGCAGAAACTTGCAGACCAGCGCGCCGGGATGCCGGAAACCCGGCTCAGCGGGCTCTTCGCCCCACCGCGCCCATGACCACCGCGACCAAGATCACCATCCTGCGCATCCTGCTGACGCCCTTCTTTGCGACGCAGGCGCTCTACTACGTGCGCGAAGGCGAGGAGATCTACCGGTTGACCGCCCTGCTCTCCTTCTGGATCGCCGCCATCCTCGACGGCGTGGACGGCTACATCGCCCGCCGTTACAACCAGCGGTCGGAACTCGGCGCCATGCTCGATCCGCTCGCCGACAAGCTGCTGCTCATCACCGGTTTGATCGTGCTGTCGCTGGACAACGCGCCCCACCTCGACCGCATCCCCCTCTGGTGCACCGCCACCGTGCTGGGCCGCGACGCCGTCCTGGCTCTCGGCATCGGCATCATCACCTATCTCAACGGAAAGACAAAAATCAGCCCGCGCTTCGTGAGCAAGGCGGGAACGTTCTTCCAGATGGCTCTGATCGTGCATACGCTGCTCAAATGGCCGCAGACCGGTCAACTCGCGTGGGCCGCCGCCGCCGCGCTGTGCACGGGAGCCTCCTGCATCCTCTACATTCTGGACGGGGCCCGCCAACTCCCCTCCCACGCGTCCGACGCCTCTGATTCCAAGGAGTGAACCTCAGCCTGGGACGGGCGACATTCATTTCTTCCTGCCAACCGGGTCGGCGCACCAGCGTGCGAAACAAGCCGCGCCGCTTCGAAAATTCAGCCCGGGTTCCAATGCTCACGCGCATCTCTGGCCGCTTCGCGGCCACGGCGACAAGAATGTCGCCGCTCCTTGATTGCCCCCTTTGACGTTCGCCTGTCCCGCCCCGTCACTTCTTGACGAGTTTCCAGACAACGCCGGTCGTGTCCTTGAGGCTGTTGCTGCTGTTTGTCATGACGTAGATCTCGCCATCCAGATCCTGGCCCAGGGCGACCACGAAGGCTCCCAGTCGTTTTCCCTTCGGGAGGTTCTCCAGCATCAGCTTCCGCAGGCTCCACTTTTTACCGTCGCTGACTTTGGTCCGGTTGGCCGCCAGCAGCTTGCCTAGCGGGAAACCGAAGTTCTCCGACCAGTCGCCGAAGATATACTGGCCTTCGAGTTCCGGAATCGCCTTGCCTCGGTAGACGTAGCCGCCCGTCACGCTCGTGCCGCGGATCTCCTGCGCGTAACGCGCCGAATTGTGGCCCTTGATGTTGAGATAGGCCACGATCGGGTCGTTGAAGGCGTTGCCGAAGGCGTCCTTCTTTGGCGGGTTCTCCGGCAGTTTCACCGGATTGGCGCGGTCGAAACCGTGAAATCCCTCGCGCACGCTCCAGCCGTAGTTTCCGCCCTTTTCGATGATGTTGACCTCCTCGAACATGTTCTGGCCGACGTCCGCGCAGAACAACTGCCGCTCGCCGCCCATGTCGAAACTCAGCCCCCAGGGATTGCGCAAGCCGAAGGCGTAGATCTCATCCAGCCCGTCGCGGCCGACAAAGGGATTGTCCGCGGGGATGGCGTAGCCGCGGTCCCCGCTCTTCCGGTCGATGTCGATGCGGAGGATCTTGGCGAGCAGGACGTTGACGTTCTGCCCGTTGCCCGAGTCCCCGTGGCCGAGTCCCTCGTCGTTCCCGTTGCCGCCGTCGCCGCAGGCGATGTAGAGAAAACCATCGGGACCGAAGGCGATGCGGCCGCCATCGTGGTTGAACTGCGGCTGGTCGATGCGCAGAACCACGCGCTCCGAGCCCGCGTCCGCCTTGAGGGACTTCACACCCGCCTTGAACTCCGACACATGACTGGTGTGATTCCACCCGGCGGGCCCGCCTTCGCGCAACGGCGCGCTGTAGTAGACGTAGAACTTCCCGTTCTTCAAGAATTTCGGATGCAGGGCCAGTCCCAGCAGGCCGCGTTCGTCGAACTTGCCCTGATTCAGTTTCGTCATCCGGTCGCGCAGATCGAGGAACAGGTCTTCACGCACCCCACCCTTGCCCAACACGGAAACCGTCCCGATCTGATCGGCGACCAGCATCCGGCCCGAGCCGTCGTCCACCTCGGTCAGGACCATCGGCGAAACGAAGCCCGAGGCCACGGGATCGAGTTCAAGTCCGGCCTGGAGATTCAAGGATCCGACCAGCAGGCCGGCGGAAAGAAGAAGCGGAAGTTTGTGTTTCATGATCGATCGGCTGAGCGCGGATCGTCGCGAACCGCGCCGTTTCAAGTGGCGGGAGTGTAGCGTTCCTCCCGTGGTTGAAAAGCCCCAGATGCAACCAGCTGCAAAAAGCGGATCGCGAGCGGTCAACTCACGACCGCCACTTGATCAACGCCGTCTGATCCTCCGGATCGATCAAAAGGGAATACAAGGTCATCAACCGCACGAACTCCGGCTGATCCATGTCGGCCGGAGCCTTGACCGCGCCGATGGTGAGCAGACAGGCGGAATTACGGAGGTCCATGGGCGCGACGTTCGTCCTGGCGGCTTCCGCCAGTTCCTCCGCGCCCTTCCAGACGCGCTGGTGAAACTCGCTGGCGTTCTGCGTCCCCCGGGATTCGGCGACCATCCCTCCGTTCACCGCATGCCAGAGATTGGCCTGACAGACCCGGTTCCAGTGATTCGCCAGTATCTTGATCTGGGTCGGGTTCACACCGCCGCCGCGCCGCCAGGTTTGAGACGCGGATCGCAGCGCCGATGCGGCGTCTTCCGGGGCGAGCGAGGCGGTTTCCGCAATCATGATCAACTCCTTCCGTTTTCTCCCTGTTTCGATGAAAGAGCAGGCAGGCCCCGACGCGGCACACAGGAGACTGGTTCATTCAGTTTCATCGCCAAGACCTGCCATCCCCGCCACCCGGCGGGGACAATGTTGCCCGCAAGCAAACGACCTGTCGCGGATCGGGGACGGGTCGTTCCGCTCATCGGCGGGCGTAGATTCCTTATCCGCGACGCCCAGAGAATGCCCCCCGTTCCGTTACGATCCCACGACGCCCAGGTAAAGCTGCCGTGAAGCGACCTCCCCCTTTTTGACTCGCGTCCCCAATCATTTCATGTCTTCATCAAGGCTTGAAATGGAAACCCGCGCGCAACTCGGTTTGTATGTCGTTCTCGCGACTGCGGTCAGCGTTGTCTCCATTCAGTCCCTTTCCCAAAGCGAGCCCTCCCACGCCGGCCGCGGCTTGACCGCATGGCTCGACGATTTCGACCGGGGGGCGGAATGCACCTACGCCCGAGCCACCGAGGCGATCGGAAAGATCGGCACCAATGCCCTGCCCCGTCTGCTCTCACTGCTGCAGGCCGAGGACTCGGCATTCGACCGGGCCATGGACAATCTTGCCGGCCCCCGAGCGCCGTTTCAATTCGACTGGCAGAGCTCCTTCGACCGGCATTGGCAGGCGCTGCGCGGTTTCGAGGCCCTCGGCTCCGAGGCCGCGCCCGCAATTCCGGAACTGACCGCCCGGTTGGAACGGGGTGAAAACCCGGAATTCGTCTCCTATGCGCTGGCCGGGATCGGCATTGATTCGCTGCCCTCGCTGCAAAGCGGTTCGACGAACCGGAATGTCTGGGTTCGCCGCGCCGCGACCGCCGCCCTGGGCCTTTTGGGAGCGGACGCAGTCACCGCGGTTCCGGCGCTCATCGAACGACTGAGCGACGCCAACGCCGAGGTGCGCCGCAACGCCGCCGAATCGTTGGGGAAGATCGGGCAGGCCGCGACCGAGGCCATCCCGGCGCTCACAACCGCATCCTCAGACGGCGACTTTTCGGTCTGCCAGGCCGCGCTGCTGGCGCTGCGCCGGATTGATCCCCGCTGAACGCGTCCGGCAGTCAGTTCTTCGCGGGCTTCGCTTCCCGCTTCTTCAGAGCCTCCCGCAGTTCCTTCAGTTCCTTCTCCAAGGTTTCCCGCAGCTTGCGCTCCGCCGCCAGTTCCTCTTTCAGCTGCGCCCGGTGCCCCTCCGCCTTCTTCTCGGCCACCAGCGCGCGCTTCTCATTGGCGACTGCCTGATTGCGTTGTTCAATCGCCTCCTTCTGAGCGATTTCCGCCCGCTTCAGATGCTCCACCGCAATGTCGCGCTGCCGCGCGGCCTCGCGCTCGGCCTCCACCGCCCGTCGTTCGTTCTGCTCGGCGCGCTCCCGCTGCTCGGCAATGGCGCGCTCCATGTGTTCCATCGCCTCCACACGCTCGCGCTCCGCCCGTTCGCGATCGGGATCCTCATGGCGACCGCCGCGCTCCATGACATCGCGCATGCGCCGCTGTGCCTCCTCATGCTGCCGCATGGCGCGCTCCCGCTGTTCAGCCACTTCGCGTTCATGCCGCTCCATGTGCTCGCGATGCTCCTGTTCCATACGTTGGCGCGCCTCGTCGCCCCGCAGGATTTTCACCGATTCCCGCCGCTCAATGCGGACCTCGTGTCGCGGAGCATTCAGCTCTGCCAGCTCGCGCATCAACCCCAGCATACGCATCTTCAATTCCAAAGAGGCGGCAGGATCGCCCTGGAATTTCGCGCGTTGCTCCGCTCGCTCCAGCAGACCGCCCACGAGTTCCAGTTGCTGATGCAGGATCTCGCGCTCGCGATCCATTTCCCTTCCGCCCCGCTCCGGCAGGCGACGAAGCGTCTCCCGCTCAAGATTGAGCCGCTGCATGCGCAGATCCGCCAACCGCCCCCCATCCGCCTGCCCGGCCCGTTGGCGATGCTCCATCTGCCCGATCGCTTCGTCCAGCAACGCCATCTGCTGTCCGATCAGTTCGCGAACCTCCGCGTTGGGATCGCCGCCGCGCTCTGGATGGCCAGCACGCTGGCGTTCGGGCGCTGGCCGACCTCCACGCCGTTCGCGCGCCGCGCGCTCCATGGCCTCCTCGCGCTGACGCGCGGCCCGCTTCATCGCCTCCTCCCGCTCCCGCCCGGCATGTTCCCGCGCCTCGCGCTCACGGTTGCGCTCGCGCGCTTCGCGTCCCCGGGCCTCTTCCCGTTCGCGGGCTGCCCGCTCACGCGCCTCCCGCCCCCGATCGTTTTCCTGCCTTTCTCCGGGCTCAGCTCCCAACCCCAGTGGCGCGGAGGCGACCAACGACGCGGCAACGAGGAAACAAGCGGTTTTCTCCGTCCATAAACGACGGGCCATAGGGGTGTTCTTCCGGGGCATCAACATGACAGTCTTCGGTATCGAGGGTTGTTGAAACGAGCGTTCCCGACTGCAGGTCCGAAGAACGCCCGACGACAATCCTATCCATAGGCCAACCGACACGGCGCGCAACCACCAATTTCTACCGGGGTTACGAATGAGCCGCCGAATTCGCCCCACCCCTTTTCGAACCTACGCGATCACGTCCTCGATTACGCTGGCCGGCAATACCCCCGTCAGTTTTTGCTCCAGCCCCCGAAAAGGAAATGCCATCCGCCGGTGGTCGAAGCCCAGCAGGTGAAGCATCGTCGCGTGCAAATCGCGCAGGTGGACCGGATTCTGCAACGCGCGGTAGCCCAAAGGATCGGTCTCGCCGAAGGAAATGCCCGGCTTCGCGCCCCCTCCCGCCATCCAGAGCGTGAACGCGTGGGGATTGTGGTCGCGCCCGACGTAGCGCATCTCGCCGCCCCCTCGGTTTTCGCGCATGGGGGTGCGGCCGAATTCCCCGGTCCAGACCACCAGCGTGTCGTCCAACAGTCCCCGCTGTTTCAGGTCCTTGAGCAGGGCCGCCATCGGACGGTCGATCTCGCGGCACTTGTCGCGGAACCCGCGGTTCAAGGCCTCGCCCTCCGCCGCGCCGTGCGAATCCCAGCCCCAGTCGAACAACTGGATGTAACGCACGCCCCGCTCCGCCAATCGACGGGCGAGGAGACAGTTGTTTGCGAAGGACTCCCTGCCCGGCAACGCTCCATACATTTCCAGAACGCTCGCCGGTTCATCCGCAATGCTCATCGCCTCTGGAACGGCGGTCTGCATTCGGAAGGCCATCTCGTATTGGGCGATGCGCGTCAGCGTTTCGGGGTCCCCAATCTCGCGGTGCGTCCGTTCGTTCAGCTTCGCCAGCGCGTCCAGGGCATCGCGGCGCGCCGCGCGGGAAACTCCGGCGGGGTTGTCCACGTTCAGCACAGGTTCGCCCCGCGACCGGCATTGCACGCCCTGATAGACCGAGGGCAGGAAACCGGAGTTCCACAACGCCGTCCCAACGCGCGGGGGACGTCCGCCCGAAAGCAGCACGATGAAGCCCGGCAGGTTCTCGTTCTCTGTCCCCAATCCCCAGGTCGCCCACGATCCGATCGACGGACGCCCCATACGCGGGTCCCCAGTGTGGATCAGCAACTGCGCCGGACCATGATTGAACTGGTCTGTCCGCAGCGTCTTAAGAAAGCAGACGTCGTCCACGCATTGGGCGAATTCCGGCAACCGGTCCGACACCCACTGACCTGACTTGCCATGCCGCTCGAAGGGAAACTGTGGTCCCAACAGCTTCGGCGTTCCCTGGATGAAGGCAAAGCGGTTCCCGGCGAGAAACTCCTCGGGGCAGTCGCGACCGTCGAACTTCTGCAACTCAGGTTTGAAGTCGAAAAGGTCCAACTGGCTGGGGGCGCCGACCAGGTGCATGAAGATCACGCGTTTGGCTTTCGCCGGAAACGGGGGAGCGGCGGGTCGCAGAGGATGCGCCATGTCGCGGGCGGATGACTCCCCCAACGCCCGCGTCGCCAGCCACAGCGCCCCCAACCCCGTCGGACAATCCCGCAGGAAATGCCGGCGGGTAGTCGCGATGAGATTGTCTCTTGAGAGGTCCAAGTTCATAGCGGCGCGCGGGGTATGACTGAAACCTCGATGAGCGCGTCGTCGTCCACCGTTTGGAGTTCCTCCTTTAGGCGGTGGCAACTCCGGGACACGCCGGAAACAGGAATCGCGTAAACGCGGAACTCCAAATGTTCTGATCTCAACCCGCAATCACGCCCCGGCGCAGTGGGAGGAACCGGCATCCATCCGAAATCTCGCAAACTGTGCTTCGCCAATTTCATCTTGTCAGGGCCTCGTCCATGTTCAGCAGCACTTCAGCAATTTGGTTCAATGCCGACAACTCCGGCGACTTCTCCGGCATCCCGCCAGGCTTCGCGTCCTTGAAACGTCGCAAGGCCTTCCTGTGCAATTCCAGCAAGTCCGCCAACCGCCCTTCGTCGATCGCACGGCTCGTCAGCAATCGATAGCCAAACGCGATCCGCTCCTCGACCGTCGTTCCCGCGTCCTCGACGCGTCGGGCCAGGCCGGAGGCGCACTCCGCGAAGACCGTGTCGTTCAGCAGGGTCAGCGCCTGCAACGGCGTGTTGGAGACAGGGCGGCGCGCAACACACATGTCCCGCGTGGTCCCGTCGAAGGTCACGAAGGTCGGATAGGGAATGCTGCGCTTCACGGCGGTGTAGATGGAACGCCGGAAGCGGTCCCCGCCCGTGTTTGTCTCCCACGGATCGTCGGAATAAGGCAGCCACACACCCTCGGGAATCGGCGGTCGCACCGGCGGTCCATGGAGCTTCCGGCTCAACAATCCAGCAGTCGCCAAGGACTGATCCCGGACCATTTCCGCCGCGAGTCGCCGCCGCGTCCCGCGCGCCAGCCAGGTGTTTCCCGGATCGACCGCGCGTTTCTCAGCGGCCGTCGCTGCGGACTGCCGGTAGGTCGCCGAGAGCGCCAGTTCCCGCAACAGGCCCTTCATGCTCCAGCCCAGTTCTTCCTGGAAGCGCGCCGCCAGAAAGTCCAACAGCTCCGGATGGCTCGGCCGGCCGCCCGCTGCGCCGAAGTCATCCAGCGTGACGACGATCCCGCGCCCGAACATCCGCTCCCAATACCGGTTCACCGTGACCCGCGCCGTCAGCGGATTGACCGGGGACACCAGCCAGCGCGCCAGATCCAGCCGCGTCGCCCTGCGTCCATCTCCCTGCCGGCCGCCATTGCACACGCCGCCAGTCCCTCCGGGAAACTCCGGGACAGCCGGAGCCACCCGTTCCTCCTTCGCCAGGTAATCGCCGCGCGCGAACACATGTGTCGGCCGGCGCAACCAGTCCGGTCGTTCCCGCATCACCGGCACGCTCACCGACGAAATCTCCGCGCGCTCACGCAAGGCCGCCTCCAATTCCGCGCGCCATTTCTCCCGCTCCCTGTCGCGCGTGAGCGCGGTCCAGCGCTCATCATCCGAAACCGCGACCGAACCGCGCCTTATCGCCATCGTGAACGAGGCCAGCAGAAAGACCGAATGATCCATCGAAACCCGCAGCGTCGATCCCGGAGCCACGGGAAAGGGCTTCTCCGGCAGAAAGACCGCCTCGCGGGGATGATTGATCCGGGTGTAGGCCGCAAAGCCGAAGTTGCCGTTCTTCAGGCTTTCCGCCGGATCGTAAAGCGGCTCCGGCTCGTCCGCGTAAGCGCGCGTCAAGGGAATCGTCACCGTTTCGCCTCCATTCCCCGGCGGCAGGATCTCCGCCTTCATGCGGGTCAGGATGAAGCCCCACTCCGAGTCCGCCAGCGCGCGCTTCACATCCCGGGGCTTGGCCGTGATCCGCAGGGCCGTAATCCGCGACAGCCCCACAGGAACCGGGGCCTCCAGCACGATCAACGTTTTCTGTTTCACCTCCTTGGGCAGGACGAACTCGTCCATGCTCTCGCCCCTTTCCACCACGATGGGCGAACCGTATTTCGTCCCCGCTTTCAACGGGGCCAGATTCCGCCATACGCCGACCTCGCGCCGCACCTTGTCCGCCGGCCGCCAGAGCTTTTCCCGAAGTGTCGAGATCCGCCGATCCAACTCCCTGGCCCGCGCGTAATCCGCTTCATTCAGCGGAGCTTCCAACAACGGCTCGTCGCTGCCGCTGTCGCTGTCGGCAGTGTTGTTCAGGAAGGCCATGGCGCGATAGTAGTCCTCCATGCGGAACGGATCGTAGGGGTGCTTGTGGCACTGCGCGCAGCCGAAGGTGATCCCCTGCCAGATCTGCCAGGTCGTGTTCACGCGATCGATCACCGCCTCAACCCGGAACTGTTCGTCGTCCGTGCCGCCCTCGTCGTTGGACTGGGTGTTGCGATGAAACGCCGTCGCGATCAGGTCCTCCATCGTGGCGTCGGGCAGCAGATCACCGGCAAGCTGTTTGACGGTGAACTCGTCGAAGGGCAGATCCGCGTTGAAGGCGTCGATGACCCAGTTGCGGTATTTCCAGATGGTCCGCCGCCCATCCCGCCCCAGCCCCTTGGAATCCGCGTAACGCGCCAGGTCCAGCCAATCTCCCGCCCATCGCTCGCCAAAGGCCGGCGAGGCCAGCATCCGATCCACCGCCAGTTCCAACGCCTCCTCCCCCAACCGACCTTGCTGCCGCAGAAACTGGTCCAGCTCCCCCGGCGTCGGCGGCAGTCCGGTCAGGTCCAGCGAGGCCCGGCGCAGCCAGGTCTCCGGCGCCGCCTCCGCGTTGGGCTCCAGTCCATTCTCCTCCATCTTTGCCAACACGAAGTGATCCAGCGGCCGCTTCGGCCAAGCGCCATGAACGACCGCCGGCAAAGGAGCCTCCCGCACCGGCTCAAACGACCAGTGTGAGCCCGACGCGGAGGGAGCAACGGACGCCAAGGACAAGAAGGTGAGCGCCAGGCAACATCGGAAGCGTCGTGCCCAAGCTCCAAGCTCCAAGCTCCAAATCCCAAGCCCCAAATGACGAGGGGTGACTCGAGAGACAGGTCCCCTCTTGGGAGGGGAAATCTCATGCACCCGCGACTCGTCGCGACGTAGCGCAGCGAAGCCGGAAGCGGAGGAGGATGAAATCGGGGTAGGTCCGCCCGGGTTGAAATCCAGTCGCCGGGAACGCCTCGACCGTTCGGATGTCGAGCCGCCACGGCGCGGGGGCATTTCCAACGCGCGTTGCAAGCCCGGGCGAACCCACCCCGATTTCGCCCCTCGATTCCGGCTTCGCCGGCGGCGCAAAATATCCCCTCCCCGGAGGGGACCTGACGCCGGAAACACCCGACGCTCGTTGGGGCTTGGAGCTTGGAGCTTTTCTTTCCCTCCGCCCAATCCGCTCAAACTGTCACCCAATCTCCCCACGCCTCACCTCGCTTTCGCCCAAATCCGCCCAATCCAGATCAACCCGCCAACCAACAGCGCGCCGACCGCCCAGACTGCCGCGTTGGGCTGCCCCGGGAGCAGGAACAACGCCGCGGCGCCGATCCACGGTCCGACGCAGTTGCCCGCGCCGATCGCCGCCTCGTGGATCCCGCCTTGTTCGCCATGGTTGTCGCCGACGTGCATTGAGTAATAGAGCGAGGAATAATAGATCATTCCGATGGAGAGACCAAACACCACCTGCGCCACGATCAGGACCGACAACAGCGGAACCGTGAGAATGAGGACGAACGTCACCGTCATTGCCGCAAACGCGCCCCACAGCCAGCGCATGCGGTAGTGCCAGCCCTCCCAGAGCCAGCATCCGATGAAGCCGGCGAACCGCGAGAACATCCACACCGAGATCAGGAAGCCGGCGGCGGTCTTCGAGAGTCCGAAGTCCCGCGCCAACTCCGGGATCGACGGCCCGACGGTGTTGGTGGCGACGAAGGCGAACGGATTCGCGATCCAGGCCATCTTCAGGAACGTCGCCGCGTGGGGCAGGTCGGCCTCGTCGTGCAGTTCCACTCCGGCCTCCGCCGCCTGCCGCGCCCCGCTGTGGGCCCGCCCGAAGTCGCGTCGCTCCACCCGCTGCAGCCACAGGGCGATCAGGAGTTGGATCAAATGCACGCCGGTCGGGATCAGGAACATCGCTCCAAATCCGAAGCGGTCCATGATCGCCCCGCCCAGGAAGAAGCCCAACGCCGCCATGCCGGACCAGACCAGGTTGTAGATCCCCACCATTTTCTGCACCCGGCGTTTCGGCTCGCCCTGCACGGCCAACGATTCCAGCTGCGCCCAGACAAAGGCCATCCCCGCCACGCCAATGGTGTGGATCAGGAGCTGCCCCCACATCGATTGCACGACCAGGCCGAAAGGAAACACCACGACCATCAGCGCCAGGGACGCCGTGATGGTGTTCAGGTAGCCGAACCGCGGCGCGACCTTCCCGCCGAGCGCGGAAAACGCCATGTAGATGAATCCTCCAAAGCCCCCGAACAGCAGGTTCTCCATGTCGCCGAACCCGTAGCGGTCCCGCATCAGGAAGAAGATATACATGAAGTACACCGACAGAGGGATCGCATTGAGCCCCTCCAACGTGAACACCCCGATCTTGAATGCGCGCGATGGCATGAAGCGGCGGATTGAACAGGAGGAAACGGAGAAAACAGAGAACAGAATTCCTATTGGGGAATTGACGCTCGGGATTGGGAGCTTTCTCTCCCGATTTCCTCGATCGCCTTCAGGCAATACCACTTCACCGCTCCGGACATCGGCGGGTCCAGCTCTTCCAGTTCTTCCTTCGAACACCAACGGATGTCGTGATGCTCCTCGTCCGCCAGCGTCATCTCTCCCTCCTTTGGCCGGGCCCAGTAGATCATGCCGATGTGCTCGTGCGTGTCGCTGATGCGGTGGATGTCCAGAAACCGCGGCCCGATCAGAGCCCGCGTGCCCGGCTCGGTGGTCGGAGGACGCTCGCCGATCAGTTCCACCTCAAAGCCGCTTTCCTCCCGCGCCTCGCGCAACGCCGCCTGTTCCGGATCCTCATCCAGCTCGATGTGCCCGCCCAACGGCAGCCACTTGTCGAGCTTGCGATGATGAATGACCAGGACCTTCCCGTCCCGGACGACAAAGATGGCGACGGTGAAATCGATGGCGTCGTGAATGTGAGGCATCCCGGATGGTAAAACCGAAAACCGAATCACGAAATCCGAAACCTCGCCCGCCCAATTTGAGCGTTTGACACGATCTGTTAGGCTTTACAACCCCATGCGAATCCTACTTTGCAGCATCCACGGACTCTTTCGCGGCGGGACGCTTGAGATTGGACGCGACGCAGACAATGGCGGGCAAATCATCTACGTCATGGAACTCGCGCGCACCCTCAGCCGGCGCCCCGAGGTCGATCACGTCGATCTCTTGACCCGACTGATCGACGACCCGGCGCTCTCGGACGATTACGCGCAGCCGGTCGAGAAAGTGAACGACAAGTTCGACATCCGGCGCATCGCCTGCGGCGGCAAACGATACCTGATGAAGGAGGCGATCTGGCAGCACCTCGACGAATTCGTCACCAACGCGCTCGCCCACATCAAGTCCGAGGACATCTTCCCCGACTGGATGCACTCGCACTACGGCGACGCCGCCTACGTGACCGCCGAGCTTTCCGCCTACCTCCACGTCCCCTTCGTCCACACGGCCCACTCCCTCGGCAAACCCAAGCTCGCCAAGGCCCTCGACTCCGGCATGGAGGTCGACGAAGCCTACGACCGCTACCAGTTCGAGGCCCGCTTCGAGGCTGAAAACCGCGCCTTGAGCGACGCGGAGTTCATCTGCACCTCCACCGCCAAGGAGATCGGCCAGTTCTCCGACTACGAGCACTTTGACAAGTCGGAGTTCCATGTGATCCCTCCCGGGATCGACTACCGCCGCTTCTATCCGCACTACGAGGACAAGGCCGAACACCCCGACGCGCCCCACGAACTGAAACAGGCCAAGCACATGGCCAAGGAGCGCATGGATCGCTTTCTCTCCGATCCCAACAAGCCGCTGGTCCTCGCCATCTGCCGCCCCGACAGGAAGAAGAACATCACGGGCCTGATCGAGGCCTTCGGAACCGATCCGCAGATCCAGGCCATGGCGAACCTCGCCATCTTTGCCGGCATCCGGGGCGACATCTCGACCATGCCCGGAGAGGCGAAGGAGGTGCTCACCGAGATCCTGCTGCTGATGGACAAGCACAACCTCTACGGCCGGTTGGCCATCCCGAAACAACACGATTCCGAATGGGAGGTCCCGGAAATCTACCGTCTCTGCGCGCGGCAGAAGGGCGTCTTCGTCAACATCGCCCACCACGAACCCTTCGGTCTCACCATCCTCGAAGCCTCCGCCTGCGGTCTGCCCATCGTCGCCACCAACAATGGCGGCCCCACCGAGATCATCCCCAAGTGCGAAAACGGCATCCTCGTCGATCCTTCCGACACCTCCGCCATCCAGTCCGCGCTGCGCGAACTCCTCGCCGACAAGGACCGCTGGAACGAGCGCTCGATGACCGGCGTCCGCAAGGTCGATGAACACTACAGCTGGGAATCCCACGTCGATCACTACCTCAAGCTCGTCAAGGCCAACCGCGACGATTCCCAGGGCTGGGGCATCAAGAACATCGCCAAGCTGCCCACCGTCCAAAAGCGCCTCAAGACCGCCGACAAGATGATCGTCTCCGACATCGACGGCACGCTCGTCAGCGAAACCGGCGACTACACCGGTCTGGAGGAGTTGAAGGCCCTCATTGCTGAGCGCAACAACAGCTTCATCTTCGGCATCGCAACCGGCCGGTCCCTGCAACTGACCCGGGAGATCATCGAGGAGCACAACCTGCCCCAGCCCGACCTCGCCATCGCCTCCGTCGGCTCCTACATCTACTATGGTCTCGATCACGGCCTGCGCGACAAGGGCTGGGAACAACACCTGGCCTTCCGCTGGGACCGGGAGAAAATCCACGAAACCGCGGCGCGCGTCCCCGGGCTGGAACCCCAGGAGGACGCCGCGCAGAACCCTTTCAAGATCTCTTTCTTCGCGGACAAGAACTTCTCCATCGAAGCGCTCCATGCCGCCCTCGGACCGCTGCTGCGCCGCGTCAACGTCATCTTCTCACGCGACCGCTTCGTGGACCTGCTGCCCAAGCGCGCCTCCAAGGGCCGGGCCATCCGCTATCTCTGCCAGAAATGGTCCGTGCCGCTGCGCAACGTGGTGGTTTGCGGCGACTCCGGCAACGACCTCGACATGTTCACCGGCTCCGCGCGCGGGATCGTGGTCGGCAACCACGCGCCCGAACTCGAACCGCTGCGCGACATGCGCCGCGTCCATTTCGCCTCCCAACCCAGCGCCTCCGGCGTGCTCGAAGGCCTGCGCCACTTCGAGTTTCTCTGATCCACCGCCATGTATTCCAACCGGGGCTTCCGCGAATCCGAAATCGGCGACATCGACGTCATTCGTGTCGGCGACGAATATCACCTCTTCCATCTCATCCTCCCCAACCACGATTACATCGCCCACGCCGTTTCCCGCGACTGCATCAACTGGAAACGTGTCAAAAGCGCCCTCTGGGTCGGCGATCCGGGCGAGTGGGACGACGACATGCTCTGGACCATGCATGTCGTTCGCTCCGAGGACGGCGACGGCTACGAGATGTATTACACCGGCCTCAGCCAACGGGAGAAAGGCCGCGTGCAACGCGTCGGCAAGGCCGTCTCCGCGGACCTGATGGAATGGACCAAGGTCGCCGACTCGCCCTTTCCTGTTTCTCCCGCGGGCCCCTACTACGAAACCAAGCACGACAACCCGCGCCTCTGGGTCAGCTTCCGCGACCCGTTTCATATCAGGCATGACGGACGCGAGTTCCTCCTCGTCTGCGCCCGTGTCAACCGCGGCGCCGTCTCCCGTCGGGGCTGCGTGGGGGTCGTCGAGATCGAAGGCTCGGTCGCCCGCATGGAGAAGCCGCTGTTCACCCCGTTCGTCTACGACGATGTGGAGTGCCCCTGCCTCGTTGAGCTGGAAAAGCGCTGGTATCTCATTGGCTCCATCCGCGAGGACGTCAAGGTTCACTACTGGCACGCGCAGGAGATGTTCGGCGAATACCACGCCTTCCACGACAACGTGCTCATGCCCCAGGGCAACTACGCCGCCCGCGTCACCCGCGACGGAGAGCACTCCGTCGTTTATGCCTTCTATATCGCCGACCACGACACGCCGAACGAACGCCGTTTCCTCCCGCCTCCCAAGGAGTTCCGCGCCTCCAAGAACGGCCGGTTGGAATTGGTGAGCTATCACCGCTGGAGCGAAAAGGTCGTTGAAACGATCGACCAGAGCCGTTTTCCCCCGGCGGCTCCCGTATTCCGCAATCCCACCGCCGCCATCCAGCCCAACTCGCCCGTCACCGGACTGAGCCTTGCCAGCGCCAGCGGCTACGAACTGTTCAGCTTCCGTTTCGACGCCGCGCACTACATCTGGCGGGGTTCGATCCGGATCATCGGCCGCGGCAAGTGCGGCCTTTTCTTCAACGGCGACGAGCACGGCAACGGCTATTACATCTCCCTGGACGTGGTCCAAGGCTACGTGCAGATCCGCGCCTGGGGCTGCGATCCAGACAACATCATGAAGGACTACGTTTTTGAGAACCTTCAGACCAACATCTTCCCCCCCAGCGAAACCCTTACCCACGAGTTCCGCCTCATCCGCTACGGCCACTACATCGAGTTCTCCATCGACGGCATCGTGCGCCTGGCCCTGGTGGACGGACGCCACGAGGGCGCCCACCTGGGCGTCTATTGCGAAAGCGCCGAGATCTCCCTGTCCGGCTGCCAACTGGAACGACTGGAGGAGATCCCCGACGACGAGGCCGAGGAACTCAGCTGCCTCGTGCCCGAAGGCGAACCTCCCCTGCCCGATCCCCTGGCGGAAGGCTGACTCCAACAAACTTGATGACGCCTTCGCCCCGGCCGCTACACTTCACGGATGGCTGCTCCCAGACGATTCGCCCCACTGGCCGCTTTGTTGTCCCTCTGCGCCGCCGTTTATACAACCTCCGCCGCCGAACAAATCCCGCCCCACGCCGCGCTCCAACCAGCCGGCCTCCACGCCTACGCCGATACGGAATCCGTCGCCGCTGGCGACACGATCCGCTTTTATGTCAGCGCGCAGGCGCCCTACCGCTTTGGCATCGCCAAGCTGGGTCTCAAGGTTGATGACCGCGCCAGCGACGAGTTCATCTACCGCTCGCCCAAGACCTTTCCCGCCAAGGCTCAGCCGGTTCACCCCGGCTCCTACGTGCATGTGGGGAATGGGCTGCCCGTCGACCTCGAAATCGGCGGAACGAGACCCGCCAAGGAGGGGCGACATTCCTGTCGCCCTGCCGGCGAAGCCGGCACAAAAACGTCCGACGCATCACCAAGCGCAGCAGGCAACTCCCCCGACCAACCTGGCTCCATAGCCCCTTCTGGCCGCTCCGCGGCCACGGCGACAGGAATGTCGCCGCTCCTTGCCACCTCCGGCCTTACGCTGGAGTGCTGGGTCCGCCCGTGGAACCTGAAGACCTGGCAGGGACTGATCACCCAGCACAACTACCCCGAACACTGCGGCTTCGGGCTCTTTATCGACGGCGAAGGGCGAGCCGCCTTTTCACTGGGAACCGGCGGCGAGTACAGCCGCGAAGACATGCTCTCCGGCGGAAAACTGTCGTTGCGCCAATGGAGCCATGTCGCCGCAACCTTCGACGGCAAGACGATCGCGCTCTGGCTCGACGGCAAGCAGGTCGCCTCCCGCGAACTCCCGAAGGACGCCTCCCCGCGCAAACCCGGACCCGCCCCGCTCCGTCTCGGCTCCTACGGCGAAAAGGGGGGCGCTGCGCATTTCCTCGACGGTGATCTTGCTGCGCCCGCCATCTACTGCCGCGCCTTGTCGCCAAAGGAAATCGCCGCCCGATTCAAGGCGAAAGCCCTGTCTCCGCCCTCGCCCAATGGTCTCCTCGCCCATTGGCCGCTTGACGAGGAACGCGGCGCGACCATCCGCGACGCCTCCGGCAACGACCGCCACGGCCGCATCGTCAACCACGCCACCTGGATGATCGGCGGGCCCTCCCTCGACGCGGCCAAGGTCCCGCGCTACGGCAACAACTACGATCCGGCCCAGGACAAGTCCCGGGGCCACGCCCTCCGTCTCGCCGCCGACGACCTCTACGACTGCCGCTGGCGGGTCTCCCACGAATTCAAGGTCCCCGCCGATGCCCGCTCCGGAATCTATGCGGCGTGGTTTGAATTCGATTGGGAGGACCAGCCCCACCGCTATCCGGTCACCTTCATTGTCCGAAAAGCCGACGACGCGAAAAAGGCCCCCATCGCGCTGCTGACCTCCACCACGACCTGGCGCGCCTACAGCGGCGCGTGCTTCGCCAAGAACGTCCCCCGCGAGGATCGGTTCTGGCCGACGGGCGGCCCCGCGAGCGATCCCGCGAATGCCCCGTCCTACAACTGCTACAAGGACCACCGCGCAGGCCAACCCACCTACCAGGTCGGCTTGCGCCTGCCCTGGCCCGCGGCCGGACCGGACGTCCGCTACAGCCCGCCAACCATCAATTACAGCCACCTCATGCGCACGGAGCGCTTCACCCACGTCTGGCTGGAAAAACAGGGCTACGAGTTCGACGTCATCACCAGCCTCGACCTGCATCGTGATCCCGGCCTGCTCGACGGCTATCAGGCCCTCATCCTCAACGGGCACGACGAGTATTGGTCCATCGAGATGTATGAGAACCTGGATCGCTACCTGAAGGAAGGCGGCAACGTCGCCGTGCTGTCCGGCAACACCATGTTCTGGCGCGTCAGCTTCAACGACGATCTCTCCATCATGGAATGCCGCAAATACGGTCCCAAGATCGGCGGGCGGAAGTTCGCGCAGGTCGGCGAGATCTACCACAGCCACGACGGCAAGCGCGGCAGCCTGATGCGCCACGCGGGCTACCCCGCCTACAAGGTCATCGGCATGGAATGCTCCGGCTGGTGGGGCGGGGCCAACAACGGCGTCTACACCGTCGCCGACAAGGACCATTTCCTCTTCAACACGCCCGAGAAGATCGACTGGTCGGACCGCACGACCTTCGCCCACGGAGCCAAGGGCAGCTTCCCCCGCGCTGGAGGGCACGAGGGCGACGTGCGCCTGAGTTCCTTCGCCAAACCCGTCGAAGCCATCCCTCAGTTCGGCGACATCCCCAAGGAACCGAAGGGCATCCAGACCCTGGCCAAGATCGAGCGGAGCGCCTCCCGCGCCCAGGACTGGTTCGCCCGCTGGGTGAGCGTCCCCAAAGCCACCCTCGTCGACATGATCTACTGGAAACGACCGCAGGGCGGAAAGGTCTTTCACGCCGGCGCCATCGCCTTCGGTTGGACGCTGGCCGCCGACCCAAAACAGGCCGCGCTCATGCGCAACGTGCTGGCCGACTTCGGCGTCAAGCCGACCAGGCCAAAGCGCGCGAAGAAGCCCAACATCGTCTTCATCCTCACCGACAACCAGGGAGCCTGGCAACTCGGCTGTTATGGCAACCCCGACTTCCAGACCCCGAACATCGACCGCATGGCGAAGGAGGGTGTGCGCTTCACCCGCGCCTTCGCGAACAACGCCGTCTGCTCCCCCACCCGCGCCACGTTCCTGACCGGCCTCACGCCCAGCCAGCACGGCGTCCACCGCTACCTTTCCGCCGGCCGCCTGCAGATCGGACCACAGGCAAAATACACCCTGGAAGAATTCACCACCCTCCCAGAGGTTCTGCATCACGCCGGCTACACCTGCGGGCTTTCGGGCAAGTGGCACCTCGGAGCCAACGCCACGCCCCAGGACGGCTTCTCGTTCTGGGTCACCAAGGAACACGGACATTCCCCCGGCTTCCTGAACCAGAAGGTCCTGGAGGACGGCGAAACCAAGACCATTGAAAAACACCTTTCCGAATACTGGACTGACCGCGGCATCGAATTCATCGAGTCCGCCGCGAAGAAGAAGGACACCCCGTTCTTCCTCTACCTCGCCTACAACGGCCCCTACACCCTCTCCGGCGCAATCAAGGAGAAGGTCCCCTCCCCCTGGTCCGATCCCTATGTCGACCACCACCTGCCTTCCTTCCCTCGCCCCAAAAAGATCCATCCCTGGCAGCGCAACCAGCACGACCTCATCGGCGACGTGGAGATCGGCCGCAACCTCGCCGGCCAGGTCACCGCCGTGGACGCCGGCGTCGGCCGGATCATGGAGACGCTCAAACGCCTGAAACTCGATGAAGACACCCTCGTGGTCTACACCGCCGACCAGGGAGCCGTCGCCGGCCACGCAGGCTTCTGGGGCATGGGAGACCATTCAAAACCCCTTCACGCGCGCGACGGCACCATGAGCATTCCCATGATCTTCCGCTGGCCCGGCGCCATCCCCGCCGGCCGGACCGAGGACGCCCTCGTCAGCAACTACGATTTCATGCCCAGCCTGCTCGGCCTGCTCGATCTTCCCATGCCGACCCAGCCCGTCCTTTCGCCCGGTCGCGACTTCTCCGCCGCCCTGCGCGGCAAGGACCTGAACGGCTGGCAGAATGAGATGTTCTACGAATTTGAAAATGTCCGCGCCATCCGCACCGCCGATTGGAAATACGTGGAACGGCTCGGCGAGGAGCCGCCGGCCGAGCTCTACAACCTCAAGAGCGATCCCGACGAACTCAACAATCTGTCGGCCGCAAAGAAGCAGGAAGAACGCAAAGAGGAATTGGCGAAACGGCTGCACGACTGGTTCGGCAAGAACGCCGATCCGAAATGGGATTTGTGGAAGGGCGGCAAATCCAAGGCGCGCATTGGAACCGCCGCGCAGTTCCGCGCCGCCCTGGGCCCCGAGGCCGCGCAACTCGATCCGCCCCTCAAGCCGGCCGTCAAGAAAGCCGCGACGCAGCCCGCCAGCTTCAACCGTCCCGGCAAGGACGTCACACCCGAGAAGGACCACTCCTTCAACCTGACCTCGGGGACCGCCTTCCTTTCCGGCGGTTCGGTGAAGGTCAACGACCGCGTCCAGGCCATCGCCTGGTGGAAGACCGCCAAGGACACCGCCCTCTGGAAACTGCGAAGCGTCAAGCCGGGCAATTACACCGTCATCCTCGAGTGGGCCGCTCCCGAGGCCTGCGCGGGGCAGGAGTTCGTCCTTCGCAACCAGGACGGCTCCATCGACTTCCACTCCAAGGTCCTCTCCACCGGCGGTTGGGGAAAGTTCCTGGCTTTGGCCATTGGCGAGATCCGCCTGCCCCACACCTCGGTGAACCTCTCCCTGAATCCGGTCAACGACCTCAAGGCCGAGGACCTCTTCGACCTCCGCCGCATCCGGCTTCTGCCCGAAGGCTCCGACGAGATCGCGAAATACAAGAAGGCGCAACCCGCCGCCGCATCCGCCCCCGCTCCAACCCAGCTCGCGCCTCGCAAACAGATTGCCGGCAATTCGCCCCGCCCCGCCGCGCCGGGCCAGGATGGCGTCTTCACCCTGATCGCCGACACCGCGTCCATCCACGGTCCCAACGCGGAGATCGTCCGTCCACAAAACGCCATCGCCGGCTGGACCGAGCCCGCCCACGCCGCCGTATGGAAACTCACCGGCCTGAAGCCCGGCAAATACGACGTCCACGTCGATTGGGCCATGCCGGACGTCACCCGAGGCGGACTCCAATCCGCCCGCCTGTCCCTCGACGGCCTGTCCCTGCGCGTCGCTCCCATCCGAACCACCGGCGGAGCCGACCGCTACGCCCGCTACATCATCGGCACGATCGAACTCCCCCCCGGCGACCACGATTTCGGCTTCGCGCCGAACGGAAATGTCGCCTCCACCTGGGTACGCCTTCGATCCATCAAGCTCGTGCCCGCCGACACCGGAGAATTCCGGGTCCCGCCGCTTTCCGTTCCCGAGGGATTCGAAATCTCCCCCGCCGCCATCCCGCCCCTGGTCAAGCACCCCATGATGGCCTGCCTCGATGACCAAGGGCGAATGTTCATCTCCGAGTCCTCCGGCATCAACGCCAAGGCCCCCGAACTCCTTGAGAAGCGCCCTCACAAGATTCTCATGCTGGAGGACAAGGACAACGACGGCGTCTACGACAAGTCCACCGTCTTCGCCGAAAACCTGGTTCTGCCCAATGGCGCGCAATGGCTGAACGGCTCGCTTTACGTCTGCTCTCCGCCCTACGTCTGGAAGTTCACGGACACGGACAACGACGGAAAGGCCGACGAGCAGACCCCGGTCAACGGCAAGTTCGGCTTCAACGGCATGTCCTCCGCCTTCCACGGCCCCGTGCTGGGTCCCGACGGACGCCTCTACTGGTGCGGCGGCCAGCATGGCTGGACCCTCGGCGATCCCTCCCCCGGCTTTGACCTGAAAGGCCCCTGGACCAGCCGCGCGCCCGGCGTCTTCTCCGCCTGGCCCGACGGCTCCGACACCGAGGACCTCGCGCACGGCGGCAAGGCCAACCCCGTCGAGGTCACCTTCACCGCCGAGGGCGAAGTTCTGGGCACAGTCGCGGTCTACGACGGCATCAACGGGCGTCACGACGCGGTTCTCCACTGGCTCCACGGCGCGAAATACAACCTCAACCCCGGACGTGGAACGGATCTGCCCCAGACAAGCCAACCTCTGCTGCCGCCCGTGAGCCGCCGAGGTTGGGTCGCTCCGCCCAGCATCACCCGCTATCGCAGCGGGGCCTTCGGCCCAGAATACCAGGACGACCTCTTCCTCTGCGAGTTCAACACGCACCAGGTCTATCGCCTCCAACTCGAACGCAACGGAGCCGGCTTCACCTCCACCGACCAGGTCTTCCTCGAATCCTCAAGCCCTTACTCCCACTTCACGGACGTCTTCGAGGACGCCGATGGCAGCCTGCTCGTCATCGACACCGGCGGCTGGTTTCTCTACGGCTGCCCCACCTCCTCCATTGAAAAGCCCGAGGTGCGCGGCGCGATCTACCGCATCCGCAAGAAGGGACAAAAGACGCCCGCCGATCCTCGCGGTCTGCAGATCGACTGGGCCAAGGCTTCCGCCGGGAAACTCGTATCGCTGCTCGATGACACCCGCTTCAACGTCCGCGACAAGGCGATTCAACAACTCGCCCGGCGTGGCGAATCCTCCATCGTCGCGCTCGGCGAAACGCTCGCCAAATCGCAAAGCGCCCAGGCCCGCCGCAATGCCGTCTGGGCTTTGACCCGCATCGATTCACCCAAGGCGCGCTTGACAGCACAGAAAGCGCTCGCGGACAGGGATTTCTCGGTCCGCCTCACCGCCGCGCGGGGCATTTCCACGCGACGCGACAAAGGCGCGCTTTCCCCGCTCTTAGCGCAGGTCGTCTCCGATGAACCCGCCGTCCGCCGTGAATGCGCCACGGCCTTGGGCCGCATCGGTGAGGAGTCCGCCATCCCCGCCCTGCTCAAGTCCCTCGAAACCGCGACCGATGACCGCTTCCTACAGCATGCGCTCATCTACGCGCTCATCGAACTTGGCAACTCCGGCGCCGTTCGCTCGGGACTCGCCTCAAACAACGCGCTCGTCCAACAAGGCTCCCTCATAGCCCTAGACCAGATGGCGAATGGCGGTCTCAAACCCGATGACCTGACCAACGCCTTGAAATCGAACGACGAAACCCTCCGCACCCACGCGATTCGCATCGCCACCGAGCGTAAATGGGCCGCTCCCATCAAGGATCGCTTGCAGGCCGGTCTGGCCTCCGCCTCCGACGACACGGCTCCCGCGCTCACCGACACACTGCTCGCCTTCGCCGACGTGAAGGAGATCCAGGACCTGATCAGCGCCGCCCTGGTTTCCGGCGATCTTCCCGCAGCCGCCCATCGCGCGCTGCTCCACACCGTCGCCCGCGCCGGACTCAAGAACCCGCCGGCTCCTTGGATCCAGGCCTCGGTCGCCTTCCTGGACTCCACCGATCACGCCATCCTCGACGCAGCCATCGAAGCGGCAGTCAAGCGGAGCGCCCGGGCGGCGGATCCCAAGCTCAACAAGATTGCGATGCGCTCCTCCCTGCCTCAGGAAACCCGGATTGCCGCCATTGCCGCCCTGGCGCTGCGCGCGAATCCCCTTCCCGAAGATCACTTCGCAACCCTGCTTGACGAATTCGCCCCGACGAGCAGCCCCGATCGACGGGCCCAAGCCGCCCGCATCCTCTCCGGCGCCCGTCTCACCGATTCCCAACGCGCGCAACTCCTGCCCGTCGTGAAATCCTGCGGACCCCTCGAACTCGCGGCCCTGCTCGACGCCTTTGCCGCCGACAAGAATCCGGATTCCGGAGCCGCGCTGCTGAACACTCTGGCGGAATCCTCGGCCCGATCCGCCCTGACTCTCGACCAGCTTCAAGCCATCGCAGCCCGCTACGATCACTCGCGTGTCGCGAAACTCGTCCAACCTCTCATCGAGGAACTCCAGGCTGGTGAAGCCCAGCGCAACCAGCGGCTCGCCGAACTGGAAGCCGGCCTCCTCCCCGGCAATCCCGACCGAGGCGTCGAGGCCTTCAAGAAGGCCGCCTGCATCGTCTGCCATATGGTGAAGGGAACCGGAGGCAAGGTGGGCCCGGACCTCAGCCAGATCGGCGGCATCCGCACCACGCGCGACCTCCTCGAAGCCATCGTCTACCCCAACGCCAGCTTCGCCCGCGAATACGAGCCCATGACGGTCAACCTCAAGGACGGAGAAGCCCTTCCCGGCCGCATCGCCGGGGAAGACGAGACCCAGGTCCGCCTCATGAACGTCGCCGGCGAGATCGTCGAGATCAGCCGTGACAAGATCCAATCCATCGAAACCTCCGCCATCTCCCTCATGCCGGCGGGCCTCGACCAGGCGCTCAACACCCAGGAACTCTCCGATCTGATGGCCTACCTGCGGGGCTTGAAATAAGCGCAGGGCCACCAAGGAGGGGCGACGTTCCTTTCAAGGAGAGGCGACATGCCTGTCGCCCTGCCGGCACAGCCGGCACAATGGCGCGCTCGACATGCCACTCACCTCCCGGAACTACCACGCGCCTCCTCTGCTCACGCGCCTTTCTGGCCGCTCCTTGCCGAAACACACGCATCACCCACCAAGGAGGGGCGACATTCCTGTCGCCCCGCCGGCACAGCCGGCACAATGGCGCGCTCGATCTTCCACACAACTCCAAGAACTACCATGCGCCTCTCCTTGCTCACGCGCCCGCCTGGCCGCTTCGCGGCCACGGCGACAAGAATGTCGCCGCTCCTTGAATCACCTTCCCGGCGTCCAGACTGAATCGATCATCTCGCCATTCAGCTTCTCCCAGGCCGCCGTCATCTCCTTGAACTTCTCCGGCTTCGCTTTCGCCAGATCGTTCTCCTCACCGAGGTCCTTGGCCAGATCGTAGAGCCGCCATTCCGTCTCCGACCGGCCGCGCGGATTGCGGACGAGCTTCCAATCGCCGACGCGGATCGCCGTGCGTTGCTTGGCCCGCCAGAACAGTGTTTCGTGCGGACGCCCCTCGTTCTCTCCGGTGAGGTAAGGGATCAGGTTCACGCCGTCGATCCGACGCTTCTTCTGGTTGGGAATCGGCGCGTTGGCGATGGCGGCTGCGGTGCCGTACACGTCGAGCGAAACCACCGGCTTTTCGTAGACCCTTCCGGCGGGCAGCCTTCCCTTCCACTGCATCATGAACGGCACACGGATACCGCCCTCCCACATGTCGCCCTTGCCGCCCTTGAGCGGGAGGTTGCTGGAGGTCAATTCGCGGGTCGGGCCGCCATTGTCGCTGATGAAGAAGATCAGTGTGTCCTTCTCCAATCCCTCGGCGCGCAGCTTCGCCAGGACACGGCCGACGGCGTCGTCGAGGTTCGCCAGCATGGCCGCGAAGATGCGGCGGTGGATGTCCTCGATGTGCGCGAACTTCGCCATGTATTTGTCCGCGCCCTGAAGGGGGCTATGAACGGCATTGAATGCGAGGTAGAGAAAGAACGGCTTGCGCTTGTGTCGATCGATGAAACCCACCGCCTCCCGGGCCAGCGCATCGGTCAGGTACTCCTGCTCGACGACAGGCTGGCCAGCGCGAATAATGGGATTGTTCGCGTCGTAAGACGGCTCGTTGTGGCCCATGTGCGTGGTGTAGATCAGCCTGCCGTCAATCCAGCGCCCCTGGCTGCCGTCTGGCAGAGCCTTGCGGCGGAGCATCGTGGTGACGCCGTCCCACGGCGGCGGAACGAAGTAATGCCCCTCGTGCATGAAGCCGAAGAACTCATCGAAGCCGCGCCGGATCGGGTGGTATTTCGGATGCCCGCCCAGGTGCCACTTGCCGAACAAACCCGTGGTGTAGCCGACGTCCTTCAGATGCTGGGCCAGTGTCACCTCGGAGAGCGGCAACCCTGCGCCGGGCTCCTCGTTGTGCGCGCCGATGGGGTTGAACTCGTAGCCGAACCGCGTCTGGAACTTGCCCGTCATCAGGCCCGCCCGCGACGCGCTGCAATAGGCCGCCGTCACATAGCCGCTGGTGAAGCGCACGCCGTTCCGCGCGATGGAATCGATGTGCGGCGTCGGGATCTGGGGATTGCCCTGGCAGCCGAGCTCGCCGTAGCCGAGGTCGTCGGCGAAGAGGAGGACGATGTTGGGGCGCAAGGGGCGTTCGGCAGCGGACGCCCGTTCGACGTAGGTGAAAGCCGCCAGAGCGATCAGCGCGACGGTAAGAAACCTCGATCCACCAATCTTCCCGCGCCCCCCCCTCACCCCGGCCCTCTCCCTCAGGGAGAGGGAGTTCGCGCGTCCACGATCGGATACCACTTCCGGTTTGCCCCCCCAATCCACCGCTGCCGGCTTCCCTCTCCCGGGGGGAGAGGGATTGAGGGTGAGGGCGATTCCGTTCTCGCAATCCACCCGTGCAGCGGACCGATCCGGAGCGCGGAATTTATTCCGCATCAACCATCGACCGAGTCGCGCGCACGGCATTTCCTCCGTCTCCCTCGCCGCCCCAAGCTGAAGCGGAATAAATTCCGCGCCCCGGCGGCTTTGCCGCCCGCATTCGATCAGGTCTTCCATGATCCGTCACTTCCCGGACAGGCAGACGACCTCGCCCTCAGTCGTGGAGAGGTAGATCCGGTCGTTGGCGGCGGCCATGCCGTCCCAGGCGGGCAGCGAGTCGAGCTTGTATTCGGCGAGCTTGGAGCCGTCCTTGGCGGAATACGCGATCAGCAGGGAGCCGTCCTTGCCGTCGAGGATGTCGTTCTGCTTCGCCAGCATCTTCTGGATCTCGGCGTCCTTCTCGCTGAGCTTCTTGAAGGACGCTTCCTCGTCGATCACATCCGCCGGCCCCGCGACGAACAAATTGTCGCCGGACAAGACCATCGCGCGCGCCAGCAGGGCCACATCCTCGTCCCAAAGGTGCTTCACGAAGGAGCCCTGGTTCCCTGCCGGTTTGCGCTTCGGGTTCACGGCGGCGGTGAACTTCATGGCATTGCCGGCCTTGCCCTCAACGCTGAGCGCGCCGTCGATCTTGCCGTGGTGGTTCTTCCCGGAGGTGTCGCGCGCGCCGGCCTTGTCGAAGGAACAGGCGAGGACCAGGGCGTCGTTCTCGACGATGCGGCCTGGCTTCGCGAAGTTCGCCTCGATCTCGTCCGGCGTCAGCGCCGTCAGGTAGACGCGGGGTTCATCGATCAGTCCGTTGAAACCGAAGGGGCTGTTGTATTCAGCGACCGCGCTGCCTTCGTCCGCGCCGATTTCCAGTCCCTGCTTGGGATCGGCGGCGATCAACCCGGTGGCGTGCCCCGTGCCGACCAACCGCCCGTTCACGAACAACTGCAGGGTCTTGTCCTGGGTCAGCACACCGGTGAGATGCGTCCATTCGCCGACGATCCGGTCGTCCGAGCTGACCTGCGAGAGCGCGTTCGCAGCGCGGACCGCAAAGGTCGGCCGTCCCTTTTCAAGGAACAGCGCGAAGCCGTCCTGCGGCCCACCGCGGGCGATGACCACGCCGCCCGGCTTGTCCGCCTTCACCCAGGCCTCCACGGTCACCGCCTTGCCGGCGGGATTCAAAGTCTTGGGCTTGTCGAAGCGGATCATCGTCACGCCGCCCGCCTTCTGACCGCGACGGTTGGTCGGCGCGGGCGCGGGCTTCTTCGGCGCCTCCTTGGTCGAGGCAAAGAGCTGGTGCTCCATCGTGGTGGTCCACTTCAGGTATTCCGGCTTGCGGCCGAAGCCGTAGACCTTGTCCTCGTCGAACACCAGGATGCGGCCGGCCTGCGTGGCCTTGCCGGCCTGGTAATAGCCGTTGTGGCCGCCCGCGAAGTTCTTGCCGAAGACCCAGTAGGAGCGGTGGAACCAGGTGTCGTCCAGGAAGCCCATCGGCGCGAACAGGTGGCGTCCGTCGCCCTCCTGCGCCTGACCGTGCTCCTGGGCGTTGCCGGACACGGGGCCGATCTCGAGGCGGGTGCCGTCGAGGTCCATCTTCTGCGAGCGCATGTAGACGTAGCTGCCGTCGCAGGAAAGGATGTCCGGCAGGCCGACCGGCATCTGCAGGGTCGCGATCTTGTCCTGCAGCGGGTTGCCGGTGTCGGGGTCCTTGTCGTCGAGGATGGTGGTGTGCTCCAGCTTGCCGGTGGCGGCGACGACCTTGTAGACGCGCATGCCGCCATCGAGGAAGTTCGAGCGGCCGGCGACGAAGTAGGCGTAATCGTCCTGCACCAGCACGCTGCCGTGGACGGGCCAGACGGATTCCAGTTGTTCGAAGGAAGGCAGGCGCAGGTCCACCGGGGCCGCCTGGAATTTCCATGCCAGGGCTCCATCGCTCGCCCGCAGGCAGTAGACCCAGCCATCAGCCGAACCGAACAGCACGGAGCCCTTGTGAAGGGTCGGCGGGGAATCCACGCGCCCGCCGGTGTCGTAGCTCCAGAGTTCCTTGCCGGAGGCTCCGTCGAGCGCGATCACGCGATGCTGGTCGATCTGCGAGACGAACAACCGCCCGTCCGCCACCACCACGCTGCTCAGGCGGCCGCCCAGCTTGGTCTTCCACGAATTCTTCAACTTCGCGGAAACCTCGTGCTTGGTGGAGCCGCTGCGCGCGGCGTCATTGCGGAAGGTGGGCCAGTCCTTTTCAGTTGAGGGTTGAGAGTTCTTTCGAGTTGAGAGTTTTCCGAACGCCGTTCCCTTGACGAGGGTGTTGGCGGGTTTCGCGGTCTTCAGTTTCTCCACGATGCTAGCCCGCGAACCCGTCGCGGGGGCGAGGGCGTTGAAGCCGTAGAGCTTGGCCTCGGGGTAACAAGCGCAGTTGTGCGGCGGGGCGTAGGTCAGGCCGTTGCAGGGCATGACGCCGTAAAGGCAACCGCCACGCACCCAGTGATGGATGTCCCAGTGTTCCTTCGCCGTGTCCACGAACTCGATGCCGGTCCGCGAAGGCATCAGGAAGTTCTCAGTCGCCTTGGCAATGTAACAGCGATGATGAAACCAATAGGTCGTAACGTCCGGCGGAAACGACTTCTCGGTCTCGCCCGTACGGAAGTTGCGACCGGTGAACACCCCGGAATCCTTGCCGCTGGTCAAAGGCGCGCTCCAGATCAGGTCCTTCTGCACCAGCAGGTCCTCCGGCGACTGGTAACCGCCCCGCTCATGCGGCGAGGTCCAGAGTTCCTTGCCGGTCTTGGCGTTCAGGGCGACCATCGTCCGCTCGCCGCCGGCATAAAGGAGCACATCCTTGTGAATCACCAGCTTGGGGCCAAAATTAAAGGTCATCGTCCGCTTGCGGCTGACCTCCTTGCCCGCCCAAAGCTCCTTCCCGGAATTGCGATCGAGGCAGACCACCTTCTTGTCGTCGTGGTAGTAGACCCGCTCCGTGTCGCAACACATGGACAGCGGCGCAACCTTGGTGGGCTTCGTCCAGAGAATTCGGCCGGACTTGGCGTCCACGCCGACCAGCTTGCGCGCCTTCTCGTCCCAGGCAAATTCGTTGCGGACGCGGGTCTGATCGCCGGTGTTGAAGAAGGGGTTGTAGTCCTTCAGTTCCCATTCGTTGTCGTTCACCAGGGCAAAGACCTGATCTCCTGAAGCAATGATCTCCTCGGTCGCCTTCGTGCCCTTGTAGGTTCGAATCGTCTCGCCGGTCGCGGCATTCAAGGCGACGAGGGGGGCGTCAATGCTCAGGGTGGTGTAGACCACGTCATCGACCGCAACCAGGCGCCGCGCGAGCTGGGTCGGACCGCTCTTCAAGGGCCACAGGTGGCTGTGCCATTCCTTGATCGGCCGCTTCCACAGGACCGTGCCGTTGAAGGCGTCGCGCGCGACCAGGGTCCACTTCGGCGGCATCTGGATGGAGATGCGCGATCCCTCGTCCATGATGAAGAACAGGCGGCCCTTCGCCGAAACCAGCGCGCTCATGCTGGCCATGCGGTCGTGGTGCCGGGACCAGCGCGGACTGCCCACCCATTGAAGGTGGCGCGGCGGACCGACCACGGTGTCCTTGGAGACCGCATTGCCGGACTCGTCGTGCATCAGGTGCGTCCACTCGTCGATGTTGTCCGGCCAGGGCTTGACGGTCTTGCTCCATTTGCCGCCCTGCTTGACGTAGGCGACGCCCAAAGGAGCCAGCACGCGCGTGACCTCGGCCATCGAAACGCCGCCAAGATCCTCCGAGACGACGAGGTTCGCGAGATTGTCGATGTAGGGAAGGCTCTTCCCATTGAAGGCGTCCACCGCGACGTCGCCGTAAACACCCTGCGCGCGGATGTTCTTGCGAGCCGCCTGGATCTTCGTGTCGTCGGTGTCCACGCCGTGCACTTGGTAACGCTCGTTGGGGCGCAGAGCCGAAGTGAGCAAGCCGTCGCCCACGCCCACCTGGATCACCAGGCCTCCCTGGACGCCTGTGGCGTCGAGGATTCGCTTCGCCTCGTCCGCAGGGGCGGCTCCCGCCGAAGACAACATCCCGCCAACCAGAGCGGCGATGGGGAAAAACAGGAAGCCTCGTCCAAAGACGAACCGAAGGAAGGAACGGTCGATTTGCATCCGGGCAGATTACGGGGATTCCGTCGGCCGGTGAAAGGCAATTTTCTCCGTGATCAGGCCTGTTCTTCCATGCTTAAAAGACTGCCATGAGAGACGGCCCGGTAAGACGCGCAATCAAACGCGCAGCGCTGCTTCGCTATCAGGTCGATCTCTGGGTGGCGCGAAAAATCCGGAACCGCAGCCATCCTCCCCGCTACCGTCTGGCGGGCCAATGCGAAGGCTGCGGCCTCTGCTGTGAAACGCCGATGATCGCCGCCCACCCCCTCCTCCACCGGCTGCGCTCCACCCGCTGGATCATTCTCGCCTGGCATCGCTCGATCAACGGCTTCGAATTCCTCAGCTACGACCGGGAGAACCGCGCCTTCGTCTTCCGCTGCACGCACTTCGATCCCAAGACACGGCGATGCGACTCCTACGAGTCACGCCCCGGCATGTGCCGCGACTATCCGCGCAACCTCCTCGACCACCCTTTCCCCGGGTTCCTCAAGGGCTGCGGCTATTACGCAATCGATGAAAATGCCGACCGATTCAACGCCGCGCTGGAGAAACTCGACCTCCCCGCCGACAAGCTGGAGGAACTGAAGAAGCGACTGCACACGAAGGAATAGGACAAAACGAACTCTCGCGCCGAGTTCTTTGGCCCCATTGTCTCCTTGGGATCCAAAAGGCGTAGGGCCAAGCCTTCCCAATTCAGCCGACGATGTCGTGGATCACCTCGCCAAAATCCAATTCCAACCGCTTGTGGCCCGGAAGCTCCATGCGATGCGAGTCCAGTCCAAGCTGACGCAGCAGGGTCGCGTGCACATCGGTGACATAATGCGGGTCTTCGACAGCATGGAAACCGAGTTCATCGGTTGCGCCGTGGGCCACTCCGCCCTTCAAACCGCCGCCGGCCATCCAGACCGAAAAGCCGTACGGATGATGGTCGCGGCCGTCGGCGCTTTGTGAGCCCGGAGTGCGTCCGAATTCCGTGGCGAACACGACGATCGTCTCCTCGAACAAGCCGCGCTGCTTGAGGTCGTTGATCAGGCCGGCGATGGGTTTGTCCACCAGCGCGGCCAGCTTGGTATGGTTCGCCTTGAGGCCCCGGTGCGCATCCCATGCCCCCGCCGCTCCGGGTCCGTGCATGACCTGGATGAAGCGCACGCCCCGCTCCACGAACCGACGCGCCGCCAGCAACTGCTCCCCGAACGGCTTGGTATTCGCCTGGTCGAAACCATACTGCCGCTTTGTCTCCTCCAGTTCGTCGTCGAAGTTGATCGTCTCGGGCACGGCCGCCTGCATGTTGAAGGCCAGTTCATAGGACTTGATCCGCGCGTCCAGGGTGGCGTCGTCCGGATACTGCTTCGCGGAAAGCCGGTTCAGGCGGTTGATCAGGCCAAAGTTCAGCCGCTGTTCGTCCAAAGGAAAATCGCCCGCCGGCCTGGCGAAGGGCAGCGGGTTCTTCGGATCGACGTTGAGCTTCACCGAGTCGTAGGCCGGTCCCAGATAATAGGCGTCCTTCCGGCTGAAGTAGCGGTCGCCCATGGTGATGAACTGCGGCAGATTGTCGTTCAACGAGCCCAGCCCCCACTTGATCCAAGAGCCGATCGTCGGGAACCGCCCCTCCAGCATGTGCCGCCCGGACAGGAACTGCACCTGCGCGCCGTGGTTGTCGTCCGTCGTCCACATCGAGCGAATCAGGGAAATGTCGTCGATGCAGGAGCCGATGTGCGGGAACCAGTCGCTGATCTCAATGCCGCTCTGGCCGTATTTCTTGAAGCCGATCTGGAGCGGGTAGATCGTATTGCGCTGCTGTCCGTTGGCATCGTTGACCACGACCACGCGCACCTTCTTCAACCGCTCGGGATCCTGGACGTGCTTGTATTCCGTCTCACCGATGGATTTCCCCGCCAACCGGGTCAACTCGGGCTTGTTGTCGAAGCTCTCCATGTGGCTGACGCCGCCGCGCATGAAGAGCAGGATCACGCTCTTGGCCTTCGGTTTGAAATGCGGGTTGCCGGTCGGCGGAGCCCATCCGCCGGTTGCGGCCCGGGCGTCGCGGGCCAGCAAGGAGGTCAGGGCGACCGAGCCAAGCCCGATCGTTGAACGTCCCAGAAACCTTCGGCGGGAGGAGATAGCGGATTGAGAGGCAAAGGGATTCATCGACTTGTCGGACCGTAGCGGACTCTGCGCGGCAGAGCAAGACGAAGGCCCGGGGGCTTCACGGGCAACGGGCATGCCTGCCGAGATGCCAGTAAAGGTGGGGCGAACTATTCGAATTCCGGCGTTGTTTCGACAGTCTGTATCCGTTAAAGAAACCCGGTGCGGTTGACACGACAGCAGCGCCAGTTCCTGGTTTCCGTTCTGCTGCTCCTGTTGACAGGTTTGGCGGTCAAGACCTGGCGGACGGCCCACTCGCCGCCGATTGATGAATCCCGGGCCCGGCAAAGCGACTGATCATGCAAGCAGACACCTTCGATGACGGCGTGGAGAAGATCGTTCTCCGCGACAGGCGTTACGACCGCGAGGCGTTCCACTTCCTCCGCGAGGCGCTCGACCACACCCAGAAGACCGTGACCCGCGAGAACCGGGGCGAGCCGCGTCACGTCAGCGGCCCCGAACTCCTCGACGGCATCCGTGAATATGCCCTGGAAACCTACGGCCCCATGACGCTGACCCTGTTTGAGGAATGGGGACTCACCCGTTGCGAGGACTTCGGTGAGATCGTCTTCCTGATGATCGACCACCACCTGCTCAGCAAGACGGACGAGGACTCGAAGGAGGACTTCAAGGCCACCTACGAGTTTGAGGAGGCGTTCCGGCATCCGTTCCTTCCCTCGCGCAAGCTGCCCAAGCAGAAGCGCGAACGCCGCGCCCCCGCCGCCACAAAGCGGCAGCGGCAGGCCTGACCCTCCCCTCCGCCGGCTTCCTCCATGCCCGACCCTTCCCATCCCGGCGAGGAAGCCATCCCGGCCGCGCCATCCGGCGTCACGCTCTCCGTTCTCGACAACGGCCTGACCGTCATCGTCCGCGAGGACTCCAGCGCGGAGGTCGTCTCCGCCCAGGCCTGGTGCATGGCCGGCAGCATCCACGAAGGCGACCTGCTCGGGGCCGGACTCTCCCACTGCCTCGAACACATGCTCTTCAAGGGCACGACCACACGCGGCGCGGGCCGCATCGACCAGGAGGTGCAGGCCGCCGGCGGCTACATGAACGCCTACACCTCCTTCGACCGCACGGTCTACTGGATTGACGCCCCCAGCTCCGGAGCCACGGTGGCCCTGGACATCCTCTGCGACATCATGCAGAACGCGTCGCTGCCCGAGGAGGAACTGATCAAGGAGAAGCAGGTCATCCTCCGTGAAATGGACATGAACCAGGACGATCCGTCCCGGCGCGCGTCCCGGCGGCTGTTTGAAACCGCCTACACCCGGAGCCCGCAGCGCTTCACCGTCATCGGCTATCCCGACATCTTCAACGCCATCACGCGCGAACAACTCGTCGCCTACTACCGCGCCAAATACACCCCCGGCAACGTCTTCTTCGTGGTCGTCGGCGATGTGAAACAGGAGGAAGTCGTCGCCCAGATCCGCAAGGCCTATGAGTCGAGCAAGGCGGTCCCCACCCCGCCTGTCGTGCTGCCGCGCGAACCGCGCCAGACCGCTCCGCGCGAGATTCTCGAGGAAGCTCCGATCGAACTGGGCCACCTGCACTTCAGTTGGCACGTCCCCGATCTCCGGCACCCCGACACCCCGGCTCTAGACGTCCTGGCGACCCTGCTCGGCCACGGCCGCAGCTCCCGCCTTTACCGCGCCGTCCGGCAAGGGAAGGAACTGGCCCACTCCGCCGACGCCTGGACCTACAGCCCGGGCGGCGCCGGGATGTTCGGCATGAGCGCGACCATCGACGCCGACAAGTTCGAGTCCGCCCGCGACGCGATGCTGGAGGAACTGGAACGGATCAAGAACGAGCCCGTCGCGACAGAGGAACTGGCCAAGGTCGTCAAACAGTTTATCTCCGGGACCATCGCCAGCCGCAAGACCATGCAGGGCCAGGCCCAGGACCTCGGCGGCAACTGGCTCGCCACCCGGGATCTCAACTTCTCCGAACGCCTCCTCGCGGCGGTCAAACGGGTCACGCCCGCGGACCTCCAGCGCGTCGCACGCAAACACCTCACGCCCGAGAACCGCACCCTCTACGCGCTTCTGCCCAGGGGCGCCACGCCGACCGCCGCTGACGCCGCCGCGCAGACCGAGTCCCACGCGGTCGAACGCGTCGTCCTCGACAACGGCCTGCGCCTGCTCCTCAAGGAAGACCGGCGGCTTCCCTTCGTCCAGATCCGCGCCGCGTTCAACGGCGGCGTCCTGGAGGAACCGGCCGACAAGACCGGGATCACCCTGCTGCTTTCCAAGCTCCTGCTCCAGGGCACGGAGCGACGCACCTCCGAGCAGATCGCCGACGAGATCGAGTCCATCGGCGGAGGCATCGGAGCCTCCGGCGGCAACAACAGCTTGAGCCTCAGCGTCGAGGTCCTGAACGAGGATCTGGAAACCGGCCTCGATGTCGCGGCCGACGTCCTGCAACGCCCCGCCTTTCTGAAAACCGCCCTGGAACGCGAACGCCAGATCCAACTCGCCGGCATCCGCGCGCAAAGGGACCAGATGCTCCAGCGCGCCATGATCTCCATGCGCCGGACGCTGTTCGGCGATGCCTCCTACGGCCCCGACGCCTCGGGAACTCTGGAGACCGTCACCTCCATCACACCGGAGGACCTGCGCGCCTTCCACCGCGGCCTCATCGCACCGGACAACTGCGTCATCTCCATCTTCGGCGACTTCGACCGCGACAGGTTGCTCCGCTCCGTGCAGGAGCGCTTCAACGCCTGGCCCTCCGAGAAATCGACGCTGACCGGCCCCCGCCTGCCCGCCCCGTTGGATGCCTCACGCCGCGTGGAGGAGGAACTCAACAAGAAGCAGGCCGTCGTGGTCATCGGCTACCAGGGAACCACCTTCGACAGCGAAGACCGCTACGCCCTGGACCTGATCCAGGAAGCCTGCAGCGATCTCGGCTCGCGCCTGTTCATGCGCATCCGCGATGAACTCGGCCTCGCCTACTACGTCGGCGCCCGCCACATGCCCGGCAAGGTCCCGGGCTGGTTCGCCTTCTACACCGGAACCGAGCCGTCCAAGGCGGAACTCGTCGAAAAGGAACTGCTGGCCGAAGCGGCCACCCTGCGCGAGGACGGCCTCACCGAGGAGGAACTCAGCCGCTGCAAGGCCAAGATCGTCGGTCACAAGAAGATCGCCCGCCACGATCTCGGCTCTCACGCCATGGCCTCCGCCCTCGACGAAATCTACGGCCTCGGCTACGACCGCTCCGAAAAGGATGACGCCCGCTACGAGGCCGTCACCGTCGAGGAGATCAAGCGCGTCGCCGCCAAGTATCTTGCCGACGACCGCTGCGTCGTCTCCGTCGTCCGCGGCGCGGAAAAGGAGTGACTCAGTAAAGGGGGCAACTCATCCGCCCCGCTGGATTTCGGGATAGTTTCTTTGAGACGCCTCACTGCTGATGCCCTCCATGTTACCGGGCTCAATCCCCGGCCGACGCGCCGACAATCCTCCGCGTTGAATCCCACGCCTCTCCCACTCCCGCCGCCGCAGTCCAAGACGCTCTCGCGCCGCCCCTAGCGCCTCTTCCAGAACGGAACTGAATCAATCCCAGAATGCAGGAACATGATCCCTTGCCCCTGATCGGCCTGCGGTCGCAGATAGCATTGTGGCCGCCCCGTTGGGGCTCAATTCTATTTGGCCGGATTACCCGGGGCGTTGCCCCGGGCTGACTTGAGGCTGGCCCGTTGGGCCGAGAGGCAACACATGACCACTTCCAGTCGCGGCTACCCTGGCCTTCCATGCAATGCAGCTCTTTACCTGATCCTCACCGCCGTGGCATCTTTTGCGACGTGTCCATCGCCTTGATTGCCTGAGATGACATGCGTGAAGTTCCGGAACCGATCCGCACACGAATCTTACAACCAACCATGAAAACGCCGTTCAAGAACCTGCTCCCGCTGCTGGCCCTCGCCCTGGCGATTCCGGCCCAGGCGGCCCGCAAGCCCAACCTCCTCATCATCTACACCGACGAGCACCACTACAACACGCTGGGCTGCTATGGCGGGAAGGTCGTCAAGACGCCGAACATCGACTGGCTCGCCAAGAACGGCTCGCTCTGCACGCGTTTCTACGCCACCACCCCGGTCTGCTCGCCCTCGCGAGGGGCCTTTGTCTCCGGACGCTACCCGCAGAACACGCCTGTCGTGCAGAACAACATCCCCCTCGCCGACGAAACCCTGACCTTCGCAGCGTTCCTCAAGTCGAAGGGCTACGCCACCGGTTACGCCGGCAAGTGGCATCTCGACGGGAGCGGCAAACCTCAATGGGAACCCGAACGGAAATTTGGCTTCGACGACAACCGCTTCATGTTCAACCGGGGTCATTGGAAAAAGTTCGAGGATTCGGCGGAAGGCCCACGCGTCGCCGCCGTCGACAAGAAGGGCAAACCCTCCTACGGCGTGGACGACGCCGACGAGAAATCCTTCTCCACCGACTGGCTGAGCGCCAAGGCTCTCGACTTCATCGATGAGCACAAGGACAGCCCCTTCTGCTACATGCTGAGCCTGCCCGACCCGCATGGACCCAACACGGTCCGCGCCCCCTACAACACCATGTATGTCGGCGTCGATGTCCCGATCCCGGTCAGCATCAAGAAGACGCCCGAACAAACCCCGAAGTGGGCGACGCCGGAAAAGAACGTCAACCCGCGCTGGCTGCGCGGCGTCATGCCCCAGTACTACGGCATGGTCAAATGCATCGATGACAATGTCGGCCTCATCCTGGACCGTCTCCGCAAGCACGACCTGCTGGACGACACCTTCATCGTGTTCACCTCCGACCACGGCGACCTCTGCGGCGAGCACGGCAAATCCAACAAGGGCAACCCCTACGAAGGCTCCGCCCGCATTCCCTTCATCCTCTACGGCCCCGGTGTCGTGAAGAAGCGGCAGACGCTCACCCAGGCTCTCGCCTGTGTCGATTTCATGCCCACCGTCCTGCCCTTGCTGGGATTCAAGGCGCCCGCGAGCGTGCAGGGGCGCGACGCCTCCGCGCTGTTCCGCGGGGAGAACCCCGCCAACTGGAACGACTTCACCGCGCTGCGCAGCACGACCGGCCAGAACTGGATCGCCGGCGTCGACAGCGACCTGAAGCTCGTGATCTCGAAGCAGGACGAGCCCTGGCTGTTTGACCGCTCCAAGGATCCCAACGAGATGGACAACCTAATCGGCCGCCCCGAATACGCCGGGAGCGTCAAGGACCTGGCGCGGCGATTACTCGCCTACGGGAACAAGTTCAACGACCCGTCCTTAACATCCGGGCCGCTCAGTGAACAGGTGCGCGAACTGGCCGAGTGAGGCTTGAAGTCATGCTTTTCTTGTCCGGTCTCATAAGCCCCTTCCGCGGAGCGCGGCTGTGTCCCGTCTTCGGGACCAGCCGCAGCAACCACCGAACTGCGAGCGGTTGGAGAAGGTCCGGGCTTTGCTCCAGACCAACGCTGCTGCGGCTGGTCTCCGACACAGCCGCGCTCCAAGAATCCCCTCGTTGCAGGGACACAGCACATGACCACAAGATCAGATACGCGCCCTCGTTCCAGAAAAGGACCGCCACGCTGCTCGCCGCCCTCCTGCTGACAACCCCGTTTCACACCGCGTTCGCCTGGTGGGAATGCGGGCATCACGTCATCGCCGGCATCGCCTTCGACAAGCTCTATCCGGAAGGTCGCAAGGCCCTGCTTGACCTGCTCGAGCATCACCCCCGTTTCGCCGAGGACTTCAACCCGCCGGACTCGATCAAGGACGACGCGGAAGCCGTCGCGCGCTGGCGATTCGGCGCGGCGGCCTACTGGCCGGACGTCGCCCGCAAACACCCCGCCTGGAACCGGCCGAACTGGCACTATCAACTTGGAGCGACGCTCGCCATCGGCGCCCCCGATCAACTCAAGGTCCCCGAGTCGCCGACCTCGCTGCCCTCCAAGGCGACCCTCGCCGACCAGGAGCTTCACCTTGAACAGGCCGTGCTCCTGTGCCGCGCGGCAATCGCGAATCCGACGTTGCCCAAACCGGAACGCGCGGTGGCCCTCTGTTGGCTGCTGCACCTCTACGGCGACGGCCACCAGCCCTGCCACGCCGGCAGTCTTTACACGGCGGAAACCTTTCCCGAGGGAGACCGCGGGGCCAACAGCATCCGCGTCAAGGACGGGATGAGCGTTCACGCCATCTGGGATTCGCTCCTCGGCGAAAAGGCCACACCCGACGAGATCAGGAAACACGTCCTTGAATCCGCCGCCGACTGGGAACTCATGCTGTTTGCGGACAAGAAGGCCCAGTCCGCCCACCCCTCCGCCTGGCTGCGTGAAGGCCGGGAACTTGCCAAGCGCTACGTCTACGCGGTCGAGATCCTCGCCCTGCTTCCGGGCTCGCCCAAGACCGGCAAGGGCGCCGTGGAGCTCCCCCTTCTTTCGGACAAGTATCTCGAGGACGCCCGGCGGATCGCACGGCAACAGGCAGCCGTCGGCGGAACCCGCCTGTATCACGCGCTGAAGAACCTGGCTCTTAGACTCCCCCGCGAATAGCGGCGCGAAAGCCCGCGAAAACCTTCAGCTCCGTCCTCGGCTGCCACAACGGCTTGAGGCGCCTCCTACGGCTCTTCACCCGCCTCCAGCGGCAGACTCCATTCCACCCGGAACCCCCGGTCCGCGGTCTTTGCGAATGCCCGGATGGAGCCGCCGTGCAGCTCCATGATGCCCTTGCAGACCGCGAGCCCAAGGCCCGCTCCCGGCGGTTGCCCGACGGCGACGCCGATCCGGGCAAAGCGTTGAAACATCCGCTCCAGCTGATCTTCCGGCGCGCCCGGCCCCTCGTCTTCCATCTCCACGGTCCAGAATCCGTCCCGGATGACGCCGCGCATCCGGATCGCTCCGCCCGGAGGGGAGAACTTGATCGCATTCGACAACAGGTTGAAAAGCGCCTGCCGGATCCAGGAGGGGTCCAGCGAAACACGGGCATCTTCATTCCGCTCCAGGCAGAACGAACGCCCCGCATCCGAAGCCAACGCGTCCGCGTCCTCCGCAAACTGCTCCAGGTACTCGGCTCCGGAAACGCTCCTGCGGTTTAGCTGGAGGGACTCCGCCTCCGTCTGCGCCAGCAGCAGCAGTTGCTGGATCACCTTCTCCAACCGGCCGACCTCGCCCAGAGCCTCCTCCAGCGCCACCCGGTTCTCCGGCGGCAGTTCCTCCGCCGCCAGCGCCTTCTCCACCTGAAGCCGGACGACCGTCAACGGGGTCTTGAGCTCATGCGAACAGTCGCCCGCGAAACGGCGCACCTGATCGAAGGCCTTTTCCAGCCGGTCGAAAGTGTCGTTCAATAGTCCCGCCAGACGCGACAACTCGTCGGGCGACGGCGGCACGACGATTCGCTCACGGAGGTTGGCTCCCGTGATGCGCTGGGCGGTTTCCTGGATTGCTCGCAACGGCTTCAACATCACCTGCGACAGCAGATACCCCACCGCCAGGCTGAGAAAGAACACGGCGGGAATCGCGGCAAACATCAGGATCCTGAATTGGCGCAGGATCGACAACTGCGTGTCAAAGCCGGAGGCGATCCGCACGCGCAACGTGTCATTTTGGAATTCCCCCACAAACACCGGCATGTTTCCAGGCGTCTCCTGGCCCGTCAGCCGGAAATGCAGACGCCCCTCATGAAAACGATCCCCGGCCTCCCCTTCCGGCAGGGAATCGCCGGCCAGATTGTCCGAGCGGAACAGGAGATTGCACGCCTCGTCCTCCACCTGGAAGTAGAAGATGATCGCGTCGATCTCCGTGTGGTCCTGAATCGCATAGCTCACCGACTCCGGGGTGAAGGGCGGCTGCGCATCGCTCAACAGCAGTTCGATCTCCCGCGACTCCGCCTCGAGGATCGTCCGGACCGCTGCGACCATCTGCTGCTTCACGATCATGGAGCCGACCCACAAGGTCAGGAACACGGTCAGGGTCGCGACCGTGGCGTAGAAACCGATCAGGCGGAAACTGAGGGTCGTCCTCATCCCAGGGAATATCCCACGCCCCGGACGGTCCGGATCGGGGAAGCGCCCCCCTCCTCCGCCTGCAGCTTGCCGCGAAGCTTGCGGATGTAGACGTCGATCAGGTTGGTCTCCATGTCAAAATGGCAATCCCAGATGGCCTCCGCAATCTGAGTCCGCGTCACCACCCGCCCCGCGTTCTTGAGCAGGTATTCCAACAGCGCGTATTCCCGCTGGGTCAGCTCGATTTTCCGATCCCCGACGGTCACCTCGCGCGTCACCAGGTCCATCCTGACACCGCTGTTGTCGAGCACGGTCTTGCGGTTCCGGTCGTGCCGCCGGGTGAGCGAGCGGACCCTCGCCAGCAGTTCCGCAAAACTGAACGGCTTGGCCAGATAATCGTCCGCCCCGAGATTCAGGCCCGTGATCCGGTCCTCCACATCGCTGCGCGCGCTCAGGATGATCACCGAGGCATCGTTGTTCCCCTCGCGGACCTCCTTCAGGAAATCCAGCCCGTCGCCATCCGGCAGGCTGAGGTCGAGAACCACGACATCGAACTCATCGGCGTAAAACACCTCCCGCGCGCCGGCCAGGTCCTCCACCAGCACCGCCGCGTAGGCCTGCTCCTCCAGTCCCTTGCGGACGAACTGTCCCAGCTTCCGGTTGTCCTCAACGATCAGGATCTTCATGGGCCGAAACTCTCTTTCTCTCTTTTCTCCCCGGCGACTACACAACGGCGCCAAACAGTCTGCCCACCAGTGCCGTCAAGGCCATCGCCACGGTGCCCCAGAGACACACCCGCAGACTGCCCCGCCAGGCCGATGCGCCTCCCACGCGCGCCGCCAAAGCGCCGAGAAACGCCAGGGTCACGATCGAAATCGCGGGCACGGTCCAAAGCAGGGACGCCATCGGCGCCAGCCAGGCAGCCCCGACCGGCACCGCCGCGCCCAAGGTGAAAGCGCCGCCGGACCACAATGCCGCCTGTCCCGGCCGCGCGGAAAGCTCCTCGGTGATTCCGATGTCGTCCCTCGCGTGTGCGCCCAACGCGTCCCGTTCCATCAACTGTCTCGCCACCTCTTCGGCCAGTTTCCTGTCCAGTCCGCGGCGCATGTAGATCCCCGCCAGTTCGGCGCGCTCACCCTCGGGATTCCGCTTCAGGGCCTCGGCCTCCATCGCCAGGTCCGCTGCCTCCGTGTCCGCCTGCGACTGGACGGAGACGTATTCCCCCGCCGCCATCGACATCGCCCCGGCGACCAGCCCCGCAACGCCGGCAAGAACGACGCTGCCGCGCGACGCCTCGCCGGCCGCGACCCCGACCACCAGGCTGGCCATGGAAACGATGCCGTCGTTCGCTCCAAGCACTCCCGCCCGCAACAAGCCTGAACGATGCAGCCGATGCTCTTCCACGTGCGACATGCCCACATCAAGCCGCGAATCATCCGCGCTTACGAGCGTTTTGTCGCCTGGGTCGGCCGTCGCCTTCATCGGTTTCAGTCCTCCTCGTCCAGCTCCCTCCCGTGGTCCACCTCGACCCGGTGCTCCACCCAGTAGTAGAGCGACGGGAGCAGCAGCAGCGTGAGGCAGGTGGATGTCAGAATGCCGCCGATCACAACGGTGGCCAACGGCCTCTGCACCTCGGCTCCCGCGCCGGTCGCAATGGCCATCGGCACGAATCCGAGGCTCGCGACCATCGCCGTCATCAAGACCGGGCGCAGGCGCGTCAACGCGCCCTCCACCACCGATTCATAGACCGAATCGCCCTCTTCACGCAGCTCGTTGAAATAGTTGATTAGCACCAGTCCGTTCAGCACCGCCACGCCGCTCAAGGCGATGAAGCCCACGGCCGCGCTGATGCTGAACGGCAGCCCCCGCAGAGCCAGGGCGAAGATGCCTCCCGTCATGGCCAGGGGAATACCCGTGTAGACCAGCAACGCCTGTCGCATGCTGCCCAGGGCGGCGAAAACCAGCAGGAAGATGAAGGCCAGGGCCGTCGGAACCACGAAGGTCAGCCGCTCCCGCGCCGCCTGGAGATTCTCAAACTGCCCGCCGATGTCGATGTAGTAGCCTTCCGGCAGCTTCACCTCGTCGCGGATGCGTTGCTGCGCCTCGGCGACGAAGCTCTCCACGTCGCGCCCCTCGATGTTCACCATCACCGCCGCACGCCGCTGGCTGAGTTCGCGGTTGATGGCATCCACCTGCGGCACGAGCTTGAAGTCGACCACCTTCTCGATCGGAACGACGCCGCCGTCGGCCGTGCGCACCTGGAGCCCCCGGATGCTCTCGATCCGTTCCCGCTTCCGGCGTTCCAACCGCACCACAATCTCACGCTGCCGGTTGCCCTCCAGCAGGGTCCCGACGACTTCGCCTCCCATCGCGGCGGCCACCACGCGATTGATCTCGGCCGCCTGCACGTTCAGCCGCGACATGGCCTTGCGGTTCAGCCGCACCTCCATGACCGGGATGCGGCCGTTGCTTTCGAATTCCACGTCCGAGGCGCCCGGGATCTTCTCCAGGGTTGCGATGATCTCCTCGGCCTTCGCCTCCAGCGTGTCGTAGTCCGTCCCGAAGATCTTGACGGCAATGTCCGAGCGAATGCCCTCCAGCATCTCGTTGAACTTCATCTCGATCGGCTGCGCCCACATGAAATCCTGTCCCGGTGTCAGCCGTTGCACCTCCGCCGTGACGATCTCCGAAAGACGCTCCTTCGAGATCGTCACGCCGTTCTCCCTCCGCCACTTCTCCTTCGGGTGATAGAAGATGTAGAGGTCATTTTCATTGGGAGCCATGGGGTCCGTGGCAATCTCGGAAGAGCCGATCCGGGAGAATACCCGGCTCACCTCCGGCACGTTCTCCAGGATCGCCCGTTCGGTCTCGAACTCCATTTCCAGCGAGGTCTCCAGACTCGCGCTGGCCGTCTTGTAGACCATCGCGGTGAAGGAGCCCTCGTCCAGTTGCGGCACAAACTCCGCCCCCAAACGCCCAAACACCAGCACGGCCCAGACGCAGATGCCGATGGCTCCCGCCGCCACCAGGCGTCGGAATCTCAATGCCAACTCCAGCAACGGCGCGTAAACCGCCTTGCAGCCGCGCACGAAGAAGTTCTCCTTCTCGCTCAGTTTCCCCCGCAACAACGAGGCGCAGAGCGCCGGCATCAGGGTCACCGCCAGGACCAACGCGCCGCCCAGCGCCATCATCACCGTGATCGCCATCGGGCGGAACATCTTCCCCTCCACCCCGCTCAGCGCGAGGATCGGCACATAAACGATCGTGATGATCAACACGCCAAACACCATGGGGTTCGCCACTTGCCGGCTCGCCGCCAACACCACGTGGCTTCGTTCGTTGTCGTTCAACGGCCGCCCCAACTCATGCTGCCTCAGGGACAGCCGCCGAACGATGTTCTCCACGATCACCACCGCCCCGTCGATGATCAGCCCAAAGTCCACCGCGCCGAGACTCATCAGATTTCCGGAGACCTTGCCCTCCACCATGCCGCAGATCGCCATCAGGAAGGAAAGCGGAATGGCCAGCGAGACAATGATCGCCGCCCGCAGGTTGCCCAGCATCAGGAGCAGCACGACCACCACCAGGATCGCGCCCTCGAAAAGGTTCTTCTCCACCGTGGCAATGGTCCGATCCACCACGCCGGAACGGTCGTAGACCACCTTCATCTTCACGTCCGGCGGCAGTTTGCCGTCGTTGATCTCGTCGATGGCCGCCTTCACCCGCTCGGCGACGATCCGCGTGTTCTCGCCGACCAGCATCATGACCGTGCCCAACACGGCCTCGCGCCCGTCCTCGGTCGCCGCGCCGGTCCGCACCCGCGCGCCGATATCCACCTTCGCCACGTCGCCGATCTTGATCGGCTCCTGTCCGGCGGCGAATTTCAGCGGCAACGCCGCAATCTCCTCCGCATTCCCGATGCGGCCGACGGTGCGGATGACAATCTGCTCCCGCGCCTGGTGCAGCAACCCGCCGCCGACATTCGCGACGTTCTGCGAGATGACATCGGCGATGTCGCCCAGGGTGAGCCCCGCGTCGCGCAGCGCGTCGTGGTCCGGCTCCACCACGATCTGCTTGTCGTAGCCGCCGGCCGAGTTGATCTCCGCCACCCCCGGCACGCTGCGCAGCATCGGCTTGATCGTGTAGTCCTGGATCGTCTTCAGATCCATCAACTGCTGCCGCCGCGACGCGGGCGCGTTGGTCGATCCCGGTTCGTAGTCCAAGGTGTAGTAGATGATCTCTCCCAGGCCGGTGGAGATCGGCGCCATCTTGGGCACGATCCCCGGAGGCAGGGCCTCGGCCACGTTCTGAAGGCGCTCATTGACCAGCTGTCTCGCCCGGTAGATGTCCGTCCCATCGGCAAACTCCAACGTCACCTGCGACAGGCCGAATTTCGTCGTCGAACGCATCTCCGTGATCCCCTGGATTCCCGAGAGTTCCGTTTCGATGGGGAACGTGACCAGCAGTTCGCTTTCCTCGGGGGCCAGGTCGATGACCTGGGTGTTGATCTGCACCTGGACATTGGTGATGTCCGGCACCGCGTCGATGGGCAGCCTCGTGACCGACCACGCGCCAAAGGCGAGGATCGCGACCGCTCCCATCAGCACGAAGACGCGCTGACGCATGGAGAATTCCAGGATGCGATCGATCATTGCGCCACCTCCGCCGTTTCGAGGTTGCTCATGCCGCCCACCATGGCGAGTTCCAGGATCCAGAGTTTGTCCGCCGCCTTGCTCACCACGGAGTCGCCCAACTGTAGGCCCGAGCGAATCTCCACCCGGTCCTCGTCCACCTGGCCAACCTCGACCCGCCGTCGCAGCAGGAATCCTTCGTTGGAAACGAACACGAAATCTCCCAAGGCCGCCCGCACCAACGCCGACGGGGGCACGCTCAGCGATTCCCTCTCCTCGGAAAGGGCATAGGAAATCTCCAACCCGCCCCCCGCCGGAGCGGAATCATGCTTCCCGGACAGACACACAAGAACCTCCACATCACCGCTGACCTTCACGAGATGCCGGTTCACCTCATCCACGCGACCGGACCACGTCTTCGTTCCGGCCGCATCGTGAATCGCCGCCTCCACGCCCTGTTTCGGAGCTTTCTCCGCCGGCACGACCGCCCGGAGACAAACCTCCGCGCCGCGACCTCCCATGTTCCGCGCGGGCGCCTGATATCTGTCAGTGAATCGCCCGCTTCCCACCTGCGCCATCTCCAGATCCAGGGCCTCCCGCGTTTCCGGAGCCAGCTTCAGCCCCGCGCCGGACTCAAATGCCACCGGCCCGGCCTCCTCGATCTCAGGAGCTTCAACCATTTCGGCCGCCGGCCCGCACCCGACACAAAGCGCCGCCAGGATAACGCCAACTCCCGCCCCGGCCACGGAGCCGGCTTTGGCGATTCGGAGCCTGGAACTTCGCATTTGGAGCTTATCCTTCTCCCGACGCTTCCGCGCGCAGCCGGATCTCTGTTCGTCCGCCGCCCTCATTTCCCCTCCTTCCCCATCAACCGCGCTCCCGTCAACAATTCCAGTTCCAGCAGCGCCTCATACGCCTCTTCCTTCAGGTCGAGCAACGAATCGATGGCGTCAAGATACTGGGTCTGCAGTTCGAGATAGGTGGAAACATCGATCGCGCCGAGCCGGAAATGCCGGTCCCCCAACTCCGCCGCCTTCTTGAACTCATCGATCGATTTCGCATCCCAATCGGCAAGCTGACGCAGCTTTGACCGATACGTCTCCGCCTGAAAGACCAGGTCCCGGTGCAGCTTTCGCACTGCGGCGCCCAGCGAAGCCTGCAACTGCTTTTCGCGGGCCTTGACCGCATCAATCGCGCCCTCGTTCCGATTCCACAAAGGCAGGGGCAGGCTGAAGCCGAGGCCGACGATGTTCTCCGATCCACCGCCCGTCTCCCGCGCGAAGAAGGGCTGCAACGTCACCTCCGGCAACCGCTCGTGCAGGGCCAGCTTCACCCGGAAGCCCTGCTGCGCTATCTCCTCCGAATGAAACTTCAGGTCGAAGTTGTGCGCTTCGGCCAATCCGAAAAGCTCCGCGTCCGACGGAATCCCCGAAAGGGCCGGTCTCATCGCGGCCATCGTGGAACCCTCCGTCAGCGGCGCGCCGACGAGATAGTTCAACTCGCGCCGATGCTGCGCCGCCTCGCTTTCGAACTCGCGGGCCTGCCGTTTCAACTGGACCAGATGAGCCTCGATCACCCGCCGCTCCAGCAGCGGGGCGACACCCGCGGGATCCCGTTGCGTCAGAGCCTTCAACAGCCCATCGGTCCGTTCGGCCACGGCCTGGGTCTCCGCCGCCCGGCCCGACGCCGCCTGCCAGCCAAAGGCCGCCGCTCGAATGCGATTGGCGATCGTCGCGCGAAACTTCTCCAGCCCCAACCGGGCCAGCTCGATCTGGCCGTTCGCGATCGACTTGCGCAACTGGATGCGCTGGGGAAATTCGATTCTCTGCGACATCGAAGCCGTGAAAGCGTAGCCATTCGCGATGCCGCCCGAGTTGACGCGCTTGTGTCCGGCGCCCACCGAAAGCGCGGGATTTTCCCGTGTTCCCGCAGTCTTCAGGTCTGCCTCCCCGAGTTCGATCTCCGCCTCGTAGAACTCGATCTCCGGATTCTCGGCCACGGCTTGCGCCACCAGTTCATCGATCGTCGTCGCGGCCTTCACTTCCGCCGCCGCCAGATCGTCCGTCATACCGCCGGCCGTCCCCGCCAAAAGGGCGACCAGGGTGATTGCTTCAGGTGTGTTCATGTCAATTTCTTGCTGCTGATGTGACAACTACCTCCGTCGATTCCTCCGCGAAAAGGGAATTCCCCGAATGTGAACAAAGCTTCATTTGCCGTTCACTTATCGTTCATTTCAGGCTGCCCAAGGCGCGTCGTTACCCCTCAATCGGATGAACGTTTATTCATCTGGATTTCATCCGTCGTTCATCCTCGCACGCTAGGGTGCGACCGAGATTTCAACCGGACAGCGGGGCGGCTGTCGCAAGACCGCCAGTTCGTCTCCCCCCATGTGTGCCCATGGACAAGCCCCGCCGTCCGGTTCTTCCGAATCGCCAAACCGGCTGCGGCTCGTAAACTCACGCACATGTCGATTCAACGCGTCCTCATGGCCGGCTGTGTTCTTTTCGCTCTCATTGCGCAGGCAACATCCACTCCCGCCCCGCTCGCCCCCGCCAATCTCGTTTTCGCCGAGAAGAACGGCGTCCTGGCCATCGAGGCCGAGCATTTTTTTCGGCAGACCGCCACGGAGAAACGCGCCTGGCATCTCACCACCGCAACGAAGCGACACGAAACCGCCAACGACGCCGATCCCGCGCATGTCGAGGGCTCCAGCGGCGGCGCGTATCTTGAGATCCTCCCGGACACGCGCCACCACCATGGCCACAAGCTCATCCGCGGCGAGAACTTCTCGCCCGAACCCGGCAAGATCGGCATCCTGCACTACAAGGCCCACTTCACGAACCCCGGCCGCTACCGCGTCTGGGTGCGCGCGCATTCGACGGGCAGCGAGGACAACGGCATCCATGTCGGACTGAACGGCGCGTGGCCCGCCAGCGGCCAACGCATGCAATGGTGCGAAGGCAAACACACCTGGCGTTGGGAAAGCGCGCAGCGCACCGAGAAGAACCACTGCGGCGAACCCGGCAGGATCTGGCTCGACATCCCTTCCGCCGGCGAACACGTCATCCAGTTCTCCATGCGCGAGGACGGTTTTGAATTCGACAAGTTCATCCTGACCAAGGATACAGATTTCGCGCGTCCGGAGGGCCCCGGTCCGATTTCCATGGTCAAGAGCGGCGCCGCGCCCAAGGCATTTCCCCTACCGGCCGGCTACAAGGATCCGGCTCCGAAGCCGCGTGTTGCGAACGCGAAGGGCAAAACGAAAGCCAAGTCCGGCGCCCCCCCCCGCAAACCGGACGGCTCCGGCGAGGTCGTTGTCTCCGGCGAATTGAAACGCTGGCACAAGGTCACCTTGACGCTCGACGGACCTTACGCCCATGAGGCGGACAGTTCCCCCAACCCCTTCCTCAACTACGACTTCACCATAGCCTTCACCCACGAATCAGGCATTCCACGCTACGAGGTCCCCGGCTATTTTGCCGCCGACGGCGACGCCGCAAACACCTCGGCCAGCTCCGGCACGAAATGGCGCGCACACCTTTCCCCGGACAAACCCGGCAAGTGGAGCTACCGCGTCAGCTTCACCAAGGGAGATCAGGCCGCGCTCGGCGGGTCCGACTTTGAAGCCCTCCGCCCCTACCACGGCTCCGAGGGCGAATTTACAATCGCCGAGACCGACAAGACCGGTCGGGACCTCCGAGGCAAGGGCCGCCTGCAATACGTCGGCAGACACCACCTGCAGTTCGCCGGCGACAAATCCTGGTTCCTCAAGGTCGGGGCCGACGCGCCGGAGACCTTCCTCGGCTACGCGGACTTCGACGGCACGGTCGCCGGCAAGCCCAAGAAGGTCCCGCTCAAGACCTGGGCCCCTCATCTCAAGGACTGGCGCAACGGCGACCCGACCTGGAAGAACGGCAAGGGCAAGGGAATGATCGGCGCGATCAACTACCTTTCCGGCAAGGGCTGCAACGCCTTCTCCTTCCTCACCTACAACGCCGGCGGCGACGGCGACAACGTCTGGCCCTTTGTCTCCCGCAACGACAAGCTCCACTACGACTGCTCCAAGCTCGACCAGTGGCAGATCGTCTTCGACCACGCCGCCGCCACGGGCATGTATCTCCACTTCAAGATGCAGGAGACGGAGATGGACGACCTGCGCGGCCACGGCTCCAGCGCCAAGGGCCCCATCCCCACCGCCCTCGACAGCGGCAAGCTCGGCCCCGAACGCCGCCTCTACTGCCGCGAACTTGTCGCCCGTTTCGGACACGAACTCGCCCTCAACTGGAACCTCGGCGAGGAGAACACCCAGTCCACCGAGGAACAGACCGCGATGATCGACTGGCTCCGCGAGATCGATCCCTACGACCACCACGTCGTCGTCCACACCTTCCCGAACCAGCAGGACAAGGTTTACAACGCCCTCATTGGCGACGCCTCCACCCTCACCGGAACCTCGCTCCAGAACAGCGCCCTCAAGGACACTCACTGGCAGACAGTGAAGTGGGTCAAAGCCTCCGCCAAGGCCGGCAAACCCTGGGTCGTCGCCTTCGATGAAGCGGGCTCCGCCGCCCACGCCGTCTGTCCCGATCTCGGCTACCAGGGCTACGACGGCCACGACAAGGACGGCAAGATGACCCACACCCAGCACGAGGTCCGCCGACAGGTCCTCTGGGGCAACCTCATGGGCGGCGGCGGCGGTCTCGAATACTACTTCGGCTACAAATACGCGCAGAACGATCTCGTCTGCGAGGACTGGCGCAGCCGCGACCAAAGCTGGAACTACTGCCGCATCGCGATCGGCTTCTTCCACGACAACCACATCCCCTTCTGGGAAATGCGCCCCGCCGACGCCCTCGTCGGCAACCCCGACAGCAAATCGAACGACAAATACTGCCTCGCCAAGGACGACGAGGTCTACGTCGTCTACCTGGCCCACGGCGGCGCCGCCGATCTCGACCTCACCGGCGGCAAGGGCGAATACCTCGTCAGCTGGTTCAATCCCCGAACCGGCGGCTCCCCCGTGGCCGGCACGGTCACCCACGCCTCGGGCGGCGGCAGAGCCAACCTCGGCGAACCGCCGGCCGATCCCCACGAAGACTGGGTGGTCCTTCTACGCTGACTCCAAGGATTGCTTCAAACGCCCGATTGAGGTTTAGTGAGTGGGAGAACAGCGACGTCGCCGTCCGATTGCCCGCATGAGCACCGTCCGCCCCTCCCACCTCAAACTTGTTGTCGAATCCGGCCCGGACCTCGGCGAGGAATACACCTTTGTCGCGGGCGATGAGTTCGTCATCGGGCGCGGCCAGTATTCAAACATCGTTGTCGATGACAAACAGGCCTCCCGCAAACACGCCATGATCGTGTCCGATGGGGGCGAACTCCTGCTCAGCGATCTCGACTCCCGCAACGGAACCTACGTCAACGGCGAACGCGTCGCCAAACGAACACTGCTCAATCAGGATGTCATCGAGATTGCAGACCTGCGCCTGCGCGCGGTCTACGTCAAACGCGGCCTGCGGGCCGCCGTTCCCCGGGCTCCGCGACCGCGAGGCTCCCGCGACGCGGATTCCAACGCGACCTTGGCAAACCTCCACAGCGGCCCCCTCGCCCCCGGCGCCCTGCTGGAGCTCATCAAGAGCCTCCAATTGTCGAAACTGACCGGCTGCCTCACCGTTCGGGCCGTGTGGGGACGCGGCCGCATCCTCTTCCAGGACGGTCGATTGCTCACCGCCTCGATCGACTGCTTCCCGGACATCTCCTCGCGCAAGGCCGTACAACGCCTGCTCAGAACGCAGATGGGGACCATGCAGTTTCATCGCTGCGATGTCGAAGCCGGCGAAGACCGGCTCGATAACGACATCGACGCCATCCACGACGAAGATTTTGACTACGAGGAGGAATTCGTCCGCTTCATCCAACTCGCCCCCTCCATGGCCGCCGATGTCAACGTGATCGAATCGGACTGCGACGAGGCCCTCGAAGGCACCGAAGGCGCCATCCTGGAGTTGGTCAGGAAGACCGGATCACCCGCGAAGATCATCGACCTGTTCCCCGGTTCGGACACCCAGGCAATGAAGACCCTCTCCGACCTGATCGAGCAGGGCCGCGTCGGATTCTGATTCGTCAGTCGTGAGAATGCCTTCCTTCCGCTGTCTGGTCATTGCTGCAGCCCTGCCGGGGCTTCCCGCGCCCGCGGCCCAACCGCCCTACCCGCCCAGCCCGGTCATCAAGCGTGTCGAATTCGACTTCAGCACGCACCAGCGGCTAGCCCAAGGCAGCGACAACTGGCCCACAACCTGGGCGGACGACGACCGCCTCTACACCGCTTGGGGCGACGGCGGCGGCTTCGGGGGCGACAACAAGCGGGGCCGCGTCAAGCTGGGCGTCGCCCGGATCGAAGGCGGCTCCCGCAACTACGCAGCCAGGAACATCTGGGGCGGCGTCGACGCGCCGAACAAGGTCCAGTTCGAGGGCAAGAGCTACGGCATGCTTGCGGTCAATGGCGTCCTCTACATGTGGGTCGGCAACCAACCCGGCCCGCATCTCCGCGAATCCCGCATCGCCTTCTCCCGCGATCATGGAGCGACCTGGAAGCTGAACGACTGGGCCTTCACCTTCGCCGACGGTCTCGTCATTCCCACCTTCCTGAATTTCGGCCGCGACTACGCCGGAGCCCGCGACGCCTTCGTCTACAGCTACTGCATCGAGCCCGCCTACGGCCCCGGACCTCCCCAGTCGGGCGTTCACGGCTTCGATGTCCACAAGCCCGGCAAGATCCATCTCGTCCGCTCTCCAATGTCCGCCATCCTGCAACACAGTGAACTTCAGTACTTCGCGGGTCTCGACGGCGCTGGACAACCGCGCTGGTCCCGCAAACCAAAGGACAAACGCCCCGTCTTCGAGGACGCCAACGGCGTCGGCTGGAACCTCAGCGTCAGTTACAACCCCGGCCTCCGCCGCCATGTCCTCTGCACCGAACACAGCGTCACCCACGCCGGCAAACTCGGGATGTTCGACGCGCCCGAGCCCTGGGGGCCATGGACCACCGTCGTCTACGAGGAAAACTGGGGCAAGGATCACATCGAGGTTTCCTCCTTCTATTGGAACTTCCCGACCAAATGGATGGCGCCCGACGGCAAGCGCTTCACCCTGGTCTTCACCGGAAAGAACTCCAACGACTCCTGGAACACGGTGGCAGGCAGGTTCTTTCTTCACTCGCCGCCGCCCCAAGAATGAGCTCCCAGCATTCCCTCAAGAACCGCCGCCAACTCGCTCCGATGACCCCGCCCCATTTGCTGACTTTTCTCTCAACAGCCCTACTCCTCGCGAACTTCACTTCGCCTCAAGCTGCGCCTGACACTGAGCTTCCCTATCGCCCCCCCGCCGAAGGCCGCTGGAGCATCGGCCTGGGTTGGGACAACGACTGGCCCGCGGAATGGAGGCACGCCCAGCCGTCACGGATCAGGCGGACCGGAAAGTGGGAGATTCACGAAGGCGAAATCGTTCTTCCGTCCGGCATCCTGAAACTCCGCGACGCCGCGCGGCCGGTGGAGACGCCCTCAGGTGTCCGGCTGCAGGAAGTCCGCCGCCGCTGGGAATGGACCGGCGATCAACCGCTCGACCGCGTCACGCTTTCCTTCCGCTTCGAGCTGGAGCTGGAGAACTCCCGTCCGTTTCTTCCGAGCATCAACTACTACGGCAATCCCGCCGGGCGAGGTGTGGACGCGACGCGCATCCCGGTGATCGCCGAGACTGCCGGCTCCGAAGGCTTCTACGAGGAGCACCGCTTCTCCATGCCCTTCGCGGGGATCGAAGGCGCGGCTGGAGGGATCACGAGGTTTGCCGCGCTGCATACCGTCCCCAGCCCCCTGCAACATGGAGCCCGGCCGGACCTGTGGTGGTCGCTGGGACTGCGGCGCACCGAACGCGAAGGCAAACCGGCGGTGGAACTGACCGCCTACTCGGGCCTGGTCGCCTCCAATGGAAAGCGCGGCATCGTCAAGGCCCAGCAGCGGCAGTTTCATCCCTATCCCGACGCGTTCCTGAACCTTCCGCCCGGCGCCATCGTGGAGAAGACCTTCTTCGTCCAGATCGCCGATGTATCAAAGCGCGGCTCCGGCTTCCAACTGGGAGTCTGGGCCTCGGCCGCCATTCACGAACCCTTCGAGGTCGCCGGCCTGCCGCCGTTCAGGGAGGTGATCGAGGCCAAACTTCACGACACCGCCCGCCGCTGGCACGAGGACGACCGCTGCGCCGGTGTCGACGCCTTTCCCGGCGAGGAGCGTCCGTGGATCGATCTCGGCTGGGCCGGGCAGTCCGAGGCGGTCGGTTATCCGATGATTGCCCTCCGTGACGAGTTCAAGATCGGAGGGGCCAAGGAGATGGCGCAGAAGGCGCTCGACTTCATCGCGACCGCGCCCTTCACCAAGGACGGCTTCGCCATCCGTTACGACTACCGGAAGCACACCTGGTTCCCCCGCCGGAATCCCCTTTCCCAAGGCCAGGCCATGAACAACCTCCTCGATGCCCTGCGCCTCGGCCGCAAGGAGCACGACCTCGACACCACGAAATGGGAAGCCTTCCTGCGCAAGGCCAGCGACTTTCACGCGAAGCGCATCGAGGCGTTGGACTGGAGCCCCAAGTCCACCAACGAGGGCTTCCTCATCGCCCCGCTGGCCAAGGCCGCGAAGCTCCTGAACGAACCGCGTTATCTCGCGGCCGCGCGCAAGGCCGCCGACCACTATGGCGCCCGTCACCTGTCGATGGATGATCCCTATTGGGGCGGCACGCTGGACGCCCGCTGCGAGGACAAGGAAGGCGCCTGGGCCGCCCTGCAGGGTTTCCTCGCCATGCACGAGGCGACCGGCGAGGCGAAGTATCTAAAATGGGCGCAACACGCGGCGGATGTGGTGATCAGCTACGTCTATGTCTGGAATGTCCCGCTGCCGCCCGGCCGGCTCGCCGACCACGCCTTCAAGACCAAGGGCTGGACCTCGGTCTCCGTGCAGAACATGCACCTCGATGTCTACGGCGTCCTTTGCGCGCCCGCGATCTGGCGACTCGGAGAACTGACGAACCGCCGGGAACTAAAGGACATGGCGCGCCTGATGACCGTCGCCTGCGGCCAACTCGTCGATCCCTTCGGCGGCCAGGGGGAGCAGATGCAGCAGACCAATTACCAGCAACACGGGGAGTTCAAGGGCGTGGACCGCATCCGCGGCGACTACGTCGAACAATGGACCGTCTACTGGATCAGCGCGCACTTCCTCGTCGCCGCCGCGCAGTTTGAGGAAATGGGCGTCGATTGGCGGAACTGGTGACCGCGAAGGACTGCAGCTCCGTTCGTTTCGGAAAAATAGGACATCCCCCTACCCCGCGCTGGATGGGCTCCCCGATTTTCATCTCCCAAGATCCGGATAAAGTAGGATCATGGAAATACATCCAGCCATAGCCAAAGCCAGTCAGAGAACCGTGACTGTCAGGATGCCCGTCGCCGCCCGTTCCGCCTCCTCCCCGGCCGACCGCCACGCCGCCCGCGCCACCGAAATGTCGCGCCTGCTGCAGCGGATCATGGACCGAACGCCCGTCGGAACGCCCCGCCATTTTGGCATCAACGACTGACCCGCCACGTTCCCCTGAGGATTGGCTGACGCCTGCCGAGTGTGCCCATTTCAATGAGCCGTAAGATTTCCATGGAGATTGATGCCAAGCTGCTCCGCGAACTGCGGGACAGCATCCCCCTTGATCCCGAACGCGTGTCGAAGTGCGCCTATGCCGTGTGGGAATCCAGCGGCCGTCCCGACGGCCAGGACCAGGCCCACTGGTTCCAGGCCGAGGCGCAACTGCTCTGCGACGAGGCCGTGGACCGGGGTCTGCTCCATCGTTGAAAGTTTGAAGTTCAACCTTCGACGTTGAACGCTCGTCTCCCCAGATGGCTTGCCTTCCCGTCGGAAAGCCCGACACTCCCCCGATGTCCGAATCCGCCACCCCCGTCCCGCCCCGCCGTCTCCGCAGCGAGGCCTGGTTCAACGATCCCGCCGATCCCGGCATGACCGCGATCTACGTGGAGCGCTACATGAATTTCGGCCTGACCCGGGAGGAACTCCAGTCCGGCAAACCCGTCATCGGCATCGCGCAGACCGGCAGCGACCTCACCCCCTGCAACCGCGTCCATCTCGACCTCGCCGAGCGCGTCAAGGCCGGCATCCGCGACGCGGGCGGAATCCCTTTCGTCTTCCCCGTCCATCCCATCCAGGAAAGCTGCCGTCGCCCCACCGCGGCGCTCGACCGCAACCTCGCCTACCTCGGACTCGTCGAAATCCTCCACGGTTACCCCTTCGACGGCGTCGTCCTGACCACCGGCTGCGACAAGACCACGCCGGCCTGCCTCATGGCGGCCGCCACGACGAACCTCCCCGCCATCGTCCTCACCGGCGGCCCCATGCTCGATGGCTGGCACGACGGCAAACTCGCGGGCTCCGGCGTCACCGTCTGGGACGCCCGCAAACGTCACGCCGCCGGCGAGATCGATTACGACGAGTTCATGGAGTCCATCGCGGACTCCTCCCCCAGTGTCGGCTACTGCAACACCATGGGCACGGCCTCGTCCATGAACACGCTCGCCGAGGCTCTCGGCATGTCCCTGCCCGGCTGCGCAAGCATCCCCGCGGCCTACCGCGAACGTTCCCAGATGGCCTACGCGACCGGTCGCCGCATCGTCGGCATGGTCCACGAGGATCTCACTCCCTCGAAGATCCTGACCCGGGCCGCCTTTGAAAACGCCATCGTGGTCAACACCGCGATCGGCGGCTCCACCAACTGCCCTCCCCACCTCACCGCGATCGCCCGTCACATGGGAGTCGAACTCACGCTTCAGGACTGGCAGGACACCGGCTACGACGTCCCCCTCCTCGTCAACTGCCAACCCGCCGGCGAATACCTCTGCGAGGCGTTCCATCGCGCGGGGGGCGCGCCGGCCGTCTTCAGCGAACTCATCGGCGCCGGCCGCATCCACACGGACGCCCCGACCGTCTCCGGCGCCACCATTGGCGAAAACTACGCCCATGCGAAGAACCTCAACACCGACGTGATCCGCCCCTACGACCGGCCCCTGCTGGACAAGGCGGGATTCCTCGTCCTTTCCGGCAACCTCTTCGAGGGCGCGCTGATCAAGACCAGCGTCATTGACGCCGATTTCCGCCGACGCTTCCTCAGCGAACCCGGCAACGAAAACCGCTTCGAGGGCCGCGCCATCGTCTTCGAGGGCCGGGAGGACTACTACGCGCGCATCGACGATCCCGCGCTCGGAATCGACGAGACCTGTCTGCTGGTCATCCGGGGCTGCGGCCCGGTCGGCTATCCCGGCTCCGCCGAGGTCGTCAACATGCTCCCGCCCGAACGACTCATCCGCGCGGGAGTCGCCTCGCTCCCCTGCATCGGCGACGGCCGCCAAAGCGGCACCTGCGCCAGCCCCACCATCCTCAACGCCTCGCCCGAATCCGCCGTCGGCGGCAGCCTGGCCCTCCTACGCACCGGCGACCGCATCCTCGTCGATCTGAACGCCTGCCGGGTCGACGTCCAACTCACGGGGGAGGAACTCGAGCAACGCCGCCAGGATTACATCCCCCCGACGCTGGACAACCAGACCCCCTGGCAGGAGATCTACCGCGGCTGCGTCGGCCAGCTCAGCTCGGGGGCCTGCCTTGAACCCGCCGTCAAATACCGCGACGCCTGCTCCAAGCTGCCACGCCACAATCATTGACTTGGCAGGCTGGACGTTCGGCTCGGCAGGAGCCTCGCCCCACCAACACGCAAAACGCATACGAAGAGGAGTGTAGATTCACCCCGAAAACCCTGCCTCCGAACCCACATCGCGCGATGATCTGATGCTTCCGTGAGCCACCCCATGACAGGCGTTCGTCCGTTTTTTTTCGGTGAACCCGGGGCGAAAGCGGGATATGAATGCCGGCGATGGACAAACCCAAGATCGTGGTTCTGGACGGCCACACGTTGAATCCGGGAGACCTGAGCTGGGATGCGCTCAGGGACCTGGGCGACTGCGAGATCCACGACCGCACGCCGCCGGAACGGGTCATTGAGCGGGCGGCCGGCAAGGAAATCGTCCTGACCAACAAATCTCTCCTTCCGGCTGACGTCATCCGCGCCCTGCCCGCGATGAAATATGTCGGTGTTCTGGCCACCGGCTACAATGTCGTCGATGTCGCGGCGGCAAGAGAACGCGAGATCCCGGTGACCAACGCCGCCGGCTACAGCACGACCTCGGTCGCACAGATGACCATGGCGCTGCTCCTGGAATTGACCCAAAACGTGGGGCGCCATTCCGCCGCCGCCCAAAGCGGCAGGTGGGCTGAATGCCCGGATTTCTGTTTTTGGGAAAAACCGATGTTTGAACTCGCCGGGCTTACTTTCGGGGCGATCGGCTACGGGCAGATCGGCCGGGCAACCATCAAACTCGCGCAGGCTTTCGGGATGACCATCCTGGTCCACACCCGAACCCAGCCCTCCGCACCGCAAGCCGGCATCCGTTTTGTCTGCCTGGAAGATCTCCTCAGGCAAAGCGACGTGGTCAGCCTTCACTGCCCCCTCACCGACAAAAACCTCCGCTTCATCAACGCCCCTGGCCTCGCGCTGATGAAACCCTCGGCCTTCCTTATCAACACTTCCCGCGGGCCGCTGATCGATGAACGAGCCCTGGCCAACGCCCTGGAAATCGGCCAACTTGCCGGGGCTGCGGTCGACGTGCTGTCCGTCGAACCGCCTTCGCCGGACAATCCGCTCCTCCGCGCGCGAAACTGCATCGTCACGCCGCACATCGCCTGGGCCACGCGCGCCTCGCGCTCCCGCTTGATGGACATCGCGGTGGACAATGTGCGGGCCTTCCTCGCCGGTTCGCCTGAAAACGTGGTGAACTGAACCGAGCCGGATCATGGAACCCGCGCCCTCCCCACGACTTCGCAAATGGCTGGCGCTTGTTCCCGCCGCCCTGATCGTCGGCTCCATTGCCGTCTGGTGGTTCACGCGGGAACGGCTCCCCCGGACAATCCGGATCGCGACGGCGCTTCCCGGCGGGCTCTATCGCGAGTTCGGCGACGCGCTGCGAGATTCGCTGGCCCGGCGCACCGGGGCCAGGGTCAAGATCGTGCCGAGCGACGGTTCCGTGGAGAATCGGGAACTGCTCCTCTCGCACAAGGCCGATGTGGCGATCGTGCAGGGTGGTTCGACGCCCATCGATCGGCTTGCCATCATCGCGCCCCTCTACCCCGAGGTTGTCCACGTCATCGCGCGCCGCGGCGGCGCCACGAACCTGGCGGGGCTCGCCGGCAGGCAGGTCATTCTCGGCCCGCCGGGCTCAGGCATGCGCCGCAGCGCCAACCGCGTGCTCGAACACTACGCGCTCGTGCATGCCATCCGGGACGATTCGGGCGAGCATTTCAGCAGGCTTCTGGAAGACCCGGAAATCGCGGGCGCGATTGTCACCACCGGCTACATGAACGCCGACCTCAAGAGACTCCTCGCCACCGGCGACTTCCGACTGCTGCCGATCGACGCGGAAGCAATCGCCACCAAGAACGCCTGGTTCCGCCCGGCGGTCATTCCGCGGGGACTCTACCGTGAAGACCCGCCGGCGCCGGAAACCCCCACTCAGACCGTCGCCACGACCGCTCTGCTGGTCACCCGCGAAACAGAGCCGGAGCTCCTGATCGACGAACTGCTTCCCGCAATCTACGCGGAAGGCCTGGGACTGCGCTTCCCGACCCTGATCCAGCCGAGGGACGCCATCGCCAATTCGCCAACGACGTTGCACCCGGCCGCGCACAGTTATTTCAATCCACCCGATCAGATCGCCCGGGTGACGGCGGTGATGGAATTCATGGCGGCCTTCAAGGAACTCAGCGTGGCCCTGGTCGCGGGAATTTACCTCCTCTGGAGCCGTTGGCGCCGCATGCAGGAGCGCGAACACGAGCTCGCCGTGCAGGAGCAGAAGGACCGACTGGACGAATACCTGGAGAAGACCCTGGAGATCGAGCGCGCCCAAATGGACTCCGACGACGCCGACGAGCTGCAGTCCTATCTCGACCAGGTCACCCAGATCAAACTGGAGGCCCTGTCCGAGCTGACCCACGAGAACCTCCGCAGCGACCAGGCCTTCTCCATCTTCATCCTCCAGTGCGGCAACCTGATCAACAAGATCCAGATAAAGATCGTGAACCGCTCGCTGCGAGGGTGAGCTTTTTCTACTCCTCCGCCTTCTGCGCGGCAAACGCCGCCACATCGTCCCGCAGGGCGTCGTACTCCGCGTTGCGTTCGGCGCTCGCGCCCTCCTGATTCAGGAGGCTCAGCTTTTCCAGCGCCTCCTGCATCCGCCCCGACTTCATGGCTTCCAACGCTTCCTGAAACGAATCGGATTCCCACCGCGTCACCACCGTCTCCGAGAAGGAGTCCGTCAGGGCGCTTACCCGTTCCTTGATGCCCTCGCCGAGTTTCTTGAGCCCGTCGTCGCCCTTGTCCTGGACCGAACGACTCAGGTCGTCGGCCAATTCCTCCATTTTGGCCTTGGCGGCAACCTTGGCCTCCTCCGTCAAATCCTGCGCCTTGGCCTTGATCGCCTCGCGGGCCTCGTCCTTCAACTCCTCCGCGCGATCCTTCGCCCGCTGTTTCAGCTCCTCCGCCTTGGCGCGGGCCGCGTCCTTCATATTTGCCAGGGCCTCGTCCGCCTCGCGGCGGATGGCCGACTTCGCGCCATCGACGGCCCGATTGAGCATGCCTTCGATCCCTGTCGCCTCCGCCCGACGCTCCGCCTCGACCTCGTCGTCACGATTGAACAAGGCGGACAACACGAACGCGACGCCGCCAACCAACACGACGAGGACAACCAGCTTGAACAAGAACTTCTTCATGACATTCCCTCAACCGACAAACCGATACGCGTACAGATCCGCGTCCCGCAGGACAAACCTGAGGCGAACCTCCCTGCCCGCCAGAGCGCTGACATCCGCGCCGCCCTTCCAGTGAACCGTGCGCCCCACGCTGTCCCCGAACTGCGGCGGGCAATCCTCCAGCGAGAAACCGGGAATCGGTTTCCCTCCCGCATCCTGTATCTCCACCCGGACGCCGCCCGCCGCGGAAGTCGCGAAGTTCAGCTCCAGCTTCGAACCCTTGAAGCGGACCGGCCGAGTGCGGAGTTCGCCGCCCTTCCAGCCCGCGTTCACCGAAACGAAGCCGTCCAGGCGCAAGGTGTAGCGCCGCAACGCGCTCCCCTTTCCATGCCAATAGCCCTCGGTCGCGTAGAGCGACAACTCGTTCGGCGCGCCGGGCAGCGCCGACTCTGTCTCCACCGCGTGCCAGGCGATGTATTGCGCCCCGTAGTGCCAGGTCTCCGGTCGTTGGATGCCCGGGCGGAGAAAGGCCTCGTTCCAGCGCTTGAAGTTCACCCCGTCGCGGCTCGCCATCAGCAACCCCTCCGTGACGGCATACCCGTAGCGCTTCACCGCCGAGGCGCGCATCTCGCGCAATTCGAGATCGGGCAGAGCCTTCATCGATTCCGACGGCCCGCGGTCGATGTAGCGCGTCGGGAAGCCGATCAGGATGTGCGGCGCGCGGGGATAGTGTTTGATCTGGTTCGTATAGAGATGTTCGTTCGGCGAATCCTCGTATTTCAGATCCTGGAACCTGCTCCAGTTCACCAGGTCATCCGAAGTCGCCGTCCGGATCATGCGATAGCCGCCCGGTTTCCATTCCTTCTCGGTGATCCGCCCCTCGGTGAAGGCCCGCCAATAGGCCCGGTATTTCCCGATCGTTGGATCCCAGAAGGCCAGGTTCTGCGAGTCGAAGGCCCCGATGCCGTTGAAGATCGGCTCCTTGCTCAGGGGCGACCAGCGTCGGCCGTCCGGCGACTTGAACACCAGCAACCCGCGCTTCCCGGACGAACGCACGACCGCCTTGTAGCGCGCGTCGGGGGCCGCGTCGGGATTCTCATCCTTGAACACCGCCGGGTGCCCGGCGTCCGCGCTGAGTTCGCCATACTTTCCGCTGGCGATCGCGATGTTGTTCTTCCGCGAGCCGCCGTATTCGACATTTCCCAGGGCGGGCTTGCGCCAGTGGATGCCATCGTCGCTCTCCGCATAGCAGCAGTACAACGGATGCCGGTTGCTCAACAGCTTTCCTTCCTTCACCTCCAGGTGCCAGGACTTGTAGTACATGCGGTACATGTCGCCGTCCTGAAACACGCTGTGGTAACCGCAGCCCGTCCCCTCCCAGGGCTCGTCGTGACGGATGGCAATCTCGCGCGGCGTCGGATGGTGCAGACGCAGTTCCGCCTCGCCGGTCAAACGTTCGATCAAGGCGCTGTCGACAAACAGTTCCCGCCGATCGCCGATGAACGCCGCGCCGCCGGATGAACCCTGCCCAGATGAACTGCGAAGGGAGGCGCCGCCAAGCCCGGCTCCAAGGGAGGCCGCCGCGGCGCGATGGAGGAAGGAACGACGTGAAAGGAATCCGCTCATGGCGGGATCATTCCCCGCCACGCGTTCCCGTCAACAACCCCCGTCACTTTTCTTTGAAAGTCCTGGGAGGGATTCGGTGTCCCCCGACGCCGCACAGAGGCATCTCATTGACCGGATTCATGGCGAAATCCCAGGCCCCTCTAGCAATCTTTGCGCTCCAACCGAACCGCGCCCCGGCGCAGGTTCCTACTTCAATCCGCGCACCTGCTGGACGATGGCGTCGAAATCAGGGAACTCCCCCGTCTGTTTCTTGGAGTAGATCAACCGGCCGTCAACGACCACTTCAAACACACCGCCCCGGGAAGGGATCAACCGGACACCGCCGATCTCCTGTTTGAACTTGAGCAATTTTTCCGTCAGACCGACGGCTTTCGGCTCGTAGTTTCAAGCCGCGCAATACTCGATGCTGATTTCAACTGGCATGACGAGGACGCTAATGAAGTTCGGGATCGGGGTCAATGGCTCCAAACGGCGACCGTTCAGAACAATTCGTCCTCGCAGAAGAAGCGCTTGATTTCCGCCTCGGCCGTTTCGGCCGAATCGGAGGCGTGGGCGATATTCCGCATCTTGTCGGTTCCCAAGTCGCCGCGGATGGTCCCCTTCTCCGCCTTGGTCGAATCCGTGGGTCCCAGCATGTCGCGAACCTTGGCAATCGCGTTCTCCCCTTGCAGCGCAACCGCGATGATCGGCGTCGACTGCATGAACTCGACGATTTCGGGGAAGAACGGCAGGTGCGTCAGGTGGGAATAATGCTCCCGCAGGAGGTCATCCGTGAGATGCATCATCTTGCAGGCGCGGATGCCGAGCCCGGCCTTCTGGAAGCGGTCGAGGACCTCGCCGGCGAGGGCCTTTTCATAACAATCGGGTTTCAACAAAATGACGGTCGTTTCACTCATGGGGCGGACAAGCTACGGATTCCCGTCCCCGATGGAAGAAAAATCTTCCGTCAACACCGTTCCGCCTTTTCCGCGCATTCGATACACACTACGGCGAAGGGCAGAGCTTCCAATCTGGCCGCTGCGATTGGCTGTCCGCAGGCGCGGCAAATCCCGTAGCGACCATTGTCCATGTCCTCCAAAGCCTGGTCGATCTGCGCCAGTTCGCGGCGGACGACCCCGTCCAGCGCGTCCATGGTCTCATCGTTCTCCAATTGCAGGGCCTGCTCCTGGGAATCCCGTTCCAACGCGCCGTCGCGTCGGTGGATGTCGCCGTCGATCTTCACCAGTCGCCGCGAGATCGACTCCCGCATCTCCTCAAGCTTCTTCCGCTGCATGGTTGCGTCAGGATTCATGAATTTCCTTTTCGTTGGACAAGTTACGACAGTGAAACAGCGTATTCCGCACGCAACGGCGCGGCCTTGCCCCTTCTTGCCTGACCCCTCGCCAATCTTGTATCCCCCAACGCTTCAACCGGGAGCGCCCACGGCCTCCAGCATCGCCGCCGCCCGCTCCCTGATCACGTCGAACCGCCCGGCGGCAATCTCCTCGGGCACGAACAGACTGTTTACAAAACCGACCGCGAACGATCCGGCCTTCAGATAATCCGCGGCGTTCTCCAGATCCACCCCGCTGGTCGGCACGATGTTGAGGAAAGGCAGCGGACCGAGGGTCTGCTTCACCCAGGCCGGGCCGGTCGACTGTCCGGGAAACAGCTTCTGCAGCCGCGCGCCCGACCGATGCGCCCGCAACATCTCGGTCGGCGTCGCGCAACCGGGCATCATCGCCACCCCCAGTTCACCCGCCGCCGCGATGACCTCTTCATCGACCACCGGCGAAACCAGGAAGCGAGCCCCGGCCTCCACGGCCTCCGCCGCCTCCTCCCGCGTCACAATGGTCCCCGCCCCCACGATCAAGTCCTCGCGCGCGGAGAACTCGCGGATGAGATCCAGGACGTTGGGAATGGAAAAGGTGAACTCGATCACCCGGAACCCGCCCTCCACCGCCGCATTCATCGCCTGGCGGGCATTGTCCGAGTCGTTGGTGCGAAGAATGGCGGAGGCTCGGCATCCCTTGAAGGCGGAAAGAAATTCGTCGGGGTTCATCATCGAACGAGCGTAACGACAAGCCAGCATGACAACAAGCGCGGCAGAGGCCCGCGGAACGCGGCGGACACACACGCCCCTCGACCGTCCCCCGTCACCAGCCACCAGCCACCAGCCACCAGCCACCGTTTCCACTTGGTTGGACAACGGCGCCCACCTAATCTCTGGCCAGCCTCCGCGAGGCGAGTCATGGCTGAACCAAGGAACATCATCCGCCACCTCCGCGCCTGCTACGAGGCAGACAACCGAGAGGCGTCGATCTTCAACCTCAAGGATCGCAAGGTCGGCCATCTCCACTTCACAAGACAGGGCGGTGAATTCCTTCGAGGAAACCTCGATGTGGTCCCCCTCGACCTGGATCTCGGCATCGGCATCAACAAGGCAGCTCAGCTCAACAAGCGGGAAAAGACGCTGATGTTTGGAGCCTTCATGATCATCGGAAAACCGCCAAAGAGCAGACAAAGAGGCCCTTCCCGACTCTTCGCCCCGCTGATCTGGTTCCCGACCCGCATCGAAATTCATGAAAATCATGCCGAGCTGCTCATCGAACGCGACCGCCAACGCGTCAATGCGCGTGTTCTGGCCTTGCTGATGGGCGAGGATTCGGGCGCGCAGGGACCACTCAACGACCTGTTGAGCCTGCTGCCTGGTTCGCCCTTCGACCGTGATCAGGTCCGGGAACTCGGCGAGACTCTGCAGGATTTCATCCCGTCGCTTGATGTCCGCGGTCTCGCCGGATATCCGGGGATGCTGGACGACGGTTCGATCGCCGCCGCGCGAAGGGAAGCGGGAGCTGCGGCCGACGACCTGACGATCCATGCCTCCAGCGCCGTTGCGTTGATTCCCAACTCCCCCGACACCCGCGGCGTCCTCACGGAACTGAAGCAGATCGCCGACCGCAACTCCTTTTCCCCGCCGGTGGCCGCCCTGCTCGGCTCCGGCCCCGCGCATTGTCCGGAGGCGGCCGGCCACAGGCTCCGCCATCCTCAGGCCACCGCGCTCAGCAAGGCTCAAACCACGGCGTTGCGGTCCGCTGCGCGACATCCCCTGACCGTGTTGGTCGGACCGCCGGGAACGGGCAAATCCTACACGATCGCGGCCATCGCGCTGGACCACGTCCTGCGCGGAGAACGCGTGCTGATCGCATCGAGAATGGCGCAACCCCTGACCGTCATCGAACAGAAGATCGCCGAACTCGCGGGAGACTCCGATTTCGTCGTCAGCGGCGGCAAATCCGACTACAAGAAGGAGCTTTGCGGATACATCGAGGATGTTCTTCAGGGCTATGGTGTAAGGGCCGCCCCGGGAGACTCCGCAACCGGGAGCTGGTCGCGCGAGGAACTCCAGGATCTGCTTGAGGGACTCGATGTAAACCTGGAGCGCATCGGGAGTTTCGAAAGGCGCCTGAGCCAACGGGCGGACCTTGAGCTTTCCTGGGGGAACGCGCAGTCGGACAACCGCAAGGGACTCCTGCGGGTGATCCATCGCGGCTTCCGGCTTTGGCAGGCCGACCGTCGCCTCGAACCGCTCGCCAACTATTGGAACGCCCTCGCGGCCTACGAGGAGCGCTTGGAAGACCACGGACGGGCCTGCCTCGAAGCCCTCCAGTATTCCGTGGGCTACTGGCGCAGCCATTCCCTCAAATCCCGCCGCAACGACCTGCGTCGCCTGTCGCGCTCCCTGCGCGCGCGCACCCATCGCAAGCAGGAAGAGTGGTTCGACAAGATCGATCACTCCATCCTGTTCCGTTCCTTCCCCATCTGGATGGTCCCGCTGGCGGACATGGCCGACTGCCTGCCCCTGCGGAAGGAGACCTTCGATCTGGCCATCGTGGACGAAGCAACCCAGTGCGACATGGCCAGCGCCCTGCCCGTGTTCCAGCGCGCCCGGCGCGCGGTCATCACCGGCGACCCGAAGCAACTCCGGCACATCTCCTTCCTCTCCCGCAAACGTCAACGCCTGATCGGCGCCCAATACGGTCTTTCCGAGGACCAATTGGAGATTCACGACTTTCGCGAGAAAAGCCTGCTCGATCTGATGAACGAACGGATCGACGTCCAGGAACAGGTCGTCCTGCTGGATGAGCACTTCCGCAGCCGCCCGCCGATCATCGCGTTCAGCAACCGGGAATTCTACCGCGGCGCGCTGAAGATCATGACCGAACGCCCCGGCCAATCGGCCGCCCCGGCCATCGTCATCCGCAACACCGGCGGCGCCCGCGAGGAAGGCGGGCGCAACCCGGTTGAAGCGAAAGCCCTCGTGGACGAACTGGCCGGCTGGATCGAGAACGAAGCGGAGCTTGCCCGGGGCGTCTGCCACAGCCTCGGCGTCCTGTCCCCGTTCCGCGACCAGGTCGAATGCATCCAGGCCCTCATCTCCGAGCGGTTCAGCTCGAACCAGATCGCCAAGCACAACCTGATCGTGGGCACCGCGCACGGTTTCCAGGGCGAGGAGCGCGAACTCATGTTCCTCTCCTTCGCGCTGGATGCCAAAAGCCACACCGCGTCGTTCCGTTTCCTGAACCGCCAGGATGTCTTCAACGTCTCGATCACGCGCGCCAAGACGCTGCAACTCGTCTTCACCTCCCTCGCCGAACGCGAGGCCCCGGCCGGAAGCCTGCTGGCGCGCTACCTCGCGGCGACAGGGCAGGCGGCAAGACCGAGGAAGAGCGCAGCCCGCCGCGACACATTCCTGAAGGAGGTGACCGAAGCGCTGGCCGCACGCGACTTTCACACCTGGCCCGCCTACCCCGTCGCCGGCCAGACCATCGACCTCCTTGTCGAGCGCGACGGCCGCGCCCTCGGCATCGACCTCATCGGACATCCCGGCCCCTATCGCGACGCCTTCGAACTCGACCGCTACCGCCTCTTCCGTCGCGCCGGCCTGCGCCTGTTCCCCTTGCCATGGTCCGCTTGGAAGAAGAGCCTCCCGGATTGCGTGAAAGCGATCGAAGAGTGGATCCAGGCATGACCTCCCCCCCGAACATCGATGACATCCGGCAGGCCGCTGAACGTATTTCACTCTGCGCCCAACGGACGCCGGTCATGACGTCTTCCACGGTGGACCGGTTCTGCTCCGCCGAAGTTCATTTCAAGTGCGAGAACTTCCAGACTACCGGGTCATTCAAACTCAGGGGCGCGACCAACGCCGTGTTGCTGCTCTCCGACGAAGAGGCCGCCCGGGGCGTCGCCACCCACTCCTCAGGAAACCACGCCGCGGCGCTCGCCTACGCCGCCCGGAAACGTCTCATCCCCGCTCACATCGTCATGCCCGACAACGCGCCGCAGGCGAAGAAGGACGCCGTCGCCCGCTACGGCGCGCGCATCACCTTCTGCGAGCCCACCCTCGAGGCCCGCGAGGAAACCCTCGCCGCGATCGTCAAACGCACGGGCGCAGCCGTCGTGCATCCCTACGATGACTACCGTGTGATCGCCGGCCAGGCGACCTGCGCCCTTGAACTCTGCGAGGACGTCCCCGGCCTCGACGCTATCCTCGCGCCGGTCGGCGGCGGCGGACTGCTCGCCGGGACGGCCTTGACCGTTTCCTCGGTTTCTCCGGACACAAAGGTCATCGCCGCGGAACCCTTCAAAGCCGACGACGCGGCGCGCTCGTTCCGCGCCGGCCGCATCATTCCCTCCGAGAACCCGCGCACGATCGCCGATGGTCTGCTCACTTCCCTGGGCTCCCGCAACTTCCCGATCATCCAGGACCGGGTGACCGACATCCTCACCGTGACCGAAGAGGCCATCGTTTCAGCCATGCGACTGGTTTGGGAACGCATGAAGATCGTCATCGAACCCTCCGCCGCCGTTCCTCTCGCCGCCCTGCGCACCCGTCGCGATCAGATCCCCGGCGAACACATCGGCGTCATCCTCTCCGGCGGCAACGTCGATTTGGACCGACTGCCGTGGCTGTAACAGGAGAAAATCCAAGTCCGACGGGTCACTGAGTTGCGATCGATCGATTGACAACGTTCAAACCCGGGCCACCTTCCACCATCCATGAAGAACAAATCCCATCCATCTCATGTCTCTCCCCTTCGCCAACGTTTACTTTCGTTGGTCGGCGGACTCGCCATCACTACGAGCGCCCTCGCCGGGGACGCCTTGCTGAAAATCCCCGTCACCGACATCGACGGGCGGGAGCGAAAGCTCGATGAGTTCAAGGGGAAGGTGATCCTGATTGTCAATGTCGCCTCAAAGTGTGGCTATACCTCCCAATATGAAGGATTGGAGAAACTCTATCAGCAATACGAGGGCAAGGGGTTGGTGGTCACAGGTTTTCCCTGCAACCAGTTTCTGGGACAGGAGCCTGGCAGCAATGCAGAGATCAAGGCCTTCTGTCGCGCTCGATACGGAGTTTCGTTTCCGATGTTCGCCAAACTGGATGTGAAAGGCTCTGAGCAACACCCCTTGTTTGCCGCCCTGACGGGGGACCGTTCGCCGCTGCCTGGCAAGATTTCATGGAATTTCAACAAGTTCCTGCTCGATCGCAGCGGCAAGCTGGTCGCGCGTTTCGGCTCCTCCACCAAGCCATCCAGCGAGAAATTGGTGAAAGCTATCGAGGAGGCGCTGACAGCCAAACCCTGAGCAAGACGCAGCCGCAAGGACGGATCGCTGCGGGCTCACCGAAGACGCCCTCGTCTCGTTGAACCACAACGACCGCAGTATCCACAAAGCCCCCCCGATCGGACCTCCCAAGGCATGCGCGGGGCCCAGCCCCAGGGCTACGCATGAGTTGGGATCGCGCGCACTTGGAGTTCACGCTTCAGCGTGTTTCCGGGCATCCGACACGCTAAAGCGTGTACTCCAACAATCGGCCCCAAGCCGGCAACGCGCCAAATCACCCTGTCTTTCAACTCATGCGCAAGCCCTCGGCCCTGCCCCTGACGACTTGATGAATCAGGCGTCCAGCGACTAGGCTCCTTCCATGGCGCGCCAGCATATCCTGAAACTCTCCGGGAAGACATCGTGCCGAACCTTTCTGTCGGCGGTCTCCATGCTCTTCAGCCTGATTGCGCAAGCCTCCGACCACTGGGCGTTTCAACCAGTCTCCCGCCCCGCCGTCCCCGAAGTCAGGCACAAGGAGTGGCCGTCCAATCCGATCGATGCCTTCGTGCTCGCGAAGCTGGAAACGCGAGGTTGGCGTCCGGCCGCCAGAGCGGAAGGCTCCGCCCTCCTCCGCCGCGCCTGGCTGGACCTGCTCGGAATCCCGCCACCGCTGGCCGCCCAACAAGCCTGGGCTGGCTCCCCTCGTGATTGGGCCCGGGTGATCGACGATCTCCTCGCCCGCCCCGGACACGGCGAGCGCTGGGCTCGTCACTGGCTGGACCTCGTCCGCTACGCCGAAACCAACGGCTACGAACGAGACGCCATCAAGCCCTTTGTCTGGCGCTACCGCGACTACATCATCCACGCCCTCAACGCCGACAAAACCTACGACCGCTTCCTGCGGGAACAACTGGCCGGAGACGAACTGGCCGACCGAAGCGCGGAGACCATGATCGCCACAGGCTTCTATCGCCTCGGTCACTGGGACGACGAGCCCGCCGATCCCCTCACCGACCGCTTCGACCAGCTCGACGACATTCTCAACACGACCTCCCAGTCCATCCTCGGACTTTCGCTCGCCTGCGCGCGCTGCCACGACCACAAGTTCGAGCCGCTGACAATGAAGGACTACTACAGCCTGCTTGCGGTTTTCGATCCGCTCGAACGCCCCCGCGCCGGCCGCCGCGAACTCACGCTGCCCGCCGGCAGCCGCGCGGAAATCGCTGAGCGTGAGGAACGCGACCGCCGCATTGGGGAACTCCAGGCAGAGGAAACCAAGCTCCGCAACGCTTCCATCGGACGGTTCCTCGCCTCCGGCAAGACAGGCCTGCCTCAGCCGATCTTGGATGCCTTTGCGCTCAAAGCTGAAAAGCGCAACGCCGGGCAAAAGAAGCGGGTCGCCGAGAATCAGGAGAGGTTCGCCGCCGCGCACGCGGCTTGGGCTTCCCCGGATTTCAAGAACGGCATGGCCAGGATCGCCGTGGAACTGCGGACGCTGCGGGAAAGGACGCCCGATCTGCCCGAAGGCTACTTCATGCGCGAAAAATCTCCCAAGCCGCCGGTCACGCATGTCTTGGTCCGCGGCCAGGCGACGCGGCCGGGCGAACGGGTCCAACCGGCCGCCCCGGCCGCCCTGACCGGGCCGGCGCTCGCCCCGTCGAAACCAGACCAATACACCACCCGCCGCCGCCTTGAACTCGCCCGCTGGATCACCAGCAGGGACAACCCCCTTACCGCCCGGGTAATCGTGAACCACGTCTGGCGGCATCACTTCGGAGAGGGCCTGGTCCGCGGGGGCGACTTCGGAACGGCGGGCCCGAAACCCACGCATCCGGAACTCCTCGACTGGCTGTCGCACTGGTTCATGCACGAGGCGGACTGGTCGCTCAAAAAGCTCCATCGCCTGATCATGACCAGCTCCACCTGGCGCATGAGCCGCGCGCGCAACGAGGAATACGCGACTGTCGACCCGGACAACCTCCTGCTCTGGCGCGCGCCCTACCGACGCCTGGAGGCAGAAGCCATCCGCGATTCCATGCTCGCGGTCAGCGGCCGGCTCAACCGCCGGATAGGAGGGCCTTCCATGTATCCCTCCGTCCCGCCGCAGGCCCTGGAGGGCCATAGCGACCCCGAACAAATCTGGAAACCGCTCGACGAGGAGGACGCCTCCCGCCGCACCGTCTACGCCTTCATCAAGCGCTCCATGGTCGTGCCCATGCTGGAAACGCTGGACCTGTGCGACACGACCCGCCCTTCAACCGGAAGGATGACGACCACCGTCGCCCCCCAGGCGCTCACCCTCTACAACGGCGAATTCGTCAACCGCCAGGCCCGACACTTCGCCGCCCGACTCCAACGCAAGGCGGGCGACGAACCGGCAAAGCAGATCGAACAAGCCTTCCAACTTGCCCTTTGTCGCGAACCAAGCGAAACCGAAGTCTCCGCCGCCTTGGATTTTCTCGTGAGAGAATCCAACAACGCCCTGAACTCCAAGCAGCAGGCCCTCACCCAACTCTGTCGGGTCATCCTCAATCTGAATGAATTCGTATACCCTGAATGAAAGAACCAGCGCCCCCCGCTCCCGAAATCCTCCCCAAACAATGAACCTCTCCAGAGCATCCAGAGATATCCCTTTCCCAAGGGAGAGGGACCAAGGGTGAGGGCAATCCTCTTTCAACCTCACCGAAGGCAAACTTCCGCATGAACCGCTTCCGCCCCAACCTCACGCCCTGCGGCCAGACCCGACGCGAGTTCCTCTGGGAAGTCGGCGGCGGATTCGCCGGCCTCGCGCTTGCCGATCTGCTCGCCAACGAATCCGCCGCCGCGTCGGGCCCGCTCTCGCCGCGTCCGCCTCATTTCCCCGCCAAGGCCAAGCGCGTCGTTTTTCTCTTCATGAACGGCGGTCCCAGCCACGTCGACACCTTTGATCCCAAGCCGGAACTCGACCGCCACCACGGACAGTCCTACACCGGAAGCGCCAAGGTGGGCTCCAACGGCCGCCCCATCGGCCACCTGATGAGGTCCCCCTTCCCCTTCAAGCCGCACGGCCAGAGCGGCCTGCCGATCAGCTCCCTGTTTCCTTACACCGCCCGGCACGCGGACGACATCTGCGTCATCCGCTCCATGCACAGCGACACCGCCGCGCACGCGTCCGGCTGCCTGCAAATGAACAGCGGAAGCATCTTCATCGGCAAACCCTGCCTGGGCTCCTGGCTCAGCTACGGCCTCGGCAGCCTGAACCAGAACCTGCCCACCTTCGTCGTGATGACCGACCCGCGCGGGGGCCCGATCGGCAGCGCGTCCAACTGGAGCGCCGGCTTCATGCCCGCCGCCTTCCAGGGCACGCTGTTCCGCAGCAAGGGAAGCCCACTCCTCGACCTGGCGACGCCTGAGGGAACCAGCGAGCGCGCGCAACGCAGCGGCCTCGACCTCCTCAAGCGCCTGAACGAGGAACACGCCCGCCTGCGTCCCGGCGAGTCCGAACTCGCCGCCCGCATTGAATCCTACGAACTCGCCTGGCGCATGCAGACCGCCGCCGCCCAAACCGTCGACCTCGGCCGCGAGGACGCCGCCACCCGCGAGATGTACGGCCTGCACAACGCGCCCACTGCGGACTTCGGCCGCAAGTGCCTCATCACCCGCCGCCTGCTGGAACAGGGAGTGCGCTTCATCCAGCTCTACTCCGGCGGCGGCCACCTGGAGGAAACCTGGGATGGCCACACCGACTGCATCACCAACCACAAGACCCACGCCGGCGAGACCGACCAGCCCATCGGCGCGCTCATCACCGACCTGAAGCGCACCGGCCTCTGGGACGAGACCCTGATCGTCTGGGGCGGCGAGTTCGGACGCACCCCGACCAGCGAGGGCGTCAACAAACCCGGCCGCGACCACAACTGGCACGGCTTCAGCATGTGGCTGGCCGGAGCCGGAGTGAAGGGAGGCCAGGCCATCGGCGCCACCGACGAGGTCGGCTTCCAGGCGGCCGACGATCCCTGCCACGTCTCCGACCTCCACGCTACCATCCTCCACCTCATGGGCCTCGACCACACCCGCCTCACCTGGCTGCACCAGGGCCTGGAACAGAAGCTGACCGGGGTGGAGGAAAGGCACGTGATCGAACAGGCGTTGGCGTAGCGCCAAAGGCCCAACGGGCTGGCATGGAGCTGGCCCTTTGGGCCGCAATCCAATCGAACGGCGCCTGAATGAAGTCTGATGGCCCGCATCGAAACGAGCCACGATTGACCGCCGCGCCGGACAACCACATGATCCCGCTGCCTCGACTCCAACCCACGCGACATTCCCCATGAAGCCCTCCACCCCGACCTTCCTTTCATTCCTCCTCGCCTTCGCAACCGCCGCATTCGCGCAGGACACCCCGGACCGCGCCGCCGTCGCCGCCCGAATCGAGGCTGAATATCCCTCGCTGTCCGGCCTCTACCGCGATCTGCACGCGCGGCCGGAACTTTCCTTCATGGAGACGAAGACGGCGGCAAGGGTGGCGCGCGAACTGCGGGATGCGGGCTTCACCGTGACAACGGGCGTGGGCGGCCATGGCGTGGTCGGCGTCCTGCGCAACGGATCCGGCGCGACCGCGCTGGCGCGCTGCGACCTGGACGGCCTGCCGGTGAAGGAAGCGACAGGGCTGCCCTTCGCCAGCCGGCATCAGATGAAAGACGACCAGGGGAACGAGGTCTTCACCATGCATGCCTGCGGCCACGACATCCACATGACCTCGCTGATCGGCACGGCGCGCGTGATGGCCTCCTTGAAGGATCGCTGGCGCGGAACGCTGATCATGATCGGGCAACCCGCAGAGGAGCGCGGCGGCGGCGCAAGGGCCATGCTGGCGGACGGCCTGTTCGAGCGCTTCCCCAAGCCGGACCACTGCGTCGCGCTCCACGTCAACGCCGACATGCCGGCGGGCACGGTGGGCGTCACCGAGGGCTACGCCCTGGCCAATGTCGATTCGGTGGACATCAAGATCTTCGGCGTCGGCGGCCACGGCGCCTACCCCCAGGCGACCAAGGATCCGGTGGTCCTCGTGGCGCAGATCGTCCTGGCCCTGCAGACCATCGTGAGCCGCGAGATCGCCCCGATCGAACCCGCCGTGGTGACGGTCGGTTCCATCCACGGCGGCACGAAACACAACGTGATCCCCGGCGAGGTCGATCTGCAACTCACCGTGCGCTCCTATTCCGACGAAACCCGGAACAAGCTGTTGGAGGCGATCAAACGCATCGCCCGCGGGCAGGCAATCTCGGCCGGTCTCCCGGAGGAGAAGCTCCCGGTGGTGACTGTGAAGGACGAGTATACGCCCTCCACCTACAACGACCCGGCCCTGACTCGCCGACTGACCGGCGTTTTCAAGGCCTGGCTGGGCGAAGGCGCCGCGCTGACGAGAAAGCCGGCCATGGGCGGCGAGGATTTCGGCCGCTACGGCCGCACGGAGGACAGAATACCCATCTGCATGTTCTGGCTGGGCTCGGTCAACGGGGATTCCATCCGTCGAACGACGGCCACATCAGGAACCTTGCCGTCCCTCCATTCCCCCATCTTCGCCCCGGACGCAGAGCCAACCATCAAGACCGGCGTCACCGCCATGAGCGCGGCGCTGTTGGAACTGTTGGGGCAAGAAGGTTCAAACTGAACCGCTCATCGCATGGCTGTCCGAATCCATGTCACCGCCGTCCGCTTCACCCGACCGGGCGACGTGCGCGAGGCGTTCACAGAAACGCTCGGCGATCGCTTCGAGTCGGTCCAACTCAGCGAAAGCAACGGTTGGGTTTCATTCCACACGAGCGTCTGGGCGGTTGGCCACTCGGACCTGCTGAAAGGGCTCAAGGCGCTCAACGCCCCGGCCCTGCAGTTCACAACGGAAGACGCCTGCCGCTGGTACGCCACCCTCCTGCGTCCCGACTCCTCGCCCGTCACGTTCGTGCATGAATTCGGACTGGACCCCGGGGAAATGAGCGAGGCCGATTACCTGCCAAACCAGGACGAGGAACCCGTTGAAGAATCGTTGGCGTTCCTGGAGGACGGTGACGCGGCAACCGACCGTCCCGCCACAGCCTTCGAAGGGTTTGCCGCGGAATACCGCGAACTTGGCGCGCCCCTCCCTGACGATCTCATCCAAGAGTGCAATCAACTTCCGTTCCAAGAGGGCGTCGAGCGCTTTCTCCACTGGCAGTGCGATCTGCTGGTCGCCTTCCTGCGCGAAGCGGGCGCCGAGTTCAATGAAGGCCTTATCCGGCGAACACTGCGGTGGGAGGGGCTTTCCGAGGGCGAAGAGCATGCGGACATCGGCAACCTGCCGCGCCTCCTCTCGCAGATCGGGCTCGGTCAGGAATGGGACGACTGGGTGCGCCAGGCGGAGGAATCCCCTGCTGGTGGAACGACGGCACGTCGCCAAGGATCTCGGTCCGAAGATTGCCGCCCTGCTGAAGTCGCCTCCCGAAGGAGCGCGCCTGACTCTGGCTTTCGGCTCGCAGGATGAGCCCCCCACCCGCCAGGCCTATTCCGGCGCGGCCGCCGGCGACAAGTGGATGATCGAGGCGGCCTTTCCACCGGCGGACAGGGAATCACTCACGGACGCCCTTGAGTTGGCCCGCAACGCCGAAAAGACCCGCCATCAGGCGCGCGACGAAGAAGAGGCCGGCGCCATCATGGCCGCCGCGCGACAAGATGGCTACCTCCACAGCATGGACGTCCGACGGAAGGGTTTGCTCATATCCTGCCGCTACGATGTGGAATTCCTGGCCAAACTCTTTCTTCGACACCGGCATGGCGACATTTGGGACTTCTCCGCCTTCTTCGCCCGGCAGACCGAAGCCTATCTCGAACGCGTGGCACAGGAACGACGGATGCGCCGCGAAGGCGCCCGTATGGCGCGTGAGTCGATGGCAAAACGCATCGGTTCCCCGATCTTTCGCGGCCGATCGGGAGCGTTCTGGCGCTCCGATCTGGCGGCGTTTGGAGCCCTGCAACCGGACCTGCGAACGCCGTTTGAAGCGGCCATGCGAAAGCTCGGTTTCACCTTGTTGGGCGAGATCACGCCCAAGCGCCTGCGGGATTACGCCCTGCTTTGCCACCTCAGCCCGGACCGGACCTCCTACGCCGCCCTGACCGCAAGCCGCTATGGCTACCTGTGTTTCGAATTCATCTCGGAATTCACCGACGGTTCCCGATTGACCACCACCACCAGCGCGCTCGCGTTCAGCCGCCCGGACGTCGGCCTCTACTACAAGGATTTCCAAGGGATGGATGCCGAAGCGCTCCACGCCAAACACCTCGAGCTTCGCGCGCGCTTTATCCAGCACAAGCAGGTCCAACCGATCGAACTCGAGGACTCCCTCGAAGAACTCGCCCGCCGGTTGGACGACACCATCATCCGGACGGAAGAGGACGAATGCAATCACCCGGATGACGACGACGACTATGATGACGATGACGACTGATTGAGGCAGGCCAGGAAAGGCAGCGCGCCGACTTGTCGCGACGCAGCTCCGCGAAGTCGGAAGCTTTGCAAAGGCGGCAGGCTGTCCTTCCCGCTCAGCACACTTCCGGCGCGAGCGTCGCCTCTTTCCATCGGAAGCCAGGCGCCATGCCGGAGACAGGCAGGATGCCTGTCCTACTTCCCGACTCAGGCCAGCAGTTCCACGATCGGCGAGCCCTGGTCCGTGATTGGAACGGGCCGGTCGCCGTCGAAGAGTTCCTTGCGGGGATCGATGCCGAGATCGGCGAGGATGGTGGCGAAGAGGTCGGGCACGCCGCAGCTGTTTTCGACCGGCTTCTTGCACTCGTCGTCGGTGACGCCCCAAGCCCCGCGATGCTTGAGGCCGCCGCCGGCCAGGACCACCGAGAAAGCCGAGCCCTGATGCCCCCGTCCCCCGCCCCCGTCGAAGGCGGAAGGGCGACCGAATTCGGTGTTCACCACGATCAGGGTCTTGTCCAGCAGGTTGTGCGCCTTGAGGTCGGCGATCAGGGTGGACATGGCCTTGTCGAGCTCCTGGATGAGGATGTGTTGCTTCAACTGGCCGGCGTTGTGGGTGTCCCAGCCGGTGCCGTTGACAAAGTTCATGTTGTGCGAGACCTCGATGAAGCGCACGCCTCGCTGGATGAGCCGCCGCGCGAGCAGGCAGCGCTGCCCGAACTCGCCGCCGTAGGAATTGCGCAGGTCGCCCTTCTCCGAGTTCAGGTCAAAGACCTCCATGAACTTCGGGCCGGCCAGGCGGAGGCTTTCTTCCAACGCGTCGTCATACCCCGACACGGCAGCCTCGCCACGTTCCTTGCGGGCGCTCTCGCGCATCCGGGCGAGCAGGTTCTCGCGGCGCGATTGGCGTGAGTTGGTGACAGATTCGGGGCGTTTCAGACCCGCGGGACCGGCGTCGGTGTCGAGCAGGTAGAGGAAGCCCGCCTTGGAGCCAAGGAAGCCGGGGCCGCGCGAGAAGTTCGGATAGCCGATCACCACGTAGGCCGGCACGCCCTCGGCGACAGCGCCCCGTTCGGCGGCCACAATGGAACCCAACGAGGGATAGACCGTCGTGCCGCTGACGATGCGGCCGGTGTGCATCCGGTTCGAGGCGGCGGCGTGCTCGTCGATGACGTCATGATTCACCGTACGCACGGCAGTGATGTCCTCCATGGTCGCAGCGCAGGCCTTGAGGTGCTCGCAGACGCGGACGCCGGGCACGGCGGTCTCGATTGAAGGATAGTAACTGCCGGCCTTCTTTCCCTTGGCGTCGCCCAGGTTCTTCGGGTCCCAGGTGTCGATCTGGGCAGCTCCGCCGCCGAGCCAGATGTGGATGCAGTGTTCCGCCTTCCCCTTGGGAAAATGGGCGACATGGGACGTTTCCTTGGCAAAGGACAGTCCCGCCGCGCCGGCAAAGGCGAGCCCGCCGGAGGTTTGGATGAATTGACGTCTGTTCATGACTTGGCCTTGGGTTTCGGTCTCAGGGAAGATAGACAAATTCGGGAGAGTTCATGAGGGACCAGAGCGCGTCCTCCATGCGTTCGCGCCATTGCGGACGCAACGCAACGGTCGGGGGATCGCCCTCGCGGGCGCGCTTTTCCATTTCGATCTTGATGCGGTTCGCCTCCTCGGAGAGGTGGTTCGACCAGGCCACGTGCATCAGCGGTTCACGCCGCGCCACCGGCGGGCGCTTGGCTTCGGGCACGATCCGGTCAGCGAAGCCCTCACCCAGGAGATCCTTGTAGACGGTCCGCTCCTCGGAGGTCGGTTCGCGCGTGAGGACACGCAGGAAGACACTTTCCACGAGCTGGTCCAAGGTCAGGTCCGGGCGCGTCGCCAAGGCGGTGAAGGCGTGATCCTCGCTCAGGGTGGTGACCCAGACGCCGAGCGAGCCGTTCCCGACGATCGCGGGCTGGCGCATGTTCGGCTCCGCCTCGCGGAGGCTCTTGGGCTCCTGCCTCGACGGCCGCCAGCCAAAGTTCTCCAGCACATCCACGACGGCCTGCGCCTTGGGGATGGCAAGGCTCGGTCGGTCGCGTTCGTTCGACAACGAGGTGAACTCCCAGGCGCGCCGCGGGAAACCGAGGCTGATCATCGCGCTCGCGCTCTGGGTGCCGTCGTTGTCCATGGTGAGCTCTTCCGATTCCAGGGGCTTGCCGGCAATGGCGAAGAGGGAATCAACGACCTGTTCAGCGGTCATCCGCCGACGCACGGGCGCGGAAAAGTCCGGCTTGGTTCCGGCCGCCAGTTCGATGGGTCGCCGCTGGTAGGCCCTGGAATTCAGGATCAGCCGCGCGATGTGCTTCTGGTTGTAGCCGTTGGCGGTCAGTTCACGCGCCAGCCAATCCAGCAGTTCGCGATGGCTCGGCTTGGAGGCCTCCCAATCGTCCACCGGATCGACGAATCCCGCGCCCATGAACTGCTTCCAGAGCCGGTTTACAAGCACCTTGGCGAAGCGGTCATTCTCCGGCGAGGTGATCATCGCGGCCAGTTCCTCGCGGGTGTCCCCCGACTGGCGCACGAGGGAAGGATCCAGCTTGCCCAGGAAGTGGCTGCCAAACCGGTCGGGCCACCCGGGCTCCACCGTCGTGCCGGGCTTGAGGGTGATCTCGATCAAGGGCTTGCGCCCCTCAAAGGTGGTGGCAGGCACGGAGGAACTGGCGGGCAGCTTGATCGGATCGCGCTTCAGCATCGCGGCCAACTGGAACAACTCCTGTTGCTTGGCGTCGTGATAGGGCGCGTCGTGACAGCGGGCGCACTTCATCTCCACGCCGAGGAAGGCCGTGCCGAGGATGTGGGCCTTGGCCGCCATGGGGACATCGTTCTGCGCGGCCAGGGCGAAACCGGCGGGGCCTCCGGCCTTGGCGTTGCCCTTCATCATCACGAGCTCCGTGACAAAGCGATCCATCGGCAGATTGTCGAGCAGGGCCTCGTAGATCCAAAACCGGAAGGGACCGGAGTTGTTCAGACTGGGCTTGAGGATATTCGGATTCTCGGCCAGCACGTCCTGCCAGTAGGCCGTCCAGTGATCCGCCCAGCGGTCATCGGCCAGCAGGCGAGCGACCGCCTTGGCCCGCCGGTCGCTCGGCGAATCGGCCAGGTAGGCCTCGATCTCAGGCTGACTCGGCGTCACACCGACCGTGTCCAGGGTGAGGCGTCGCAGAAAATCCAGGTCTTCGGTGTCCTTGGTCGGCACAATCTTCTTTCCTGCGTCCGCGTAGGACGCGCCCTCCTTGATCCACCGGGCCAGCAGGTCCCGCTGGTCTTTCGTCAGCGGATCGCCCTTGGGAGGCATGATGTCGTCGCCGGCGTCCGGATGGACCAACTTGACCAACAGGCTTTCCTCCGGCTTGCCGGGCACAATGGCGGGCTTGCCTGAATCACCGCCTTCGAGCGCGGCCCCGCGGGAACTCAAACGCAGCCCCCCCTTGGACTTCTTGTCGTGGCAGCGGTAGCATTGTTCGCCCAGGATGGGCCGGATCTGGTCAGTGAAACTGACGCCGCCGGCCGCCGCCTCCGCGGCCGAATTCACCTTCGCCCACGACGCTTCGAGGAAGGAATCGACGCTCCCGTGCGCCAGCGGCTTCTTCCTGGCGATCACGCCCTTGGCGATTGCATGGCGCTCGTCCCAATAGTCCGCCTCGGAACCGCGCAAGGCCACGCGGCGCTCGCTGTTCAGCTTCGTGTAATGCGCCATGCGCTCGCGGCGATAGCCTTCCCAGTCCTGGTCGTTCAAGACCACGTCGCGTTTCCCGGGCGTCAGGAGTTTAAACCCGCCGTCCTTCTGGCGGACGCTGAGACTGGTTTCCCCGAGCGTGGCGCGCACGCGGCCGTTGCCGGAGATCATTTCAAGCACGACCAGATGCTCCTTGCCGTCGCCCTTGACGGCGAAGAGCTTCTCGCGATCACCCGGGCCGAGGTAACGGAGGTTCTTCCCGGTCACGATCACGTTCTCATGCACGTCGTTATGGGCGCCGCCGCCGAACTTCCCGTAGTCGATCTCGGCGATCACCTTGCCGTCCATCCAGAGCCTGCCCTTGCCGCGCACGCGCAACAACCATTCCTGCTCGCCCTCCGGCAACTTGAGCTTCGCGGCGGCGCGCAGGAGATAGGGATTCGTCCACGCGTCGCGCACGCCCGTGGCGGTGTATTTCTCGGGAGTCAGAAAGAAACCGAAGACATCCTCCTCGTAGGACAAGGACGGCTTGGCGAACCGTTTCGGCCAACCGCCGGTCTTGCCGAGGTTCTCGACGATCTCCACCCGCACCCGCCCCGGCTTCAGGTCGCCCTCCACAAACTTCGGCACGTAGGGCTCAATCGGATAACGCTGCGTCAACTGCTCTTCGGTGAGGACACGGCGATAAAGGGCCACCTCGTCCAGCAATCCGCTGAAACTCGCCCCGGAGCTCCGCCCCATCGAAGAGCCGACCCAGATCTCGTCGTCGTCCACAATCGGCGCGAATTCCGTCGGGCCGGCGTAGGCGGGACTCCAACCGCCCTTGACGCGCTCCCCGTCCACGTAGCCGGCGATGGTGTCCGGCTTGCCGAAGACGTAGGTCACCGCGACATGATGCCACCCGGAATCGATCGCAAAGCCCTCGGAAGAATCCCAGCGGTGCCAGTCGGGCTTGTGCGCCCCCTCCTCGCGGCTGCGGAAGAGAAAGCTGAGCAGGACGGCGTCCCCCGACCGGACCACACGCAACCCAAAATTCTGGTTGCTGGGAGTCTGGCCGCGGTTGTTGGTGCGCCCCTTGCCAAGGATGTACATGGTCGAGCCCGACTTGATGTCCTTGTCGGGGTTGACCCAGGCCTCGATGGTGATCGGGTCGCCGTTGTCGAAGTCGAACTGGCTGCCGGGGCCGACATCCTCCAGACGGATGACCGCGCCCTTGTTGGAACTGTCGGCCCCGAAACGCGCGGCAAGGTTGTCGTCCTTGAAGGACTTGAACTGCTTGGAAGTCGGCCCGGCCACGCCGAATTCGACCTTGCCCTCGACATCGCCCAAATCGGCGCGCCGATCATCGAAGGACCACCAGGCCACCGGCAGCAACTGCCGGACCTGCTGATGGTAGACGGAAACGGCGGGCTGCTTCGGCTTCTTGCCGGCGTCCGCCCCATAGGATGAAACGGCGACGGAAAGGACCGCCAAGGCGGCAACTCTGGAATACATCTTCTCAGTCATGGCTGTCGATGGAATGAATCGATGGAGCATCCCAATTTCACCCGGATCTTCAAACAATCTTTTGGGCGACGTTTTGTCAGAATCTCAGCTGACCTTGCCCGGAAAGACGGCCAGATTCGTGGTGAAATCCGAAAGATCCGCGGCGACTCTGGCGACGATGCTCCCTGGTCTCGGGACCATCAGAATGAGCCGCCTCAGATTGACAGCCACCCCATTCGCAAGACCGGGCACGCAAAAGGCGCGCCGGGATTCCGGCGCGCCTTGGAGGAAACAGTCTGCCGCCCGAGGCGGATCAACCCTTGGCGTTGGCGTAGTTCTCGGCGACCTGCGCCCAGTTGACCACGTTCCAGATCGCCTTGAGGTAGTCGGGGCGCTTGTTCTGGTATCTCAGGTAATAGGCGTGCTCCCAGACATCGACGCCGAAGATCGGCTTGCCGCTGCCGTCCATGCAGGGGCTGTCCTGGTTCGGCGTGGAGGTGACCGCAAGCTTGCCGTCGGCGCCAACGATCAACCAGGCCCAACCGCTGCCGAAGCGCGTGGCTCCGGCCGCCTCGATCTTCTCCTTCATGGCGTCCACGCTGCCAAAGGCCTCGTTGATTGCGTCGAGCAGTTCACCGGCCGGCTCTCCGCCATTCGGGCCGAGGACCTTCCAGAAGAGGCTGTGGTTGGCATGGCCGCCACCGTTGTTGCGGACCGCGCCGCGGATGTTCTCCGGGACGGCGTCGAGGTTGGAGACCAGTTCGCAGATGCTCTTGCCTTCCAACTCGGCATTGCCGGCGATGGCGTCGTTGAGCTTGGCGATGTAGGCCGCGTGGTGCTTGCCATGGTGGATCTCCATGGTCTGGGCGTCGATGTGCGGTTCCAACGCGTCGTGCGCGTAGGGAAGTTCAGGAAGTGTATGAGCCATGATGTGTCTTGTGTTTCGGGTTTGTTGTGTGTGTGGAGCGGTCTTTTGCCAAAGGACCGGAGAGAAAACAAGGATGTTTCAATTGACCGCGGATGGCGCGGATTTCGCGGATGGAGGAGGCGGATAAAGCGGCCGGGGTCGAAGCGTTGTCGCGTCTCCAACGGATTGCCAGAATTCGTGGCAATGTTTGCGCCAGGCGCCGCCGGAATGGGATGGATGGACAGCCTGCCGCCGGCGCAAAGCTTCGTCGCGCCATGGGAAGGAGGCCTGGCCCATTCCCCCAATCCGTCACCCCCTCATTCCCCGCTCCCACGGCTCAATTCGCCGCAAGATCGACGAAGTTCTTCAACAGTCTCAGGCCGATCGTCTGGCTCTTTTCCGGGTGGAACTGCGTGGCGTAGACATTGTCCCGCCAGACTGAGGAGGCAAACTCGCCGCCGTAGTCCGTCCTTGTCGCGACGATCGAGTCATCCGCCGGCCGCGGGAAGAAACTGTGCACGAAGTAGACATGGCTGCCATCCGGGATGCCCCGGTATAGCGGGCAGTCTCCGCGCTCGATGGAGATCTCGTTCCAACCGATCTGGGGCACCTTCAAGCCGGGCTCGTCCTTGAACCTCACGACCTCGCCAGGAAAGACGCCGAGCCCGGCCGCGCAACTGTTGAATTCCTGGCTGCGCTCGAACAGGGCCTGGTAGCCCACGCAGATCCCGAGGAACGGCCGACCTGTCCCCATGAATTCCCGCGCGGCCTCCAGCAGTTCCTGTTTCCGCAACGCATGGATGCAGTCGTCGAAGGCTCCGACCCCGGGCAGGACGACGGCGGCCGCGTCCTTCATCCCGTCCGGTCCCGTGACCAACCGCACATCCGCGCCCACATGAATCAGCGCCTTTTGAACGCTGCGCAGGTTTCCCGATCCGTAATCCAACAGGGCTATCATTTCTTGAGCAAAATCCCACCCCGACGTGATTGGCGGGGTCGTCCGACAGTTCAGCGCGGACAGAGGGAGAATGCAGGAAATCCGAAATCCGAAAAACGAAATCCGAAACAAATTGGAATGTTCAAGGGCTCAAAATCTGCCCCCCGCTCCCGGCGTCCTACCCGATGTTTTGAAAATTCGGAATTCGAACTTGTTTCGAATTTCGAGATTCGAATTCTGGTTCCGACTACGCGGTGGCAGCCTCGACGGCGTCGGCCTCCGCCAACTCCCGTTCCTTGCGCAACCGCAACTGGCCGCAGGCGGCATCGATATCCGCCCCCTTCTCCCGACGGACGGTCACCGGCACACGGTTGTCCTTCAAGGCCTGGAAGAAGTCATCGATCGCCTCCTCGGAGGGACGCTTCCACTTCAGCCCTTCGACCGGGTTGTAGGGGATCAGGTTGATCTTGGCATCCAGAATGTGAGAAAGGTGCGTCAGGGAGCCGACCTGTTCCAAATCGTCGTTCACGCCCTCAATCAGGATATATTCCAGGGTGATCATCTGACCGTGCCGGTCCTTGTAGTATTCCAGGGCGTCGATGAGATCGTCCAAGGGATACTTCTTGTTCACCGGCATGATCTCGTTCCGCACATCGTCAGTGGCGCCATGCAGGGAAACCGCGAGCCGGACCTGGAGATCCTCATCGGCGAGCTCACGAATTTCCGGAGCCAGCCCGCAGGTCGAGACCGTCATCTTGCGGGCGCCGATGTTGCAGCCCCATTCGGCGTTGATGATGTGGAGCGCCTTGACCAGGTTGTCGTAGTTGGCCAACGGTTCGCCCATCCCCATCACCACGAGGTTGTCGACGATGTACTTCGTGACCTTCTTGTTTCGGCGGCCGCCAGCCCGGTTGAGCATCATGGCGATCAGCCTCTCCTCATCCGAGAGTTCGGAGGGATCAGCGTGGGGCTTGGAGTTCACCGACTTCAGGTTCTCACCATACCACCGCTCGACCGCGACCACCTGCTCCACAATCTCATCGACCTCCAGGTTGCGCTTCAGGCCGTCGAGCCCGCTGGCGCAGAACTTGCAGCCGTAGGCGCACCCCACCTGGGTCGAAATGCAAAGGGTGTGTCGGTCCGCACGGTCCCCGTACAACCCCATGCTGGCCGGGATCAGGACGCTCTCGATCAGGTTTCCGTCCTTGAGCTGCCAGAGGAACTTGTTGGTCGAATCGGCCGCCCCCGTCCTCTCAACCATTTCCGATCCGTAAAGATCGAACTCCTCCTGCATCTTCTTGATCAACTTCGCAGGAATGTTGCTCATCCGATCCCACCCCTTGATCCGTTGCCGATAAAGCCACATCAGGATCTGGGTGGATCGATACCGTTGAAAACCCCATTCCTCCAACAAGTCTTCCAGTTCGTCTACGTCAAGTGATTTGATGTCGCACTTCATGGCTCTTCCCTATCCCGCGCGGCACACTCACGGAGCGCAGTCCAACGAGCGTTGCACTCTTGTTCGTTATCTTTTGCCAAGTGATAGGATTATCTAAATGCGACATCTATTCAAGAAAATCACCGGTTTACGTAAAACTTTTCGACGTATTCCTGCACCATTCGCCAGGTGTTGTACTCATGGGTCAGGGTCGCCATGGCATGGCGGATCTTCTTGATCCATTGGCGCGGGATTCCGTCGGCGTCGCGCTCGAAGAAGCACGGCACAACCTCCTCCGTCAGGGCGCGATACAGGTTCTCGCTGTCGAGGCGATCCTGCTCCTCAATGGAGTCCGGATGAGAGTCGTCGCCGATGGCGAAGCCGTTGTCCCCGTCGTAACCCTCACGCCACCAGCCGTCCAGGATGCTGAGGTTCAGGCAGCCATGCACGCCGCATTTCATGCCGCTCGTTCCGGAGGCTTCCAAGGGTCGGCGGGGGTTGTTCAGCCAGATGTCGCAGCCCGACACCATCTGGCGGGCGACATGCACGTCATAGTTCTCCAGGAACACCAGGTGGCCGTTCAGCTCGCTGTGTTCGCTGAGGTGGATGATCTTCTGGATGAACCGCTTGCCCTCGTCGTCCCGCGGATGCGCCTTGCCGGCGAAGATGAACTGCACGGGCCGCTCGCGATCCTTGGCCAGCTCCACGATCTTCTCGAACTGCTCGAAGATCAGGGGCGCGCGCTTGTAGGTCGCGAAACGCCGGGCGAAGCCGATCGTCAGCGCATCGACGTTCAACAACTGGTCGAAGGCGATGAAATGCTCGCGGTCCACCCGGTTTCCCTGGATCAGCAGGCGCCGACGGCTGAACTCGATCAACTGCCGCCGCAACCGGTAGCGCAGGGACCAGATCTCCTCGTCGGAGATGAACTCCGGGTCCTCCATCTGCTTCCAGAATTCGGCGGAATTCCATTTCGATTCCAGGTTCAGCTCCCCTCCCTTGGTCCAGAAGCGGGTCTGCTCGCCCTCAATGGATTCGATGTCCTGGATCTCCTCCCTGCCATTGCCGTTGCCGCTGAGCTTGCGTCGCCAGAAGCGCCGGACCGTGCCGACCATCCACCCGACCAGGTGAATGCCGTTGGTCACGTGGCCGATCGGAACCTCTTCCACCGGTTTGTCGGGATACATGCACTGCCACATCTCCCGGCTGACCTGTCCGTGCAGCTCACTGACGCCGTTCGCGGCCCGCGTGGTCTTCAAGGCCAGCACGGTCATGCAGAAGGTCTCCTTCTCGTCGTCGGGATTCACCCGCCCCAGCGCCAGGAAGTCCTTCTGGCTCAACCCGAGCGTCTTCGGGAAGAAATGAGCCGCGTAGTCCATCAATTCCACGGAAAAGCGATCGTGCCCCGCCGGCACCGGCGTATGGGTCGTGAAGATGCACTCCTCCCGAGTGGCGACGAGAGCCGAATCGAAATCCGAGCCGGCCGCGAGCTTTTCGCGGATCAACTCCACGCTGAGGAAGGCCGCATGGCCCTCGTTCAGGTGGAACACGGAGGGCGTCACGCCGAGTTCGCGCAGCAGGCGCACGCCGCCCACGCCCAGCAGGATCTCCTGCATGATCCGCGTCGTGCTGTCGCCGCCGTAGACCCGCAGCGTCAACTCGCGGAAATGCTCCTCGTTCTCCGGGAGGTTGGTGTCCAACAGGTAAACCGGACAGCGGCCGACATTCGCGCGCCAGGCCCGGAAATACACCGTGCTCATCGCGATCTTGACCGAGCACACAACCGGCTCGCCCTTGGCATCCAGGACCGGCTCCAGCGGCAGGTTCTTCGGATTCAACAGCGAGTAATACTCCGTCTGCCAGTTGTCCTGGTTGATCGCCTGCTGGAAGTAACCCTCGCGGTAAAACAGGCTGATCCCGACAAATCCGATGTCCAGGTCGCTGGCCGACTTCGCGTGGTCGCCGGCCAGCATTCCCAGACCTCCCGCCGCGATCGGCAGGGTCTCATGGAAACCGAATTCCGCGCTGAAGTAAGCCACCGGATTCTCCCTCAGCGCCGGCGCATGCTGGTCACCCCAGGTGTTTTCCTCATTCAGATACGCGTCGAACTTCTCCAGGACGGTGCGAACCCGGCCCGCGAAGCCCTCGTCGAGCAGACGAACGCGCAACTCGTAATCCGAGACCTCGTGCAGGATGGCCACGGCGTTGTGGTAGAGGTTCCGCCAGGACCGGGGCGAAAGTTCCTGAAACAGCTCCTGCGCGTCCTGATTCCAGGTCCACCAGAGATTGCGCGCAAGGCGGTTGATTCCGGCGACGAGTTCGGTCGTCGCGCAACGGTTGTTTTGTTCTGTGCTCATGTCTGAAAAGTCGTCTTTTGTATAAATTATTTGGGAATTCCACGTCGGACTGACGTGAGAAAGGCCGGGAACCTAGTGACCCCAACGAAGCCCAGCAAACAAATTCTTGAGAGAACCTCGGAAACCCCGATTCGCGCCGTCGCGCCGTCGCGCCGACCCCCGAGACTACTCCGATCCGCGAGTCGGCGTACGCTCGTTCTTTTCATTGAAATCAATCGTCACACTCATGACTTGCCGGGAAGCAAGCCGCCACGGGCCACCGAGCACGGTCAAAGACGCTGCCCCCGATCCCGTTCGGGACGGATTCCACCATGCCTCCCGGGGCGTCGCGCCGCCCTCCCCGGCTGCCAGGGTCTTGAACCTTCCAAGCTCCTCCAATGCCTTCACTCAAACCCGCCGATTTCGCCTTCCGCCTTCTTCCACTTCTCCCAGCCCTTGATGGGGTGCTCCTTCATGATGTCCTCGACCATGTAGAAGTTCTGGCGGCCGTCGGTCTGTTTGCGGATGGCGGCGACCTGCGCCGGGGTAACGAACTTGTGGACGTTGCCGAAGGAATTGCGGACGTAGTTGATCACGGCGGCGATTTCCTCGTCCGTGCAGATGGGACCGAAGCCGGGCATCGGCGGCACGCCCTTGCTCGGGTCGAAGTGTTGGCCCTGAACCTCCATCGAGCCCCAGAGCCCCTTGAGCACGATCTTGATCATGCGCGTGTCGTCCTTGATCCACTCGTTCTTCACGAGCGGCGGATAGGCGCTGGCCATGCCGAGACCGTTGGGCTGGTGGCAGGTCGCGCAGTGGGCGTCGCGGTGAAAGACGGACTTACCGAGCTTGTAGACCTTCAGGTCGGCGTCGCTGAGTTTCTCAGTGGGGCCGTAATCCGCGTCGGGCTTCTTCTCGAAATTCAGCTTCCCGGCCAGGAAGTCGGCGGCGCGTTGGTTCTTGGCGAGGTCATACTTGCCGCTCTTGAGCAGGGCGTCCACATCGTCCTTGAGGGTCTCCTTCACGACGATGTCGTAGACCGGGCCCATCCAGCGGTCGAAGGGCAATCGGATCGCCTCCAGCGCAATGCGCGCGCCGTCCTGATTGTCCATCCAGGAGGCTGCGACGATGGCCTCCAGTCGGACGCGGGGATGCTCGTCCTGGGCCGCCTTGAGCAGCAGCGCGGTGGCATTGGAGATCTTGCTGTAATTGTAGCGCAGGATGTTGACGCCGGCGGAACGGGCGCGGTGATCCACGGAATTCAGGCAAATGTGCAGGATGCCTTCGTCGATCTGGTTATGCCCCCAGGTCACCCATAGAGCCTCACACATCCGGTGGGCGTAATCGCTGCCCTTGGGGTTCTGGGCCTTCGCCCATTTCCTGACGGCGGCAAGGACCTCTGCCTTGTCCCGGCCGCGCAGTTCGCGGCGAGTGCGGTAGCGGGTGCGGTATTCCGGGAGCTTCAGGTTGTCGAGCAGCTCCCCGATGCTCGCCCCGGCGACCTTGGCCGGCTTGACCAACGGACGTGAGGGATAAGTCACCCGGTAGATGCGGCCGTGGTCGTGGTCGCGGTTCGGGTCGCGGGCGTTGTGCTGCATGTGGCCGATCAGGGCGTTGTGCCAGTCGACGATGTAGAGCGAGCCATCCGGCGCGGTCTCGCAATCGACCGGCCGGAAATTGGGATCACTGGAGGAAACCAGGTCACCGACGACGCGGCCGTAGAACCCGGAGCCCTCTTCCCATACCTGGTGCATGCTGGTCCCGAGGAAGCTGATCGAGTTGTTGATCATGAAGTAGCCCTGGTCCTCCTTGGGAAAATGGCGGGAGGAGACGAACTCCGTGCCCGAGGTCGGGCGCGAACGTTTGGGCGCGAATTGATCGACCTGCGGAATCTCCAGACCGTGCGGCAGCTTCGCGGAAACGGGCACGCCGTAGAAGTTCTTTCCGGACGAGGCGTCGGAAATGAAACACTGGTTCCACTCGTCGAAGGTGATGCCCCAAGGGTTGCTGTAGTCGGACTGGCTGTAGCGCTCAAGCCGCCAGCGCTTCGGGTTGAAACGCCAGACGCCGCCGTCGGTCATGCGCTGGGGCCCGTAAGGTGTCTCCACCTGCGAATGCAGGAAGCGGCCCTCGCACATGTAGAACGCGCCCGAGGCGTCGGCGCAGTAGGCCGAGATCGCGTGGTGGGTGTCGTGGGTATCGAAGCCCGTAAGCAGGATCTCCATACGGTCGGCGCGGTCGTCCTTGTCGTCATCCACCAGCAGGCAGAGGTGCGGCTCCTGCGAGAGATAGACGCCCTCCGGGGCGAGTTCGAAGCCGATAGGGAGGTTCAATCCGTCGGCGAAGACGGTCTGCTTGTCAGCGCGTCCGTCGTTGTTCGTGTCCTCAAAGATGAGAAGCTTGTCGTCGGGCATCTCGGCGCCGGGTTTATAGTGCGGGTAGGACGGAATGACCGCGACCCAGAGCCGGCCCTTGTTGTCGAAGGCCATCTGCACCGGATTCTTCAGATCGGGGAATTCCTTCTCCGAGGCGAACAGCTCAATCTTGTAGCCCTCCCGCAATGTGAACTTCTCCAAGGCCTTCTCTCGACCGAGATATTCGATGGGCCGGGTGAAGTTGGTCTTGATCGGCGTCAGCTTGCGCGTGCGTTTCGCGTCGTCGATCGGCGGCAGGTCCGTCTTCCCGGCGGCGATGTCCCAGAGGCGCTCGTCACGCAGCCGGGTCATCTGGCGCATCTTCTCGATTTCCTCGGGGTAGTTCTCGTTGCCGTAAGGTTTCCAACGCCGGCCGTAGACATGAACGCCGTTGAGCATGCGGTAGTCGTTGAACCAGAAGTAATTCTTGTTGTTCACCGCCTCGCGAATGGCTTCGACGGAGGCAACCGACGCCACGCCTGTCCTGCCGAAAACGGCGTCCGCCAGAACGGGCGCGAGCTTGGCGTAACCGGCGTCACTCAGGTGGCAGCCGTTGATCGTGAATTTGGAACCCTTGGCCGCAAACCACCTCTTCGTCAATGAAAAGACATCGACGACGCCCACCTTCTTGGCCCCAGCGACCTCCTGGACGGCCTTGGCGTAGGCGGCGAGCAGCGTGTTCTCCCCGTCGCCGGTCGGCAGGTCGTAATCGGCGCTGCGATCCTCAAAGGCGATGGGCGTGACGAGGACGATCTTCGGCGTGGTCTTCCCATTGTAGGCGAGGGAATGGGTGTGGTCGATCCAGGCGGCGAGTTCGGCCTTGAAGTTGGCGACCTTGCCGAGGCCGTCGAAGGACTCGTTGAAGCCGAAGAACGCGATGATGGTGTCGGCCTTCAATTCGGTCAGCCATTCGTCCTGGCTGGGGTAGTGCCCGATGCCGTAGTGGGTGGTCTTGTCCTGGTTGAACTTCTCCGCGCCGGGGAAGGCCCAGGGATCGGTGCGACTGGAATGGGCGCGGAAGCCGGCGGTGTCGCCGGGGTTGCACATGTTGCGGAACTGGATGCGATGGAGCGGGAAACGGTTGAACACCTCGGTCTCGAAGTGGCCGAAGTTCAGCATGCGCTCGCCGAGAGAATTGCCGAGCAGGACGATGCTCTCGCCGTCGCCGGGGCTGAAGGGAAGTTGAACCGCGGGCGCGGCTCCCTTGGCCTTGGCGGGCTGGTCATATCGGATCTCGTCGTCGCTCTTCGCAGGGCCTGGACGCTCCTTCTTGGCGGGCTTCGGTTTACCATTGGCCTGCGGCTTCTTTTTCGGGGCTTCCTTCTTCGGAGTCTCCTTCTTCGCTCCCCCGCCCTGCTTCGCCTCGTGCGCCTTCACCGCCGGCTGGTTCCGCATCGACTCGGGCAGGCCCGTCGCCGCCGACTTGCCGAGCGCAAGATCGCTCACCTGCAGGTTGCGCCTCTTGAAGTAGCCTTCCTCGCGAATGAACGAATAGAACGTCGCCGGAAACGGATCGACATAGCTGACATCGGCGCGCTTGGGGACGTCGATGCCGACGAGGAAATACGCGGCATTGACGATCAGGCGGCGCAGGTCCTCGTTCTCGAAATCCACGGAAGCTCCCATGGTGGTGCAGAAGGCCCTGCCCCTCCCTTTCCCGTTCGGCGACCGGTATTCACGCAGCCAGGCGGCCGCCATCATCGGATCGTTCTTCTCGCCGGCGATGGGCTTGGAGGTCGGTTCCAAGGTCTCGGTGACCGCGCCGCGCAGGAGCACGAAAGACCTCGCTTCGTCCAGGTTGACGACGCCATAGACATCCGAGGAGGCGAAAATGTCCTTCACTGAGTTCAGGATCGGATGGCCGGCATGATCCTTCTCGATCACGGCGCGGCAACCCTGCACCTTGTGCTGCCCGTGGTGGCTGACCCACTTCTCGCCCAGGATCTTGAGGCCGAACTCCCCCCATTTGAAATCGCCGGTGCGGCCGTTGCCGGTGAAGGCGTGCGTGGAGGTGCGAAAGCCCATGATCGGCTTGCCGGCATCAAGGTGGGCGGCAAGGACCTCGTATTGTGCCGCGGTCATCTGGCGGAAGCGGTTGCCGGTGATGACAAGGTCCGCGTCCTTAATCTCTTCGATGCCGCGCATCCCCTTCTGATTGTTGGGATCGATGTAGCTGCCGGTCGGGTCGAAGGAGAACAGCACGACGACATCGAAGCCATGGCGTTGGCTGAGGATCTTGCCGAGCATCGGGCAGGTCTCCTCGGTGCGATATTCCTCGTCGCCGGCCATGAGCACGATCTTCTTGCCTTTGCCGGGGCCTTCCTTGCCCTTGAGGATGAGGCGGTCCTGCGCGGCCGAGACGGTCAGGGTGAAAAGGGCTGCAAGGAGAAAGGCTAGGGTTCGTTTCATGATGTTCTGTCGTTGCTGTTTCAAAACTCAACTCAAACGCGAATGAGGCGAAGGCGCCAGCCGTTGGAGTTCACGCTTCACCGGGTTTCCCGGCGCCGGGAACCCGCAAACGTGTTCACCCACCGACCAGAAACAGTGTACACCCCCCCCCAATAGAGGGTTATAGAAAGTAATAGCCAATCCAACGGCTTCGCGGGTCAGACGGGTGACCTCCGAGAAGTTCCCGTCGGCAAAGAGCGAGGGTTTTACCATCCAACTGCCGCCACAGGCAACGACGCAGGGCAGCCTCAGATATTCAGCCAGATTGCCCGAGTCGATGCCGCCGGTGGGGATGAACTTCATACCGCCGTAGGGGCCGCTGAAGGCCTTGAGCGTCTTCACGCCCCCAAGCGTCTCGGCGGGAAAGAACTTCACCACCTCCAATCCATGCTCCAGCGCGGACTCCAGATCGGTCGGACTGGAAATGCCGGGGAAGACCGGAACCTTGTTTGCAACACACCAGGCGACGGTCTTGGGATTGAAGCCCGGCGTGACGACGAACTTCGCGCCGGCCTCGACCGAGGCCTCCGCCTGCGCCGCCGAATGCACCGTGCCCGAGCCGACCAGGATGTCGTCGCGGTCGCGGAGTTTACGGATGGCGTCGAAGGCCGCGTCCGTGCGCAGGGTGATCTCAGCGACCGGCAGGCCGCCGGCGACGAGGGCCTCGGCGAGGGGTTCCGCATCGTCCGCCGAATCCAGCGCGACGACAGGGATGATTTTGAGCGAGGCGAGTTGGGTGATCATGGCTTTTTCACATACCCGCATTCAACGCCCGCAGGTGCCGCGCGAAATGGTCCTCCAGGATCTCCGTGTAGGAATCCGGATGCGCCTCCAGCACGCCGCGGACGGCGGGGCCGAACTCGGCGTGGGTCAGGGTGGAGCCGAAGGTGCAATGCAGGATCTGGCGGCCGGGCTTGGTGAATCCGAGGCCTTCCGGGACTTCCTCCCAGAGTTCGAGGTATTGCCGCTCCAGCTCCTTGATGTCGCCGATTTCCGACGCCGGGGCGACATCGGCCAGCGTCGCCGAGACATGGTAGGTCGCCTTGTCGGTGTCGTAGCGCTCACGACCGAAGTCCACGATGCGACGGAACAGGGCCTCGTCGTGACGAGCGACGACGCGCAAGGCTTCGAGGTAGCTCGTGCCGGCGGTCTTGACGTGAAATTGCCCCTTGGTCGCTCGGGCCAGCGCCGGATACATGGAGATCTTGTCCGAACCGGAGTGCAGGCTCAGCTTGTAGGGACCGATCTCGTCGGCAATGGCGGCGTGGCAGTTCAGCGAAGCCTCCAAGGCCGCGACGTCGCCCTTGTAGTCGACGCCCTTTTCCAGGTCGCCGATGAAGCGCGGGGCCAGGCTGACGAGCTTCCTGCCGCGGGAGACGCACTGCTTGGCGACTATGTAGTGCTCGGCCAGCGTGGTCGGTTGCTCGGTCTCATCGACGCTCAGCTCGATCTCGTAGTCGCGGCCGGCCGCTTCCTGCACCTGCTTGATATAATCCGCGAGTTCGACGGCCTTGTTTAGGGCGATGCCGTACTTGACCGCGCAGCGCATGCAGGCCTCCTCGTCGAAGACGATCTCCGCGCCGGTCGCGAGCTTCACGGTTTTCCCGAGGTAGCTGTCGAACCAGTCGATCTGATCGCGCACGGCGGCAAACTTCTCACGGAGCGTAGCCTCGTCGTAGCCGTCGGAGTGCTCGTCCACGTGATCCGAGGGATCGATGGTGAAGAAGGTGAAGCCGGCGACGGCGGTGCGATCGACATCCTCGGTCGTCTTGAGGTGGTCGGCGTCGGCGCCGATCTTGCCGGTCCAACCGGCGTCGGCGGCTCCCTTGAGCGCGTCGGCCATGACGCCTTCGGGTTCGCGGCCGGTGCGGGCCATCTCGCGGATGGACTGTTGCGGGTAGACCGGCTGGATGCCTCCGCCCGCGCGGTCCATCGCCGCGACATGCCCCGGCGTAGCCAGACCAATCCGGTCGCCAAAGCCAAAGCTTGGTTCAAGTCCGAGGGTGACACATTTGCTGTTCGTTTCGTTGCTCATAAACTCAGTTTGTTACAACCACAGAAAACACAGAATACACGGAAAAAAGACTCTTTTTTAGATGCGTTTCCGAGCCGGTTGGAAAATTGGCTTCATCAGGAAGTATCCGATCGCCATGAGAGGAATCCCCTTCTCTGTGTTCTGTATATTCCGTGGTTTTTCTCTCTCTGCGGTCAGACTGCGACGATGGCCTTGATGACGCCGGTCTCGGGGCGGGTGAAGCCCTCGAATTCGCCGATCATGTCGTCGAAGGTGGTGCGGTGGGTGATCCAGGGATCGGTGTTGATCGTGCCGTCCTCGATCAGGGAGATGATGCGGGTGAAGTCCGCGGGCAACGCGTTTCGGCTGGCCTTGATGGTCATCTCCGGCTTGTGCAGCGCGGGATGCAGGAAGCTTACCTCCTGCGTGGTTATCCCGACGTAGACCAGACTGCCGGTCTGCGCGACGTAACTCATCGCGTTGGACATGGACTTGTTGTTGCCGGTGGCGTCGGTGACGACGGAGTAACGGTCGCCTCCTGTGATTCCCTTGATCCGATCCTGCTCGGAACCATCGCCCTTGAACTGCACGGTATGCGCCACGCCGTAGGTGTCCTTACAGAACTGGAGGCGGGATTCAACCATGTCCATCACAGTGACCGTCGCGCCGGTGAGCCGGGTGAATTCCAGCGTCGCCAGACCGATCGGCCCCGCCCCGATGATGAGGACGTGCTCGCCCTCCTTTGGCGCGCCGCGATCGGTCGCGTGGCATCCGATGGCCAGGGTCTCGACCAGCGCGAGTTGCTCATAGGAGAGTTTTTCGGACGGATGCAGTTTCTCGGCGCGAACCAGGAACCGCTCCCGCATGCCGCCGTCCTCCATGACGCCGATGACCTTCAGCGATTCGCAGCAGTTGCTCGCGCCCTTGCGGCAAGCGTAGCAGGTCCCACAGTTCATGTAGGGCTCGATGCTGCACCGGTCGCCGGGCTTGATGTTGGTCACGCCCTCGCCGACCTCCAGAACCTCAACGCCCAACTCATGGCCGGGAATACGCGGGTAACTGAAGAACGGCATCTTGCCGAGGTAGCCGGAGTAATCCGTGCCGCAGATGCCGATGTTGTGCGTCTGCACCAAGGCCAGCCCGGCGGCGGGTTTTTCGGGTTCGTCGATGTCAATCCGGGTGAACCGCTTGGGTTCGCTGAGTTCGATGGCTTTCATTTACGTGTGTCAGTCTTTCCAAATGAATTCGGCGGAGACCATTCCGCGATCCCTCATCTCCCATACTTTGGGATTCTTGAGAGCGTCTTTCAGCACTTCGCGGCTATGCTCGTATCCTGCCTCCCACGTCCCTTCCGGCCGTTCAGAAAACCAGTCGGACGCCACCGGCAGATCCAACTCGTAGTCCAGTGAAGCTTCGTGAATCCGCTCCGATTGCCGGCCCTTACTCAAATGATCTGAGGAATCGCTCATATCGGTCCAAGTTCCGTATTTTTCAAACGTATCTCTCACTTCGGCTGATTTCGGATCCAGGTTCGCCAAGTGCGCAAGCGCGATTATATCTGGAAAGTCCTTTTCATTACGTTCCCGCGGCCCATGCACCACAGCGTGCAGCTTGAGCGCGATCAAGTGCACGGGCGATGGCACGTTGATCCGAATTCCCAAGCACTCGACTTCATGCGCATCGGCGCTCAGTTTCTCATAGGTCTGTTCGTTGACCAGCATGAGATCAAGCAGCGAACTCGTTCCATGCGGTGGAGAAAACTGCACAAACGTTCCTCCGTCGCGTTTCACGCGAAAGCCCTCCGATTCCAATATCTCCTTCCACTTTCCCTTGTCGCACGAAGGGATCAGGAAATCGACGTCAAGTGTCGAACGAGGGCTGCCGTAGGTATTGAAGGCCTGTCCGCCAATCAACAGATGCCGGAGCTTTGCTTCGGAGATCTTCTCGTGAATGATTTCGAGCGGGAACATCAGGCGCAGGGTGAGCGATCAATTATTCTCCGCCAATCCCTCGACGTGCCCGATGTTTTTCACGGGTTCAAAGATCTTCTGCACGTCAGCCAGCAACTCCGCGTCGATCGGCTTGGCGGCCCAGTCGGCCCACTTGCGGATGTTGTCCGGATTGGCGCTGCCGGCGATGGTGGTGGCAATGTCGGGATTGGCGATGGAAAACTGCAGCGCCAGTTGGGCGATGTCCACGCCGCGGCTTTCGCAAAGCGCGGCCGCCTCGCGGGCGGCGGCCTTGACGTTCTCGGGTTCCTTGAGCCACGCGGGCAGCGGAGCATTGGTAAGCAGGCGCGCGCTGAAGGGGCCGGCGTTCATCGCGCCCACGCCCTTTTCCTTCAAATAAGGAACCGTCTCGTCGGCAAAGCGGGTGTTCTGCAGGGTGTATTGATTGTAGCTCAACACGCAGTCCACGCCAATCTGGTCGAGGATGAACGGGAAGATCTTCTGCGGGTAGCCGCTGAACCCGATGTAACGGACCTTGCCGGCGTCGCGGATCTTCTGGATCGCCGGGATGGTCTCGTCGACGATCTGCTGCATCGGGACGAACTCAATGTCGTGGCAGAGAATGATGTCGAGGTGGTCCGTGCCCAGTCGATGCAGGCTGACGTCCACGCTCTCCGCAACCCGCTTGGCGGAGAAGTCGAAATGCTGGAGATCGTAGCGGCCCAGCTTCGAACAAAGCGTGTAGCTGTCGCGGGGCACATCGCGCAATGCGATGCCGAGCAGGACCTCGCTCATGCCCCGTCCGTAGAAGGGCGAGGTGTCGATGAGGTTCATGCCGAGGTCGAGCGCAACGTGGACGCTTTTCAACGCCTCATCGAGCCTTACCTGCCGAAACTCCTGCCCGAGCGACGAGGCTCCGAAGCCGACGACCGGGAGGTTCAGGTCCGTGTTTCCAAGTTTTCTGGTTTCCATGGGTTTTGCGTCGTTGGGGTGTGACGTAAGGAGGCTGATGGTGGCCAACGTCGCGGCAAAAGGCAATGAGCGCTCTTGACCGTTGAATGCCAATTTTTGACTTCAAACCTCCCTTCCCGGCAGGGATAACTTGGGCCCATGACCAAAGAACCGGAGTATTTCTCCACGCAGGTTGCCGACGCGAGGCGTTGGTTCCTGGAACTGCCCAAGCCCCGGGAGAAAGGCATCGTCACCGTGAGCGTCGGCTGCGAACGGTGCCTGCCGGACTACGTGATCGAACGCGACACCTTCGAGTTCGAATGCCTCGAATTCGTGGCCGCGGGAAGCGGGAGCCTCACGCTGGCCGGCGAGAACCACACGCTGAGGCCCGGCAGCGCCTTCACCTACGGCCCTAACGTTCCTCACCGGATCGAGAACACCAGCTCCGAGCCGATGCTCAAGTACTTCATCGACTGCGGGGGCCGACGATCACAGGAGATCTTCAGCGCCAGCAAGGTCGGCGGCGGACGGTGCATCCGGGTCGGAGACGTGGAGGAGGTCTCCGAGTTGTTCGAACTGCTGATCCGCAACGCCATGTCCGAGTCCGCCTACAGCCAGGGCGTGTGCGGCGCCCTGATCGAAGCCCTCCTCTTGAAGATATCCGAGAAATCCCTGACCCACATCGGGGCCGACAGCCGCGCCTGGGCCACCTGCCAACGGATCCGCCGGCACATGGAGGAACATTTCCTCCGCTTGAAGTCGATGGACGAGGTCGCGACAGAAACCGCCGTTGATCCCGCCTACCTTTCCCGCGTGTTCCGGCGGTTTCATCGGACCACGCCCTACCGTTTTCTCATGCGGTTGAAAATGCGGCACGCCGCGTCGCTTCTGCTGAATCCCGAAACCCTGGTGAAGGAGGCGGCAAGCGAACTGGGGTTTCCCGACCCCTTCCATTTCTCCCGTTCCTTCAAGGCCGTCTACGGCGTGTCGCCGGAAGGATTTGCGGGGCGGGGAGGTAAATCCTGATTGCCCCCGTTCAACGCCGCAGCTTCGTCACCCCCCAGCCAAACAGGAACAGTCCGGCCACTCCCACGCCAATCGTGAAGACGAAGCTCGTCGATTTCAGGTAATCCTCCAGTTCGAGGACCCCCAGGATCACGCAGACGAAGGCGTAGGTCATCAAGGCTCCGAGCACGGTGATCGCCGCCCAGCGAATGCCCTTCTTTCCCTGCTGGAGTCCGATGGTTCCAGCAAAAACGAAGGACAGGAGGAGGAACATCCCCCACAGGATCAACGCGACGAGCCCCATTCCCCTACCCCGTGAGTTTTTCCTCCACGCTGCGCACCTTGTCCTCCATGGTCTGATCACGGTCGACCCGCGTGCCGAGCTTGATGGAGGTCGTGATCCGGGGCGCTCCCAACTCATGCACCGCCTCGTGGCATTTCTTCACGGCGGCCATGACCTCATCCCACTCTCCCTCGATGTTCGTGCCGAAGGCGTGGAGGTGGATCTTCAATCCGGCGTCCCGCAAGATCCGTTCACAGGCGGCGACGTATTCCGAAACCGAAACGCCGACTCCCATCGGGACCACACACAGATCAAGGATCACTTTCATGGAAAAATGGTTTCACGCCGCGGCCCCGGAAGCAATCCGAGAGTCCAAGGCTTACGTATGACCTGTATTGAGACCCACCTGACGCGAGAATCACAGTGCGGGTGGGGTGAACGGCGCTCAATAAGCCAACGTGAGCATGCCCCAGCGCGGCTCACTGAGGACATTTCGCCCCACCATCAAAGCAAATTCGGCGGCACATTCCCCTAAGCCCAGTCCGGGAGTCGCGATCCCCGGAGAAAATAAAAATCCCGCCGGAACGAGCGTTCCGGCGGGATGTGAAATCAGTCAAGCGACAGGATCAGGCCTTCTTCTTGCCCTTGCCTTTGCCGCCCTTGCCCTTGCCCTTGGCTTCAACAGCCTTGGTGGCGACGACGGTCATCTTGGCGTCCTTGCCCTTGCCTTCGCGCTTGATGGTGCCGGTGACGGCGACCTTCTTGTTGCCCTTGCAGAAGAGCTGATGATCAACATCGCCCTCGACGGCGTAGACCATCTTCATCTCTTTGCCGTCCTTGCCCTTGCGGGTGACCTGGATGGCGTTGCGGCACTCGCCGCCTTCACCGAGGCAGCACTTGGGGCAGACGCCCTGACCAACGATGGTGCGCGGAGCCTTCGGGTCGCGCTTCTCGCCCTTCTTGTCGGCGGCGAACGTCGGCGCGGCCATGGCAAACACGACGGCGACAACGGTGAGGATCTGGAGCAATTTCTTCATTTGATGGGTTTTCTTTGTCTTGGTTACTGTTCGATTCCGCACCGTGACACCCGTCCGGGGCACGACTGGATCGCGGGAACGCTCCTGCGATGCGGCTTTTTTCATCAGAGAGACGGAATTTGCGCCTCCAATGTTCAATTAGCAAGCCTGTTCAGGGCAATTGTGAGGGCGACTAATTCGAGTCTCCTGCGCCCAACCCTCCCCGCCAGATCCAGTCCAAGTCGCCATTCTTTGCCCCGCCGTCATCAACGGCGTTCCAGCCAACGGAGTAGAGTTCGTAACCCGCGGGCCCGGTAAGCCGATAGACCGGAAGTTTTCCAGTCACGATGTCCTGTGGCAACGGATCAATGAAGCGGGGCGCCAAGTCGCCCAGGCTCTCGGGAAACACGTCATGCTCCAGCCGAAATCCCTCCAGAGCGCAGGCAATCCGCGCCAGCCGGATCCGCATCTGGTTCCTAGCGGCTGTTTCCATCGTCCGGGAGACATTGGGGACCGCAAACCTCGCCAAGTAGGTCGAGATTGAAAACGACTTGAAACGCTCCTCCTGCGCCGTCGCCACCCGCTCCAATTCCGCCGGATCGACCGTTCCTCCCTCCAGATCGACGCCCGAAACGGTCTCCAGGACCGCATTCCCGCATACGATCAGGTTTCGCCGGACCACTCCGTCGGGAACCAGCTTCCAGGCCTTCGGGAAGTCGTTCCGCCCCTTCTCCCCCCTCGCATCCAGCACGACCCGGGTGAGGCCGGGAATCTCGCCGCGCTTCAGGGAGAACACGAGGCTTGCCGGGAGGTCGAAGAACTCCAACTGCCGTTGAAGCTCCTCGCAAGCCTTCACGCTCAACGCCCCCTCCCGAAACGCATCCTCAATGGTGTCCACCATAAGACCAAGGACCGCGACCTCGATCATCGCCTGGACCAGGGTCGCGGGGCGTCCTTCCGACATCAATGCCAGGCGGCGAAGCACATTCAGATCGTCCAACGCGGCCTCGGTGTTTCCCAACGCGAGGTTGGCCCGGGCCCGTAGGTTGAAGGTCTGGGCCAGACGCCGCACCTCCACGAAGTCAGGAACGGACTCAAAGCCGCTCCGATAATCCAGCGCAGGTCGCGATCTCGGGCGGTCGCAAGCGGCATGCACCTCGGCGACCTCATCCGCCATGGCTTCATAATGCGAAAGGACGAACCTCGCCGGCGTCTCCGGCCGATTCGCAATCTTGTCTATTTCCTCGGTGGAAGGCATGCCCTTGGCCTTGGAGTCCCAGGAACGCAGGGCCGCGATCGGAAGAACGTTGGCGGGGGCGAATGGCGCGGGTTCAACCAGCAGCGCGACCGCCTCGGGAGTCAGGCCCATGTCCCGCAGCGCAACCGACTCCAGGATGGGCGACTTGAACATGTTCTTCCCGTCCTCAACCAGCGCCGGCTCGTAGGGCCCCTCCTCCAATTCGACCCCCGCGCTTCGCATGGCGACAACGTGGTCCCGCCAAGCCCGCAGCCCGGTGAGATTGATCGCGAACCACGCGATGACCACGATCAGGATCAACGCGACAGTCCATAGGAGGAACTTGAGTCCTCCATGCATTTTTTCGGGCTTGATGAGCTTGTCGAGTTCGGGATTGGACACGTCTTGCGAGGGGGCAAAAGGGTTGCTGAACGCCGACTATCAGAAGGCCGGACCCCCACCCGATGCAAATCAATTCTCGACGAGACCTCCGACAAGGAGCGGCCCGCCTGCTCCCGCCCGAGCCTCCGCGCCTCCCAACCTCCCGCGCCGGGACACCGGAAGCAGAAGGCGCTGCTTGCCTCCACGCACTCGACGCAGACACGCCTCTTCGCGGACCAGCCCCGCCCCCCCCCGATTGCCGATCAGGAATCCCTGTTCGGGCGCACTCCGGAACATGGTGGAAGTTTGAACCGCTTGATCGAATAGAAAACGAGCATTGCGTTGACACAGGAATTGGCTCACTACTCCGCACTTGAAGGAGCCCAATCACCCAACATCTGGATTCGAGATCCGGTTAAGACCAGCAACACATTTACAACATGCCAGTGCAGAATTTCTCCTGCCTGAATTGCGGGAAAGCCATTTCGGGCTTCTCCATCACAGTCGTAGGAAACAAAAATGGAGGCAGCAGCCGCAAATGCCCGGAATGCGACGGGTTTACTGATAATGGGATCGCGTGTCCCGAGTGCGGCTTGTCGCCCTGGACAGAGGGCCGGAAGTGCCCCTCCTGCGGTTACGAAAGGGCCGTAGAAATGTGGATGAAACCCGACGAGTTTAGGCGCCTCCTGGAAGATCAACCGGTCAGCGGAGATGATTGGGTAGACAACCTCTGCGTCACCACGATGCGCAGCGTCTATATTTACCTGGCCTTGCTTGCCATTGCAGGGGGGGTGATCTGGGTGTTCGTCCACGATTCGAGCGTCCACGATTGGACCGATCGGTTGATTGCAGGGGTGGTCTTGCTTTTTTGCCTCTTCTTCGGGATTCGCGGCGTGTCATATTACCTCCGCCGGAGGTTGTTGCGGGGCAAGGCGGAGCAAGGGGATGTCAATGCGCAGTATGGCTTGGGTATGCTCTACACGGCGGGGCCAAGCTCAAAGGACCGCAGGGAGATGATGCGGTGGTTGGAGAAAGCAGCGAAAAACGACCATACCAACGCCGCGTATTGGCTGGGCCGCTCTCACCTTGTGGCAACTGAAAGTCCTCCCCGCGACATGGAAAAGGCGCTCCATTGGCTGAAACTCGGCGCGGAGAACGGTGATGTAGATTGCAAGATCAACCTGGCCAGGTTGTTTGAACAAGGCTGCGGCGTCCCGCGGGATTTCCAACAAGCCGCCGCCTACTACCGGCAAGCTGCCGAACAACTGAAAGAGGGAGATGCCGAGGACCCCGATGCTTGTAATGCCCCCGATGTCTGGACTCGCATGGGGCAATACTGCCTGCTTGGCCTGGGCGGCGTGGCGCGGGATCGCGCGGAGGCTGTCCGTTGGTTTGAACTGGCGTCCAAGGAACCTTTCATGCCCCCGGATCCTTACCTTGTCATGGGCTTCGCCTACAGCGAAGGAGTTGGGGTGGAGCAGGATTTCAAGCAAGCCTACAAATGGTTCAAGATCGCAGGCCTCGACAAATCCAAGACAGCAACCAAGAGCTTTCCGATGATCGCCGAACGCCTGTCGCCTGAGGAACGACGCGAGGCGGAGAAACTGTATGACGAATGGTAATTGCCCCTCCCCTGAGGGTTCTTCCTGAAGCCCTTCAAACCGCACGATTCTAAACGCTCTCCTGATTCAGTTTCACTGGAAAAGGTTACTACTACACCCTCCGCGCATGTTCAATTTGGGCTACCGCTACACGGCTCGATCAGAAGGATTTCTTTCAAAGCTCGGTCTTTTTTTCGTGTTCCTCGGGGCCATGCTGGTATGGTCGCAAATAGTTCTTCGCGGCGCGCCTCATGGTTTCAGACTATTCTTGGAAGAGGCCTTTAGATCGGCGTTCCATGGACTTTCCTCCGGCTCACCGCCGTCGTATCTATTGCTTTGCGGGGGTGTCTTGATTTTCCGTCACGGAGGCGTCGTCTTCGACAAACGAAAGGACTTGGCGATGAAATGGTGGGGCTTCTTGATTCCATTTCAGAGAAAGACCGTGCCACTGGACTCGCTTACCAAAGTGACAATCACTCAACGGTCACACTACGGCGAACACGGTCAAGTTAGCTATCGCGACTATGAGGTGCATGTCCGGAGCGCTGAAATGGATTTCAGCATCGGTTCCTGTTTTTTCCACCGAGCAGCGCGTAGAAAAGCCAACCGCATCGCAAGATTTCTTCTTCTGCCGATGTACGACTACAACGATTTCAGTCATCTCCAAACACTACCTGATGTCATACGACGCAAACGGTAGGCATCAACCAGAATCGATTGCCGGGAACATATGGGCGAGTCTCCGCTTCATGCTTGGACAAGGTAATTGGATAGGGTGAACTGATCTGTGCCCTTGTCGGGCGTTCTGTAGATCTTCACGACGCATCCGCGCAAACTGGGGCGGAACACGGTGGAAAGCTGGGGCTGACGGGTTGAGCGGGAAGCCGGCGATAAATACAAGACTGATCAGCCCGATGGGGCGCCCCCAATCACTGGAGCGCTTCTTGTGAGAGTCTAACCAGTGGAGCGCAGCAGAGCAAAAAAAACGCTGAAGTGGCAATGCTCCTAAGGCGAGATCGCGGTAGTCGAACGGATCTGGCGCACGCCTGACAAGGTCTATGACCGCCCCTTCGCCCGACTTCTGGGAGTCCGTCAATTAAAATGGCGCCCCCGGGAAGAATCGAACTTCCGACACGCGGTTTAGGAACCTTGTGTGCCAGTCAACGGGCGGTAGTCGTTTCGGCCTTTAAAACCAAGCGTTTCTGAGGATTTTGATTTTGAACTGGGAGCACCTGTCACCCGTTTCTGTCACCCACTGGCCAAACTCGTTCTACGGATTCCTGTTCAGGCGAAAACCGCCATTCTCCTTTTCGACTGTCCAGTTCTTGCCATCTGGCGTGTTTACGATCGTTACCGTGTGCCCTCTGTCGAATTCCGCCGCGAAAAGGCCTGCCACTTTTTCTTCGAGTGACCCACCCGTAGCCCAATCCCTGAGCAACTGGTGATCGACATGAATGTTCTCTCGAAGCTTCGAAACGTACTCTTGGATTCGTTCTGACGCTTCAAATGCATCCACCTCCGCAATTTCGACAATCTTGCCCCGGTAGGCATGGGTGTCTGGACCATCTCCAACAACTGTAGATGAGTACTCGAAGATGACCGTGAAGTGCCGGGCGTCGAACGAACAAATGCGAATTGGGCTGGGGTGACGAAGTTTCGTTTCAAAGAAGACCTCTTGGCCGAGTTGCCATTTCTCCGGATCGTCAGGGCAATTGAACACCTCATCTACGACCGTTCCATTCGCATCTACCACAAAATCATACATTCTCGTGATCCTTTCTTGTTCTCTCGATTGGTACCCCCGGCAGGAATCGAACCTGCGACACGCGGTTTACGTCACACTACAGTTTTCACTGCCAGCAATGCGCTGTTCGTGCGCTGGACTATTCCTTCACCATGGGCAAATGCCGTTAGGTGGCAACCGTCTAGTCTCTGCACCTTCCCTCTCGGGCTTGGCTCAGTGTAGGCATTGGCCAAATGGCCTTTAGCTGCCGCTGAGTTTGGCTGCTTACATCACCGGCGTTTCCACCGATGCGCCCTAATTTCGTTCGGAAACCACTGCTCTATCCACTGAGCTACGGGGGCGTCCCAATCAAATGTACTTTCGTGCGAATTTGCTCAAAATATCCGCTGGGGAACTCGATGGAGCAGTTCTCCAGAGGACCATGAAAAATGTTCACAAATCCGAGTCCGCAGAGAAACCCGTCTTCAAAAACGTTGGCGAGTGCCTCTGGCGGTGCACGCAGAACGATATTTACTACGCTCTCTTCAAGAGGCAAGGCAAACAGTACCGAAGAAGTCTCCGCACGAAGGACCGAAAGCTCGCCGAGCGCAAGTTGGCAGCCATTCGGCAAAAGATCAACCGGACGGCCAAACCGGTGGAAATCAAGAATATGCCGTTCAAGATCCTGGCGGATCGATTCCTGGCTCTGCGGAAATCGAGTCTGAAACCCAAGGCCTACCTGCGGCTGGAGGGCGCGGTTCGCCAACTGAACCGATTCTTTGGCGTTCTCTCTGTTCGGGCAATCACAGTCGGAAACTGCCATGATTGGGAGGCCAAGCGTGGGGCTCGTCTCAGTGCATCGGCGTTCAACACCGAGAGGCTTGCCTTGAACGCCATCCTGAATCACGCGGTATCCGAAGGCCTTCTCTTGGACAACCCGGCGGAACGCATCAAGCGGCGCAAACTACCCAAACTGAAAATCGTGATTCCCTCTCACGAGCAATTCGGGAGTCTCCTGCATCAGATTCGCGTCGCCGATAGCCGGGCCGTTGATGCTGCTCGTCTCGTCGAACTGCTCGCCTACAGTGGAATGCGTCTCGCAGAGGCCACGGCGATTTGTTGGTCCGAAATCGATTTCCACCGTGGCTTGTTCACAGTCACAGGGGGGGACTACGGGACGAAGAATCACGAATCTCGGGAAGTCCCTTTGTTTCCCTGCTTGAGAGAATTCCTGATTCGACTGAAAGAGGAAACTGACCCGGGCGCCGAAGACAAGATCATCTCCATCACCACCGCCCGGCGTGCCATTACCACGGCTTGCCGCAAGGCCGGTATCCCGAAATTCAGCCACCACTCGTTCCGGCATTTCTTCGTCTCAAATGCCATCGAAGTTGGAGTGGACTTCAAGACCATTGCGGCTTGGGTGGGGCACAAGGACGGTGGCCTGTTGGTCGCCAAGACCTACGGGCACTTGCGTGACACTCATTCATTCGACATGGCCACGCGGATGACGGGATTTAGCAATCGTCCGTAGTCGCCCAGCCGTGGCGTGTGGCTTCTAATGTTCCTTTTCAGTGTCTGGTGAACTTTCCGTTTGGAGTTCGTGAAACCGCATCCTCGGCTCTTATTACGTCCTCCAAGATCGAAGCGTCTTGCTCAATCAAGTTCCGTAGGATGGGGTCTTTGCCAAGTCGACAAACCAAGCCAGAGTTCACAGTGTAACCGTTGCTTGCGAATTCCTTGGTTCGCCATAGCTCCCTCAAACGGAAACCCCACGAATCGAGTTCACTGATCTCGTTCAGCTTGCGTACGGCCCACTCAAAGTATTCCCGCTGCCCGAAATTCGAGTGATTCCAATCGAGGATTAAGGAGACGGTAGCCGTTCGACTCCGCTTCGACAGGTCGGCCACTTCCTGCTTTGAGAGGCCTAGCGCAAGCAGTGCCAGTAGCTCTGCAATATCTGAATCCCCGAGATTCGTGCTCTTTCCATTGCGCTTCCTGATTGGGCCCCCGTGAACTGGCCCATTGCGAATGAGATGGTTTTCCGGGAA
>JAYPFK010000010.1:0-162055 GCA_038126235.1 Verrucomicrobiales bacterium
CTTCACCTCGCCGCAGCGCTCCTCTGGTTGAACTGAATGTCGATTGGCCCTAGGAAGCCCTTCTATTGCGCGTCGTTCGGGACGGCTGGTTTGACAGGCTCGCGAGCAAGGTCGACAGCCAGCGCGTTGATCCAGTTCAGTTCGGCGAGACGAAGCTCCAGCCGTGCGTCAATCAGGTCCGTGCCCGCGGCGGTGGCATCCTGTTCCCGGAGGTTGAGCCGAAGCAGGTCGCTGAGCTGCAGTTCCACCCGGTCGGTCTCGGCCTTCCGCATCTGCCGGGCGCGATCCAGCCGTTCGCGCAACCGGTCTATCCGCTCATTGAGCCGACGGATGTTGTTCTCGGCGATGAGGGCCGAGGCGCGCAGTTGGTCGGTGACCAGACGAAGTTCTTGTTCCATTGCCTCTATCGAGGCGTGGGACGCCTCGAGGCTGCCGCGGGCCTTGCGGTTCTGGAAGGGATATTCGAAGAAGGCTCCGACGCGAAACTCGGTCTCCTGTTTCGTCTTCGATCCCCGGCCGAGGTCTTTGGACACGGTCGCCTCGAGGTCCAACTGCGGAAGCAATTGATTCTCCGAGAGGCGTCGGTTCACCCGCTCCGCCTGCAGGGCGCGTTCGAAGATGCGGACCTCCGGATGCGCGGCGACGGCCTCGGCGACACCCGGCTTGTCGCGCAGGAGAGAGGACTCCAGCAGGCTGCCGGAGCCCGGCGACGCGGGAACGCGGGGATTGCCCTCGTCGTCGCGCCAATAGAGCGAAAGTCCGGCGGCGGCTTCAGCTTCAGCCTGCCGGGCGGCGATGACGCCCTCCCGTCTCGCGGCGATGAGGCGTTGGTTGTCGATGATGTCCACCTGCGCCTTGTCGCCGATGTCGGCCTGCTCGCGGATGGCGCGATCCCGGACCAGGGCGAGGTCGAGCAGTTCCTGGAGCACGGCGAGTTTGAGCGCGGCGGCCTTCCACTTGAGCAGTTGCGCGACAGCCGATTGTTGGACGAGCAGACGCACGCGTTCGGCCCTGGCCTGTTCGGCCTCGACGCCGATCCGCGCGCGCTGGATGTCGGCGCGGGAGGCGTCGATGGAGGCGTTGCGAAGGAGGGGTGCGGTCACGCCGAAGAGCGCCTCGCCGCCCGACTGCGTCTCCCGCTTTTCCTCCTGCAGCGGGAACAGGCCGTCGCCCCAACGCCAGCCTCCGAAAAAGCGCGTCCCCCGGAACGGGGTGGGTTGTTCCAACAGGGTTTCCAGGATCCTCGTTTCGTAGAATCCCAGCGGGTCGTTGCGGCTTTTGAACTTGAACTTGAGATCGAACGCGCCCTTGGCCGCCAGTTCCTTTCCTTCCGCCGCCTCCTTCTTCTTCAAGGCGGAGATGACCTTGGGGTGATGGTTCTCCACGGAGTCAAGCAGGCTGGAAAGTGTCACCGGCGCCTCTCCGCCGAAACCGGCCGCCCCGACGAACCAGAGGGTGAGCAGGAATACAACCGTCCTCATTTTGTCTTCGTCTCCTTCTTCAAGGTCTTTTCCCCGGAAACCTCCGGCGGCCCGGGGAGGCTCACCGGGAAACCGTTGAACCTTCGCCACAGCTCGAACCAGAGCTTCACTTCGTTCAGGAGAATCCACCCCTGTGCGCGCGTTCCCTGCCGCAGATAATGCCCCTCGGGCCAGTCATCGCGTTGGAGCGGCGTCACCAGGACGCGGAAGCTGCCATCGCCTGAGTCCGCGGTGTCCACGACCGCCACGCGTCCGGGGAAGGTGCCGACAGCGACCGATGGCCAGCCGCTCACCTGGACGGCGGGCCAGCCCTCAAACTGGATTCGCACCTCGTCCCCCTTGTGAACCAGGGGAACGTCGTTGCCGCTGATCCCCAACTCCACGGCGCGTGATTCCGTCTCCGGCACCAGCGTCGCCAAAGGCGTCCCGGCGGACACCAACACCCCGCCTTCGCCCGCCATGCGGCGCTGCACGCGCGCGGTCGCCGGCGCGACGACCAATTGCGCGCCTTGGCGGGAAAGGCGCACCTCCACCTTGGCAAGGTCCTCCGCAGCCTTGGCCTCGTCGCTCAGATGCTTGGCCCATTCCAGTCGGGCCTTCTCGAACTCCCGCGGGGCGGAGAGCCCCTTGGCCACCGCCTTCTCCTGGCGTTCCACATTCAAGCGGGCCGTCTCGGCGGAGAGTTTCGCCGCCGCTAGGCGCTGTTCCACGGCTTCCTGCTCGCGCTTGAGGCGCGCGAGAATGTCCGGGTCGATGTCGAGGATCTCCACGATCGGATCCCCGGCTTCAACCATGTCCCCCTCCTGCACGAACCAGCGGCTGATGCGCCCGGACAACGGGGCGTCCACGGATTGTATGCGCTCGTCGGGAGAGAATGCGATGACCCTCCCGAAACCGGTTGAAGTCTGTTGCCAGGGGACCTTCACCAGGGCGAAAACCAGGGTCGTGGCCGCCAACAGAAGGAAGGCGACGAATAGCCAGCCGTTTCTCAGCGGGCGGGCGGTCCGCATGGCGTTCGATCCGAGTATCTCCCGGGTCGCCAGTCTTTCGCTGAATGAGTTCAAGCCGCGTCCTCCTTCGGGGTGGGCGTCTCCTTCTTGGGAACGAAGAGCACGTGGGCGATCTTGTCGGTTGAGGCGCTCAGATCGTAGAAGGCCTCCAGGTACTTGCCTAGCTTGCCGACGCCGGCGGCGAGCGAACTGACGACGATCTCCGCTGCCACCAACTGGCCGAGCGTCAACTGACCTTCAATCACAAGCGACCCGCCGATCACCAGCACGGACGCGTTGGCGAAGATCTGCAGCAACACCGCCCCCGCGATCTGGGCGAAGAGGAAATGGAAGTGGAGCCGGCGACGTTTGAGATACTCGTCGGCAAGTTCGTCGGCGTGGACGACGGCTTGGTTGTGCCCTTCGGCGGTGGTGTACCTGGCGGGGTTCGAGGCGAGGGCGTGCAGCCAGTTGCCCATTTGGAGCTTGGCTTTCGATTCGTCCACCGCGGTTTCCACGGCGCGACGGCTCCACAAGACGACGATCAGCAACAACCCGAGAATGAGGCACAGGTCGAACGCGAGCAGCAGTGGATGGTAAACGGCCAGCAGGGCCATCCCGAAGAGCATCTGCAAGAGCAGCGCGAGGCCGTCCAGCAGCAGCGTGTAGGCCGTCTTCTGGACATTCGCCACCTCAAAGAAGCGGTTGGCCCGGTCAATGCCGGTCGCGCGGTCGATTGTCCCGGCTTCGCTGTTGGAAAGCGACTCGGCGAAAGCGAGCGCGAGGCGGGCGAAGTAACGGCGCTGGAGGCGCTCCACCACGATGTTCTCCAACAGGGAAAGCGTCCCCGAGAAGGCGAGCACGGCCACGACGATCAGGGCCAGCACTACCACCGGTTGCAACAGGGTGCCAAACGCCACGTTGGCGAACAACGCCTGCGCCGCGAGAGGCAGGGCCAGATACAGCGCCCCGACCGACGCGCTGTAGACGAGCAGCGCGAAGATGTCGCCTTTCTCGAGGGCAAGCAGCTCGAGCGTGCGGCCGACGATGCGATTTCCTGACGCTCGACTCATGTTGCGTGACGGTCTTGGGGCGGAACTTTAAAGTTGGTCTGTTCGGGGAGGCCCTTGGGCGCCCCGGCGTCCTCTCGCGCGGGAGCGGACGGATGCCGGACTTTCGGGGGCGACGGTCCGAGGTCGCGCCGCCCCTCGCTCTTGGGCGATCCGAAGCCTCCTGAGTATTGTTTCCCCGTTTATGAAACGGTCAAGTCGCGCTGGGAAAATATTTCACACCTCGCAATCATCTCCGACTCGGGGGGGGGCGTTCCGAAAGCCGGCCGCGCGGGGAGTGCGCGGCCGGCTGTGCGGGAGGAACCCCGGCGCGAACTTTGGCGCGCCGGTAGGGGGACGGGCCCGCCGATCCGCGGCGCGCCCGAACGAGATTCAGGCTCGGGACGCGGGGTCCGCCGTGGTTGCGGCCGGTTGCTCCGTGCCGGAAGGCCCGGCCATCGGTTGGGTTCCGGAAGCGCCGGTCACTGCGAGGGCCGCCGCGGCTGTTGCGGTCGCCACGGCCGCCGCCGACACGCCCTTGCGCGCCGCCTTGAGCCCCTGTTCCGAGCGGGTTCCGATTCCGAGATTGGACGGGGATACCTTGGCGTTCACCCGCGCATGGAACTCGTCCCATTCCATGAAGACCTCGCCTCGACGGCGCTGCCGCCAGTCTCCCACCAACTCCAGGATGGAATGGTCGGCGTAGATCATCGATCCGAGATGGAAGTGGACCTCGGCGTCGTCGTCGATCGACTCCAGTTGCTCCGCGACGCGCGGCAGATGCACAAAGGTCGCGGCGCCCTCGAGGGCGATGTCCACGGAGTCGCCGTTGTCGGAGACTTCCTTGATGATTTCCAGGTGCAGGAAGTTGTAGAGCATCTTGGCGAGGGCAAGCCCGAAGCCGATCAGCACCCCGGTCAACAGGTCCGTGGCCACGATGGCCACGATGGTCACGGCGTAGACCGCGAACTCGGCCCGGCTGGTCGCCCACATCTTCCTCATGTTTGGAGGATTCACCAGCTTGTAGCCGGTATAGACCAGGATGGCCGCCAAGGCCGAGGTGGGAATCCAGCGCAGGACGAAGGGCAGGAATCCCACCAGCAAGAGCAGCCAGACGCCGTGGAAGATGGCCGAGGCGCGGGATTTGCCGCCGGCCTCCACGTTGGCTGAACTGCGCACGATAACCCCGGTTATGGGCAGAGCGCCCATCAGCCCGCATAGGCTGTTGCCGACGCCTTGGGCGAAAAGCTCCTTGTCGTAGTTCGTCCGCTCGCCTTTGTGCATGCGGTCCACGGCCGTCGCGCACAGTAGTGTTTCCGCACTGGCGATCAGGGCGAAGCCAATCACGGCTCCCCAGAAGGCCGGCGCGGCAAAGAGGCCGCTGTCGGCCAGTGTCGGGGTGTTCATTCCCGAGAAGAGGCTCTCGGGAATGGCGACATACTGGATCGGCAGGCTCAGCGCGCCCGCCAGGCCAGTGACTACGACCACGGCCACCAGCGGCCCCGGGAGCGCGTGGAGCGATTGCGGACGGAATTTGTTCCAGAGCACGATCGAGGCGATGGCCACTATGCCAATGATCGCCGCCAAATGGTGCACGGAGCCGTCGATCGGCAGCACGCCCTTTTGGATCGCCGCCGGAATGGTCAGCAGGTTCTCGACGCCCGATCCCCGGGGCTTGGCGTCCACCATGACGTGGAACTGACTGGCGAAGATCAGCACGCCGATGCCGGCGAGCATCCCCTGGACCACAGCCGGCGACACTGCCCGGAACCATCGACCCAGTCGGGCCATGCCGGAAGCCATCTGGAGGAGGCCGGCGAAGAGGACGACCCAGCCCAGCGCCGGCAGGCCGAACCGGTCGACGAATTGCCAGACCAGCACGGCCAGGCCGGCGGCCGGTCCGCTGACCTGCAATGGCGCGCCGCCGATGACGCCCACGACCAGACCGCCGACGATGCCGCTGATGAGCCCCAGCGCCGGGGGAACCCCGGAGGCAATGGCGATGCCCATGCAGAGCGGAAGTGCGACGAGGAAAACCACGATCGAGGCGAGGAAGTCCCTGCGCCAATCGATTTCTTCGATCTTGAAGAGTGATTTCATGATTTCAGACGGGTCAGGGTTTCCGGGAGGGGGGGGGGTACGCGGCGGCCGCCAAGTGGGGCTCCGATTCCTCGATGACATCCACCGAACCGTCGGCGATGTTGTAGACCCAGCCGTGCAGCGCCAATTGGCCGGCCTCGGTCGCCTCGCGGATGAAATCGAGATTTCGCAGATTCTCGAGTTGCAGCCGGACGTTGGCCTGGATCACGGCGTTCAATCGCGCCTCCGGGTTTTTGGCGACCCCCTCAATTGCGATCAGCGCGTCCTGGGCCAGTCGCGTCCAAGGCGACACATGGCCAAGGTGGGCGCAGGATTTCGGGTCGAGCAGTCCTTTCATGGCGCCGCAGCCCGAATGCCCGCAGATGACGATATGCTTCGTCTTCAGCCCGCGCACGGCAAACTCCAGGGAGGCCAACTCGCCGAAGGGCGAGCCGTTTTCCGGCGGCACGATGTTGCCCGCATTGCGGATCACAAACAGATCTCCGGGCCGGGTGTTCGTCATTGCGCAGGGATCGATCCGAGAGTCGGAGCAGGTCATGAACGTGATTTTCGGGCTCTGCCCGACGGCGAGGCTGGCAAAGCGTTCGGCGTCTTGGTCCATAACCCGGCTCCGGAAGGTGCGGCAGCCGGCCAGTAGTTCTTTGTAGGAGGCGTTCTTCATCTGTCTTAAATAAGACACCACAACTTCTTGATTTGTTAATTGGAAATAGTTACGAGTAATACATAGATAAAATCTATATTAATTTAGACCGTTTTGCATGGCCGTATAGACATGCATTTTGGTGTTGCATAGAAAACGTCTATGTATCATCGGGCCGTGAACTGGCTGAACTACCATCATCTTCATTACTTCTGGGCGGTTGTGCGCGAGGGCGGGATCGGAGCGGCCTGCAAGGTCTTGCATCTCACCCAGCCTACGGTCTCGAAACAGATCAAGCTTCTGGAGGAGCAGCTCGGCGAACCTTTGTTCCGACGGGTTTCACGGCGGCTCGAACTGACCGACGCGGGTCAGATGGCGTTCGACTACGCGGACGAGATCTTCTCGCTGGGGCAGGAGTTCATGGAGAACATGCAGGGCGTCGCGACCGCGCGCCCGCGGCGGTTGCGGGTGGGAATCTCCTACGCGCTGCCCAAGCTCATCTCGCATCGCATTCTCAGACCGATCGTCGAGGCGGACAGCAATATCCATCTGATCTGCGAGGAGGATCACACGGACCGGTTGCTGGCCGAGCTCTCCATCCAGCGGCTGGACCTGGTGCTGACGGACACGCCGATCGCGGGCAGTGTGAAGGTCAAGGCCTTCAACCATTTTCTGGGCGACTGTGGCGTGACGTTCTTTGCCGCTACGGCGCTGGCGAGGCGGCTCAAGGGAAAATTCCCCGACCGGCTTAACGGCGCGCCGTTCCTGGCCCTGAGCGACAACTCATTGTCGCGCCGTTCGCTGGAGCGATGGTTTGACGCGGTCAAGGTCCGGCCGCGGGTGTTGGCGGAGTTTGAGGATAGCGCGCTGATGAAGGTCTTCGGGCGGGATGGGGCCGGCGTCTTCGCCGCGCCCTCCGTCATCGCCGACGAGATCTGCCGGGAACTGGGCGTGCGAAAACTGGGATCGACGGACGCGGTGCGCGAGAGCTTCTACGCAATCACGGTTGAGCGGAAGTTCAAGCATCCCGCGGTCGCGCGGATCGCGGAAACCGCCCGCAGGCAGCTGTTTGGCGTGAAGCGGTGAGCGCTGACCGGTGGTCTGTGGTCAGTCATCAGCGGTCGGATGTCCGGGCGCCCCATCTGCCCCTGGCGATCGGCCAGCGCTGCGGCAGTGGCCGGCGCCCCGCGAAGAAACGACGTTTCCTTCTTGAAGCCGTCCCCTTAGTCTCAACCCTCACCACCAGCGACTCATGCGCGTTCTCTCCAACCTTTTTGAAAACAACCGGAACTGGGCAGCCCGGATGCTGGCGTCCGATCCCGAATTCTTCGACAAGCTGGCCGAACAGAGGCCCGAGCATCTCTGGATCGGCTGTTCGGACAGCCGGGTGCCGGCGAACCAGATCGTCGGCCTGCTTCCCGGCGAGGTCTTCGTCCATCGCAACGTCGCCAACCTGGTCGTCCACACGGACCTGAACTGCCTGTCCGTCATCCAGTATGCCGTGGAGGTTCTGAAGGTGAAGCACGTCATTGTCTGCGGCCACTACGGCTGCGGCGGGGTCAAGGCCGCCCTGGACAACAGGGAGAACGGCCTGATCGACAACTGGATCCGCAACATCCAGGACGTCCATCGTCTGAGGCAGGCCGAGATCGACGCATGTGGGACCGACCAGGAGAAACACGACAAGCTCTGCGAACTCAACGTCGTGGAACAGGTCTCCAACGTCTGCCATACGACCATCGTGCAGAACGCCTGGAAGGCCGGGCAGCCCCTGAATGTCCACGGCTGGATCTACGGCATCGGCGACGGCCTGCTCAAGGATCTCGGCGTCTGCATCGCGGGTCCCGACGAACTCGCCCAGACCCACCGGTTGAAGTAGGCGTCGTCTTCAGTTGATGAAGGTCGCCTCGTTGGTCTGGAGCAGGGCGTGCGCGAATTTCTGCCAGGCGTCGGGTTCCTCCCGGGAGTCCTTGTCCTTCCCATCCGCCGGGGCGACATCGAACTTCTTCGCGGCCTCCATGAAGGCGCGGCCGAGGGTCATGTCCTGTTCGTCGGGCGGCCGCTGATAGATGAGGTTGTAGAGGAAGCGGACCTTCGCGTCGTCGTCGGAAAGCGCCTTGAAGTCGGCGCGGGAGGTGAGGTTGTTGGCCAGCTCCACGACGAGCGGGCTGTTCATCATGAAGAGGGCCTGCTGCGGGATGGTGGTGTCGTAGCGGCGTCCCGAGGTCATGTCCGGATCGGCGAAGTCGAAGTCGTTGAGGACGGAGGAGAGGTTGCCGCGGTCGATCTTCGCGTAGACGGTGCGGCGGCGGGAGCGCTCGTTGTTGAGGTCGAAGGGCTTGCCGCCGACGGTGCGGTCCAGGGTGCCGCCGATGGCGAGCAGGGAATCGCGCATCGCCTCGAATTCCAGGCGGCGCAGGTTCTGCCGCCAGAGGAGCTTGTTCGAGGGGTCGATCTGGGCGAAGCGGGGGTTGTCGTCGCTGCTCTGGCGGTAGGCGTTGGAGAGGACGATCTTGCGGATCAGCTGCTTGAGGGACCAGCCATTCTCCATGAACTCGTTGGCGAGATAGTCGATCAGCTGCGGGTGGGTGGGGGGATCGGACATCACGCCCAGATCGTCGGGGGTGGACACGAAGCCGGCGCCGAAGAGGTGCTGCCAGACCCGGTTGACCATGACGCGCGCGGTGAGGGGGTTTTCCTTGCTCGAGATGTCGTAGGCGAGCTGGAGGCGGCCGCTCTGTCCGGGCGGGTAGGGCTTCTGCACGTCGCCCTTCACGATGCGGATGTACTGGCGCGGGACGACCTCGCCGGGATCGCGGGCGTTGCCGCGGATGAAGATGGGGGAGTCGACGACCTTCTGCTTGTCGCGGACGATCATCGCCCGGGGCGGCGCGCCGGGATGGCTGGCCTCCAGTTCGGCGATGCGGGATTTCAACTGGACCTCGCGGCCCTCCAGCGGGCGGGACAGCACGCGGCCGTCGCGAAGCCGCTCGAAGGGCGGTTTGGAGGCATCCTTGGAGCGGTCGACCATGTAGGCGAAGCCGAGGATGGCGGCGAGATTCGGGTCCATCTTCCGACGTGAGCCGATCTTCTCGGCGGTCTTGGCGGCCGCGTCGGCCGCCTCAAAGATCCCGCCGTAGAGAGCGGCCACCTGGGCCATGCTGGCGGGGACGCCGCGGAAGGCGCGCTTGACCCGGTAGTTCACGCCCTTGCTCTTCTGCAGCTCGGTCACGATGCCCCTGGCGTCGGCCGCGAAGGTCTTCTTGTCGGCCGCGGCGCGGAACTTGTGATAGGGGCCGAAGATGCCGTAGAGCGGGCTGTTGCGGTTGTTTCCCTCGCCGATGACGCGCTGCCAAAGCTGGCCCATCCATCGGCGGTCGTTGAAGTTGAGCTTGTTCTGCTGAAGGATCTCGGTCCACTTGTCGCGGTCGCGGCCGCCGTTGCTCTGCGCGTAGGCGAGCAGGAAGACCGCGGCCTTCTCGCGGCATTTGGCGAGCCACTTGTTGACGTCGTCGTCGTAGAACTTCTGGAGGGCCGCCTGTCGCTTCTGGTATTCGGCGGCGTAGGATTTGAATTCGGTCGAGGCGGTGTCGGGTTTGCCCATGAGGGGATACTTGCGGAACTCGTCCGGCTCCTCGCAGCTGGCGAAGATGCCGCGCATGCCGTAGTAGTCATCCTGGGTGACGGGGTCGAACTTGTGGTTGTGGCAGCGGGCGCAGGAGACGGTGAGGCCCTGGAAAGCCTTGGTCACGGTGTCGATGCGGTCGTTGATGATCTCCTCACCCGCGCCGCCGAAGCGGTTGCCGAGGGTGAGGAAACCGAGCCCGGCGATGGCGTCCTGGCCGGCGGAGCCGTTGGCGAGGAGGTAGTCGCCGGCGATCTGCTCGCGGATGAACTGGTCGTAGGGTTTGTCGGCATTGAGGGAGGCGATCACGTAGTCCCGGTAGACCCAGGAGTAGGGGTAGATGTAGACGGAGGTGCGATTGGCGTCGCCCTTGGTGTCGGCGTAGCGGGCCACATCCAGCCAGTGGCGTCCCCAGCGTTCGCCGAAGTGTTTCGACTTGAGCAGGCGGTCGACCGCCTTTTCGAAGGCCTGGGGCGAGGCGTCGTTGGCGAAGGCGTCGGCCTCCTCGGGGGGCGGCGGCAGGCCGGTGAGGTCGAAGGACGCGCGGCGGAGCAGCGCGCGTTTGTCGGCCGGGGCCTGGGGTTTGAGTTCGGACTGTTCGAGGCGCGCGAGGATGAAGGCGTCGATCTCGTCCCGCACCCATTCGCGTTGTTTCACGCCGGGGAGGAGCGGCTTTTTCACCGGTTGAAAGGCCCAATGGTTGAGGACCTCCTTCGAGTAGCCCCAGTCCGCCGTCACGGACGGGCCTTCCCCGACCGCGGCCGAACCGATGGCGGGCGGCCGGGGATAGGGCGCGCCGAGGAGAACCCACTGCTTGAAGGCCCAGACCTCCTTGTCGTCGAGTTTCTTGTGATTGGGCGGCATCTGCAGGTCCTCGTCATAGTATTCGACGGAACGGATCAGCAGGCTTTGTTCGGGATGGCCGGGCACGACGGCGGGACCGGTGTCGCCGCCCTTGAAGAGGCCCTCCTTGGTGTCGAGCACGAGGCCGCCCTTGACCTTGTGCTTTTCGCTGTGGCAGCGGTAGCAATCGTTGGCGAGGACGGGGCGGACCTTGCTCTCGAAGAATTCGATCTTGGCCTTGGAGAGGTCGCGGGCGGCTGTCTGAAAGACCAGCGGCGCGCCGAGGAACACGAGTGGAAGGATGACTCTTTTCATGGGGCGGGGTCGGAGGGTCCGGGTGTGCAGGAGGCGGGCGTCAAATGCGCCAGGTTCAACTTCGCGCAGGCGGTCAGGCGATGATCTTGGAGACGACGTTGCCGAAGTTGTCGGTGAGGCGGAAGTCGCGTCCGTTGTAGCGATAGGTGAGCTTGGTGTGGTCGAAGCCGAGCAGCGCCATGATGGTGGCGTGCAGGTCGTGGATGTGGACCTTGTTCTCGACGGAGGCATGGCCGAATTCGTCGGTCTTGCCGTAGGCCATGCCGCCCTTGACCCCGCCGCCCATGAGGACGGTGCTGAAGGCTCGGGCGTTGTGGTCGCGGCCGCGGCTGGCGCCGTCGCCGCCGGCGGTGGCGGTGCGGCCGAACTCGCCGTTCCAGATGACGAGGGTGCTGTCCAGCATGCCGAGCTGCTTGAGGTCCTCGATGAAGGCGGCCATGGGGTTGTCAATCTCGCGGGCCTTGGCGGGGAGGGCGGTCTGGAGGTTGTTGTGATGGTCCCAGCCGCCGGCCCAGACCTGGACGAAGCGCACGCCGCGCTCCAGCAGCCGTCGAGCCATGAGGAACTGCCGGCCCTGGGCGGTGTTGTCGGCGCCGTAGCGTTCGCGGACCTTCTGCGGCTCCTTGGAGATGTCGAAGACCTCGGTGGCCTCGGTCTGCATCTTGAAGGCCATCTCGTAGGCTTCCAGGCGCGACTCGAGGGCGGCGTTCTTGGACAGCTTCTGGCTGTGCTTGAAATTGAGCTTGTGGATCAGGTCGAGTTGAAGCCGCTGCGCTTCGGGGGAGGTGTAGGGGTTCCTGATGTTGGCGATCATCTTGGACACGTCCTTGATGGAGGTGTTGATCGCCGTGCCCTGGTAGACGCCGGGGAGGAAGGCGGAGTTCCAGTTCTTCGAGGCTCCGGGGGGATTGCCGCCCGGACGCAGGGAAATGAAACCGGGCAGGTTCTGGTTTGTTGTTCCGAGGCCGAACACGACCCACGAGCCCATGCTGGGCTTGATGATGCGCAGCGAGCCGGTGTTCATCATCACCGTCGAGACGTCGTGCGCCGGGATGTCGGTGAACATCGAGCGGATGACGCACATGTCGTCGGCGAACTGGCCGAGTTTGGGCCAGACCTCGCTGATCTCCAGGCCGGCGCGACCCTGCGGCAGGAACCGGAAGGGCGAGCCGTAGCCCAGGCCGTTCATGTTGGGCAGGGTCTTGCCGTCCTGTTGCTGAAGGATGGGCTTGGGATCCCAGGTGTCGATATGGGAGGGGCCGCCCTGCGCGAAGATGTGGATGACGCGCTTGGCCCGGGTCGGAAAATGCGGCTGCTTGGGAGCCAGCGGCGAAAGGCTGTTCTCCGCCCGCGCGTTCTCGGTCTGCAGCATTCCGGCCAAGGCCAGCGCGCCAAAGCCGGTCCCGGCGCGTTCCAGGAACTCACGTCGGCTGGCGGGTGGAAGCAAGGGGGAAGGATCGTGTGAGGAGGGAAGGTCGGCTGTCTTCATCGTGTTCGCAGTGATTGGACTCGTGTGCCATTGACGCGGGCCGCCGAGGCGACGGGACAAAAAAAGCCGCCACGCGTGTTGCCAGCGTCGACGTCAACTTTTGTGCGATGAGACACTTCGCACAGGAGGGGGGCATCGCCATGCAGGGATTGCGCGAAAGCGCCCAATTCTTGCTTCGGCCCGTGGCGTTTGTCGGCGCGGGGATTCCGAACATCGAAGCGGGTTGGACTCCCCGCGCCTTTCCTGCACGCCTAGGCCTCGCGGCGCACCACGGTGTCCTTTTGCGCCCAGGCGGGATCGGGCTGGGGGTGGTCGAGGTTGTAGTGGAGGCCCCGGCTCTCGGGACGGCGCAGGGAGCACTCGATGATCAACTGGGCGACGGTGGCGATATTGCGCAGTTCCAGCAGATCGGCGGTCACCAGGAAGTCCCAGTAGTATTCGACGATCTCCTCCTGCAGGTTGGCCACGCGCTTGCGCGCGCGCTTCAGGCGCTTGTTCGTGCGCACGATGCCCACATAGTCCCACATGAGACGACGAATCTCGTCCCAGTTGTGGGAGACGACGACCAACTCGTCCAGATCGGTGGCCGCGCCGGAATGCCAGTCGGGGATGTCGAAGTCCACGGCGTTCGGCGGCTCCGCCTGGAGCTTTGCCGCGGAGCGCTGCGCCAGGACGAGCGCTTCCAGCAACGAATTGCTGGCGAGCCGGTTGGCGCCGTGCAGGCCGGTGCAGGCGACCTCGCCGATCGCGAACAAGCCGGGGATGTCCGTTTGTCCATCGATGTTCGCGACCACCCCGCCGCACTGGTAGTGCGCGGCCGGCACGACCGGGATGGTCTCCTTGGTCATGTCGATGCCCAGTTCGAGGCAGCGGTCGTAGATGTTCGGGAAACGATCGATTGTGAAGGGGGCCGGCTTGTGCGTGATGTCGAGGAAGACGCAGTCCGCGCCGGTCCGCTTCATCTCGCTGTCGATCGCGCGGGCGACGATGTCACGGGGCGCCAGCTCCTTGAGCCGGTGCTGGTCCGCCATGAATTCCTCGCCGGCCTGGTTGCGCAACATCCCGCCTTCACCCCGGACGGCCTCGCTGATTAGGAACGATTTCGCCTTGGGATGGTAGAGGCAGGTGGGATGGAACTGCACGAACTCCATGTTCGCGACGGACGCGCCCGCCCGGTAGGCCATCGCCACGCCGTCGCCGGTCGCGACGTCGGGGTTGGTCGTGTAGAGGTAGACCTTGCCGCAGCCGCCGCTGGCCAGGACGACCGCGCGCGCCGCGAAGGTCGCCACCCGGCTGTTCGGCTTGTCCAGCACGTAGGCGCCGAGACAACGGTTTTCCACCGCGTAGCCCAGCTTCTGCGTCGTGATCAGATCGACCGCGAGATGATCCTCGAACACCTCGATCCGCGGTTCCTCCGCGACCGCCGCCAGCAGGGCCTTCTCAATCTCCCGGCCGGTGACGTCCTTGGCGTGGAGGATGCGGCGTTTCGAATGGCCGCCCTCCTTGCCGAGGTCGTAGGCGGGCGATCCGTCATCCGTGATTGCCATGCGCTCCGAGAAACGCATGCCCAGGTCGATGAGTTCCTGCACGCGGGCGGGACCCTCCTCGACGATCGTCCGCACCACGTTCTCCCGGCACAGCCCGGCGCCGGCGGCCAGTGTGTCCTTCACGTGGAGGTCGAAGCTGTCCTCATCCGAGGTGACCGCGGCGATGCCGCCCTGGGCATAATTGGTGTTCGACTCCGCGCGGTCCTTCTTGGTCACCAGCCCCACCGAGCCCAGTCGGCTGGCGTGCAACGCGAAGGAAAGTCCAGCCACGCCGCTGCCGATGACGAGAAAATCAAATTGTCTGTGGTTCGCGTCCGCCATGAGATCTGCGTTCTCCAGATGAACCGGACGTTACGAGATGGCGCCCTTTCGCGCAAGCGCGGCGGCGGTCCGGCTCGCGCGCGCGAATGCCGGGATGGCAATGCAGTCGGGGCGTAACATCCTCGGTGAGCCGCGCCGGGACACGTTCGCTTCGGCTCATTGGGGACAATTCGCCCCGCGCCCCGTCTCGGAGCTCAAAGCCGCATCCGGTCGTAGGCGAGGAGCGCGCGGGCGCGGGCCTGCTTGTGGTCCACGAGGGGCGCCGGGTAGTCCGCCGAGGCGCGCCTCAAGTCCCCGGGCGCGGCCCAGGGTTGATGAATGAACTTGTCGGGCATGGCCTTCAGTTCGGGAACCCAGCGACGGACGTAGTTGCCGACGGGGTCGAATTTTTCACCCTGCGTCGTCGGGTTGAAGACGCGGAAGTAGGGCGCGGCGTCGGCGCCGCAACCCGCCGTCCATTGCCAGCCGAGCGTGTTGCTGGCGAGATCGGCGTCGAAGAGGGTGTCCCAGAACCATTCGGCGCCGCGCTGCCAGGGTTGGAGCAGGTGCTTCACCAGGAACGACGCCACGATCATGCGGACGCGGTTGTGCATCCAACCGGTCTGCCAGAGTTGGCGCATGCCGGCATCGACGATGGGATAGCCCGTTTCGCCGCGTTGCCATCGACGCAACAGGGTCTCATCGGGCTCCCAGGGAAAACGTTCGAAGTCCGCTTTCAACGGCTCCGTCGTGGTGTGCGGAAAGTGGAACAGGAGGGAATGCGCAAATTCCCGCCAGCCGATCTCGCTGAGGTAAACCTGTGCGCCGCGTGAGTCCGGGGCAGCGGCCCGGATTGCCGCGGCGATCTCACGTGGGCCGATCTCGCCAAAGTGGAGATGGGGCGACAACGCGGACGTGCCATCGACGGAGGGGATGTCCCGGTCGCGCTGGTAGTCTCGAGAGGCCTGTCTCGCGAAGGATCGCAGGCGGTTCCGGGCGGCGGTTTCGCCGATCTTCCAGCCGGACACGACCGTCTTCCCCCAGTCGAGCGAGGGCAGCAGTTCCAGTCGCTCCAGATTCAGCGAGGCGGGCTGCGTATTCGGCCCGCGAAGCGTTCCTCCGGGCAAGGAAGTCGGCGACGCGAATCCGCGCTTTAGGCAAGCCTTCCAGAATGGGGTGAAGACCTGGAACGGTCGGCCCGACTTGTTCAGTAAAGACGTGGGCTCAATCAACAGGGAGGAATTCCAGCTGCGAGCCTCCAGGCCTGATTCGCCGAGCGACTGTTTGATCGTCGAGTCGCGCGCGATGATCGCCGGCTCGTAGCGCCGATTCCAGAAGACCGCGGTCGCGCCGGTCTCCGCGATCAGTCGTCCCAGTTCCGCCTCGGCCGGTCCTTGGCGCAGAATCAAACGCAATCCACGCTCCGCCAGGCTTTCCGCGAGACACCCGAGCGAGTGATGAAGCCAGGCGTTCGATGCCTCCCCGGGCCGCCAGTCCTCCTCGTCCTCCGGCGACCAGATGAAGCAGGGGATGAGCGGGCGACCGGTCCGGACCGCCTCGGAGAGCGCATCGTTGTCGCGGAGACGGAGGTCGTTTCTGAACCACAGCAGGATGGGGGAGTCGCTCATGGCATACGGACCGTGAACCTCCTACCTGTTGTCAGTCCAGTCGAAGACGCTGAGGGCATTGAGTTCTCGCACGAACACCTGGCTGTCGGCGACGGCGACATGAGCCCAGGTATCCTGATCGGAGACCTTTCTTTCGGAGAGAATCTCCAGGTCCTTGGTGTCGGCCTGAATGAGGAAGAGGATGCCTCGCTCGTCCAAGGCGAGGATACGATTGCCTTGGGCGACCAGGGACATGTATTTCCCGAACTTTTTGGAGGACGTCCAAGCGATCTCTCCGGAGTCCAGGTTGACGCAGGCAAACCGGGTGTTTCGAAGGTGTAAGTAGGCGTGGCCTTCAATCACGACCGGGGTCGACATGTAACCTTGCAGCTTGTTGTCCCAGGCCAGTTCGAGCTCGGTCCCATTCCCGGCGGCGACGGGGCGGAACATCGAGGTGCGGCCGCCGTAGGCGCTGGTGAACAGGCCGCCCCGGTGGACGATCGGGGTGAGGATGTTCATGCCGCGGAACGCCTTCACCGGGTGTTTCCAGATCTCACGACCGGTTTCCAGATCGACGCCGGCCAAGTTGGAGCGGGTCTGCACCAGGGCTAGGGTCCTGCCGCCCAGGTTTTCCACCACCGGCGAGGAAAAGGCGCTGCCATACATGCCTCCGCCGTCGTCCAGCGTTTTCCACTTGGTCCCACCCGTGCGTTTGTCCAATTTCATGAAGCCGCCCCCGGCCTGTACGTAGACATGGTCGCCGTGAACCATGGGGGAGCTGACGAAACCAAAGCTGGGAAGCGGCGTTTGGTTGCGCTCGACGAAGTCGACCTTCCACAACAGCTTGCCGGTCTCGGCGTCGAGGCACGCCAGCAGATCCCGCATGCCCCCCACGTAGAGACGCCCCTCGTCCACGGTGGGAGTGCAGCGCGCCCAGCTGCCGTTCGCGCGGGCGAAGAAGGGCACGCTCATCGCTCCTTCCCAGTCGGTAGCCCACAGTTCCTTCCCGGACCGTCGATCAAACGCCCGCACCACCTCGTCCCGTTTGTCCCGGGTCTCTACGGTGAACACGCGCGTTTTCGTCAATACCGGGCTGGAATAGCCGGGCCCGAGTTCCTTCCTCCAGGTCAGTTGGAGCTTGTCCTCTTCGAGACCTGTCGGCCAATGGGCTCCGCGGTGGATGCCGTCCCGCTCCGGCCCCCGCCATTGGGGCCATTCCTCGTGGTAGGGCGAGGCGTCTGTGGCGGCGGAAGCGGTCGACAGGACAAGGCCCAGGGTCAACGCGCTCAGAATCGTTTTCATGCTTGGTTTGTGTTTCGTGCTTGGTCTGGAAAAAGAGCGTTCACGCCACGGCTGCCCCGGCGGCGTCGAGATCCGCGAGCATCCGCTTCAATCGCCCCAGCGCGCGGTTCTGCAACTGGCGAATCCGCTCGCGGGTCACCCGCAACTGGGCTCCGATTTCTTCGAGCGTCAGCCGCGTTTCCCCGTCGAGGCCGAAGCGTTGGCTGAGTATGGCTCGTTCGCGTTCCGGCAACTTCTGCACCAGCGCCCGGATCGCTTGGATGCTGTCCTCATTCTGCATGCGATCGAGGGGCAGTTCCACGCGGGAATCCTCCACCACCTCATTCAGGTTGCTGGAGTCGGGGTTTCCGAGAGGGGCGTCAAGAGACGCCGGCCGACGGGCGGCCCGTTTCATCCGGCGGATCTGTTTCAACTTTAGCCCCATTTCGTCGGCGAGTTCCTGGTCGTAGGGTTCGCGTCCGAGCAGTTCCTGAAGGCGGTGCGCGGCAATACGCATGTGGTAGATCTTGTCGACCATGTGCACGGGAAGGCGGATCGTTTTGGACTGATTGGCCAGGGCCCGCTTGATGGCCTGTTTGATCCAGAACGCGCCGTAGGTGGAGAATTTCGCTCCCTTCGCGGGGTCGAAGCGATCCACCGCCTTCATCAAACCGATGTTGCCCTCGTTGATCAGGTCGGGCAGCGGAAGCCCGACGTGCTCATAGTCCCGCGCGATCTTCACCACCAACCGCAGGTTGGCTTCGATCAACCGCTGCCGGGCTGCCTCGTCCCCTCGTTTGATCCGATCAGCCAGTTCCACCTCCTCTGCCGGCGTTACGAGCCCCATGCGACTAATCTCCTTGAGATAGGCCCGCAGTGAATCCCGGCTTTCCTGCTTGTTTGCGCCCGACGGGTCGGTCGCCTCGGTCTCGGTCCAGTCCGCGTCCGATCGTCTCGCGGTGGCGAAATCCAGTGAGCGGCTGCGATCGTAGGAGCGGGCAGCTTTGGCGGCGGCGTTTGTGTTTCCCCGGGGCTCGTATTCGTTCAGTGTTTTCATGTTTTCGTCAGGTTTTGTCTAACTTGTGTCTATTAAACATTTCATGTCAAACTTTTGTTCAATAAAAGTTTTTCGAAGAATCGCGGAATAATTGCTAAAAAGTTCGAGTTCAGCATCTTGCGGTTGTCTTATTTCTGTTTAACTTGCTCCCGTTCATGACTCCTTTGCATTCCATACGTGTCGTTGCCAACCGGACCGGACTTTCACCGCATGTGATTAGGGTCTGGGAGAAGCGGTATTCTGCGGTGGCTCCTCATCGGACCGATTCCAATCGGCGTTTCTACTCGGAGGAGGACGTCGCCAAATTGAATCTGCTGGCTTGGTTGACGCGGCGCGGGCACAGCATTGGCGCGATCGCGCGCTCTTCGGCGGACGAGTTGCAACGCATGGCGGAGACGACGCCGGAGGAGGCTGCCGAGGACAAAGGGCAACCGCTCGCCCCGAACGGCCAGGGCAAGAATGCGCTTCCGCACACGGAGGCCGCTCTGGAAGCGATCCGCACCTTGGATTCTCAGCGTTTTGAAGAGGCTTTGCAGGCCGCTTCAATCGAACTGGGAAGTCGCGGATTCCTGAGAAAAGTCGTCTGTCCGCTGGCGCAAAGCGTGGGAGATCTTTGGCAGGACGGTGAAATCACGGCGGCGCACGAGCATTTTGCGACCGCTGCGATCAAGGTATTCCTGGGGCAGGCGATCAAGGGCTACGCGCCCTCGCCGAACGCTCCCGGTCTGCTGGTGACCACGCCGGCGGGGCAGGCGCATGAGTTGGGGGCGGTGATCGCGGCCGCGGCGGCCGGCCAACTCGGTTGGCGGACCACCTACCTTGGTCCGAGTCTTCCTGCGCTGGAGATCGCGGGGGCCGCGAGACAGAGCCGCTCACGCGCCGTGGCCCTGAGCGTTGTTTATCCCCCGGACGATCCGGCCCTGGCGGACGAGTTCCGGGCGCTGGCCAAGTTGTTGCCCCAATCCACCGCGCTCATTGTCGGGGGCCGGGCCGCTCGCGGTCACCGCGATACCTTGGAGGAGATTGGAGCCCGCGTGGCGGACAGCCCCACGGAGCTGGAGAACCTGCTGACCCGGCTTCGAGAACCGTCGAGCTGATCGCGCGAACCTCAGCCCTTGAGGGCGCAAAGTTCTTCTCCCCTCGGGTTCGCGCCTGATTCGCCGGAATCGCCATTGGTGGACGCGGATTTCGCCGCATTCTCGAACAGGTAATGGGAGACCATCCATTCATCGCCATCGCGAAACTTCCATAATTCGGCGCAGGCCATGAAGAAGACCCGCCAGTAGACGCGCCATTTCTCCACGTTGCGCTCGCCGTAGACCTCGCTGAAGAGGCTGCGAACCTCGGGATCGTTGGCGTCCATGCGTTCAAGCCAGGCTTCGGCAGTGCGCGCGTAGTGGTTCCCGTTGACCCGCCAACGGTCGGACAGGCGGAGTTTCTCCTGGAAGTTCAGGAGCAGATCGTCGGATGGCATGATGCCCCCGGTGAAGAAGTGACGGGACATCCAGTCTGAGGCATCGCGCTCGACAAACTCGTAGGTCAGATCCCGGTGGGTGAAGATGTGGACAAACAGCTTCCCGCCGGGCCGCAGCCAACGGCTGATGTTCCCCATCAGGCGTTCGAAGTTCTTCATGTGCTCGAACATCTCCACGGACACGACGCGATCATATTCCCGATCGGTTTCGAAGCGGTTCATGTCGCAGGTTTCCACCCGCAAATTCCGGATTCCCCGTCGCGCGGCTTCCGCGTCGATGTGCGCCTTCTGTGACGCTGAGTTGGAAACCGCGTGGATCCTGGAGTTGGGATAACGCTCCGCCATCCACAACGAGATGGCGCCCCAGCCGCATCCCAGCTCCAGGATGTCTTGGCCATCGGCCAGGCCGGCGCGTTCGCAGGTGATCTGGAGCATCCGCTCCTCCGCGGCGTCGAGGGTCTCCACCCCCTTGTCCCAATACCCGCAGCTGTATTTCAGCCTGGCGCCCAGGCACAGCTGGTAGAAGCGGGTGGGCACTTCGTAGTGTTGCTCGTTCGCCGCGCGGGTCTCGATCGCGATCGGGCTGGCGCGCAGGCGAGCGACGAGGGCCTGGAGTTTCGCGTTTTGGCGTTCCTCCGTGGGTTCGCGTTCTTCGCGAAGTCGCTGCCGGAGCAGATTCCGGATGCCGATCCGGATGAGCCAGTCGGGCAGGAGGTCCCGGGTGAGGAGGGAGTCGATGAGTTTCATGGTTGTGTCTTTCTGAACCAGGGCACAAAGGCGCTGGTGGTTCGTTGATATTCGCGATAGTCGTCGCCCCGGCTGCGCAGGGCCTGTTCCTCGGTGGCGGGGATGCCGGTCTTGGTGAGGAGGAAATAGAGAATCAACGAGGGGGAACCCACGGAGAAAACGCCTCCCGGAGATCCCAACGCCGCGAGGAAAAACCCCACCCACACCAGCCACTCGAAGAAGTAGTTTGGGTGACGGGAGAAGCCCCAGAGCCCGCGACGACAAGTCCTTCCCCGGTTGGAGGGATCGGCCTTGAAACGGTCCAGTTGCCAATCAGCGACCGCCTCGCCGGTCAAGGCGACCAATACCAGCGTCGCTCCCATCCACTCGACCGGAACAAGCGTCGGCGTCGGGTTGGCGGCGATCAGGAGGAAGGGGAGGGACAGCGCGGTCAGGACGATCCCTTGAAGCTGGTAGAACCAGAACATCCTCGCGTGGGTCGCGTCCCCCCATTCGACCCGCAACTGCGCGTAGCGCCCGTCTTCTTTCGGATGCTCATGGGCGACCCGGCGATACAGATGCCAGCCCAGCCGCCCGCTCCAGCCGCACACCAGGGTCAGGACCAGCGCCTGACGGGAGGGATCGCCTTCCATCAGTAGAGCATAGATGCCGGTGACGGGAATGAAAGCCCAGGACCAGGCGACATCCACGACGCCGTAGTTCCGGATTCGCCGGGCGAAAACGAAAACGAGGCACATCATCGCGGCGACCGCCGCCGCCGCTGCGCCCAAAGGCCAGACGAGTTCCATCCTCATGACGCTTCTCCTTTCAGGCGGAAGCCGAGGTTGCGAAGGGCGGGTTCGAGCAGCGCCGCGCAAGCCGCTCCCAGCGGAACGGCGACCATCGCCCAGCCCAGGATGCCGTGGAGGCCTGTCATTCCGAAACGAGCCAGGAAAGCCGTTGGCGATGCCGTGAAGTCCTCGATCAGTTCCCGCGGATCGAAGGGGACGGGCTCGGCTCTCAAGGCGCGTTCGCCGAGTCTCACGAAAAGAAGGATCAAGGCGGGTTGAACCCAGGCGACCAGCCAGTTGGCCGCCTGGATCACGGGGTGGTTGAGTCGGAACGCCCAGGCGGCCAGGAAACACAGGGCGGTCGTCGAACCCAGGATCGGAAAGACTCCCAGGACGGCTCCGAGCGAAACCGTCACCGAGAGTTCCCGCGGCGAAAGCCCGCGTCGCAACTGTTCCCTGAGGGGGCGCATCAAGTTCTCCTTCCAGCGGGCTGGAGCCCGCGTCGGAGCGGCGGTTCTGATCGGTTCATTCATCCGGCGACCCTCCGGCGAAGGATGAGCTGTTCCATGGAGGCGTCCGGCGGCAGACGGAACAACTGCAGAAGCATGTAGGAAGCCATGGCGATGTTCCCAAGCGCCAGGATCAGGGCCAGCCAGAGGGTGCGCGCCGCCCAGCCCGGTTCCTTGTAGGCGAGCCACACGTAGAAGGTGAGGAAGCCGAAATAGGCGTCGAACAGGGAAGCCACGAACCAGGGGTGCCCAACGACCTGCCGGGGGATATCCCAGAGGGCCGTGTCCAGACTGGCCCAGCTGGTCACCCCGAGCATCGCCCCGAGAACAAAGGCGAAGAAGATTCGCAGACCGATGATCATCGTCGGAATTCAGTCGCGCTCGGAGAGCGTCAGGTTGTTGGGGCGCGTGAAGACGACCTGGGTCACACTGATGTTGCGCATGTCAAAGGCCGCCTCGCAGTAACTCAGGTAATAGTTCCACTTGCGGATGAACGCTTCGTCGAAGCCCAGTCCGCGCGCCTCGTCCAGCCGGGCGTTGAATCGCTCGCGCCAGAGGCGCAGGGTTCTCGTGTAGGACGTTCCCATGTCCTTGAGGTCATGCAGGAAGAGTTGCCCTGTCCGGTTCACCGCCTGGTTGACCCGTCCGACGGACATGAGCAGCGAGCCCGGGAAGATGTGCTTCTGGATCCAGTCCACCCCTTTGCGGAACGACTGGTAGCGGCCGTCCGGGCAGGTGATCATTTGCAGCGCGAGCAGGCCATTCGGCTTCAGCAGCTTGGCGCACTTGGCAAAGTAGCCGTCCACGTAGGCCTCGCCCACTGCCTCCAGCATCTCGATGGAGACAATCTTATCGAAGGTCCCGGTCAGGTCCCGATAGTCGCAAAGCTTAATCCGCACCCGGTCCGCAACGCCCTCCCGCTCAATCCGGGCGCGGGCGTAGTCCAGTTGCGCCTGCGAGATCGTCACGGCGGTGACGCGGCATCCGTAATGGCGGGCGGCGTAACAGCAGAAGCCGCCCCAGCCGCAGCCGATCTCGAGGACGTGGTCGCCCGACTTCAGTCGCAACTGCTCGCACAGGCGGCGGTACTTCGCTTCCTGGGCCTCCTCGAGCGTCTCGTCGCCCTGGAACAAGCCGCTGGAGTAAGTCATCGATTTGTCGAGGAACAGTTCGTAGAGCTCGTTGCCCAGGTCGTAGTGCTCCCGGATGTTGCGCCGGCTGATGCGCCGGCTGTTCGGGCGGAGGAGGTGGGTCAACCGGTTGGCCGCCGAAAGCAGGTTGATCAGCCCGGCTCCCGCGGAGGAGCCGGACATCCCCGGGGCGTCCTGCACGTTGAGAATGAGCCAGCGGATCACGTCCGCGATGTCGTCGGTTTCCCAATCGCCGTCCACGTAGGCCTCCCCGAACCCGACATCCCCGTAAAGGACGCATTTCGTGAAGAAGTCCGGGTTCGTGACGGTCAGGGCGGCCGAACCCTCCTCGGGGGAATCACCGAGCGAGAGGACCTGTCCATCGGGCATTGTCACCTCGAGTCGGCCGCGGCGCATCCGCCGCAGGGCGCGCAGCACGATGGATTCATGGAGTCCGGCGCGGCGCGTCGGGGCGGCCGAACAGAGGTGGGCGGTCGCGGTTCCGGAGGTGGGTGGCGCTTGTGTGCTCATTGTGGGTTCTGGAGGAGGGTTTTGTGGGGATTCATGACTCCAAGTTGGCTTTCGGGGCGGGCCGCCTTGCGGATGAAGGGGACCTTCTTCAGCCAGAGAATCAGGGCGTGCCAATGGATCAGGCCGATCACGCGGAGCGTCATCAGGGGATACTTGACGGCGAACCACGCCAGGCTTCCGTCGGTCAATTCCACCCGCCTGCCCCATAGCGCGCTTCGCAGGCTGCAGCCTTCCTCGTCGTGGTCATCGACGCGGATCCGCAACCGTTCGCCGGGCGCCGCCAGTTGGAAGTCGAATTTCAGGTCCAGACCGGAAAATGGGGAGACATAGAAGGCCTTCGGGGTCTCGACGCGGAACGTCCCCTCCTGGGATCCGGGACGCAGCGGAACGAGGAATCGTTTCATCTCGCGGAAGGTGTTGCCCACCTCCGCCACCGCGCAGACCGGCTCTCCGTCGCGCCGGAAACAGAAGTAGAACGACACCGGGTTGAACACGTATCCCATCACCCGGGGCAGGGTCAGCAACTGGATGCGATCGTCCTCCAGGGTCGTCACCCCGCGCCGGCGCAACCATGTCTGGATGTTGTGTTTGACGCCGTCGCTCTCGTAAGAGAGATGGTCGCGATCGTGAAAGCTGTAGAGGTTGAAGCGGTTGCGGCCGAACAGGGTCAGCCGTTCGTTCAGTTCGTCCAATTCGTCCAGGTCGAGACAGAACATGAAGATGCGGTGGCGGAAGCCATATCGGCGCGGCCGCAGCCGCTGATGCATCATCCCGCATTCGTAGAGGCCCGATCGATACCCCCTCATTGCCAGACCTCCCTTCCAGCCAACGCGCGCGCGGCTTCCAGGCCCGAGGTGAAAGCGTCCTCGTGGAATCCGTAGCGGAAGTAGCTGCCGCAGAAAAACAACCGCTGATCGGGGGATCGACGGTTCAATTCGGGGAGTTTCGCCTGGGCCGCGACCGCCTCCACGTCGAACAAAGGATGTTCGTAGCGAATCTGTTTGAGGATCCGGTCCGGCCGGATTCCGCTCTCTCCATTGATGGAGACAAAGTAGTCCTGCCGGTCTGAAACGCCCTGCAGGCTGTTCATCCAGTAGATCGTCGATGCGCGCGTTTCTCCCGCTTCGTCCCGCTCCATCCGGTAGTTCCAGGAAGCCCAGGCCCGTTTCGTTTTCGGCATGTTCCGAGGATCCGTATGGAGGGTGGCGACGTTGGGTTCGTAGTGAAACCGGCTCAGGAGTTGTTCCTGCTGCGTGTCGGGCTGGGCCAAGAGGCGCAGGGCTTCATCTCCGTGACAGGCGAGCACGACCTTGTCGAAGGCCAGCGTTTCCCCGTCCGCTGTCCCCACCCGGACCCCGTCCGCCCGTTCTTCGACGCGAAGCGCGGCCTGACCCAGTTGGATCCTGTCCCGGAACGGCGCGATCAAGCGGCGGACGTACTCCTTCGCGCCCCCCTCGACTGTCCACCATTGATGTTGGGTATGGAGCCCGAGGAACCCGTGGTTGTGAAAGAAGCGGAGCAGGGTCGAAGCGGGAAATCGGAGCATCTTCTCCGGAGGCGTGGACCAGACCGCGGAACTCATCGGGACGAGATAGAGATCAAAGAAGTCCCGGCCGTAGCCCCGCTCGTGAACGTAGTCCGCCAGGCTCAGCGAGCGGGTGGTTGGATCCTCCAGCGCCTCGACGGCCTCCTGGTTGAAACGGTCGATCTGTTTCAACATCCTCCAGTAACGGAGGTTGAGAAGGTTGCTCCGCTGGGCAAAGAGATGATTGAGGCTGGAGCCGCAGTATTCCAGTCCGGTGGGAACATGCTGCACGCTGAAGGACATGGAGGTCTTCTTCACCGGCGCGTCCAGTTCGCGAAACAACCGGGTAAGATTCGGGTAGGTGACCTCGTTGTAGACCATGAAACCGGTGTCGATCGGCAGTTCCCGGCCGGCTTCGTTCACGGACACCGTGTTTGAGTGCCCGCCGGCGTGCCCGTTGGGGTCGAAGATGGTGAGGTCGTGGTCCCGGTGCAGAAAGCGCGCGCAACCCAGGCCGGCGATGCCTGCCCCGATGATCGCGACCCGGCTCATTGCCTGTCCTCCGGGGCTTCGGCATAGACCGAGGCGGGCACTGGACGGAGGTCCCAGATGATGCCGAGCCGCTCAAGGAGCTTCAGCGCGTAGTAAGTGAGATCGATCTCCCACCAGCAGAAACCCTGTCGGGTTGAATGCATGTAGTGGTGGTGGTTGTTGTGCCATCCCTCGCCGAGGGTCACCAAGGCCAGCAGGAAGCTGTTTCGGCTATCGTCGGCGGTGTCGAAACGTTTCCGTCCGAAGACATGCGCCAGCGAGTTGATCGAGCAAGTGCAGTGGAACAGCACGACAGTGCTGACGAAGAAGCCCCAGACCAGCAGTTGTGGTCCGTTCGTTCCCAGTCCCGGCGCCCATTTTTCCAGCAGCGCGCCCAGACCGTAGAGTGAGCCCGCGAAGATCACGGGCATCAGGGAGTCGAACCGGTTCAGGAAGACGAGTTCGGGAAACTTGGCCAGATCGCGCACCCGGCCGTAGTCCGTGGGGAAGTTCTTGGAGGACGCAAACCAACCCAGATGAGCCCACCAGAAGCCGTGACGGCGGGGCGAATGAACGTCCGCTTCCGTGTCGGAATGCCGGTGATGATGACGATGGTGGCTCGCCCACCACAGCGCGCCCCGCTGCACGGCGGTTGCGCCCCACAAGGCGAACAGGAACTGCGCTGCCCGGCTGGTCTTGAACGATCGATGGGAGAAATACCGGTGATAGAAGCCGGTCACCGCAAACATGCGGATCAGGTAGAGGACGGCGGCGGCGGCGACGGCGAACCAACTCCAGCCGACCCATGCCACAGCCAGACATGCCGCATGCATGAGCAAGAAGGGCAGGCAGCGGATCAGTTCGAAGCCCTCCCCTGTCTCATCCGGTCCTGCGGTCCGGGAACCGTGGTCCGAGTCGATCCAACGCACCAGCGACGCGACACGGGATCCGGGACTCACCGGGCGGGCTTTGGCTTCTGGATCGGTTTGTTTCATGCATGTGCTCCCGGTTTGGGCCGGGCGAATGGGTGTCAAAGCTTACCCAGGTTTGCGAAGGCGCAAGCGGTTGACAGGGGGTTTGTTGGCCGAAAATGACAGATTGTTCTGCCAGTTACCGGCTCTCGGCAACGCTATTCGCTCGTCCCCTGCTTGGCAATCCCGGGCGCCGCCGCATTGACATCCGGTCGGCCGCGTGGCATCGGTCTCAGCTTCGCGGCACCCTCGCGCTGCGTGTTCAGCGCAACCCGACCGACCACGACCAACGTGAATGCTTCCATCGGATTCGACCTGATCTTCAGCCGGGAAGACCTGCAGGCCGCCCTCTTTGTGTCGCTCCTCACCGCCTGTCTCATTGTGGTTCTGCTGCTCTTTCTGAACCGCTACGCCCGGCGCCGCTATTTCACCATCTGGACGGTTGCGTGGGTTTTTTATGCCCTGTGGTTGCTGTTCAATTTCCGGTTGCCGGAGTATGCGGTCGACGCGGTCCCCTTCGTTTTGAAGCAATGCTGCATCGGAATTGCGGCGGTGTTCCTGTTGTGGGGGAGCGCGGAGTTTCTGAAGGCCCGGGTCAAGGCGCGCGTGTTAGGCCTTTTCCTGGTGTTTCTCCTGGTTTGGAGCTGCATGGGGGCCTACCACTTGGACAATCCGCTGGCGTTCCAGATTCCGCTGTTCTCCTTGATCGGGGCCACCAGCCTGCTCGCTTCGTGGTGCTATTTTTGCGCGCGCGGCCGGGCCGGGGCGGCGGGCGCGGGCGCAGGCGCGGGCATGCTCGGATTGGGCTTCTTGCTTTGGGGGGGGCATTTGATCGCGTTCCCGTTTTTCACTGCGGCCGAACAGTTGAGCGCGGTGTTCCTGATTTCCACTGTCCTGCATCTTCTCATCGCGATCGGCATGATTGTCCTGGTTCTGGACGAGGAGATCGCTGCCGCCCGGCGGGCCTGGGCGACCGCCGACGAGCAAGCTTCGGAAACCCGCGTCTTCCGTCGGAAGGCGCGTTCCGCCGAGGCGAGATTTCGTCACCTCTTCGAGCATGCCAGTGAGGCCATCGTGGTGGCCTCCGCCGCCGACTTTTCCATCCTTGAACTCAACCGGAAGGCGCGCGACCTGCTCGGGGTGCAGGATCTTGGCATCGACCGGGTGAGACTCGGTCAGTTCCTCGATATCGATCCGCCCGATCCGCCGCCGGTCACGGGAAGTGAATGGCTGGCGCTGCTGGAAGGACGCGAATCGGTGAGCGTCCGGCGACGCGATGGCCGGAAGACGCCGGTGATCGTCGAGGGCTCGGAAATCCGGTTCGATGATCTGGCGGCCTTCCAGTTGTTCTTCCATGACCACACGGAGAAGACCCGCCTCGAGCGACAGCTGCGACAGGCCGAGAAGCTTTCGGCCCTGGGGCAGATGATCTCGGGCGTCGCCCACGAGCTCAACAACCCGCTCACCACCGTGCGCGGCTACCTGGAATTGATCCTGGCCCGGCGCGAACTGCCCGACCGGACGCGGGGCGACCTGGAAAAGGTGGCGACCGAGACCGAACGGGCCGCCAAGCTCGTGACCCAGTTCCTGCACTTCGCCCGTGAACGAAAGGCCCGGCGCGAACCGGCTGACCTGAATGAGATTGTCCGGGCCGTCGCGGATATGCGGGAATTCGAATTCCGCTTGGCGTCGATCTCGTTGGAACTCGACCTGGCTGACGATCTTCCGCGGGCGTTGGCGGATGTGGATCAGATCCAGCAGGTCCTGTTGAACCTCATCACAAACGCGTTGCACGCCATGGTTGGATCCCCTCCGCCGCTGACCATGACGGTCCGCACCCGGGACGAGGGGGACTGGATCCTGGTCGAGGTGGAGGACGAAGGGCCGGGCGTGCCGGAGGAACTGGTTTCCCAGATTTTTGAACCGTTCTTCACAACCAAGGCGGTCGGGACCGGGACGGGACTCGGGCTGTCTCTCGCGCACAGCGTCATGACCGACCATCAGGGACGCATCGAATGCCGCGCAGCCTCGTCCGGAGGAGCGGTCTTCTCCTTGTGGTTTCCGGTCGGCCTTGAGGGCGGCGCGGACGATACGACCATCATCCTGCCGGCGCCGGAGTCGTTGGAGCCGTCCAGAAGCGCGCGCGAGGCGGAGATCCTTGTCCTCGACGACGAGAAGGCCATCGCGGAGATGTTGGGGGAGATGATCGGAATCCTGGGACACCGGCCGACCTTGTGCAACGCGCCCCGCGAGGCCCTTCAGTTTTTGCGGGAAAGGGACTTCGACGTCATCCTTTCAGACTTTCGGATGCCGGATATGAACGGCGAGGACTTTCACGCCGAGGTTGGAAAACTGAAGCCGCTGCTCGCGCGCCGCATCGTGTTCATCAGCGGCGACGTCGCCAACGAAAAGACCCAGGATTTCCTGAGGTCCACGGGCAACCTCAAGATCGACAAACCCTTCAAGATCGACTCGTTGCGCGAGGCGATCGACGGGGTGCTCGCCTTTGGCGATTGACGAGGGGCGCCCTCCCGCCTTTCCTGCCCGCCGCATGGAACCCTGGCATTACCTGCTTCTCATGGCGGTCGGCTGTGTGGGCGGCATTCTGAACGTCCTCGCGGGCGGGGGATCTCTCCTGATGATGCCGGCGCTCGTGCTGCTCGGCGTCCAGGGGCCCGCCGCCAACGGGACTTCCCGTGTGGCCGTCGTCGCCCAGAATATCAGCGCCATTGCCGGTTTCCGCAGCAGGGGCTTTTCGGACTTCCGACTCAGCTTGTCGCTGGCCGCGTGCGCGATACCGGGGGGCGTCGCCGGGGCGTTTGCGGGCGTGCGCCTGGAGGGGGTCTGGTTCAACCGCGTCCTCGCCGGGATCATGGTCCTCGTCATGCTCATGATGGCCTCGGAGAAGAAGTCGAAACCCGCCGATAAGGCGCGCGAGACGGGAGCGCCGGCCGGCCCGGCGCGGAGGACCGCCGCGCACCTCCTAATGATCGGCGTCGGCTTCTACGGCGGCTTCATCCAGGCGGGCGTCGGCTTCCTGCTCATGCCTGTCCTTCACCGTGTCCTGGGGCTCGACCTCGTGCGCACCAACATGCACAAGGTCTTCATCGTCGCGGGCTACATGATCCCGTCGCTCGCCGTCTACGCAATGAACGGCAAGGTGCTGTGGCTGCCCGGACTGGTTCTTGCGGTCGGAACCTCCGCCGGGGGGTGGGTCGGCTCCCACCTCGCCGTGAAGAAGGGCGATCCCTTCATCCGGATCGTGCTGAACGTCACGCTCGCGATCCTTGCCGTGAAACTGCTGACGGGGTGATCCGGAGACTGTCCCCGCGGACAATTCGGTCACTCCTTTTCCTTGGTCGCCTCGATCATCAAATGCCGGCTGAGCAGGCTCTGTCGGGAGCCTGACTGCCGCCAGAACTCCCGTTCCTCCTCAGACCCGGCTTTCCGGAGTTTGCCCCGGCAATACCACTTCGCCGGCAGACCCAGCAGCGGTTCGAAGAAGTGTTTTGCCTTGGACAGCGGCTCCGGGATGAGGCGCGGCATCCGGAAGCCGGCCAGCTTGAGGAACACGTAGAGCTGCGGATAGGTCCAGGGCGTGATGTGCATGTGGGTTCCCGGCCGCACCTTGTCGGCCAGGGGCGGGAATGAAGGGAAGAAGCCGCGGAAGGCGAATTGCATCCGGGATTGTGGAAACCAGACGTTGGGCGTCGTCACGATGAGCGTTCCTCCCGGCCGCAGGGCCCGGTGGAAATGTCGCAGGAGCAGCAGCGGGCTGCCCACGTGCTCGATCCCCTCGCAGCAGCAGATCAGGTCGTAGCCGGCGCAGTCGGCGGGGAGCCCCTCGTCGAGATCGTGTTTCCAGAAGCTACGGTAACCGGGGGCCTCCTCCTCGTAGAGATCGATCCCGTCCACTTCGACCTTGCCGCCCAGTCGTTCCGAGAGCCAGCCGCCGCCGGCCGGGGCGTCGAGCGCGGTTCGGAACTCCCGGCCGTCCAGGTGTTGGATCAACGCGTCTTTGGATGAGGGATGCATGCGGCGGCGAACCTAGCGGCCGCCGTTTCGGGAAGCAACCGGACTTTGCTTCGCCGGGCAGGCCTCGCGCTCTGCCGCGTCGCTGCAGGTCGAAGCCGACGGTTGCGGCAAAGGCGGGGCGAACTGTCCCCAGTGAGCCGCCGTGAGCATTTCCAAGTGCGGCTCACAGGGGACTGTTCGCCCCACCCGTTCAAGGCGGAAGCGGGACCCTCAAACCTACCGCGCGGACGCCGTCTTCTTCGGCGTTCCGATGCAGTAGAGGCGCTTGTAACCGCGGATGAAGAGCTCCCCGTCCGAAACTGCGATCGAACCGATCACCTTTTCGCCCATCGGATTCACGCTCAGCAACGCGAACGTCGGCGATGCCTTGAGCACAAAGGCGTCGCCGCCTTGATTGACAGCGTAGAGCTTCCCGTCGGCCAGGACCATGGACGACCAGTTCTGCGTCCTGGGGCCGGGTCCCTTCAGGCGTTCCTGCCAGATGGTGATTCCGGTCTTCAGGTCAATGCACTCGGCGAGGCCGGGGTCGTCGAGAATGTAGATGCGGCCGTCGTGGATGACGCCGGAGCCGATCCGTTGCTGGGTGCGTTCGTTGAGCCAGATCCGATGCGACTTTGTCACGTCGCCTTTGCCGCCGAGGCGCACGGCCACGGTGTTGCCGCGAAAGCCGCCCATGCCCACGGCGATGCCGTCCCCGTGGATCGGCGAGGTGTAGGCGAGGGGATTGAGTCCGCCGCAGGTCCAGGCCTCCTTCCCGGTCAGGGGATCGAAGGCAAACAGCCGTCCGGGAAACATCATCAGCATCAGCGTCCTCCCATCCTGCTCGAAGGGCACGGGGTCGCTCCAGGAGCCGCGCCAGGCCTCACGGCTGTTCTCGCCGGGCTTGCGGTCCCTGCCGCTGCGGCCGCCGGGTTCATCCTTCTGCCAGACGGTCTCTCCCGTGCGCTTGTCCATTGCGATGAGGAAGGTGCGCGGACCGGGGCCGAAGTTCAGCAGGACGAGGTCGCCGTGTAGCACGGGCGAGGCGCCATTGCCCCAGATGTGGTCCTGCTTCCCGAGGTCGCGTCGCCAGAGCATCTTCCCGCCCATGTCGAAACAAAATACGCCGGCCGAGGCGAAGGAGACGTAGACGCGCTCGCCGTCGGTCGCGGGAGAGGCGGAGCATTGGGGGTTCGTCTTGTGGGTGGTTTCCTCCTCCCGGTAGGTGACGCCGCTGTCCCAGAGCTTCTTCCCCGTGCGTCGGTCGAAGCACATCAGGGCGCGTCGTTGCCCTTCGGGGCCGCTGGCCTGGGCAAGGAACACCTTTTCCCCCCAGACGATCGGCGTGGAATTCCCCGGTCCCGGCAGTTCCGCCGACCACCGCACGTTCTTCTTTGAACTCCACTCGACCGGCAGATTTGCCTCGGCGGACACGCCTTGTCCGGTCGGGCCGCGCCATGAGGGCCAATTCTCGGCGGCGGCGTTGAGCGTCAGCGCCGCGGCAAGGGCGGCCGTGCAGATCGGGCGACATGGTTTCATCGTCGGAGCGTATAGCGCCCCGCACGGCGTTCGGGAAGCGTCGATCGCGAAACGGAGATGATTCGAAACAACCCGGGGAGCCGCGGCGCCGGGATGTGCCGGCGCGCGCTTTGGGTTTGTGTTTCGTCCGCCGGCCGCTAACGTTTCGACTTCGCGCGATTGACGGGCGTCGATCGTGAAGCCAGCAACCCGGCCGGACGCGGCGGCATTCTGACGATGGATGTCATGCCGACCGCGCGACGGCCCAACCCAGTCAGAAGGGACCCAACCGTGGCAACCAAAGCATCCGCGGCGGAGGAATCCGCAGCCGCCTCCTTCGAAGCCGATCGCGACGCGGTCGAGAAACTCATCGCCAGCCGCGCCGCCATCGACGCGGAGCTTTCCAAGGCCATTGTCGGCCAGAAGGAAGTGGTGGAGCAGATCCTCACCGCGCTGTTCGCCGGCGGCCACTGCTTGATCACCGGCGCGCCCGGTCTCGCCAAGACGCTGTTGGTCAAGTCCATCGCACAGATCTTTGATCTGAAGTTCCAGCGCATCCAGTTCACGCCTGACCTCATGCCCGCCGACATCACCGGCACGGAAATCCTCGAGGACACCGAGGAGGGGCGGCAAATGGTGTTTGTTGAGGGGCCGGTGTTCGCCAACATGATTCTGGCCGACGAGATCAACCGCACGCCGCCCAAGACCCAGGCCGCGTTGCTGGAGGCCATGCAGGAGCACCAGGTCACCGCCGCCGGCGTCCGCCACAAGCTGGAGGAGCCGTTCTTCGTGCTGGCCACGCAGAACCCCATCGAAATGGAGGGCACCTACCCGTTGCCCGAGGCGCAGCTCGACCGTTTCATGTTCAACGTGGTGATCGGTTACCTGCCCGAGGCGGACGAGGTCGAGGTTGTCACCCGCACCACCGCCGGTCGGCCGGAGCCGATCGAGACGCTGTTTCACGGGGAGGACGTGCTGCAGTTCCACGAGGTTGTCCGCAAGGTTCCGATCGCGAAGGACGTGGTGGAATACGCCGTGCGCCTGGCTTCGGCTTCGCGCCCCGGGCAGCCGGGTTCCCCCGACTTCGTGAACGAGTGGGTGAGCTGGGGCGCCGGCTTGCGCGCGGCGCAGTTCCTCGCGCTCGGCGGCAAGGCCCGCGCCCTCCTGCGCGGCTCCACCCACGTCACGATCGAAGACATCAAGGCGCTCGCGCACCCGACCTTGCGCCATCGCATCCTCGTCAACTACCGGGCCGAAGCCGAGGGCGTGGACGTGGATCGGGTCATCGACAGGCTGCTTGAGACGGTCGAGGCGCCGGCCTAGCCGCGGAGAGGGAGGGATGAGCGCCTGGCAGCGATTCCGAATCTACCGTCTCTACATCCCTTTCCGGGACCTGGCGCACGGGGTTCGTTCCGCCAGCCGTTCGCTCCGCGAAAAGCTGGGCTTGAGGAAGAAGCGCGCCAACGAGACCGGTTGGAAACTTCCGACGGTTCATTGGTCCTCGATCTCCCGTTCGAACGGCGCGCTGTTCCTGGAAACCGACAAGGCGGATGGCAATGTCAACCTCACCGAGCTCGCCGTTCTCAACGCGCTCTGTCAAACCCACCAGCCAAAGGAGATCTTTGAGATCGGCACCTTCGACGGGCGCACCACGCTGAACCTCGCGCTGAATTCCGACGCCAACGTCCACACGCTCGACCTGCCGGCCGAGGAACTGGATTCGGCCGGCGTGATCGGCGCGGACAAACGTTATGTGGACAAGCCTTCCTCGGGCGCGCGCTTCACCTCCCCGCCGCACAACGCGCTGCCCTGTGTGAAGCGCATCACGCAACTGCTCGGCGATTCGGCGAAGTTCGACTTTTCGCCCTGGCACGGGAAGATCGACCTTGTCTTTGTGGACGGAGCGCATAGTTACGACTTCGTGGTCAACGATTCCGAGGTTGCCTTGAAGCTGCTCAATCCGGCCGGCGGCGTGATCGTCTGGCATGACTACGGCGTCTGGCCGGACGTGGCGCAGGCGTTGAAGGAACTCAAGGAAAAGCGGCCCGACCTGCCGCTGGTTCACGTAAAGGGAACCAGCCTCGCGGTGTCGGTCTCCGTGAAACGAGTGTAATCAGCAATCAGGAATCAGTCATTCAGCCCGCCGATCATCGATATCTGATCTCTGAATACTGATTGCCGATTACTGGCCGCCGCCCTCACTCCGCGGCGAGGGAATAACAAACAACCTCCTCATCGTTGCGCGCGTAGACGGAACGGTTGGCGAAGGCGGGATGCGACCAGACCACCGGGCGGCGCGGGTGGTTGCTGGTGGGCTTCAAGAGGTTCGCTCGGTCGATCTCCTCGTATCCCTGCGGCGAGAGTCGGGCGATGATCAGATCCCCGTGCTCGTTGAACAGGAACCAGCGATCCTCATGCCGGACGATGAATGCGTTCCCCCAGCGGACCGGCTTTCCGCCAGTGGTTGGGGCAAAGGTCTCCCAGATTCGTTTTCCGGTCTTCAACTCGATGCAGCGGAACTGACCGTAGCTGCCCACCCCGTAGATGTGATTTCCGTCGATGAAGGGCGTGCACATCAGCGCGTGCAGCGCGTCGGTGTTTTTTTCGTTCTTTCCCTGGCCGCGCCAGAGCACGGAGGCTGCGGGCTTGTCCGCCTCGAGCCGGAACATCATGGGGCCGCTGTAAAAGGACGAGACGAACAGGAGGTCGCCTGCCTGACGCGGAGTTGCGACGCTGAGTCCGGAGCGGATCGGGAATGGCTCGCTCCAATATAGGCGGCCGGTCGCGGGATCGAGGGAGTTGACGGATTCGGGGTGCCAGACGATCAGTTGTCGGCGCCCGCCCGCCTCGATCAACGTGGGCGGAGAATAGCCGGGCTCCTTGGCGTTCAGGGCCCGCCAGAGTTCCCGGCCCGTGTCCTTGCTGAAGGCAACGGCGACGGAGCCCCGGCCGCCAACCAGGCAGATCAGTTTGTCGCCGTCGATCAAGGGATGCCCGGCGAATCCCCAGAGCGGCGTCCGGATCCGGAAATCGCGTTTCAACTCGCGCGCCCAGCGGACCTTGCCGCTTGCGACATCGAGACACATCAGCCTGCCCTCGGCGCCCAGGGTGTAGACGCGGTCGCCATCCACGGTCGGACTGACCCGGGGGCCGGCGGGGTAACTGACGGAATACACGCTGTCGTATTCCTGTTTCCAAAGCAGCCGTCCGTTCTTTTCATCCAGGCAAAGGACGCGTTCTGAGCCCGGGATGATCCCGCGTTGGAAGTTCTGCTTTTCCGCGAGGTCGCTGGCCTCGCGGATCAGGCGATCGTGCACGAAGACCCGTCCGCCAACCACCGACGGGCTGGAGTAGCCGCCGCCGATCTTTGCTTTCCAGCGAAGCTTGGGGCCGCCCTCGGGGAACTGCTCCACGATGCCGCTTTCACGCCAGACGCCATCGCGTTGCGGCCCCAGCCACTGCGGCCAGTCGTCCGCCAGGGCCGTTGTGGCCAGGGTCGACAGGGCGGCGGAGAGAACGGTTGCGCGGAATCTTGCGGGGGGCTGCCGGGGAGAGAGGGAAAGCGCGGAAGGGGATGTCATGGAAAGCGTGTCTGTTTCGAGGGCTGCGGGCAGCATATTCCCTGAGGCAGACTTCGACAAGCCGGGCAGGGCGGGACCATTCACTTCGCCCCTGCGGCGAGATCGACCGTTACGGACGCGGGGTAGACCATGTCCCAGTCGCGGCGACGCTGGAAGGAGTCCAGCGTCTTCCTCAGGGAAGGGCGTTCCGGTTTCAGTCGGAGCGTCTTGCCATTCACGCTTGCGATGATGGATTGACGCGAATCCACCATTTCCGGGTGCAGCCAGATCGTGAAACGGGCGACGTTCATCGTGGAGATCTGAAATCTGTTCCCGCCCAGATGCTCGGCCTCGATTCGGGCTCCCTCATGGCGGACAGGGTTGCGTTTCAGCCGCCAACGCTCCCAAATCTCGGGCGCGCTTTTTCGTGAATGGCCTTCCCGCCCTTGGATCTGAACGCCCTCGTAGTCCACGTCGCCATCCGTTTCGGCGTCGAGTGTGATCCAACGTCGATGGCGGACCGGACGCAGGCGCGAGGCATGGTGGCCGGCCGGTGTGGTCAGCGAGACCTTGGGATAAAGCGGATCGCGTCGGACGTCGCCGGCGGTTCGGAGGTATTCCAGGACTTGCGGCTTGGAATGCCCGAAACCGTGACCGCCCTCGTGTTCAAGATAGTGATGAGGGACGCCCGAGTCGCTTAACATGCGGTCGGCCCAGCGGCCGAAGTCCACGTCCGTATGCCGGTCCCTGACATTGCGCTCCGCGTCTTTCACACCGTGCACAATGCAAAAATCCGTTCCCCGCAGCGACGGCCAGTGGGCGATCGTCCATGAGCCGCACACGGCAATGATGCCCGCAAACCGATCCGGCTGCGTCTGCGCCATCTGGTAGGCGCCGAAGCCGCCCATGGAATGGCCCATCAGGAACACGCGATCGCCGTCGATGGCGAACCGCTCCTTGCACTCCTCGATCACGTCAGCGACGTATTCGTCCGATTCCGGAAGGCACCAGCGCGAGTTGTCGTTCTCGTTCCATGGAGCCGAGGGCGCGACCCCGATCATGCCCGCCTGTTCGAAGATCTCGCCCATGCGGGAACTGTTCGGAGAATCGCCGGGCGTGGCCGGGTTCATATAACCAGCGGGAGCCGTGCGCGGACTACCCTTGCCGCCGCCGTGTAGAAACACGACCAACGGGGCGGGATGATCGGGGTTGTATGATGATGGAACCGCGACGTAGAGCAGATCGTCCGGGTGTCGTCCGCGGAGTGGAGGAGTCCGAAAATGCTCGGCCGGATGAAAACCGGCTTTCACCGAAGCCTGCCCCTTGGGGCGCAGCGCGGCGATCACTTCATCCCACGCGTGGTCGTATCGCGCCAGCGGTTTGACGAGCGATTCCCGCTCTTCCCTATCGGAGCAATCCAGGTAGGCGCGCGAAAGGCGGGTCGCCTCGGTCAGTTGTTCCGGGGAAAGCGCACCTCGGGCGGATGGCGTCGAGCAGCCGCAGAGCAGTCCGGCAAGCAGTCCGGCAAACGCCACGTTTTTCATGTGAACTTAGGGACCAGTATCTGTTCGCCGCCCTTCAGAGCGGAGTCATGCGCGACGATTCCCGGGACGGTGATCGCCAAAGCGGCGTCGATGTCGACCGCCGGTTTGCGTCCGTCGAGCAGGGCGTTGACGAACTCGGCCGAGATGAAGGTGTGGGAGTTGCCGTGGCCCGACTTGTGGCGCATGGGCTCGGGCAGCATGTCGCTCTGCCAATATTCCGGGATCCCGACCTCGCCGTCTTCCTGGGTCGGCAGATCATAGCGGGAAAGCGTGTCGCCGCGCGTCCGGAACTTGAGCAGCGAATTGTGCACGCCACCCTTCGGCATGTAGAAGCTCGCCTTGTCGCCGAACCATTGCGCGCGCTCGCCGTGCGCGGCGCACAGCCAGAAGACATTGCAGCGGACCATGTTTCCCTGGTCGGTCTGCATCAATGACGCCGAGTTCCAATACGGGTTCTGGTAGGCGTTCTCAGTGAGGTAGGCGTGATCCCCCGTGCCCCAACCGAGGCAGGAAACGCTCTTGATCGTCTCGCCCGTCACACCGGTGAGGTAGCCGAGCGAATGCGTCGGGTAGTGCATGGGCGGGAAACCCCAGCGCCAGGAGTAGCCGCCGTCCGTGTCGCGGAAGCGCGACTTCGGGTCTTTCCCGAGCTGCTTCAGGTCGCCGCGATCGTGGTAATACTCGCACTCGGTATAGAAAAGCCGGCCCATGGCGCCCTTGCGGAACATCTCGCGCATCAGGATGCACTCCGCCCGATACCAACTCGTTTCCGCCATCATGTAGCTCAACCCGGTTTGCTTGACCGCGTCCTTCAACACCCGCGCCTCTTCCAGCGAGTAACACGCCGGGACCGCGGACACGACATGCCAGCCGCGCTCGAGGCACAGCTTGGCGTGCTTCACGTGGTCCACGGCTCCGGAGTAGACCGCCACGGCGTCGATGTCCTTCGCCTTCCGCGCCATGATTTCCAGCGAGTCGTAGGACTTGTCGCACTTGTAGACCTTGCGCAGTTTGTCGCGCCGGTCGGGCCGCAGGTCGGTGACGCCGGTGACGACGCAGTTCGGGTGCTCGTGCCATTGGAACGAGGAGCCGAAGCCGCCGCCCACCACGCCCATGCGAATCTTCCTCCCGCCGGCGCGCTCGGCTGAGAAGGCGACGCCTGCCGAGGACAGGATTGCGCCGGCGGTCAGGCCTCCGGTGAGTTCGAGAAAGTTGCGGCGAGAGAGAGGAGGTTGAGGGGTGGGGTTTGTGTTCATGTTTTCGGAGTTGGTGAAACCGGTTTCGGCTTTGTCCGCGCGCCTGCCTGGGTCTCCTTCATCGCCTGTGGAGGCGGAGTCAGCCCACGTCGTAACGCGGTTCGGATTCCTGACCGGCCATGTGAACGAACATGACGAACTTCGCGTTGCAAGTCGATCCCACAGGGTGGGAATGCTAAGGAAAAGGCGGGGTGAATTCTCTGATTGAGCGCGCGTGAAACCGCCCCGAAAGGTCAAGGTCGGGTCGGTCCTCATTGGGGCGAAGGAGCGCAGCATCGGGATTCTGTTGCCTCTCCAACCGCAGCGGGAGCAGCAGGGAAGCCTGGTTCACTCACTGGTGACAGGCTCATTATCGTCTTTCACTGCTGGACCAATGCTCAGGCTTGTGGCAGGTTGGTTTCAACGTTGGGAGACGTCTTTTTGTCATGCGATTGCCACGCCTGAAACTACAGGGCGAGGATGCGGTCTATCACTGCATTGCTCGCGTCGTTGGGGGAGAGTTTCTGCTCGGAGACTCGGAAAAGGAACGCCTGCGGATCATGATTCGTCAGAACGCGGACTTCGCCGGTGTCGAGATTCTCACCCACTGTGTCATGAGCAATCACGTCCACCTGCTGGTGCGCGTGCCCGCCGACCGAACCGTTTCCGACGCCGAACTCTTGCGCCGAGTCCGGTCCTATTACCCCAGAAAGAGTCCCTTGCGTTTGGCGGTGGAGGAATCCATGGAATCGGGCGGTCTGCCCTTGAGTATCCGGGAGCGCATCACCGAACGCATGGGCGATGTTTCCGCTTTCATGAAGGAACTGAAACAACGCTATTCCCGCTGGCATAACCAAATGCACGGCCGGTTTGGGACGCTTTGGGCCGAGAGGTTTAAGTCGCTGATCGTGGAGAACAACCCATCTTCCCTGGCTGCAGTGGCAGCCTACATAGACCTTAACCCCGTGCGCGCCGGCTTGGTAACCGACCCCAAGGATTACCGCTGGTGTGGTTACGCACAGGCGGTAGCTGGTGACAAACGGGCGCAGAGTGGCATCGCAGCCTTCGTGGAGGGAGTAAATTGGAAGACAGCTGGGGCACGATACCGTCAGATGCTGTTCGTGCAATCGGGAGTTGCCGGAGGTTCGGACAAGAAGGCGTTGGATCGCGAAGCCATCAAGAAGGTGGTCGAGGAGGGCGGGGAACTAGCCTTGGCGGAGGTGTTGCGGGTGCGGGTGCGTTACTTCAGCGACGGGGTCGCGCTCGGGTCACGGGAGTTTGTGGATTCGGTGCGCGCGGAGTTTCGGGATCATTTCGGAGCGAAGCGTAGGACAGGGGCACGACCAATCGGCAAGGGAGACGCGATTCCGGGCGTGTTCGCCATGCGCGATTTACGAGGCGACCGGTTCACATAGTCGGGCCAGCCTCACTGAAACTCCTCGCCCCAGCTTCCCCGGGTGGATGTCACCCGAAGTGGAAAACCCTGCCCGAATTAGGAGTTTAGGCGACCATTTGCCCGGTTCTCGGCCCTCAACAACCTGGCGCGCCCCCAATTCTTACCATTTCGACATCCGCTCGAGGTGGATTCCCAAGCTCCCGTCGTCGGATCGACGGGCCGGTGATAATAAACCTGTCACTTGTACTTGTATGGATCTTAAGGGCACTACGACGGTTGAATCGGGTGGCTCTCGTCAATAGCGGCCCTTCACTTCCCCGTCGGCTCCATCGTGTAGGGATCGCGGAGGGGGAGTTCGGTGATCTTGCCGCCAGCGAGGGATTCGAGGCGTTCGGGATGATCGGGGTGCCCCTTGAGAAGGTCGTCCTTCTTGCCGACGACGAGGATCACGAGCTTTTCGGGGTCGAGGTATTTCTGCGCCACGCGTTTGACGTCGGCCTTGCCGATGGCCTGGACGCGGTCGCGGTATTCCTTCCAGTGGTTCGGGTCCTTGGCGTAGCGGCCGGTGAATTCGTCGTCCGCGAAGGTCCCGGCGACCTGGGCCTTGGTTCCAAAGGTGCGGGGGAAGGTGTCGATGAAGGAGGCCTTGCTGACCTGGAGTTCCTCATCGGTGACTTCCTCGTTGCGGATGCGCTCCATCTCCTCCATCACGATGGACGAGGCGTAGGCCACGGTGCGGGACTTGGACTGGAAACCGGCCATGAAGATCGAGGGGAAGTAAGTCCCGCCGGGGAAGTGCGAGCCGGCGGAGTAGGCGAGGCCCTCGTCGGAGCGGACGCGGTTCATGATGCGCGAGGTGAAGCCGCCGCCGCCGAGGATGTCGTTCATGATCCGGATGGCGAAGAAGTCCGGGTTGTCGCGCTGCACGCCGGGCAGGACGATCGAGACGCGGCCCTGGTTGACGTCCTTGTCCACAAGGTAGCCGCCGGGCTTGGCGAACTCGATGGTCGTGGGGATGGCGGGCGGGGTCTTCCCCTTGATCGGCCAGTCGGCGAAGAGCTTGTCCAATTTGGCGATAAGGGCGGCACGGTCGAAATCGCCGTTGGCCGCGACCACGAAGCCGGCGGGGTGGAACCAGTCGCGGTGGAAGGCGATCAGGTCGTCGCGGGTGATGGATTCGACCGAGGCCCTGGTCTCGTGCCGGTTGGTGAAGAAATCCTCGCCGCGGGTGAGGAAGCCGCGTTCGCGGGACTCGATGTCGCGGGAGTCGTCGTTGCGCCGCTTCATGGCCTGCAGCGTCTGCTGTTTGCGCAGGTCGATCTTGTCCTGCTGGAAGCGCGGCGAGGTGAGGACCTCACGCAGGATCTTCAGGCCCTCGTCGAGATCCTTGGAAAGCAGGTTGATGCTGACGCTGCCGTCGTAGTCACCGATGCCGGACCCGACCTCGGCGGCTAAGAAGGCGGTGTGTTCCTCGAACTCCTCGGCGGACCAGGACTTCGTGCCGCCCTTGCTGAGCAGGTAGCCCGTGAAGCCGGCGAGGCCCTCTTTGCCCTTCGGTTCGAGGTATTTCCCGACGCGGACCTTGACCGAGATATTGACCAGCGGCAGTTCCTTGTCCGGCACGATGTAGGCGACCGCGCCGCTCTTCAGCTCGACGCGGTAGTCCGCGGGGCTCGGCGGCTCGTAGACCAGCGGTTTGAAGGTCAGTTTCTCCGGCCGGTCCGGGATGTCGGACGCGGCGAAGGAGGCGGAGGCAAACGCTGTGAATGCCAGCGCGCAGAGGAACGTCTTCGCTCCAAGTGTCTTTTTCGGATTCTTCATGACGGGTGATTGGGTGAATCAAATCTAGCGGGCTGAGGCGGCATCAACGCCTGTTCTACGGCGCGCCCCTTCAGGGCTTTGAAGTGGGTTGCGGCGCAGCGCAACCCTACCGGGGTTGGCATTCTTTCGTGTGGATTCGTGTCCATCTTGACGCGAAGTAGCTGTGCGAAGGCGATTCGTGGTTCCGCTCACTTGGCGCCTCCTTCCAGCTCCTTGATCCGGGCCTCAACCTTCTTGCGGTAGATCTTCATGAACTGCTTCTCCTTTTCGCCGGCCTGGCCGGCGCGGGCGGCGAGCTGCTCGAGCCCGGCCTTCAACTTCTCGATGTCGTTCTCGGCCTGGAGCGCGCTGATGATGCGGCGGACCATGGCTTTCTGCTGCTCATCGAGGCCGACGAGGTCGGGATCCTCCTCCTTGTCGGCGCCGGGTTTGCGGGTGTAGATGGCGACCGCGCGGTTTTCCTTGGTGAAGTATTCCATGGCGACGCGCTGGATGTCCTCCGGCGTGACGCCGAGGGCCTTGGGGCCGCCCTGGTTGATTTCCTTCCAGTCGCCGAGCCCCTCGTAGAAGATCAACTGGATGAGGATGAAGAAGTTGTTGCGCAGCTTGCGGTATTCAAAGGCGGCGAACTGGTTCTTCACCTTCTGCAGCTCCTTCTCCGGGACGGGTTCGTTCTTGAGTTTTTCGAGTTCGGCGTAGACGGCCTGCTCGACCTCCTCGGGAGTGTGGCCCTCCTTGACCTCGCCGCCGGCGTTGAACAGGCCGGCCCACTTCCGCGAGTCCTGCCGGGCGAAGACGCTGGTGGCGACCTCCTTGCCCAGGACCAGCCCCTTGTAGAGGCGGCCGGTGCGGTCGGAGAGAATCTGGGAGATGACGTCCAGCACGTAGGAGTCCGGATGACCGAAGGGGACGCTGTGCCAGAGAATGTCGACCTGCGGATTCGCCTCCACCTCGGCGTGCATGCGCTTCTCGATCTTCTGCTCCAGTTCCAAGGTCACGACATCCGGGGCGTCCTTCGGTCCGCGCGGGATGCGCCCGAAGTATTTCTCGGCCAGCTTGACCGCCGCGTCGATTTTGAGGTCGCCGACGAGCACGAGGGTGATGTTCTGCGGGGCGTAGTAGGTCGCGTAGAAGTCATCGGCCTGCGCCTTGGAGATGGCGGGAATGTCCGAGGGCCAGCCGATGACCGGCCAGTTGTAGGGGTGGGAGACCCAGAACATGGAGTTGAACTGCTCCTCCGCCCGGCCCAGCGGCGTGGACTCGGTGCGCATGCGCCGCTCCTCGAACACCACGTCGCGCTCGGCGTAGAACTCGCGGAAGACCGGATGCAGCAGCCGCTCGCTCTCCATCCACATCCACAGCTCCAACTTGTTGGCGGGGACGGTGATGAAGTAGCCGGTGATGTCCTCGGTGGTGAAGGCGTTCATGCCCGAGGCGCCGGCCGAGGTGTAGACCTTGTCGAACTCGTTCTTCACCAGGATCTCGCGTTGCGCCTCGATGAGCTTCTTGAACTCCTGGTTCAGCTCCTGGTAGCGCTTCGTCTGGTTCTCCGGCTTGAGGAGGTCCTTGATCTCGCCGCGGCGCCAGGCCGCGCGCATCTTGGCCTCCTCCTCGCGCATCAGGCCGCGCACGCGCTCCTGCTCGGCGATGATCTGCTGATCCTTCTCGTAGTCCTTCGTCCCGAGGGTCGGCGTGCCCTTGAACATCATGTGCTCGAACAGGTGGGCGATGCCGGTGATGCCGGGGCGTTCGTTGGAGCTGCCGACCTTGGCGACCCAGCCGCCGGAGACGGTCGGTTCGCCCTGTCGCTCCAGCAGCAGGATCTTCATCCCGTTGGGCAGGGTCTTTTCAACGACGGGCACCTGCTGCGCGCAGACGGCGGCGGCAAGCCACAGAAGAAGCAGGGAGGGGAGGGTTCGGCGGGCGGTCTTCATGATGGAAATGAGTTCAATCGCGCGGACAGGGTCCGGTTTCGACAGTCCGATACAACTGCCGCAAAGGCGGAGGCGCGTCAACGCGCAAGGAGGATGGGGCCGATTCGGGGACCGGGCATGAGTTGCCGGGTTTGCCTCAAAGGCGGGGCGAACGATCCGACGTGAGCCGCGCGGGGTCGTGCTCGCGTCGGCACATTGAGGAACATTCGCTCCTCCAGTCCTTCGACCTTCGCGTTTTGAAGGCAGAGTCACAACTCATGCGAGCCCTGGTTCGGCGGATTTCCCGCTTGGCCAGCCTGAGCGGCAGACGGTAGGCTTTTCGCGAGTTCCGGTTTGCCGCCGCCGCGAAGCCGATCCGGAATGGCCTGAATGATCCAGAGATGAGCATGATCGACACGGAATTCGAAAACCCCGCCCTTCCCAAGGTGGCAATCCTCTACAAACGCGGAGCCCAGCTGGACGAGCGCGTGATGGAGTTGCTGGAACAGGAACTTCGGACCGCCGGTTTCGAGGTGTTCATTGACCGGCGGATCGAGATCGGGGTGGAGTGGGCGCACGAGATCGAACGCCAGATCCGGGAGGCCGACGCGGTGATTCCGCTCCTTTCCGCGCAATCGGTCCACAGTGAGATGATGGCCTTCGAGGTCGAGCACGCGCATGAGACCGCGTCCGCGGACGGCGGCCGCCCCCAGCTTCTGCCGGTGCGAGTCGATTATACCGGCCCTCTGCCCGAGCCCCTCTCAGGCATCCTGGACCCGATCCAGTATGTGCTCTGGGAGGGTGAGTTCAGCGACGAGGGGCTGGTGTCGGAGCTGACCTACGCGCTGGAGAACCTGCCGCACAAGCTGGAAGCGACGCCTGCGCCGTTGCCGGCCAAGGGCGAGCGCCTGACTCCCAAACTCGCGGCGCAGCTTAACCGCATGCGCTTCCAGGAGGCGTCGGAGGGGCGGTCCTTCGGGTCGGGGCCGGGAGCCTCCTCGGCGCCGCACGCCTTGGAAAGCGTGGGCGGCGCGGTGCCGCTGGAATCGGACTTTTACCTGCGCCGCCCGGTCGACGAGGAGCTGGAGACGGCCGTCACCCAACGCGACAGCATCATGCTGATCAAGGGAGCCCGCCAGATGGGCAAGACCTCGTTGCTCGCCCGCGGGTTGGCCCACGCCCGCGGCCAGGGCATGCGCGCCGCATTTGTCGATCTGCAGAAGCTCAACGCCTTCAACCTGGAATCGGCCAACAGCTTCTACCTCACGCTCAGCGAGGCTCTGGCCGACCAGCTGGATCTCGAAACGCTGCCCTCGGACACTTGGGACGAGCGTCGCGGCCCGAATGTCAACTTCGAGCGCTACCTCCGCCGGGAGGTCCTTGCCAAGATCGGCGCGCCCCTGGTCTGGGGACTCGACGAGGTGGACCGGCTGTTCGCCTGCGCCTACGGGAGTGAGGTCTTCGGCCTGTTCCGTTCCTGGCACAACGAGCGCGCTCTGGATCCGTCCGGCCCCTGGGCGAACCTCTCGCTTATCATCGCCTACGCCACCGAGGCCCACCTGTTCATCACGGACATGAACCAGTCGCCCTTCAATGTCGGCACACGGTTGGAGGTGGAGGACCTGACCCAACTGCAGGTCGCCGAGCTGAACCGCCGCTACCGCAGCCCCCTGAAAAACACCGACGACATCAACCGCCTCGTCCGTCTGGTTGGCGGACATCCCTACCTGGTGCGCCGCGCGCTCCACGAACTGGCGACGGACGACCGGCTGGACATCGACGGCTTTGAATCCCATGCCGACCACGACGAGTGGATCTACGGCGACCACCTGCGGCGCATCCTTGTCCTCCTGGCGCGGGACCCGGAACTGGAGAAGATCGCGCGCGGCGTCGTCCACGGCCATCCGTGCCCGACGCCGGAGAGCTTCTATCGCCTGCGCGCGGCGGGCGTGATCAACGGCGCCACGCAGAATGATGCGCGTCCCCGTTGCCGCCTCTACGCGCAATACCTGCGGCGACATCTTTTGTGAGTGGGGAATGAGGGATTCGGAATGCGGAATGAGTCTGCCACCGGGCGTCATTTCCTTTCGGTCCCGCATTCCGCGATCGTCATTCCGAACTGAGCGATGACCCCTCCCGCCCCCAGAGACTTCTATGTGATCGGGGGCACGCTGCGGCCGGACGCCCCGTGCTACATCGAGCGGAAGGCGGACAGCGAGTTGCTTGAGGGGTTGCTCGCTCACGACTTCTGCTACGTGCTGACCTCGCGGCAGATGGGAAAGTCCTCGCTGATGGTGCGCACCGTCGGGCGGTTGCGCGAAAAGGACCACGCGGTGGCGGTGCTCGACCTGACCGCGATCGGTCAGAACCTCACCGTCGATCAGTGGTACCTCGGATTGTTGGAGCGACTGGGCGCGCAGTTGGGCATCGAGGATGAACTGGAGGACCACTGGGAGCTGAGTTCGCAGTTGAGCCCGGTGCAGCGCTGGTTTTCAGCCGTCCGCGAAGCGGGACTCAAGGCGACTGAGCAGAAGGGCGGGCTGGTGATCTTCATCGATGAGATCGACTCCGTGCGGAGTCTTCCGTTCTCGACGGACGAGTTCTTCTCCGCGATCCGCGAATGCTACAACAGCCGCGCGAACGACCCGCGAAACGGGCGTCTCACCTTCTGCCTGCTGGGCGTGGCGACTCCCTTCGATCTGATACGGGACACCCGCACGACGCCGTTCAACATCGGCCGCCGCATCGACCTGCTCGACTTCACCCGCAAGGAGGCGGCTCCGCTGGCCGACGGTCTCAAGCAGGGGCGTGGGGATGAGGTCGCCGGGCGTCTGCTGGACCGGGTCCTTTACTGGACGCACGGCCAGCCCTACCTGACGCAGCGTTTCTGTCAGGCGGTTGCGGAGAATCCCAAGGCGATCTCCCCGGCGCAGATCGACCGGATTTGCGCGTCGTTGTTCCTTTCGCAGAAGGCGCGGGAGCGGAACGACAACCTGATCTTCGTCCGCGAGCGCATTCTGCGGGGCGAGGCGGACCTGGCGGCGTTGCTCGATCTTTACGGGAAGATCTGGAAGGGGCGGCGCGAGCCGGACGATCCCAGCAATCCCTTGGTGTGCGCGCTCCGCCTGTCCGGGATCACCCGCGCGGTGGGCGGCCGGCTGGAGGTGCGCAACCGGATCTACCGGAGCGTGTTCGACGAGAAATGGGCGCGGGCGAGCATGCCGGACGCCGAGTTGCGCCGGCAGCGCGAGGCCTACGTCAGCGGCATTGTGCGCACGGCGGCGGTCTCGGCGGCGATGCTCCTCGCCATCTCCTTCTTCGCCGCGTTGGCGATCTACCAGAAGAGCAAGGCGGAGGAAAACTCTTCAGAAGCGATCTACCAGAAAAGCAAGGCGGAGGCCGCCCGGCGGGAGGCTGTCCGCGCCGCCAGGCAGTTGGGCGAGACGCTCGCCCGGATGGAGATACAGCAGGCTGAGACGGCCCTGCGCGCCGGGCGTTCCTCCGAGGGGATCGCTCACCTGGCGCACATCCTGCGGGGCGAGCCGACCAACACCGTGGCCGCCGCCTGGCTGGTCTCGGCCCTCAGTCAACGGAGCTTCGCGCGGCCGACCTTCCGGCGCAACGACACGCCGGCGGTGCCCCGGGAATCCCCGTTCTACAGTCCCGACGGGGAGCGCGTGATCGCGTCGATGGGCAACGAGGCGCACATCCTGAACCTGAAGGAGGGCGAGATCGTCGCCGGTCCGATGACCCACGGCGGAATCATCAACGACGCGCGGGAATTCAGCCCCGACGGCGGGCGCGTGGCGTTGGGGTCGGCCGACAACATGGCGAGGATCTGGGACGCCCATACCGGCCAGCCGCTGACGCCCCCCATGCGGCACGCCGGGCAGGTAAGCGTCGTGCGCTTCAGTCCCGACGGCCTGCGCCTCCTGACCGTGACCCTCAACCGGGTCGCGCGGGTGTGGGACGGCTACACGGGGCATCCCCTCTGCGAGCCGTTCCGGACACCCCGGGACTTCGGGTTGATCCAGTTTTCCGCGGACGGGAAACGCCTGGTGATGGAGCCCGCCGAGCCGCGTGCGGATCGCGAGGGGCGGGCAAGGGGGCGGCCTTCGATTTCGTGGGACGTCCGCCCGGGCGGCATGCGGGGATTGACGCTGCGTCATCGCGGGACGGTCGATTCGGCGGAGTTCGGACCGGACAGCCGGCGGGTCCTGACCGCCTCACACGACGGTTCCTCCGCCGTATGGGACGCGCGCACCGGCGAACGGCTCACCCCGTTGATGGAGCACGAACTGCGGCTCTACCAGGCGTGTTTCAGTCCCGACGGCAAGCTGGCCGCGACGGCCTCGGAGGATCGCACCGCGCGGATCTGGAACGCCGCGGACGGCAGTCCGTTGACGGCTCCGTTGGAGCACGACGGTCCGGTATTCACCGTGGAGTTCAGTCCCGACGGGCGGCTGCTCGCCACGGCGTCGGAGGACGGCACGGCGCGCGTGTGGCGGGTCGGTTCGGGTGAATCCGCGTCTGTGTTCACCAACGGTTCGCCCACTCTCAGCGCGGCCTTCAGTCCGGACGGGAAGACCGTGATGACCGCCTCGACGGACCGTCGCGTGAGACTGTGGGACACGGAGACCGGCAGGGAGAAGCCGGGCGGATTCCAGGTCGAGTTTGGCCGGCGGCGGATGGGTTTCTTCCGGCGGGGAAGGGGGCGGCCTACGAACGAGACGGCGGATTCCATCATGGCCCGGTTCAGTGGAGATGGCGCCAGCGCTTTGACCCTCGTCAACGGCCGCTTCTCCAGCGATGTGCGGGTCTGGCGCTTCGCTTCGAATGACTGGTTGTCCGAGGGGCTGGATCACAATTCCTTTGTCCGATCGGCGCGTTTCGATCCGGAGTCGCGGCGGATCGTCACCGCATCCGAAGATCGGACGGCCCGGATCTGGGATGTCGCCACGGGCAACCCGGTTGGAAGCGCCATGGAGCATGGCAGCGAGGTCCTGTTCGCCGGCTACTTCCCGGACGCGCGCCGGATCTTCACCTTTTCGGCGGCCGACGAGGCGCGAATCTGGGACGCCGAGACGGGCATGCCATTGAGCGAGCCGTACGCCGTCGCGCATGAGCATCTTTACCGGGAGGGTTTCGGGGAACCGCACCACGCGACGTCCGTAAGCCCCGACGGCCGATGGTTGGTGGCTCCGGGCGGCGAAATGGCGTTGGAGATCTCGGAGACACTGACGCCGGATGGCCCGGCTCCGGAATGGCTGCTCGATCTCGCGGAGGCGACCGCCGGACGCCGCGTTGATGCGCGAGGCCTGTTCGAGAACACCCCTCCCTTCGGGCCGGGCGGCGCGAACCTGCTTGCCAGGATCGAGCAGGCCGGGGACGGCTTCTACGGGCGATGGGCGAAGTGGTTTCTTGCCGGGCGCGAGGAGAGGACGATCTCGCCGTCATCCCGGATCACCGTCGCGCAACGCCTGGAGAAACTGATCTCTTCGGGCACGGTGGAGGGATTGCGGGAGGCCCTGCACATCGAGCCCGACATGCCGCAGGCCCTGGCGCGCCTGGCGGACTCGGTCGTCGGCGACGTGACATTGGAGAATGAGCGGGCTCTCGGCGAAGCCCTGTTCTTTGGCCGCCGCGCCGCGGAAGTTTCGGGCGACGATCCGGATGCCTGGCTTGCCCACGCCGGGCGCGCAATCAGGTTGAAGGTTCCCAACGAGGCCCGCCGCGCCCTCAAGCAGGCGGAGAAGATCGCGGAGAAAACCGGGGATGAGGATGTTCTTGAGGATGTGCGCTCCCGGGCGGACGACATCCGGGAGCAACTCCAGGATTCGAACCCCACCCCGCAAAAGAAGACCAAGCCCCAAGGTTCAGGCAGTCCGCGGTGACCTCTGGCAGGGGCCGGAAACGGAGAACCCGGGAAACGGTCAGGCGAGGGACTGCGGGACGAGTCCGGCAGGGACGGAACACCCGAAATCCACCCGGCCGATCCGCGTCGCGAGCACGAACTTTATCTCCCCGCCGCTGACCTTCTTGTCGAGCTTCATCGCCTCCTGCAGACGCTTCATCTGCCGGGCGTCCAGCCTGATCTTCACGGGCAGCTTCGTGGCGATGAAGAGCTTTCGGATCCGCTCAACTTCCGCGGATGGCAGGCCTTTCAGTTCGGCCGAGATTCTCGCCGCGGCGACCTGGCCGATGGAGATGGCTTCGCCGTGGAGGTATTCACCGTAGCCGGAGATGTTCTCGATCGCGTGGCCGATCGTGTGGCCGAAGTTCAGGATTGCGCGCAAACCGCCCTCTTTTTCGTCGTTGCCGACCACGTCCGCCTTGATTTCGCAGCAGCGCGCCACGACGGCGGCGAGCTTCTTCGGCTCCAGCTTGAGGAGTTCGGGCATTTCCTTTTCGAGGCGGCGGAACAGGCGGGCGTCGCTGATGATTCCGTACTTGATGACTTCGGACATGCCTGCGCGAAGTTCGCGTTTGGGCAGGGTCTTGAGGGTGTCGAGATCGCAGAGGACAAGCCGGGGTTGATGGAAGGCCCCGACGAGATTCTTGCCGGCCTTGAGGTTCACCCCGGTCTTGCCGCCGACCGAGCTGTCGACCTGCGCCAACAGCGTCGTGGGAACCTGCACGAAATCGATGCTCCGCAGGTAGGAAGCTGCGGCAAACCCGGTCAGGTCGCCGATCACGCCGCCGCCCAGCGCGACCGCGAAGGACTTCCGCTCCAGCCGATGCGCCGCGAACTGGTCATGGCAACGCTCGATGTTGCGCAATGTCTTGGTCTTTTCGCCCGAGGGGAAGGTGATCACCACCGGTTCGAAGCCGGCGGCGCGCAGGGATTTCTCGGCGGTCGCCGCGAAGCGCGCCGGAATTCGCTCATCAGTGACGATTGCGCAGCGGCGACCCAACCCGAGTCTGCCGCATTCGGCTCCCAAGCGGTCGAGCAGGCCGGGGCCGATGAAGATGCTGTAACTGCGGTCGCCAAGCGGAACGTTCACGGTGCGCATGGCGCGGAGGATAGGGGAACGGTCAATCTGGCGCAAAGATCGAATACCCCGGTCAAAACGTTGTCTGAAAAACGCGGGCCTTCTAAGGTGGCCGCAAAGCCTTTTCATCATGAAGATTGCCAAGCTCATTTTCTGGAAAAGCCCCGTCGGCGCCCTGGGCGTCGCACTTTGTTGTCTGTGCTCGGGTTGCGGGAAGGAGGCGACGCCGCGTTCCGGCGGTCCGGTCCGGCAGGTCCTGATTCCCCGGGCCGAACTGGAGGCCAGCGCTGCGGCGGCCGCCGCCCGGGAACATCAGGCCGAACTGGACGCGCTCGGCGCACGGGAATACTTCGTCCGCGGCTTGATCAAGGAAATCAAGCGCGGCGGCGAGATTGCGATCATCGACCACGAGGAGATCCCCGGCTACATGAAGCGCATGATCATGCCGTTCCGGGCGAAGGATCCGGCGGAGTTTGCCGGGCGGAAGCCGAACGACCGCGTCAACTTCCGCCTGCTCGTGACCGAACTGGAGAGCTGGGTGGACCGCGTGACCAAGATCGGCGAGGGACCGGTTGATCTGCGGATGGAGCGGGAGGACTTCCGCCTGGTGCGCGAGGTGCAGCCCCTGAAGATCGGTGACCGGATCCCCAACTATCCGATGACCAATGAACTGGGCCAGGCCATCCGGCTCCACGATTTCAAGGGCAAGGCCGTGGCGTTGACCTTCATCTTCACGCGCTGCCCGCTGCCGGACTTCTGCCCCCGCATGACCCGGCAGTTCGAGCAGGCCTACGAGCTGTTGAAGTCCGACGCCGGCGCTCCGGACAACTGGCATCTGCTCTCAGTCTCCTTCGACGTGGCCCATGACACGCCGGCTGTCCTGAAGGGCTACTCCCGGGTGCATGGTTGCGACCCGGAGCGTTGGAGCTTCCTGACGGGCAAGTTGATCGAGATCGACGCCATCACGGAGCAGTTCGGCATGGGGTTCGCGCGGGAGAAGGAAGGGGCGTTCATTTTCAGTCACAATCTCCGCACTGCGGTGCTGGACACGAACGGCTGCGTGCGGAAGATCTACATCGGCTATGACTGGTCGGCTAGGGACCTCGCGGCCGAAATCCGCAAGGCGGCGGAGGTTCCGGTCGAACCGATCGACGCCGGGGCCGGCGGCGCGAGGAAGCCGTTGTGAAGCGTAAGCAGGGCCGTTTCTCAGCAAGCGCTCCCGGAGCATGACGCGCCCGGGAACCGTCTGTCCTCAAAGATGTCCCGCAAGCGGAAATCAGGCGGAAAGCGCGCGTCTGCCCGGGGCCGGAAACGTCCGTCCCGGAAGCGTTCCTACGGACGCGTCCGGCTTTGGTTCGGCATTGGTTTGGCATTCATCATGGTCGCGACGTTCGCGATCTGGTCCGGCATGTTGAAAAGCGCGTTCAAGAAGGGGTTGGAGGCGGCGGGGCCGCGCGTGGCGGGCGTTGAGACGCGCGTGGCGGACGTGCGACTGTCGCCGTTGTCCGGCCGTGGCGAGATCGAGAATCTGTTTATCGGCAATCCCGAGGGGTTCCGCTCTCCGGCGGCGATCGAGATCGGGCGGACGACGGTGGAGGCGCGCCCGACTTCCTTTCTGTCCGGCAAGATTGTGATCCGCTCCGTGCGGGTGGAATCTCCGACCGTCACCTATGAACGGAAGTTGAACGGGAGTAATCTTGCCACGATCCAGAAGACCCTTCAGGACACGCTCGCCGACGGCCGCGAACGGAGCAGCGGAGGGGAGCCAAGGAGGCTGCAGGTCGATGAATTCGTCATTGCGAACGGGAAGGTCCGGGCCGGGTTGACCGCGCTGGGCGGCAAGGGCGTCGTGAAGAGCCTTCCGGAGATCCGGCTGACCGGCCTGGGAGCGGAGGGGAAAGGGCTCACTCCCGGCGAACTGGCGGAGGTGGTCCTGCGGGAAATCGTGAGGGAATCCACCGGCGCGCTCGGCGAGGCCGCGTTGGACTTCGGGGATGCCGCGCGCAAACTCGGCGATCAATTCGACCGCGCCAGGGACCGGGTGAAGAAGACCTTCGGTCGGGATTAGTTCGCGGGCGCGGTTTCCGAGGAGGTTGCGCCCGTCTCCTCCGGATTGGCGCGCCACAGGAACGACCTTTGTTGGGCGAGTTCCTGGCCTTCTTCCAGCAACGTCACCCGCCATGCGATCATCTTGCCCACCTTTTCGAAGTCCGCCTGTTCGACCGTCACGGACGACCAGCGCCCGAAGAACCCCTTCCGGTTCACCGGTTGTTCCACGACGAACGGATTTCCCGGAGTGGTCTTGCTGCCGCGGATCTCGATGCGGACGCGCAGCTTGCCGCGATCGGCGCCGCGGGCGCTCCACTTGAAGTCGAACCGGATCCCTGAAACAAGTTCCGGGTTCGAGCGCAAACGCGCCTGGTAGGCGTCGCGTTCGTAGAGACTGGGGGAAAGGGTGTGGCGGCCCTTGTGGTCGAGATAGTGCGGCAGGAACTTGGAGATCTTCCCGGTCGCGGCCTGCGCGGAGGTCGCGACGATGAGCAGGGCGGCGACGACCAGTGTCGTTGGAAAACGCATGGCGGGACGTTAGACCGCGGGGGGATTATTTCAAGCGCGGGCTTGGGGATTCTGGGCGCTGGATACGCGAGTCGGGCTGGGGGCAGTCCTGGCCGCGCGGCCTCAGGCTCAACCGCGCGCGAGTCTGGCGATATCCTGTCGCATGGGTTCCAGATCGGGGTCCGCCAAGGCGGTCTTGAGCAATCGGGTCCTGTCCACCACCGTGAAGGCCTTGCGGAGCCACTCGCGCGCCTCGTTCCGGTTTCCCAGTTGGCAGGCGTAGCAGGCGATGTTGTAGGGCACGGTCCAGATCTTCTCGAACCGCCCGGCGACGGACACCAGATTGTCGTGAGCCTCCCGGGTCCGCTTGAGTTCATGCAGGGCGAAGGAGCGGTCAATCCAGCCGGTGGGTTCGCAGGGCCAGCCCTCAACCAAGCGGTCCGCGATTTCCAGACACTCCCGCCAGCGGCCTTGCCTGGCCCGCACGTCCCACCTGACAGCCAGCACATCGAGCCGGATCTCGTGTTCGGGGGAGATGGAGTCCAGTTCGGTCGCGGCCTCGGAGGGGTTGCCCAGTCCGAGCCAGCCGAGGGCGGCGGACAGGTGAAAGGAGTCCGGCGGCGGCAGCTTGGGGGCGTTGTCTGGCGTGTCTTCGCTCATGCGAGGCGGAAACCCGGCCCCGATTCCTCCGCCAAAGGGGCGTGGATTCGGGATTTCCGGCGAATTCTGACGCTGCCCGCGGCCGATTATTCAGCCTGGGCATCCCCCTTCGAACCTGAGGTGAAGAAACGTTCCCGGGCGCGGCGATCCTTCTTGGTCGGTCGGCCCTTGCCGGGCTCTTCCACCCAGGCATTGTTTTGTCGACGCTCGCGGGCTGCCTCGATTTCAGACTCCGGTGTCCGGTCTTCCAGCAGTTCCGGGACAAGTTTCGGGCCGACCCGCTTGTCAGTCAGGCCCTTGACCAGCACTGTCCGCCGCAAGGCGTGTGTCCGCGCGATGATCGAATCGCCGATCTTCACGATCCGTCCGGGTTTGGCCTTCACGCCGTCCACCTCCACCTTGCCCGCCCGGCAGGCTTCGGTGGCGTCCGTGCGGGTCTTGAACACCCTTGCGGCCCAGAGCCACTTGTCGATGCGGACAGGGGAAGATCCTGGGGGCATTTCCGCCATGGCCTACTGCAACAACGGAGCCAAGGCCTTGGCGAACGCGTCGGCCTGGCGCATGAAGCCGAGATCGTTCGGATGCGAGCTGTCGACCGTGCCTTCGGCGTCGTCGCCGAGCAGGCCGTCGCCTTTCAGGTAGTGCAGGCCCTTGATGCCCTCCTCCCGCAACCGCTCGTAGATCTTGCGGAACTCGGCGCGGCTGGTCTCGTTGCGCGCCCGCTTGGAGGCGATGAAATGGGCGTCGGCGTAGGTGCGGTCCTCCACCAGCAGGATGGGCGTGCTGGGCTTTGCCTTGCGCAGGGCTCGGAGGAAGGCTTCGGCATTCTTCTTCACGAGGTTTGCGTCCATGTTCGGGAGGCAGTCGATGACGTAGACCGCGGGATCGAGTTCGGCGAAAAGGCCGGCCAGTTCGAGATCCATCCGCCCGTTTCCGGAGAAGCCCAGATTGATGGTCGGTCGGCCGAAGCGACGGCCAAGGATGGCGGGATGCGGCATGCCCGGCCGGGAGGCGCAGGCGCCGTGTGTGATGGATGTGCCATAGAACAGGATCGGCTTGCGCTGAGCCTTGGGATACGGCGGCGCGGTCTTGAGGTCGCCGCCCTTCGGCAGTCCGATCTCGACGGATGAGACCCCGTTGTAGAGCGGCAGGTAGAGGAGATATTCGTGCTCGCCGGCCGGGAAGCCGCTGGCGAGTTTCTGTGTGTTCGTCTGCGCCCGGGCCCGGCCCACGGTGACCCAACGCCAGCGACCGTCCGGTGATTTTACGTAGAGGTCGAGGCCGCTCACGCCGGTCGCGGCCATGTGATCCATGTCGAGACGGCTGGAGGTCAGCGTCCAGCGCGCGTGAATTTCGGGCGCGTCCGTGACAAAGCGCACGGCCATTCCGGCCGAATGGCGGCTCAGGCTCCAGACCGGCGGACGCACGATCTTCTCGACCCGCGCCGGCAGCCGGTCGAACGGCGCCTTCACGTCAGACCAGCCCTGACCTTCGACGCCCAGTTCCCGGATGTCATACCAGGCCAGCTTGCCGTCCTCGCCGGTCTTCGCCTTGGCGGCGTCGATCACGGCGGCGGGGGAGGTGGAAACAAGGACAGCGAGGGCCAACGCGGGGAACATCACGGATCGGATCATGCCCGGGAGGCTAACAGATCGCCCGGCAAAGGCAATCGGGCGGAGGGAAACCAAGAAATCAAGTATTCAGTGATCGGCGCTCAGAAGTCAGTATTCAGCATGTGGAAGCTGAACACTGATTGCTGGTTGCCGAATACTGTCTCTCGTCAGAGCCGCGGGAAGTCGTAGGCGGTGGGAGCCGACTCCATCAGTCCGGCGAACCCGTCCTGAATCACATCGATCTCCAGCATGCCATCCGAGAGATGGTAGAGGTACATCTTCTCCTTCAGCTCTTCGGGCAGTTCCTTCAGCTGCGCATAGTTGGCATGGACGCCGCCGGGGAAGTGCTGGCAGTCGTGGAAGATGTGATCCGCGTGGTCGCCGAATTTCTCCACCAGGGCGCGGTCGAACTTCGTGTCGCCCGAGACCATCACCCGTTTGTCGACGATGAAGCCGGTCGTGTACATCGCCTCGGAAACGTCGGCCGCGGTGTCCGGGACGTGGTTGGTGAGGAAGGAAGTGATGTGGATGTCGTCCGCCTTTGTCTCGCCGGGAACGGTGAATTCCCAGCAGTCCCGCCCGTCGCCGATGTGGTTGATCTTGGTCGGGTGGATCACCTCGAAATAATGCTCCATCAACATTTCGCCCTTGGGCTCCTCGAGGTCGGTCTTTTCCGAGAAGGCCAGGCCGCCGCGCAGAGACCAGTCCCAGAGCTGCTTCTCATAATGCTCCGGAACGTAGATCGTCGGCCGGAACCGTCCCTCGGCGCGGGCTTGCAGCATGCGGCCGAAATAGTCGCCGAACGACTCGTCCTCCCGCTTGGGCATCTCGATGAACGGCGCCTCGTAGCGCCGCTTGAGCCCCAGTTCCTCCAGCGAGCCGATGTGGTCCGCGTGGGAATGGGTGACAAGCAACTGCTTGACGTCGTGGGCGGAGAGGTGGAATTCCGCGAGCTTGAGGGTGGCCTTGGAGCCGAGATCGACGAACAGGACGTTCTTCCCCTTCACGATGATGAAGTTGGACTGGAACATCTTGTTTGAGAACGCCCCGCCCACGCCCAAGGCGATGAGCCGGAGGTTCCCGGTGCCCGTCTTCAGGGGGAGTTTTTTCTGGTAGCGCCACGCGCCGACATGCGGGGTCAGTAGCTGGGGTCGGTATTCGCCAAGTTCCAGTCTGACAATCTTCATGCGGCAATCAGTGGCTGTCCTGTGTCATCGCGGGGAGCGGCGTATTTGTGCCAATCCGTCCTGCCTGGCGCGAGAACAAAAAACGCCAAATTTCCAGACAGGTCACCTTTATGGGGGAACACAGAGCGGCAAAAAGTGGTGGCCAGACTCGGAATCGAACCGAGGACACGCGGATTTTCAGTCCGCTGCTCTACCAACTGAGCTATCTGGCCGTTTTGCCAAAGGCCGGGCATTCAACGGATCGACCGCCCGTTTGGCAAGGCGTTTTTGTCATGAATTTGACGAGGGAAAAAACGGGCGCTCTGCAAGCCGCAGAAGCCCCTGACGAATCGTCCCGCCCAGAGCCTGCCTCCCCGATTTCGCTCCACTTAACGGAAGCTCTCCGGCCCCATAAAGTTCGCGTCAACGTGGTGTCGCATTTGGATAACTCTTTTTTGTTGTTCTGGTGAGGGGATCACGAAGACTGCTCCTGCACACATGGACGTGGCAACCTGCCAAGCTGGGGCGTTGAACAAGGAGGCTCAAGACGTTTCCTTCACTTTCCGAACAACCGTGTCGGCCTGCCTCACGATGCTGTTGTTCTCCACCGGTTGCGCGATCCACTACTACGACCCGGATACCGGGACCGAGCATCTCTGGGGGGTTGGTCACATGCGGATGAAGGCAAAGCCATCCGAGGACGGTGTTGTGCGGGCCGTGGTGACCGGGAGTGAGACCTTGGGGTTCACCCTCTCTGCAGGGGAAACCCATCGCGGAATCGGGCTGGGGTATGACAACCGACAGGCGGCGCGGATTCATGACGACGCCAGCGTGACCATGGAGTTTCCGACCAACAGTCTGCGTTGGCGTCCCGATCTTTTTGAAGCGCGCATTGGCTCCGCGCCGCCGTGGATCACCAATCTGAACGAACGAATTTCAATCGAGCAGCTGATGAAGGGGATTCAAAATGAAGACAACTGAAAGACTCGTTTTACTCATGGCAATCGCGGTCCTGTTCCAAGGGTGCGTAGGATATGACCGAGCCTTGTTCAGCACAAAAACCAATGTCGGGATCGACCTGGACACGCAACCGCCGACGGCCGAGGTGAATGTCGCCCGCAAGGAGTTGGTCATCGCCCCGACCTTCGATGACGGGCAAACGCCGCCCGTACTGGGCAGTTTCCGGCTCAATTCAGGCTTTTGGATATTTGCCGACGTTTCCACGACCTTTTCGGGAGGCGACGCCGCCGTGACCATGGCGGCTCTCTATTCGGATGAAACCATGAAATACGACGGAGCCGCCTATCAGAAGGCGCGGGACACGCATTTCGATTCGTCCATCACGGTCGCCGGTTCCCCCGACAAGATCAAGAAGGGCAGGACAAGCAAAGGGGCCAAGGACAAGGGCGTGTCGTTGAATGCGCCAAATCACGTGAAGCCCTTTTACCTCGCGACAGACACCTCCCTTGGAGTCAAGGCGACATGGAACGGCATGACCGCCGCGATTCCGGATTCGTTCAGAATCGGCTTCAACCGCAAGGAGTTCGCGTTGGCGCCCGTTTTCGGATCGCCCCGAGGATTTGACCTCATCGTTGGGCGGGCTGGGAAGAAGAGCGACATTCCGGAGTGTGGGAATGCGCAGGTCGTGCTGGCGCAGGTCGCCGAAGACTCAAGAGTGCATTATCGGATCCGCCGGGAGAACGGAGAAGAGAAGAAAGGAGAACTTGCCGACGACGGACAGGCCGACGAAGAAGAATTGAAGAAGATGCTGGAAGGGCATTGGAGCGCGCCTCATCTCACGTGCGACCAGAAAAGCCGGATCCTGAAGTTGCTCGCCGGAATCACCGGGGAATCTCTGGACAAAGGAATGCGTGAGACCGACGTCCGCATACCGTCGTTCCTGGCGACTTCCGGCAGCACGACAAGAATCGGCGCGCCCAAAGACTCGTCCTCCGGTCACATCCAGTATTTTGCGACAGGCAAGGCCGCGAATCTGTTGGCGTTGCGTCAACCGGTTCGAATCGCAATGGCGGAACGGTTGGATCCGGTTTCCGCGGATGTGGAATCTGCGATTGCGAGAGCAGTCCGGAAGAAACTCGGGTCGGAAAAAACGGATATCGAGAAGCTGGTGGACTTTGCCGACGAGGACGGCGATGGAAAGCCGGATTTGGCGCAACTGAACAAACTGGTCGCGAACACGCCTCTAAGCGGCCAGGGCAGTGTCACAGGGATGGCGCAGGAGTCGAACGCGAAGTTTCGAAGCAAGCTGGAAACCGATTGGCGGCCATTTGTCGATAGAATGGTCAAGAACATGGCCGCCAACAAGTGAGACACCTCGAAAGGAGACAACGATGCCATCCATCCAAATAGATGTTTGTATCGGGCGGGAGCAGGCCGATTACAGCGAAACCCGGCAGCGGCAATTGGGAAGGGAGGTGCTGTTCAAGCGAACGGCCGGCAACGCCACCCTCAGCGAACTGAACGGGACTTCCGAGCCCTACACCTACGATCCCAAATACTACAAGGAAGACGCGGAACTTTGGTTGGTCGGGAGCATCGGGTAGGGTTCGGAGAGCGTGAAAACTGGACCCATCCCAACGTCGCCCTCGGCATTTGCGGGCGGGAGCTTTCGTTGAGTTCATCGGTGACGCAACCGAATGCTCTCCAGGGCGCTTGTTGGAGAGATTTTCCCGCTGCCGGCGGGAATGCTGACCTTCCTCTGGGGTTGTTGCGCTTCAATCCCCGTCCGGGGATTGCAGCCAGGTGAAGGAGGAACGGTCGAGGCTTTCGATCAGGGCCGCCGCGTCGCGCAGGCGGGCCTTCCCCGTTTCCTCGTCCCCGTCCAGGAATGCGATCAGTTCCAGTTGCGCGTCGGCGCGATCGTGTTCGCGCTCGAACTTCCGGACGATCTCCATTGCGGGCATGGTCCGGGTCCCCATGATCTCGACGAGCGGCAGGTCGATGCGGCCGTCGAAGGCGCGGTAGATCAGCTCTGTGCAGACGAGCTTGTCCGTGCTGAAGAAGTCGAACTCGAAGTCGTAGGGCTTGCCCAGATGCGAGATCGCGCGGGCAATGCAGTCCGCGCGGTCCGCTTCGGAGATCCGCGGACGCAGGATGCAGACGGCGTCCGCTTCGCCGACGGAATGTTCCATGGAGGTGAAGATGACGCCTGGCGCGAGCGCCTCGATCGAGCGCAGTCGATGGCCCTTTTCATCCGGCGTGGTGAACGCCTTCCAATGTTCAGCGACCCGCGGATCTTCCTTCAGCCCCAGGGCCTCAAGTTGCTCCGGTTCGCCCAGATAGAGCGCGGTGTGCGACCAGAACCCCGGAAGAAACGCATTGGAAAGGACCCAGTTGCGCCGTTCGATCATGATGTCTCCGGGCTGAAGCCGGGGCAGCAATTCCTCCAGGTCGGATTCGTGGATCAACGTTTGTCCTTCGCGCGGCGCCCGGACCTTGGCCTTGCCAATCCAGTAGGAGATGAAGGTTTGCGTCCGGTAGACGCCTTCCTTGCCCAACCCTTTGGCCCCCTTGATCGCGACGTCCAGGTGCGCGCCGGACAGTTGCTCGCGGCCCGCCTCGATGTCTGCGAGGTTGCGCGCGATGCGGCGATGCCAGTCTCCGACCTCCGAACCGCCCCCCAGGCCGTTCGCCTCAAACTGCGGCTGCCACCCGTGATAAAGCTCCATGGCCGCCTCCAGCTGTTCGCGCAGGTCGTCGTTCACGAGATTGCGCTGAATGCGGTCGAAGAGGCCCTCGGGCACGTGCCAGAGCGGCTCGGCTTCGTTGAGTTTGCGGACTGCGTCGGCGCTGTCCATGAACTGCGTCACGAAATCCAGCGATGCCGAGTAGGTCGAGGTGGCCGCGGTCAGGGCCAGCAGGCTCGCGCGAAGCCGGGTCGCCGGATCCCGGATCTGGTCGAAGTTGCGGTATTTCCAGACGATGCGCAGAAGCCCTGTGCGGCAGGCGATGTAGGTCATCATTGAACGGCGCACGGCGTCGTTGTCCTCCTGTCGGATGAAGTTCCGCCTTCCCGACTCGAAGTCTGCCCGCAGCCCGGCCACTCGCAGCTTCAGCCGATCCAGTTCGGCGGCCAGTTCGGTCAGGACGGCCTCGTCTGCGGCGATGGGGCCGGCGAGGGAGGAAGCCGAATGATCGCGCAGGTCCGGGCTTGGCGGAGCCAGTTCCGGCATGGCCGGCGGCTTGAACCAGCCGTAGGCCAGCGCCGCGACCGCCAAGGTGGCCGCGAGCGCCGCCGCTCCGCCCAGATAACGCAGAGCCACCGCCCACGCCGGGACCGGCCTGCGGATCGCCTCGGGGAGTCCGCGCGCCTCTCGAAACTCGCGGGACATCCCTTCCAGCCGGTCGCTCAACGCCTGCTGCGCCGCGCGCAGTTCCTTCAATTCCTTGCGGCGGAACAGCATTGCTGATTCCCGCCACCAGAGCCGGGCTGTGTCGCGCGCCCTGCGGCAGTAGTCCAAGGCCCAGAGTCCCGCGAAGGGCATCAGGAAACATACGGTCCAGGCCAGCCAGGGCAGGAAGTAGCCCGCCAGCCATCGCCAGGCGAGAAAGTACCACAGCGCGTAGACCGGCAGGCCGATGTAGAGGCGGTTCAAAGCCATGGTCACCCTGCCGGGTTGGTTGATCTTCCCGGTGATGGTTCGCACGATCAGGAAGGGAGCCAGGTGAAACACGGTTCCCAGCCATGGCGCCACCCCGGCGCACAGGATCACGATCTGTCTCAGGGCCAGCCAGCCGACCCACAGGGTCCGGTAACGCACCAGCGCTGAACGGACGGTCAGGCCTGCGGCCTCGAGCCGTTCGCGATGTTCGCGAATTGCCGCCGCCGCGTCCTTGGCCCGGTCGGGATCCTCCGTCATGAACCAGTTGATCCCGTCGGCCAGTCGTTTCCGATGTCGCAATGCCTCGATGGGGTCCTTGCCCCGGTCGCGGGATTCCGGGTCGAGAATCTCGAGGTCGTTCAACCAGGGTTCCCAATCGGCCTGGTCCAGATGGATCACGACCTCCTTCAGCCCCCGATCGATGCGGGTCGTCAGCGAACGCGCCGCCTTGCGCTGGTCGCCCTCATGATCCGCCAGCCAGGCGTTCACGTCGATAGGCTCCCCGATCCGCGCCCAGACGCTGCTGCGGAACTGCTCCTTGCGCTCGTAGTTCAGCCCGATCGGCACGATCAGCAGCTTGTCCGCGCCTTCCGCGACGGCGTTGAGGGCGATGCGGGCCGCTCCCGAGCGCACCTGTTCGACGTGTGTTTCATCATGGCTTTTCCCTTCCGGGAAGATGCCGACATCCCGGCCTGCGGCCAGCTGTCTTGCCGCGACATCGAGCGATTCCAGGTTTCGGCGGACCTGGGACTTGTCGTCGCTGCCTCGGAAGGCCGGGATCATCCCGAGGGCCTTCAGGGCCTGGCCCATCACCGGCACATCGAACAACGGCGCCTTGGCGAGGTAGTGGATGCGCCGACCGGTGGCGATGCCCATGATCACCGGGTCGATCAGGGAATTGGCATGATTTGCGACGAAGAGGATCTGCGCGTCCTCCGGCAGCGAGCCGGCGGATTCGACCTCGATGCGGGGGTAGTAGAGCCGGACAACGAGGCGAACCAGCCCGCGGCTGAAGTCGCCCGCCATCTGTGTGGTGTCGCTCATGGTCTGTCTGTTGCCGAAGCTCCGCCCGGTTTCGGATGCTTCATGCGCGCCGGGGCTTCAGCTCCGCGGCGGTGTTTCAGAACCCGTTCCGATCCCTCCCGTCCTCCAGGGCCTTGGGCGGACCGAACACGATGGAGGCGACGACGGCGCGTTGAGCGGCGCTGCTTGAGCCGAACATGGCCGCAACCTCCGCCGCCATGCTCCCGGTGGGCCGGCGTTTCACGGCATAGGCGCTTTCCTCCGGGAGTTCCGCCGAAGCCAGGTAAGGTTGCAGCCGCGTGTCACGGTTGCAGTGGGGACAATTGAGGGTGTGGCCCAGAGCCCCTTGGGGAAACAGCAGCCTGCCGCCACAGTGTTCGCAAGCGCCTTTGTGAAAGTAGTCGCCATCGATGTCGGAAACGAGTTTCGGCGGAGCAAACTTTGCGGGCGCCGGCGGCGGAGCGGGTTCGGGTTCGGGCGGGCGAACCGGGAGCGGTTGGGGACGCGAGACCGGACGAGGGACGGGTGGAGTCGAAGCTGTCGGCCGGTGAACCGGGGGCGGCAGCGGAGGCGGCGCTGAGCCGGTGTTCGGGGTGGAAACGGGCTTGGGAACAGGCGCGGGGGTGGGTTTTGGTTGGATCGGGCCGCCCTCAAGCAGGCGGCGAAGTTCCTCCTCCCAGCCGAGGCCCGAGGAAGAGGTTTTCGGCGGCGAGGGCTCTTGCCCGCCGGCGGCGGCAGGGCGGACCTGACGGGCTTCCTCGGTCGCCGAGCGCCGCGCCTTGGTCTCCTGCTCTTGGGCTTCGCGCCGTTTCTGCTGCCAGGAGACGATCGCCCAGACGATCGCGGCCACGAACAGAAACAGAGGATCGGTGCCTTGCATGGCGCGCTGGCGGTTGGTCTTTCGGGGTGATGGAACGCGGAATCAGGCCTTTGGTGAATCGTTCTCCCCGCCCGCGATGTTGTCCCGCATGGAGGTGTCGGCCTGGATGTTGCGCATCTTGTAGTAGTCCATGATTCCGAGATTGCCGCTGCGGAAGGCCTCGGCCATGGCCATCGGGATCTGGGCCTCGGCCTCGACCACGCGCGCCCGCATCTCGGAGACGCGAGCCTTCATTTCCTGCTCGGTGGCCACGGCCGCCGCGCGCCGCACTTCGGCCTGCGCCTGGGCGACCAGCTTGTTGGCCTCGGCCTGCTCGGCCTGCAGTTTTGCCCCGACGTTCGTGCCGACCGTCACGTCGGCGATGTCGATGGACAGGATTTCGAAGGCGGTGTTGGCGTCGAGCGCCTTGCCGAGCACGGTCTTGGAAATGCGGTCGGGATTCTCCAGCACGTTCTTGTAGGAATCCGAGGAGCCGATGGTGGAGACGATGCCCTCGCCAACCCGGGCGATGATGGTCTCCTCCATGGCGCCGCCCACGAAACCTGCGAGCGAAGTGCGCACCGTCACTCGCGCCCGGGCCTTCACGGCGATGCCGTCCCGGGCGACGGCCTCGATGTTCTGCACGCCGCTGGCGGGATTCGGGCAGTCGATGACCTTGGGGTTGACCGAGGTCTTGACGGCTTCCAGCACAGTGCGGTTCGTGCCCTTCACCGCGAGGTCGATGGCGCAGGCGCGGTCGAAGGCCAGTTCGATGCCCGCCTTCTGCGCGGCGATCAGCGCCTGGACGACCATGAAGATGTCGCCGCCCGCGAGGTAGTGTGTCGAGAGCTGGTCAATGGAGACCGGCAGGCCGGATTTCACGGCGGTGATGCGGGTGTCCACAACGAGCGCGACCGGCACTTTCCGCAGCTTGAGCGCAACCAGTTCGATAAAGCCGACCTTGGCCCCCGAGAACAGCGCCCGGATGTAGATGCCGATGAAGTTGAAGATGACGATGAAGACGATCAGCGCGACCAGTCCAATGAAGCCGAAGGCGAGGATCTTGCCGGCGGTCAAATCCAACGCGAGCATTGAGGGGGTGATTTCCATGATGTTGTCCGTGGTTCTGGGTGGGTTGCTGCTTTGGTTAAATCAATTGAATCCCGCAGGCAAGGAGTTGCTTCAGGCGACGGCTCGCACGACGACGCGCAAGCCCTCGATCGCGACGACTGTGACCGGCGTGTCCTTGTCAATCATCTGTCCTTCGGTCACGACATCGACGCGCCGGCCGTCTATCTTCACCGTGCCGGAGGGGCGAAGGTCGGTCAAGGCCACGCCGGCTCGTCCCAACAAGGCCCGCCGCTCGTCGCTGATGGCGGTGTCGCCGATCTTCCCCTCTGAAATGAATCTCTTTGCGAACTTCGTTTCCGGGAAGTAACGGAACCAGAGGATTGTTCCGACGGCCAGTCCGGCAAGCACGCCGACCGTCACCGACGCGCCCACATTGACGCCGAAATAGGTGAAGGAGAGCACAACCCCGATGCCGAGGCAGAGCAGGCCGATGGCCCCGGCGATCATCCCGGGCAGAAAGACCTCGGCGACCAGCAGGAGAGCCCCCACGATCAGCAATGTGGCCACGATTCCCGACTCGTTCACGGCGCCTTCCATGGCTCGGAATATAGAAATCGCTCCCGGGGCGCGCAAGGCGATTCAAGGTTCCTGCGGCCGTCTTGACTTGCCCCATGGGCTTGGCTAGCGTGCGCCCGATGAAACGACCCCCAACGCCGACCTTGCTGGCCGCGCTGCTCCTGTGCGCGCTGCCCTTCAATTCGCCGGCGCCGTTGATCTACACGCCCGGCGTCGGCTGGCACTACGAACGCGTGGGCAGGGAGGGCAAATGGCAGCGCACGCGCGCCAAGGAGCAGCTCGCCGTCGCCCAGGAGGCCTTCGACGAGGGCGATTACAGCCAGGCCCGCCGCGCGGCCGCCTACACCGTCAAGCGGTGGCCGCTTTCCGATTACGCCCCCGAGGCCCTGTTCATCGAGGGCCGTTGCCTTGAGGAGAAGGGGCAGTATGAGAAGGCGTTCAAGCATTATCAGGACCTGGTGGAGAAATATCCCAAGTTCAAGCGTTACGACGAGGTGCTGGAGCGGCAGTACAACATTGCCAACGAGTTCCTCGGCGGCCGGTGGTTCAAGCTCTGGGGCTATGTGCCGCTCTCGCCCTCGATGGACAAGACCGCCGACATGTATGAGTCGCTGATTGAAGCCGGCCCCTACAGCGACGTCGCCGCGGAGGCCCAGATGAAGATTGGCCAGGCGCGGGAGAAGAAGAAGAACTTCAAGGAGTCCGTGAAGGCCCACGAGAAGGCGGCCAACCGCTATCACGACCGCCCGAAGATTGCGGCGGAGGCGTTGTTTGGCGCGGGCCTCGCCTACCAGAAGCAGGCCAAGACCGCCGAATACGACCAGGGCGCCGCGGGCAAGGCCATCGACACCTTCACCGACTTCATCGCCCTCTATCCAGATCACGAGCGGGTCGCCGAGGCCCAGGACATCATCGATTCCCTTCGCACGGAACAGGCGCGCGGCGCGTTCCGCACGGCCCAGTATTACGAGAAGCGGAAGAAGTGGCGCAGCGCCCTGATCTATTACAACGACGTGCTGGTGAAGGACGCCAATTCCAGCTATGCCATCGAGGCCAAGGCGAAGATCGAAAGCCTCAAGCTGATCGTCGATGAGCTCGACAAGATCGACGAGCAGTTCAAGCAGGACAGAACGGCGGCCGAATAACACGGAGATGATGCGGAAAGCGGCAACGATTCTGGGATTGGGCGCGACGCTCGCGCTCTGCGGCTGCGCGGGCTACCAGCTAGGCCCCACCAGCGGGATGACTGCGGGAGCCCGGTCCGTCCGCGTCGACTTCTTCGAAAACAAATCCGACGAGCCGCGCCTCTCGACCTATGTCAACGCCTCGATGCGGAAGCTGATCCAGCAGGATGGAACCTACCGCCTTTCCACCCGGGGTGAGGCCGATGTCGTCGTCAGCGGCGAGATCACCGGCTACTCGCGGAGCCCGCTTTCCTACCAGCCCGGCGACGCCATCACGGCGCGCGATTACCGGGTCTTTCTCACGGCCCGCGTGAAGGCCGTGGACTCCCGTACGGGCGATGTGCTGGTGGATGAGGAAGTCACCGGCCGCACCACCCTTCGTGTCGGCGCCGATCTCGGCAGCGTCGAGCGGCAGGCGGCTCCGCTGCTGGCTGAAGACCTTGCGCGCAACGCCACCGCCCTGCTGGTGGACGGGAGTTGGTGATTCCCGGGGTCAACCCTCCCGGGATGCGGCGTCGGTGCGTTCGTTCAGCGCGCGCTCCCCTTCCTGGATCTTCCCGGCCAGCAGGAACACCGAGCCGAAAACCATCGCCCCGCTGATCCAGCCGAGCGTCCTCATCTCCAGGAATCCGATCAGAAAGAAGCCCAGGAAGGGTGACAGCAGTCCGCGCACCCCCGTGAAGAAGGTATGCACGGACATGTAATCTGCCGCGCGGTTCGGCGGCGCGAACTTGGTCACCCAGAGGCTCCACATCACCTCGCCGCCGGACGCCGCCGCGCCGAAGACGACCGCGCCCGCGACCAGGCCCCACAACGTCGCGCTGGAGAAATAGATCACGATGCCCGCCGCCAGGGCCGTGTTCACCAGCGCGCGGAGGGTGAAGAAGTTGATGCGGTCGAACAGGCGTCCCCAGATCCGGCTTGAGAGGAGCCGGGCCGCGTTGGGCACAACCGCCGTGACGATCGCGACCGCGCTCACCGACAGGTTGAGTCCGTAGTCGGGATTGGCCGCGTATTCGACGCGCAGGGGGAGCGTCATCAGGTTGCCCACGCCGAAGATCATCCAACAGATGAGCAGTCGCCGGAACAGGGCGTCGGATTTCGCGTAACGCAACGAACGGAAGGGATGCGCTCCCTCGTCCGACTTCAGGGGGGAGGAGGGGCAGCGGCTGAAACAGAAGGCGGCGAAGGCGAACGCCGCGGCGAAGATCCCGAGCAGCCACGGAAATTGACCGATTCGGCCGCCGGACAACGCCCGTCCGGCCGACTCGGCGAACAGCGCCGCCACCGCGATCCGGATCATCACCGTCCGCGAGAACAGCGCGCCGCGTTCGCGCGAGGGATAGTTCTCGTGATAGATCTGCGTCGCCAGCGGCGCGACGCCGCCCAGGGCCGCCAGCGCCGTTACTGCGCCGACGGTGAAGACAATCAATGAAGGCGCCAGCGCCATGATGGTGAAACTCACGGCCCCGACCCAGGAGAGCCGGGACGCGGCCCGCGAAGCCGTCAGACCGCTTCCCTGCACGAGATGGAGGATCCACGGGCTCAACAGCAGACCCACGCTGGCTCCGCCGGCGATGAGGGATTTGGCCAGGGGGCCCGCGTCGAACCAGCGGACGGCGATCAGCAGCAGAAATGTGAAATGCGCGGTCTCAATGACGCCCGTCGAAACGGCGCGCCATCGCTCCCAGAAGAATGTCTGCTTTCGTGCGTCCATGGGGTGACCGCGAACCGATGATGTTGACCGCGGATTTCACGGATGTACCGAGGGAATCCCGGAAGCTTGGCAACGAGCCCGGGAGGGCGAAGCAGCGACTCCGCCGCGTAGGCAGTCGCGCCATCCAAGTCAACCGCGCCATCCGCGGTTCAAGCCCCGGCTGCTCAGGCGGTCGCCGCCAGTTCCTCCTCGAAGTCGACGATTTCCTTGATCTGGATCAGGAACCAGCGGTCGATCTTGGTGAGTTCAAAGAGTTCCTCGATGGTGAAACCGGCGCGCATGGCGTGGCGGACGAAGAAGATGCGTTCCGCGTTGGGCACGCTCAACTTGGCGGTGATCACGTCGCGCGGAAGGATGTCGCGGTCGCCGTAGACCTTCGTTCCGATGCGCCAGGGCTTGCCGTCGCCGCCGAGGCCCGAGCGGCCGATCTCCAGGGAGCGCAGCGCCTTCTGCAGGGATTCCTTGAAGGTGCGGCCGATCGCCATCGCTTCGCCGACCGCCTTCATCATGGTGGTGAGGGTGGGGTCCGCCTGGGGAAATTTCTCGAAGGCGAAGCGGGGGATCTTGGTGACCACGTAGTCGATGGTCGGCTCGAAGCTGGCCGGCGTTTCGCGGGTGATGTCGTTGGGGATCTCGTCGAGGGTGTAGCCGACCGCGAGCTTGGCCGCGATCTTCGCGATGGGAAACCCGGTCGCCTTGGACGCCAGCGCCGAGGAGCGCGAGACGCGGGGGTTCATCTCGATGACGATCAGGCGGCCGGTGTCGGGGTTGACGGAGAACTGTATGTTCGAGCCTCCGGTCTCGACGCCGACGGCGCGGATCACGGCGAAGCTGGCGTCGCGCATGATCTGGTATTCCTTGTCGGTCAGGGTCTGGATGGGGGCGACGGTGATGGAGTCCCCGGTGTGGACGCCCATGGGGTCGAAGTTTTCGATGGAGCAGACAATCACGCAGTTGTCGTTCTTGTCCCGCATGACCTCCATCTCGTATTCTTTCCAGCCGAGGCAGGATTCCTCGATGAGGACCTCGTTTGTCGGGGAAAGATCCATGCCGTTCTTGGTGATGGTCTCCAACTCCTCCTTGTTGTAGGCGATCCCGCCGCCGGTTCCGCCCAAGGTGTAGGCGGGGCGGATGATCAGGGGGTAGCGGCCGATTTCCTCCACGACCTCCCAGACCTCCTTCATGTTGTGCGCTGTGCCGCTTCGGGGAACGTCCAGGCCGATCTGGAGCATGAGATCCTTGAAGACTTGGCGGTCCTCGCCGCGTTCGATCGCCTCCGGTTTGGCTCCAATCAACTCGATGTCGTGCCGCTCCAAGGCTCCGTTCTTGTGCAGCGCCATCGCCGTGTTCAGCGCGGTCTGGCCGCCCAGGGTGGGAAGCAGCACGAGTTTGCCCTTGGCTCCGATCCGCTTCATCTCCTCCAGTTCGCGCACGATGATCTTCTCCACGCACTCGGGCGTGATCGGCTCGATGTAGGTGCGATCCGCGAACTCGGGATCGGTCATGATCGTGGCCGGATTGGAGTTCACCAGCACGACACGGAAGCCTTCCTCCTTCAGGGCCTTGCAGGCCTGGGTGCCGGAATAGTCGAATTCGCAGGCCTGGCCGATGATGATCGGTCCGGCCCCGATGATCAGAACGGAATGGATGTCGTCGCGTTTGGGCATGGGTCAAAAAATAGCGGCCCGAGATGAAGCGGGAGAACGCTAAAAATTGCAACGCTCAATCCCGCGCAAGTCGACGACGGGATAAAGCATTGCCTCGTTGGTCGGGAGCCCTATACTGTCGCCTGCGGTGGATGACGTAGCCAGGAAGCGATGCCCTTGAACCATTCTCCACGCATTACCTCGACCAACAATGAAAGAGATCATGGAAGCCCTCCTGAAGCTGCAGGAGGCTCAGATTCGCTCGGAGTTGAAGCCGGGCGAGGAAAACTCGACGACGCGCAAGTGGCGCAAGGATGTTCCGAAGCCCATCCAAGGGCATTTCGACCGCCTGCGCGCGCGTGGGAAGAAGGGGGTGGCGATCATTCGCAACGGCACCTGCAATGGTTGTTACATGAAGGTTGCTCTCGGGGTGATGTTGACGTTGCGCAACGGCACAGACATCCAGCTTTGTGGAAACTGCGGTCGTTATCTCTACCTTCCCGAGGACGAGGCCATCGGCACGGTCGCCGAAAAGGAGAAGGCGAAGGAGGAGGCCAAGGCCAAGAAGAAGGCCGCCAAGAAGAAGGAGGATTGACCTCCGCCTACCCCGCGTCCGGCCTGGGCGCGAGTTTCACCTTGGGATAGCGGCGCTCCTTCGCGCTCTCCTCTCCCGCGCCTGGATGCGACACGGCCGGCCGGGAAAGCTCCATGAAGTCCGCCTGGCTGCGGCGGCGCGCGGTTTTCGCCCGCGGTTGTCTCTTGGCGTAGAGGGATCGCGCGCCGAGAAAGCGGGCCTTCTCGTTGTCGCGCAGGGTCACTTCGAACAGTTCCCGGACCACCCGGTCCCGGATCACGCCGTCCTCGACCGGGAAGACCACCTCGATCCGTTTGAAGAAGTTTCGCGGCATCCAGTCCGCGCTTCCCATGAAGACCTCGTGTCGGCAGGCGTTTTCGAAATAGAAGATGCGGCTGTGCTCCAGGAAGCGGTCCACGATGCTGCGGACCGTGATGTTCTCGCTGACGCCCTTGATCCCCGGTTTCAGACAGCAGATGCCGCGCACGACGAGATCGATCTGCACCCCTGCCTGCGAGGCGAGGTAGAGCTCTTGGATGACCGCCGGGTCCACGAGGGAGTTCATCTTGGCGACAATCCGGGCGGGCAGCCCCTCGCGGGCGTGGGTCGCCTCCCGACGGATCAGTTCGACCATGCGATCATGCAGGTCGAACGGAGCGATCAACAGCTTGCGCGCGCCCTGGAACTGACAGATGCCGGTGAGCAGGTTGAAGAGGTTGGTCGCGTCCTCGCCGAAGTCCGGGCGGCAGGTGAACATGCCCAGGTCGGTATAGAACCGCGCGGTGGTCGCGTTGTAGTTGCCGGTGCTCAGGTGGAGATAACGGCGGATGCCGTCCGGATCGTTCCGCACGACGAGGCACATCTTGCAGTGGATCTTGTAGCCGACGAGGCCGTAGACGACATGCACGCCCGCGTCCTCCAGTCGGCGCGACCACTCGATGTTGTTCGCCTCGTCGAAACGCGCGCGCAGCTCGACGACCGCGGTGACCTGCTTGCCGTTGTTCACCGCCCGCATCAGGGCGCCGACGATCCGCGTGTCGCCGCCGGTGCGATACAGGGTCTGTTTGATCGCCAGGACCTTGGGGTCCTCGGCCGCCTGTTCGAGGAAATCGACGACGCTGTCAAAACTCTCGAAAGGATGATGGAGCAGGATGTCGCGCTCCCGGATGGCCTCGAAGACGTCGTTCCGTCCCTGCAACGCCGGCGCGATCGGCGCGCTGTAGGGCGTGTCGCGCAGGCGGGCGGGGCGGTCATCGGTGCAGATGGCCATCAGGCGCGTGGGGTTGAGCGGTCCGTCGATGACGTAGAGGTCGTCCTCGCCGAGATTGAGCTTCTTGAGAAGCTCCTTCACGACCGGCGAGGGGCAGCCCTTCTCAATCTCCAACCGGACGGCGGCGCCCTTGCGGCGGTTGTGCAGTTCTGATTCCACGGCGCTGAGCAGGCTGCTCATCTCCTCCTCCTCGCCGATGTAGAGTTCGCTGTTGCGAGTGACGCGGATGAACCAGTGGCCCAGGAGTTTCGTGCCCGGGAAAAGGTCCGCCAGGTAGCGTTTGACGATGTCGCCCAGGAAGATGTAATCGCTGCCCCCGCCCGCGCGTTTGCGGGGCAGAGTCACCAGCCGGGGGAGGTTCCGCGGGGCCTGGATCACGGCGAGCCGCCGGACGCCGCGCCGGCCCTCGGTGACGCGCAGTTCGACCACGAGGTTGAGGGCCTTGTTCTGCAACTGGGGGAACGGATGCGCCGGATCGATCGCCAGCGGCGTGAGAACCGGCCGGATGGTGGAAAAATAGTAGTCTCCGATCCAGGCCAGGTCGGTCTCGTCCAGCTCGTCGATGGAATGGAAGTGGATGTCGTTCTCCGCGAGCAGGGGAAGCAGCTCTGTTTTCCAGCAACGATACTGATCGGAAACGAGTCGGCGGACGCGCCGACCGATGGCGGCGAAGGTCTCCGCGGAGTTCAGGCCGTCGACGGTCGTCCCTGTCGCTCCCGACTCCAGTTGCTGCTTGATGCCGGCGACGCGGACCTCGAAGAACTCGTCCAGGTTGGAGCTGACGATGCCGAAGAACTTCACCCGTTCCATCAGGGGGTGTTCCGGATCGCGGGCCTCATCGAGGACGCGTTGGTTGAATTCGAGCCAGCTCAGCTCGCGGTTGATGAAATGTTTGGGTCCGAATTCGGTCATGACTGCCTGTGGGAGCGGGGATCATAGAAGGCGCGACGCGATCAAGGAACGGATTTTTTCGGTGACATTCCAGTGACGGCGCCGGCGGGGCGGAAGATCACCGCAAGGCCCTCAGCACGGCCCGCGCGGGCGCGCCCTCGGCGCCCAGCAGTTTCAACGGCAGGCAGACCAGTTCGTAGCTTCCGGGTTTCACCGCCGCCAGATCCAGGCCTTCGATGACCCAGATCCCCGCGCCCAGGATGATCTGGTGCGTCTCCACCCCGTCCCGCTGCCAGCCGCCGATGGACAGGTAGTCCACTCCGACGGTCCGGACGCCGCGATCGACCAGGTATCGCGCCGCATCCGCCGAGATGGAGATGAACTGCTCGTCAAACGCGGCGGATTTCCAGGACTTACGGCTGTTGGCCGTCTTGAACAACACCCGCTCGCCCCGGCGAAGCCGATGCCTTTCCAGATGCCGCGGCTCGATCGCCGTCCGCGCGCGGATCTCGATCACGCGGCAGCGCCCGACCGTCGCGTCGATCGGCAGCTTGTCGATCGATTCGCCGTCGGCCACGAAGTGCAACGGGGCGTCCATGTGGGTGCCGGTGTGCGCGCCGAAGGACAGGCGCGTGAAGTTGCAGACATCGCCCTTGGCCATGTTGTGCTGGCGGGTCAGCTTCACGTCGGGATCCCCCGGCCAGTGGACCATCCCGGTCTGGACTGGCACGGAAATGTCGATGAAGGAGGCGTTCATGTTCGGGAGGGCAGGGGAGGCGGGTTCAATCGGGGGATCCGATCAGCGGTCGCGTATCGGCGTCAGCGTGACCGAGGTTGCGGTGTAACGGATCTTGAAGCGGGCGCCATCCGCGGCGACGCAGGTTTCGTTCTCGAAGCGGCCTTCGATCCGGTTGGCGGTGAGCACGGTCAGGGGACCGCCGACGGCCGACCCGGAGGTCGCGGACAATCTGACTTTCAACATTCCCGCCAAATGCGCCTCGCCATCGACGGACACGGCCGCGCCGTCGGCGCCATTCAATGCGACGATCAACCCGGATGAGCCGGACGCGCGAAGATTGCCCACGAGCCGAAGAGTCCCGTCGGTCGAAATCGTCCCGTCCTGGAAGACGTCGCCGATGACGCTGCCGCGTCCGGAAAGCGTCGCTCCCGGAGCGATCTCGAGCCAACGGAGGGTCGAAACCCTGCCGCCGTTGACCGTCAATTGCGCGCGCGCGGAAAGCCGGATTTCATTGCGGCCGGTGAGATTGATTCCCTTGCCCAGATCCAGTTGCTGCAGAGCCTTCGGCGTCTTGCCGCCGCGGATTTCCAGCCCGAGGAATTCGAGGTCCGTGTCGGCGACGGCGCGCGCGGGGCTGCCGGCCGGGTTTTCCATGAGGGCGATCCAGGAGGGTCGCGGCGCGCCCGTGTCGGTCAGGTAGGTCCTGCCGGCGTTGGCGTAGACGTAGTCGGACCAGTTGTCGGAATCGGAGGTTTGGGCGCCGTCCCCGCCGGTCCAGCGGTGGTAGGTGGCGGCGAAACCGCGCGGTTCGGTGACCCGCTCGCCCAGGAGGAGGACCTCCAGTTCCCTGACCAGTTCGGGACGGCCGCTGGCGAGGTCTTTCGTCTCGGCGGGGTCGGACACGAGATCGTAGAGCTCCACGCCTTTCTTGCGACGAATGAGCTTGTGTCGGCCGCGGACGATGGACTGCCCGTTGCCCGCCTCGTGGATGAGGAATTCGCGGCGGCGCTGGGAGCCCTCGCCGGTGAGCGTCGGGGCGATGGAGACGCCGTCGACGCCAAGCGGGGCGGGGATTCCGGCGAGCTCGCAGAAGGTCGGCAGCAGGTCGGAGACGTCGAGGACGCGGTCCGTGTCGGTCCCGGCCTTGAAGGGGGAGTCGGACGTGATCTTCGCCGGCCAGCGCATGATCGTGGGGATGCGGATGCCGCCCTCCTCGATTTTTCCTTTTGACGCGCGCAGTCCGCCATTGGCGCGGAAGGCATCGCGCGCCGGGTGCTGCGGGCCGCCGTTGTCGGACTGGAAGACGACGAGGGTGTTGTCGGCGACGGAGTCGGACGTGTCGCCGTCGCCGTTCGGATCCTCCAATGCGGCGAGGATGTTCCCGAAATGGCCGTCAATGCGCGTGACCATGGCGGCCCATTGCTTCGCCTGTTCGGGCAGGGAGGCGAAGAAGGGCTTGTCGCGGTAAGCGCGATCCCATTCGGGAAGTTTCTCGATCTCGCCGAACGGCGCGTGGGGAACCTGGACGGCCAGCAGCCCGAAGAATGGCGTCCCGTCGGCGTGGTTGGCCAGGGCTCCGGCGCGCACGAAATCCAGCGCGGCGAAGCAATAGACATCGTCGCAATAGGCGTTGGCGGGGTAGGCCGGATGGTTCTGCAACGCCGGTTCGTCCGGGTAGGACGGGTTGCCGATGAGCCGCGCCAGGGAGTTGGGTTTCAGCTCCAGGCCGCCTGCCGCGCCCGGTTTCGCCGGAGCGTTCCAGAGCGTCGGCTGGAAGAAGGTGTGCGCCCGCACGTGGTGCAGTTCGGCGACGACGTGCCGGTAGCCGTGCGAGGTCGGGAGCGTCTGGACGTTCACGATCTCCGGGGCCGGCTGGCTCTTGGAGCCGCCGTAGCCCCACTTGCCCCAGTAACCGGTCGTGTAGCCGGCCTGGGAAAGGGCGTCCCCCATGAGGATCTCGTCGGCGCGCATGGCCTTCTTGGCGTTGTCCGGGTCGTTGCGGTCCGCAAAGGTGTGGCCCTGGTGGAAACCGGACTGCTGGGACGATCGCGCCGGCGAGCAGACGGTGCAGCCGTAGGAGCGGGTGAAGTTGACGCCCGCCGCGGCGAGCCGGTCCAGGTTCGGCGTCAGCACGTGCGGCAGACCCTTGGCCCGCCGCTCGGCCTGGCCGTTCGGACCGATGCTGCCCCAGCCCATGTCGTCGACGTAGAGGTAGAGAATGTTCGGCCGCGGCGCCTTCGGGGCGGCGAAGAGGGGAGCGGCAAGGGCGACTGCGGCGAGGAGGATGGCGGATCTCATTTTCATGGCGGACACAGCGGCGGAGCTTAGCCATATCGGTCCGGTTGAAAAACCACGAATGAACGCGAATGCGCATGAAGGACGGGAAGAACGCCCAGGGCTTACGCATGACCTGTATTGACACCCTCCCAACGCGAAAGTCGTAGCGCCGGTAGGGGGAATTGTCCCCGATGAGTCAACGTGAGCATGCCCCGCGCGGCTCACTGAGGACAGTTTGCCCCACCAGCAACGCAAATTCGGGTGTCACCGCAATTGCACGGTCTCTGGTGAGCGCGGCTGCGGGAATGCCTGGAGATGCCCCCTCTCTTTCTCCGCAAAAAAGCAAAAACTGCTTGTCAAACCGGTCGCGGCGCCGAGATTAGGCGCCCGCTTCTCCGGGCCTGTAGCTCAGTTGGTTAGAGCGCTTGTCTTACACACAAGATGTCGTCGGTTCGAATCCGGCCGGGCCTACCATCCCCGCTGTCGCGGGAAGCTCCAGGTTCCGAGGAAAAGACCCGTCAATCGCGCGATGGTCGCCAACAGCCTGCTCGGGGCGCCACTGTCATTCGCCACGGAGATTGCCAATTCCTCCCCGGCGCCTTTGAGTCCGCCTGCCCCATGCAGATCACGAAAGACCCCATCCCCGAGCTGATCCGGAAGATCTCTGTCCCGGCGAGCGTGGGCTTCTTCTTCAGCACCATCTACAACGTGGTCGACACGTGGTGCGCGAAGTTGATCTCGACGGAGGCGCAGGCGGCGTTGGCGCTCTCGTTTCCGATCTACTTCATCATCATCGCCATGGGCGCGGGAATCTCGCAGGGATCGACGGCCCTGATCTCGAACGCCTTGGGGGCGGACGATCACGACAAGGCGCAGCTCTACTCGCTGCAGGCCCTTTCCTTCGGCGCGCTGTTCTCGGTGGTCCTGACCGTGTTCGGATTGTGGACGACGCCATGGATGTTCCGGTATCTCGGCGCGGAGGGCGGCTACCTGCAGATCTCGGTGGACTACATGAACGTGATCCTGCTGGGCACGTTGTTCTTCCTCCTCCAGTCGATCCTGAATGCGGCCTTGAACGCGCAGGGGGACACCCGGTCCTTCCGCAACGTGCTGATCGCGGGCTTCCTGCTGAACGTCGTCCTGGACCCGTGGTTCCTGTTTGGCGGCTTCGGCCTGCCAGCGATGGGCATCCGCGGTGTGGCGTTGGCGACCGTGATCATCCAGGTCTTTGGCGCGGCGTACCTGGCGACGCGGCTCGCGAAGACGGCCCTGTGGCGGGATTTTCATCCGCGGTGCTTCGTTCCCCGGTTGCGGGCTTTCCGGGACATCGCGGGGCAGGGTTTTCCCGCGAGTCTGAACATGATCACGGTCGCGTTGGGCATCTTCGTGATCACGAAATTCGTGAGCTGGTTCGGCAGGGAGGGCGTGGCGGCCTACGGCGTCGCGACGCGCGTGGAGCAGATCGTCCTGATGCCGACCATCGGCCTGAACGTCGCCGTGCTCACCCTGGCCGGGCAGAACAACGGCGCGCGCCTTTATGGGCGGGTGCGGGAGACCTGGGTTACGGGCCTGAAATACGGTCTGACGATCATGGGAGCCGGAGGCGTGTTCCTGTTTTTCGGCGGAGGCTGGATGATGGACGTCTTCTCGGACGATCCCGAAGTGGTGAGGATCGGGGCGAAGTATCTGAAGATCGCGGCGATCACCCAGTGCGCCTATGTGTTTCTTTTCCAGACCGTCTACCTGTTGCAGGGGTTGAAGCGGCCGCTCTATGCGGTGTGGATCGGGATCTACCGGCAGATCGTGGCGCCCTGCGCGGTTTTCTGGCTGTTGGCATTCCGGCTGGACTGGGAGTTGGACGGAATCTGGTGGGGAGTCTTCCTGGTGACCTGGAGCGCCGCGCTGGTCACGATCTGGTACGGGCGGCGGACCCTGCGGCGGGTGGAGGAAGCTGCGGCCCCTTCGGCCGCGTCCTGAGAACTGGAGTAATCAGTATTCGGAAGTCAGTGTTCAGAATCCGATTGCTGGTTACTGAAAATACATCGACAGCCGGCTGATAGCGCTTTCGCGGTTCACCGCGATTCCGTGGCCGGCCAGCACCTGATATTTCTGTCCGAAATCGTTCGTTGCGGCGTCCAGTTGCAGGAGGCATTCCATGCAGACGACCGCGTCCATGGCCGCGTGGTCGATGTAGCCCTCGGCCACGAAGATGGTGGGGTTGTTCCAGGCGCGCTTCAGGCACTTGTGCAGGGTTTCGATCGCCTTGGGGGACTTGCTGAGCGCAAAGGCCTGCATCAGCTTCTCCCCCTTGCCGACCGGGCAGGTCAGGCAGGCCTGCTCGAGCCAGGGCGCGAACTCCTCCGGCGGCAGCTTGCGCACCACCCAAGCCGCGATGGCCGACCAGCTTTCATAGTCCGGCGGATCGACCTTCATGATGAAGCGGTAGATGTCCGGCAGGATGTCGAGCTTGGCCTCGTTGATCGCGTGGCAGAAGTCGGCCTTCTCCTCGGGTTTCCATGCGGGCCAAGCCTGTTCCAGCTCCTCCAAGGTCACGGTGGCCGACCCATCCGCGAACTTCGACTGCACGAGTTTGAGCCCGAGCAGATCGTCGGAATAGTGGCGTGACCAGCGTGTCTCTCTGACGAGTTCCATGATTGTCTGAAAATCAGGCGGATTGGACCGTTGACCGAAGGACAGAAGCCTAGCGAAACGCGTCCGACAAACAATCCAAAATGTGTGGGGAAAGCGCCGGGCGACGATTCGCCGGGTGTCCGGCTGTCACGATGCCGGTTTGCCTGTAGGTACGACGGCCTCCCCACGGGCTTGAGCCCGATCGATTCATTGCCGTTCGCGCGCCATCATCACGAGTTGCAGCAGCGTGAGCAGGCTGGACACGAGCGCCGCGACGTAGGTCAGGGCGGCGGCGTTGAGGACGCTGGCGACGTGGCCGCTCTCCTGCCGGGTGACGAGGCCCATGTTTTCCAGGCAGCGTTTCGCGCGGGCGCTGGCGTCGAACTCCACCGGCAGCGTCACGAGCTGGAAGAAGGCGATGACGGTGAATGCGACGATGACGATCGGGAGCGCGATCTTCATGGCGCCGGTCAGGTAGCCGAGGAGCAGCACACCCAGGTAGGCCTTGGTGGCGAAGTTGGTGATCGGCACGATCGCCATCCGCAGGTTCAGGGGCGCGTAGGCGGCCTGGTGTTGCAGCGCGTGCCCCGCTTCGTGCGCAGCCACCGCAACGCCGGCGATCGAGCGGCCCGAGTAGTTTTCCTCGGAAAGCACAAGTTGGCGGCGGATGGGGTCGTAGTGGTCGGTCAGGTGGCCGAGAGTTGGCACGATGGGGACGTCGTGGAGTCCCGCGTTGTCCAGGATCGCCCGCGCTGCCTGCGCGCCGGTCAGACCGGAACCGGCTGCGACGCGCGCGTAGTAGTTGTAGGTCGAGGAGACCTTGAACTGGGCGTAGAGTCCAAGCAGCACGCCTGGAATCACAACCCACCAGTAGTCCATCAGTATCAATCCAAACATCGTCTTGCCTTTCTCAAAGTCGTTTTTACTCGTCTGCCGGGAGGCGGAATCGCCCCGGTTGGCCGGCTTTCCGTAGAACAGCTTCCGTGCCAGAGACAGGCAGGTGTCGCAACGCGTTCAAGCAAAGGGGATTACACGATCCGGCAGAGTTTGGAGCGGGACGCGGTGGCGCAGAATGACACGGTTGGTCGGGCGTGAAGGAGCGTCAGGGTTGCGCGGTCTGGCCGCCATTTCCCAGGGAAGCTGTGAGTTCATTATCAGGAAGGAATCCTGAAATGCGGCGATCGCACGCCGCTACGATGCGTTGATGCGTGTCTGCGATCGCCGAACTTCAAACCGCGTGGCCCTCAAACGAAAAAGACGGCGGCCCGTTCGGACCGCCGCCTGAAGTGAACTGTCAATGTCGGTGAAGACGGCTTACTCGCTCTTCTTCTTTTTCTTGCCGCCCTTCTTCTTGTCGCCGCCCTTGCCTTTGCGGGCCTCGGACTGGAGCTTCTGAAGCTTGGCGAACTGCTCCTCGCTCAGGACTTCCTTGAGCTTGGCCTGGTAGGCCTTGGCGAGTTCCATGGATTTCTCGCGCTTCTCCTTCTTGTCGGTGATGGAGGCGATCTCCTTGCGCTGTCCGGCCTGGGACTTCTGGAAGTCCTTGATGGCCTTCTGCTGGTCCTTGCTCAGGTCGAGCTGGGAGAGGAGGTCGCCGCCCTTGCCTTTCTTCTTGCCGCCGTCAGCCGCGATGGCGGTCGAGCCGAACGCGAAGAGCGCGACGAGAATCAGGGAGGTGAGGAGTTTGATGTTTTTCATTCTGTCTTGGTGTTGTTGTTGGTTACCCGAAAAGACGGCCGTTCCAGCGCGCAATGGCGGGTCGGATCGGAGGCGTCTCGCGCCCCCTTGGCCGGTTTTTCAGCGGCGGGAATGTGGGGCTTCCCGGGGGGCGTGTCACACCCATTTTTTGGAATTTTTCACCGCATTCGAAGCGGTCGTTCAGAGCCGGTTTTCCAGCCGTTCCAAGGCGCTCAAAGCAGCCCCGATGATGCGCGCATCCTCATCCCGGTTTGTGCTGATTTCACGGAGTTTGGGCGCGGCTTCAGCCGCCGATGCGCCGTAGGCTCCGAGCGCGCGGGCGGCGTAGCGGCGCACGAGATTCGAGTCGTCGTCGAGTCTTGCGATCAGGGCGGGCACGGCGCGTTCGGGGCTGCCCGGATGGTGGAAGATCGCCCGCGCGGCATGGAAACGGACGATCGAGTTGTCGTCCGCGAGCAGGATCAGGAACCGGTCGGCGATGTCCGTCGGGGTGAAGGGGCTCACGTCGAGGCCGTGAATGGCGGCGCTGCGCACGTTGGGGTCGTCCGACTGCAACGCCTCCCCCAACGCCACGACCGCGTCCGGTCCTATCTGGGCCAGGGTTTCGGCGACGTCCTTCGGGTTCTCGCCTTCCTCCAGCGTTCGCCGCAATTCGGGGACCGCATCCGTCGCCGCCGGACCGAGGACGGAGAAGGCCTTGATGGCGCGGGCGCGTTCGGCGGAGGCGCGGGAAAAACTGACGTTGAACCAGGGCTGTAGCCGCGCGACGAGTTCGATCTGCTCCTTGAGGTCGGAGTCCCGCGCGCGCAGCTTGGCGATCAGACGCGGCACGGCCGTTTTCCCCATCGCCTTCAGGGCGTCCTCGGCCGAGGTTTTCGCGTCGTCGTCCTTCGGCGCGGCGAGTTGTTCGAGCCATTCACTGAGCGGCCGGCCGGCGTGCGAGGGCTCGTCCGGTCCGAGGGCGTAGAGAGCCGCTCCCGCCACGAGGATGGCGGCGACGACGAAACCCAGGATCCGGTTGTTGCGGCTCATGAGAAGACCGGCCCGCGCAGGCGGCGGATGGGATCGGTATCCGATATTCGGAATTCCGCGGCAAGCTTTCAGCCGGACAGGTGGGGCGAATTCTCCGAATGAGTCGACGTGGACATTTTTCAAGACCGACTCACTGAGGACAGTTCGTCCTACCCGTTGTCTCGATTCCTCAGTCATTCACGCGTGCTCCGGTTTGGGCAACAAACGGGTTGTCCCTGTGCGACCGGAGTTTGAGCATGTGGCCGATTCCAGCAACTCACTCCGACATCTGCATGCCATGAAGAAACTCTCCGTCCGATCTCGTGTCCGATGCCGCTCCCGTTTTTTGAGCCACGCTGCCATGGGAGTTCTTGCGGTTGCCGCTATCGTCTCGATCTCCGCCGCCGAACCGCCGCCGAACCACGTCGCCGGGAAACTCATCGAACTGAACGACAATGGAGGCTGGTCGTGGTTCATGGATGAGCGGGTCGTCGTGGCGGGAGACAAGCTGGTGGTCGGCTCCGTCCGCTCCAAGGGAGATTTCCGGGCCACTTCCAAGGACCCCGACTGGGGCAACGTGGAGGTCTCCGTCCTCGACTTGAAAAGCGGCAAGGTCGGACGCCACACCCTGCACCAGCATTTCGAACAGGACGATCATGACGCGCCGGCTTTCCTGGAACTCCCCGACGGCCGCCTGCTTGCGGTCTACAGCAAGCACGCTGTCGAACGGAAGATCTACATCCGCGTGTCGGAGCCCGGCAATCCGCTCGCCTGGTCCGAGGCCACGGTGTTCGAGACGCCGGGGACGGACAAACGCTACGCGGGGGACAACGCGACCTACTCCAACCTCTTCCGCCAGCCGGACGGTCGGATCTACAACTTCTTCCGCGGCTTCAGCCACGATCCCAACCTGATGCTCTCCGAGGACAACGGGAAGACCTGGACCTATGTCGGGCGCCTTCTGCGCGGCCGCGACGGCTACAGCCCCTACCTGAAATACGCCTTCGACAACAAACGCACCATCCACTTCGTCGCCACCGAGGACCATCCGCGCAACTACGACAACAGCCTGTATCACGGTTTCCTGCGGGACGGCGTCATTCATGGCTCCGACGGCAAAGCTCTGTCGAAGCTCACAGGCACGACTGAGGCTCCCATGGCCTCCTGGGAACTGACGCGCGTCTTCCGAGGCGATCCCGACAATGTCGCCTGGATGACCGACATTGAACTCGATGCGGACAACCGCCCCTACATCGCCTTTTCCTTGCAAAAGGACGGCCGGGGCCTGCCGCCGAAACAAGGCGGGACAGACCACCGTTATCATTACGCCTCCTGGGACGGAAAGAAGTGGGCCTCCCACGAGATCGCCTATGCGGGAACGCGTCTCTATCCCTTTGAAGACGACTACACGGGCCTCGCCTCCCTGCATCCGAACGACCCCGGAACGATCTTCATCTCCACCGACGCCGATCCCGTCACCGGCAAGCCCCTGATCGGCGCCGATGGCAGGCGTCACTATGAACTCTTTCGCGGTCGCAGCGTCGATGGCGGCGCGACCTGGAAGTGGACGCCGATCACCGCCAACTCAACGGTCGACAACCTCCGCCCCCTCGTTCCCAAGTGGAAGGACAAACGCTCGGCCCTGGTCTGGATGCGCGGCGGCTACCGCCGCAACCACGGCGACTGGAGCACAAAGGTGGTCGCCCTGATCCTGCCGCAGTAGCAACATTTGGGTTGTTTGCGCGGGGCGGGCGTCTGAACATGGGGTTGTTGGCGATGAAGGGGCTCACCCTCCGATTTCCCATGGAACAAATCCCCGCCAAACGGTTCGGAAGGCGCGGTTTGCGCTGTGCTGGCGCCATCTTGTCGTTCTTGTGGTTGGCCGCCGGTTGCGGGAAGGCGCCCGAGCCCGATCATTTCACCGGCTACTTGGAGGCGGATTACGTTTATGTGGCGCCGGAACGTTCCGGGCGGTTGACGACCTTGTCGGTTGCGCGGGGCGACACGGTGTCCGTCGGACAGGCTCTGTTTGAACTCGACCCCGAGCCCGAACAAAGCGCCTTGACTGAAGCTCAACGCCGGGAGCAGTCGGCGCAATCCCGGCTTGCCGACCTGCGCAAGGGGATGCGGCCTTCCGAGATCGCCGCGCTCGAGGCGAAACTCAACCAAGCCCGGGTTGGCCTGCAATTGGCGGAGCTGGATCTCAAACGGGTCAGCGAACTCCGCAAGACCGAGGTCTCGTCGGTCGATGAACTGGAGCACGCCCAGGCGAACCGCGACCTGTATGCGGCGCAGGTCAAACAGTTCGAAGCGGAGCTGGTCACCGCCCGGTTGGGCGGACGCGAGGACGCGATCAAGGCGGCCGGGGCCGAGGTCGAGGCGGCGACCGAAACGGTGAAGCAGGCGGAATGGAACGCGGAACGCAAGCGGCTCGCATCTCCGGTCTCCGCGCACGTCGAGGACACCTGTTTTCGTCCGGGAGAATGGGTGGCCGCCGGCCGTCCGGTGGTTTCGCTGTTGCCGCCTGGCGCGGTGAAGGCGCGCTTCTTCGTGCCGCAACATCGCATTTCGGAATTGGCGCCAGGTCGGGAGATCGTTGTGAGCTGGGACGGTGGCGGCTCGGCCAAGGCGACCGTCAGCTTCGTATCACGCGATGCCGAGTTCACCCCGCCGGTGATCTACAGCCGTGAATCGCGCGCCAAGCTGGTGTTCCTGGTCGAGGCGGTTTTTTCTGAACCGGACCGGCAGGATCTGCGCGTCGGCCAGCCCATCGAGGCGCGGTTGACCGGGGCGGGGCAACCTTCGGACAAGCCATGAACGGCGCCGGCCCCGCCATCGACGTCACCGGCATCACCAAACGGTTCGGAGACAATACAGCGGTGGACGGCATTGCGCTGCGCGTGGACGCCGGGGAGGTCTTCGGCTTCGTCGGGCCGAATGGCAGCGGCAAGACCACCTTTCTTCGGATGCTCTGCGGACTGTTGCGGCCCGACGCCGGTTCCGGCCGTTGCCTGGGTTTCGACGTGTTGAGCGAATCCGACAGGATCAAGCGCGAGGTCGGCTACATGACGCAGAGGTTCAGCTACTACGAGGATCTGAGCCTGGAGGAGAACCTCGATTTCGTCGCGCGCATCTACGCCGTGAAGGAACGAGGAAAGGCGGTGCGCGAAACGCTGGAGAAGCTGGGGCTCTGGACGCGGCGACGGCAGTTGGCCGGGGAGCTGTCTGGCGGCTGGAAGCAGCGGCTCGCGTTGGCGGCCTCGCTGCTGCACAAGCCCCGGTTGCTCCTGCTCGACGAACCCACTGCGGGTGTTGATCCCAAGGCCCGGCGCGATTTCTGGGAGGAGATCCACCAACTGGCGGATACCGGCATCACCATCCTGGTGACCACGCATTACATGGACGAGGCGGAGCGTTGCCAGCGGGTTGGCTACGTTGCCTACGGGAAGCTGCTCGTAAGCGGCACGGTGGACGACGTTGTGCGCGACGCGGGATTGACGACCTGGGAGGCTCGCGGCGCCGATCTGGCGGCGCTTGCCCGGGAACTGCGGCAGCTCCCCGCGGTCGACCAGGCCGTGATCTTCGGCGGTTCCCTGCACGTGAGCGGCAAGGACGCCGGGGCTTTGGATGCGGCGTTGCGACCCTTTCATCGGGACGGACTCGAATGGACGCGGATTGAATCGGGCCTGGAGGACGCCTTCATCAGCCTCATGGACGAGGCTCCGGACACATTTCAATGAGGATCGGCTTTTCATTTGGCCGCCTCTGGGCGGTGATCGTGAAGGAATTCGTCCAGATGCGACGGGACCGGCTGACCTTCGCGATGATGCTCGGCATTCCCCTGATGCAGTTGCTGCTGTTCGGCTACGCCATCAATTCGGACCCGAAGCATCTGCCGACCGCGATCTTCTCGCGCGACAACGGGACCTTCTCCCGGACCCTGGTTTCCGCCCTGCGCCATAGCGACTATTTTGACGTGCTTCGAACGGTGGACGGCGAGGACGAGATTCGCGAACTCCTGGACACGGGCGTCGTCCAGTTCGTGGTCCACATCCCTGATGGCTTCTCGCGGGATCTCATCCGGGGCGAAAGCCCGACGCTCCTGCTGCAGGCCGACGCCACCGATCCAGCGGCCACCGGAAACGCCATCGCCGCCATCCAGTTCCTCGCCGACGGCGTCTTCGACCGGGACCTCCGCGGCGTCCTGGCCGACCTGCGGACTCCGACGCCGCCGGTCCGGCTGGAGATCCATCGGCAATACAACGAGGAGGGCATCACCCAGCACAACATCGTTCCCGGGCTGATGGGCGTGGTGTTGACGATGACCATGGTCATCATCACGGCGTTGGCGGTCACCCGCGAGCGCGAGCGCGGCACCATGGAGAATCTCCTCGCCATGCCCACCCGGCCGGTCGAGGTGATTGTCGGCAAGCTGGCGCCTTACATCCTGGTCGGCCTCGTGCAGGCGTCGCTGATCCTGATCGCCGCCCGGTTCCTCTTCAATGTGCCCATGCTGGGCTCGCTCGGGATGCTGATGGGCTTGTCGCTTTTTTTCATCGCCGCCAACCTCGCGGTCGGACTGACCTTCTCGACCATTGCGCGCAACCAGCTGCAGGCAATGCAGATGTCCTTCTTCTTCTTCCTGCCGTCGATGCTGCTGTCGGGCTTCATGTTCCCCTTCCGCGGCATGCCGGTCTGGGCTCAATGTCTGGGCGAAATCCTGCCGCTGACGCATTTCCTGCGGTTGGTGCGCGGCATTCTGTTGAAGGGCAACGGCTGGAACGAAGCCTGGCCCCACGTCTGGCCGCTCGGCGTCTTCCTCCTGGTCGCGCTGACGGTGGCGGTGACGCGCTACCGGCGGACGTTGGATTGAGGGCGGCAGAGCCGCCGTTCGCACCGCTCACATTCAGAGCGATCCGGGCAACAGGACCGAGGGTGTTCCCGACAGGTCCTTACTGTAGCCAAGAAGAAGATCTCAAGACCGGTCTGGAGCAGGTTGTTATGGCTCACCGGATCATGCGAACTTTGGCCGTTCGCAGATCACGATGCATCCACGATCTTCTGAAGCGCGAACGCAACTTCTGACAAGGATGACATCTGTCTAGGCCCGCATGGAGCCAATTCTCATCTATGAGCCCGCGTGAACATGGCCTGTTGCGGCTCAGTGAGGACCGTTTTACTCTGCCTTTGTTGCCAACAGCTGAGGAAGCGTTCTGCATTGAGGATCCGGCGGCAACCCGGTTGAACGCCGTCCCTTTGTATCCCGTCTCATTCTTGAAAGGGACAAGCCATGGCAATGACACTGAAAGAACTCAACGAAGGCCGGCAGATGGCGATCGAGGTCAGCGGGAAACTGGAACACGCGGATTACGAGCGCTTTGTGCCGGAAGCCGACCGGCTCATCCAGAAGCATGGCAAGGTGAGCGTCCTGTTCACCATGCACGACTTCCACGGCTGGAGCCTGCGCGCGCTCTGGGACGACCTGAAGTTCGACGCCCGGCATTTCCGGGATTTCGAACGGATCGCGGTCGTCGGGGAGACGCGCTGGCAGGAGTGGATGGCGGACTTCTGCAAGCCCTTCACGACGGGCGAGGTCCGCTACTTCGACGCGGGGAAAGAGAGCGACGCCGAGATCTGGCTGGCGGGCAATTGAGTTGAGAGTTGCGCGCTGAAGGTTGAGAGTCGGGGCAATCCAAGCGGATCGCCTTTCGCCGCGGTTCGATTTTCATCACTCCACCCCTCCGTCACTCCAGCCCTTCCCCATGAAGAAATCCATCTCCTCCCAGGTCGGCCCCCGGGCCTATCCCAGCGCCCGTCAGGGCGTGGCCGATTCCCAACGCCACACGGTCACCGAACAGACCGCCTCGCCCGCTTACCGGCTGGCCTTTGCCGATGACGAGTTCCTGGTGCGCGACGAGATGCGCGGCGTGCGGTTGGAGCTGGAGTGGAGCAAGGCGGATGTGTTGCAGCGCGATTGCGGGATCGAGTCTACGATTGTGATCTTCGGCAGCGCCCGGGTCCTGCCGCCTGACGAGGCTCGGGAACGCCTGGAAGCCGCGCGCCAGGCTGCGGAGCAGGCGCCGGATGACGCGGAGGCGCAGCGACAGCTCCGCATCGCCGAGACCGCCGCGGAACACTCCCGCTATTACCAGATGGCGCGCGACCTGGCGCGGATCGTGTCCGCGACCTGCCAGGCCGAGAACTCGCGCGACTTCGTCGTTACCACCGGCGGTGGTCCGGGCATCATGGAGGCGGCCAACCGGGGAGCCCACGACGTTGGCGCCCAGAACGTGGGACACAACATCGTGCTGCCCCACGAGCAGGCCCCGAATCCCTACATCACGCCGGAGTTGTGCTTCCAGTTCCACTACTTCGCGGTCCGTAAGATGCACTTCCTGGCGCGCGCGCGGGCGCTGGTCTGTTTTCCCGGCGGTTTCGGCACGATGGATGAACTGTTTGAGGCTCTCACGCTCATCCAGACCGGCAAGGTGCGCCGGATCCCCGTGCTGTTGGTGGACGAAGAACGCTGGCGGCGGCTCATCAACCTCGAACAGCTGCGCGACGAGGGCTACATCTCGCCGGCGGACCTCGAGCTGTTCGAATATGTGGAAAACGCGGAGGACGCCTGGAAGCGGATCTGCGGTTTCTACCAGATCAACGGCAATGGAAACGGCGGCGACAGACAGCCCGAAGCCGGCTGAAACTCCGGAAGCCGCGCCCTGCGGACTGACCTCAGCCGAGGCGGCTCAGAGGCTGGCCCGCGACGGCCCCAATGAACTCAAGGAGCCGGAGCGCAGCTTGTGGCGCGAACTTGCCGGGCATTTCTGGGGGCCGATTCCGTGGATGATCGAGGCCGCGGCCCTGTTGTCCGCGTTGGTCGGGGATTGGACCGAGTTCGCCATCATTGCCACGCTGCTGCTGGTCAACGGGGCTGTAGGTTTCTTTGAGGAGCACCAGGCCGGCAACGCGGTGGCCGCGTTGAAGCGCAAACTGGCGCTCCGGGCCCGGGTCCTCCGCGACGGAAGCTGGACCTCAACGCCGGCGCGCGGACTCGTGGTCGGCGATGTGATCCACCTGAGGTTGGGCGACATCGTTCCCGCCGACGCCCGCCTGGCCGAAGGACGGCCCGTGGAGGTCGATCAGTCCGCCCTGACCGGGGAATCCCTTCCGGTCACGCGGGCCGCTGGCGAGGAGCTCTACTCCGGCGCCATCGTCAAGCTGGGCGAGGCTCGCGCGGAGGTCGTCGCGACCGGCCCCCGCACCTACTTCGGGCGCACGGCGAAACTGGTCGCCTCTGCCCATACCGAAAGCCATTTCCAGAAGGCGGTCCTGCAGATCGGGGATTATCTCATCGGCCTCGGCGCGGCGCTGGTCGCCGTGATCTTTCTGACCTCCCTTTTCCGAGGGGAAGAGGTCATGGAGACGCTGAAGTTCGCCCTGGTGCTGACGGTCGCCTCGATTCCCGTGGCCATGCCGACGGTGTTGTCCGTCACCATGGCCGTGGGCGCGCGATTCCTTTCGCTCAAGCAGGCCATCGTGAGCCGGCTTGCCGCCATCGAGGAGATGGCCGGAATGGACATCCTCTGCTCCGACAAGACCGGCACCCTGACCAAGAATGAACTGACCCTCGGCGAACCCTTCGCGCTGGATGGCGTCGAGCCGGTCGACCTGCTGCTTCACGCCGCGCTCGCCTCGCGCTCGGAGGGAGGCGACGCCATCGACTCCGCCATCCTCGCCGCGCTGCCGAATTCCGAACGCCTGGCCGGGTTCCAGGTCGTGGATTTCGTGCCCTTCGATCCCGTCCGCAAACGCACGGAAGCGGAGATCCGCGATGGCGAAGGGCGCGGGTTCAAGGCGGCGAAGGGGGCCTTGCAGGCAATCTTGGCGTTGTTGCCGAACGACGAACCGCCGCCTCCGGCGGTGGCGGAGCGGGTCGGAGAGTTCGCCCGGCGCGGTTATCGTTCGTTGGGCGTGGCCCGGGCGGATGCCGAGGGACGGTGGCGGCTGTTGGGCGTCATTCCGCTCTTCGATCCGCCGCGCGACGATTCGTTGGAGACCATCAATGCCGCTCGCGCGCTTGGCGTGCGCATCAAGATGGTCACCGGCGACCAGATGGCCATCGGACGCGAGATCGCCGGACAACTCGACCTCGGGGATCGCTTCCTGGACGCGCGGGCGTTCGGCGACACGAAACACCATGAAAGCGCCGTCTTGTCCAAGGCCATCGAGACCGCCGACGGCTTTGCGCAGGTGTTTCCCGAGCACAAGTATCACATCGTGGACACCCTCCAGCAGCGGGGGCACATCGTCGGCATGACCGGTGACGGAGCCAACGACGCGCCCGCGTTGAAGAAGGCCGACGTCGGCATCGCGGTCTCCGGGGCCACGGACGCCGCGCGCGCCGCGGCCGCCATCGTGCTCACGGCGCCGGGCCTCTCGGTGATCATCGACGCCATCGCGGAAAGCCGGAAGATCTTCCAGCGGATGACCAACTACGCGACCTACCGCATCGCGGAAACCGTGCGGGTGCTGCTGTTCATGTCGCTTTCGATCCTGGTCTTCGATTTCTACCCGGTGACGGCGGTGATGATTGTCCTGCTGGCGCTGCTCAACGACGGGGCCATCCTGTCCATCGCCTACGACCACGTCCGCCCCTCCTCGGAGCCGCGACGATGGGATTTCCGGCAGGTCCTCGGAGTGGGGACGACGCTGGGATTGACCGGCGTCGTGTCCTCGTTCCTCCTGTTCTACCTTGGTGAGCGCGCCCTGCATCTGGATCGCGGGTTCATCCAGACGCTGATTTACCTGAAGCTCTCGGTGGCCGGCCATTTCACGGTCTTCGTCACCCGCACCCGCGGGCCCTTCTGGAGCGTCCGGCCGGGCCGCCTGCTTACCTTGGCGGTCCTCGGGACACAGGCGATCGCAACCGTGTTCGCGGTTCAGGGATGGTTCATGGAGCCGATCGGCTGGGAGTGGGCCGCCGGCGTGTGGCTCTACAGCATCGCCTGGTTCTTCCTGAACGACCGCGTGAAGATCGCGGCCGTCCGCATTTTCAGCCCGTCCGGAGAACCTGGCTTGCTGAAGACGAAGGTCCCCGATCACTGGCACAGCCGACATCATCGCCCAAACCCATGAACATGAATTCCGACGCCGCAAACCCGGCCGATTCCGAACCGGAGGTGTTGCGGGTGTTTCAGACCCGCGACGAAACCCGCTCCTTCTACGACAAGATCGCCCACGTCTACGATCTGCTGGCCGATCACAGCGAGCAACCGATGCGGGAGATCGCCCTTCAGTTGCTCGCGCCTCAGGCGGGCGAGACCGTCCTCGAAATCGGGTTCGCCACCGGCGCCTGCCTGGGAGCCTTGGCGGAAGCGGTCGGGCCGGGGGGGCTTGTGGCGGGAATCGACCTGTCTCCGGGCATGTTGGAGACCGCCCGGAAGCGGTTGGCCGGGCACTCCCATGAGGCCCGGATCGATCTTTCCCTGGGGGACGCCTCAGACCTTCCCTACGACGATGGCTCCATCGACGCCATCTTCTCCTCCTTCACCCTCGAGTTGTTCGACACTCCCGAATTGGTTCCTACGCTCGAAGAGTGGCGGCGCGTCTTGAAACCCGGCGGCCGGCTCGTGAACGCCAGCGTGTCCAAGATGGGCGAAGCCGGTTTGGTCCTGAAAACGTTCGAATGGACGCACCGGCATTTCCCCAATCTCATGGATTGCCGGCCGATCTATGTTCAGCGGGCCATGGAGGCCGCGGGCTTTGCCATCCGGGGCACGCGCCTCGAAAACATGTGGGTCCCGGTGGAAATCGTGTTGGGAATCAAACCGACGGCAGAAGAAGCTGCAGGCCAAACCGAAACTTGAACGCGGCGATCGTTTCCGGGTCGAAACTGGAACGATGAAACGCTACCGAGTCTCCATTCCGTGGGAGGGCGGATTGCACCTGTGACCCGCCGCGAGGCTGGTCAACTGCGCCAGGCGCTTCCGTTCCTCGATCTCCCTGAAGGTCAACGACAAGCTGGCCGACGCCCGCAGCATCATGACGATCATCATGCTGGCCGCGACTTTCGGGACGGTCGTGGATATCGAAGCACCCGGGGACGACGAGGAGGAAGCGGTCGCCAGCGTCGCCGCCGTATTTGACGATGTGGAAACCGACGGTCCCGACGACGCGGGTTGAGCGGGTGAGGCGCGCGGGGTGAGGGACGCGGAATCGGAGCCCCTTTATGCCGAAGGCATTACAGCCATTAGCCGGCGGTTGAAGCGAGGAACGAGTGACGCCACCGGATACCAGGAGAAGCCGGTTTGCATCCTGAAAGGATGCCAGCGGCGTAGGAGGTCGCCTTACACAAGGGGAATCTGATGTTCAATCCCGAGTCCCCGCGAGGGCTGGCATCCCGTCGGGATGCGGAATCTTATGGGGCGTTCATCCTCGGGGTGTCTCCCGCTATCGCGGGTTCAACCCCGGGCTAAGAGCTGTGAAGCCTTCGGCTTGGAATGGAGCCAGGGTTGAAAACCTGTGGGTATTGCGCTGAGGTGACTCCCATCGCCCCACAGGCAAAACAACCTCAGCTGCCGCGTCGGGCGGCGTGGTCAATCGAACGGCAGCCGCCGGTTCTCTCGCTTTCGCCGGATTCCGACCTTGCTCAGGCAGTTCTTGTCCGGAGTTCCAAAACCGTCGCCGTATCAGAACGGCGTGAGCTGGAATCTCGTCTGCGTGGGGACAACAGCGAGGGGGGGACGGGGAGTGAAAGACGAAGCGGACCACTCAATTCCCCAACCGCTCCAAGAACGCCCGGGCGGGGCCGTAGTTGGGCGCGATCCGCAGGGCGCGCATCGCGGCTTCGGCGGCGTCGTAGCGCCGTTCCACTGAGATCAGCACGGTTGCCAGCGCGTAGGGGATCTCCGGGTCGTTCGGTTCGGCCTTCTCGGCGTTTTCCAGGGCGACGATCGCCCGGTCCGGCTCGCCCATCTGGTTGAGCATGAGGCCCATGTTGTACCAGGCCCGCGAGTGGCGGGGATTCAAGCGCACGGCCTCCTCCAGTTCGCCGATGGTCCGGAACGACTCGCCGGTCTCGTGATAAGCCAGTCCCAGCTTGAAGCGGAACTCCGCTTCATTGGGATTGAGCCGGACCGCCTCCTTCAGCGCCGCCACGGCGTCCTTCGGCCGGCCGGCCATGCTCAGGGCGATCGCGTACTCGTGTCGCAGCGGCGCGGAGTAGCCGTCCAGCTTGATGGCCCACTCGATGTATTTCAGCGCGGTCGTCGTGTCCTTGCGGTCGAGGTGGAACACGCCCATCTGCAGCGCGCCGGTGGGCATGTCGAGGCTGTAGTCCAGCGAACGAAGCAGGTCCTGCCCGGCCTCGGAATTGAGATCCAGGCGGTCGCGCAGGGCCCAGGCGGCGTCCACACGCACCTTGCGGACGGGGTCGGCCAGCAACTTCCGCAGTTGTCCCTCGACCCGCGCGGAGCCGTTGCGAACCAGCGGGCCGAGCGTCTGCGCGACCGTGCCGCGCAGCAGCGCGTTGGTGGAGGAAACCTCCGTGAGCAGGGCGTCCGCCACGGCGGGATCGTAGACCCAGGGATCCAGCAGGTCCGCCGCGACGGCCCGCCAGAAGGGCAGTTCCTCGGTGCGCAGCATCTGGAGCAGGTTGTCGCGGGTCCCGGCGTCGCCGGCGCGGGCTCCGGCGACCCACCGCGCGCGTGTCCGCGTCGGCCGGTCCATCCTGGGGCCATACCATTCCTCGACCGCCTTGATGGACCAGTCCACATCCTTGTCCTGGTGGCAGCGGTTGCAGGCGTTCGGGATGCCGTGCTCCTTCGTCAGCAGCGGGTCAGGGATGGTGAAGCCGTGATCGCGCCGGGGATCGCGCTGCATGTAGGTGGTCTGCGGCATGTGGCAGTTCACGCAGAGCGCGCCCTCGCCTGAAAGCTGATGATGGGAATGCCCGGCCGGATCGATGATCGGGCTCTTGGGATACTCGGGCGTCGGCGCGGCGTGGCAGCGCATGCACAGGACGTTGCCCGGCAGGATGGTCTTGGTCGTGTGCGGCTGGTGGCAGTCCATGCAACGCACACCCGCGTGATACATCCGGCTGCCCAGGAAGGAGGTGAAGACGTAGTTCTCATCGCGCACCTGGCCGTCCGCGAAGTAGATGTCCGTCTCGTTCGGGATGACATGGGAGAAATGGTCGAGGTAGTTGTCGCCGGGGACAAAATCGCCGGTCAGTTCCGTCCGCCGGGAATGGCACATCCCGCAGGCGCCGATCCACTGGTCCTTGTCGAACTTCTTGATCGTGGGATCGGTGTCCGTGGTCTCGGGATATTTCTTCCGCCAATCCACGTGCGCCTTCATCGGGCCGTGGCAGGCCTCGCAGCCGACGCTCATCTCAGCCGAGGCCGTGGTGTAGGTGTCGGCTTTGTGGTCGTAGTTCTTGCGGAGGCGGGTGTTGTGGCAGGAGGCGCACTGGGTGTTCCAGCTCATGCCGCGCCCGGTCCAGTGTCCCCATTCGCCGGGTTGCCGGTCCTCGTCCCCGTAGACGTTGAACCACTCATTCTTTTCCGGTTCGTAGCTCGCGTCCAGGGTCTGGAGCCGGCCGTTGGGGAAGGGGATCAGGTACTGCCGCAGCGGTCGCTCGCCGATGATGCGTTCGACCTGAAAGTCCTCCTTCGTGCCGGAGAGTCCCCTGGTTGAAACCTGGTAGGTCCCGTTGGTGGAAGAGATCTGCGTGGTCTGCTTCGCGTGCTGGTATTCGCGCGGCGGCTCGAACGCGGGGTTGTCGAGCTTGGCGTCCGGCAGTCGCTCGGCGAGCTGGTGGTCCGAGCCCATCCAGTCGTTGAAGGCTTCGGCGTGGCATTCGCGACAGCTTTCGGAGCCGGCGTATTTCGCAAAGGCCTCGGCCTGGGGTTCGGGCTGCCAATGCTTGGGGGCCTCCGGCGCCGCGGGTTTGGCGGGCGCGGCCGATGATGCTGCCGCGGTCTGCTTTCCGGCAGGCTTCTCCGGCTTGCCGCACCCGACGGCCAGCAACAGCGCCGCGACCGCCGCCGGCAGGATGGCCAGGCGAGCGCGGCGGCGTGTCTGTTCTCGGAATGACATGAGGGCGGATAGTGGCGACAATCCCCCGTGGCATCAATGCCGTTCCCGCCCGGCGAACCGGCGGGTAGCCGCGTCTGCGGGAAGAAGACCCACGGCGAGCGCTTGATCCCGGTCTTTCAATGCGCTCAGAGCAGTTTGGCGATCTCGTCCTCCTCGGGATCCCAGATCGGGGGAGGCTCTTCCACCGGTTCAGGCGAGGGGGCCGGTTTCGGGCGGACCGTTCGCGATGGAGCGGCCGTTGTCTTGCGCGTGCGCTGCCCTGGGCGCGGGGCAGTCCCTGTCCTCAACGATTCGACAAATGCTCCAACCGCCTCCAGGGGATCGGTGTCCAGAGCGATGAAGTGCTGGGTTCCCCGGCGTTCGCGCACGATCAACCCGGCGGCTTCCAGCAGCCGCAGGTGCCGGGAGACTGCGGGCGCCGACATGTCGAACAACACATTCAGTTCTCCGACGTTGGCCGGTCCTTCCGCGAGTTTCCGCAGCATCTCCCGTCGCGCGTCGTTCGCCAATGCCTGAAAAACCGAGGCCAGCTCCTCCGAGTCTAGATTAATCATATGGTTATTCACTGCCTTCCTGAAATCCTGCCGGCAAGACTTAAATTTAACCTATATGTTAATCATGGGCCGCCAACGCTTCTCGGACCTGGATGCCCATTCGAGCAACGCGCAGGCGTCACTGTGACGAAATGGCGGAGGAATGGACCGCATCCTTCCCGTGGATCGCGGGCGCAGTTCGTTTCTTGTGTGCCGTCCGAATGCGTTGCGGCGGGGCGCGGCGTTTACGCCGCAGATACCAGGGGATTCCAAAAGGCTCCCGGTTGAAACGGCGGCTTTGCCGCGATCGTGCGCTTCAGCGGCCTGAAGGCCGCGCCCCATCTGCATTGTCGCGTGCGTGTGTTATTTGGACTGCGCCCGAGGCCCGCGCCGCATCCTGTTCCGGGTTTACAACCCTTTTCCGCATCGCCATCCTTCGCGCCGTCGTCGGCGGCCCGGCGACTTCTTTCCATGAACGAACAGGACACGCACACCGGGGAATCGGCGGAGCACAAGGAGACGATCCCGGTCAGCATCGAGGAAATCCTCGCCGCCTTTGAGGCCGAAATGCTGAAGCCGGTTCAGGTGTCGTTTCTCTACCGGATCGGCCTGGTGGCGGTCGCAGTCGCGATGGCCCTGCTGCCGGCCGTTTATCTGGGGCTGATCGGCGCGACCGGCTGGGCGGTCCACTACCACGCCACGGAGAACACCGGGCTCCTGTCCAAGGGCGGCGCCGGGGCGGCGTTTGCATATCTGGCCCCGCTGACCGTCGGCGTCATTGCCGTCCTGTTCATGATCAAGCCCCTGTTCGCCGGCCGGGCTGAGCAGCCGGACGTCCTCGTGTTGGGGGACGATGAGGCGCCGGCGTTGCGGGCCTTTGTGAAGCGGATCTGCCGTCTGGTCGGCGCGCCGGAGCCGGTGGAGATCGAGGTCAACTGCGAGGTGAACGCCGCGGCCAGCTTCCGTCGTGGCTGGCTGAGCCTGTTCGGCCACGATCTTAAACTGATCGTGGGCCTGCCGTTGGTGGCGGGGATGGACCTGCGGTCCTTCGGCGGCGTGTTGGCGCATGAGTTCGGCCACTTCGCCCAAGGCGCCGGCATGCGGCTCACCTTCGTCATTCGCAACATCAACGCCTGGTTTGCCCGCGTCGTCTATGAGCGCGACCAGTGGGACGCCTGGCTTGAAGCCACCGCCCGGAGCATCGACCTGCGCATCGGCGCGGCTCTTTACCTGGCCATGCTCTTTGTCTGGCTGACCCGGCGCGTCCTCTGGATCCTGATGTGGTTGGGCCATGTGTTGAGCTGCTTTGCCCTGCGCCACATGGAATATGACGCCGACACCTGGGAGGCGCGGTTCGCCGGCTCCAAGCGTTTTGCGGAAACCTCGGAGCGCCTGCAACTCCTCGGTCTCGGCCAGGGGCGGGCGATGGAGCTGTTGGGCGAGACCTGGAAGGAAAAGCGCCTCGCCGCGAACCTCCCCGATTTCGTCCGCGAGGAGACCGACGAAATCCCCGCCGAGACGATCGCGCGTTTCAAGGTGGCCGTAGCGGAATCGACCACCCGTCTGCTGGACACGCATCCCGCGGATGTGGACCGCATTGCGGAGGCGCGAAAGCTGGAGGCTCCCGGCGTATTTCATCTCTCGGCGCCGGCGACGGTCCTGTTCGAGAATTGGGAGGATCTGGCCGGCCGGGCGACCCGGTTGTTCTACAAGCACGCAGTCGGCGATTCGGTCACGGACGACAATCTCATCGCCAACGAACGCCTGCGCGGCGCCGGTCACGCCGCGGCTTACCAAGCCTGTGAACGCTATTTCCTCGGCCGTTTCTCCATCCTGCGCCCCTTGTTCATCGATGCGGGGGAGATTGCAGACGACCTTCGCAGCGACAGCGAACTGACCGCCGTGTTGGTCGAGTCAGCGCGGGGCATGAAGGAGGAGGCGGAGGGCGTCGAGGAGGAATTTGGCCGTTTCGACCGGGCGGATGCTTCGCGAATGAACGCGCTTCAGGCCGAGGCCTTGATCGCGGCCGGTCGACGCTCCTCAGCCAGGATCGAGGGTTTCGCCAAGGTCACGAAGGAGAACGCGTTGCTGGCCGTCGAGGAGGCCGCCGCGACCATGCGGGATTCCCGGAACTCGCTCGCGGAGTTCGATCGACTGGCGAAGGAGCGGTTGTCCGCGGCCCTGGCGTTGTCGTTGAGAAACGCGGCGGGCGAGGAAGCGGCGCGGCTGCTTGCCGCGCTGGGGGCGCTGAAACCCGCGTTCCCCACGCTGCTGCAGATGCGCGAGTCGCTGGCGGCGCTTGGTTCGCTGTTCGATGATATCCGCGACGAGAACGAGGATGAATTCATCGCCGCGCTCCGCCAACGCTCCAGCGAATTGGCAGGGCAGGTGAAGGAGGTCCGGGGGATCCTGGGGGACGCCGCTTATCCTTTTGATCATGCCAGCGGCGCGATCTCCCTGGCGCGATTCATCAGCGTCGACACCGATCCGGAAATGGACCCCATCTTTCGGCGCGCCAACGAAGCGGAGGCCTGCATGGATCGCCTGCTCAACCTCTACCTGCGCGTTGTCGGGAGTCTCGCGCTCCTTGCGGAAAAGGCGGAAGGTCCGGTCGAGGCCGGGGCGCTGAGCGCTGAGGGCTGTCTTGAAGGTGGGGACAGTTCGCTCCACCTTTAGGCTCTTCCACTATCCAGGCCTTTGCCCACGCTTCGGTTGCCCATCCTTCCCGATTCGGCTAAACCATGCCCGCATGCATTCCGTCCCGAGCACGAGGTTTGCCCGACGGTCGCTGTTGGCGATCGCCATCGCTGCCTTGTCGTTCTGCGTCTGGTCCGGGACCGCCGCGCAACCGTCCCCGCACAGCGACCACTGGTCCTTCCAAGCGCGCGCGGATGTCGCGCCGCCGACCGACGTTCCGGTGGACTGGTCCCGCTCGGGAATTGACCGTTTCGTTTCCGCCGGCCACCAGGCCCACGGCGTGCGGCCGGTTGGTTTGGCGGACCGCAGGACGCTGATCCGCCGCGCAACCTTCGATCTTGTCGGCCTTCCGCCCACGTCGGAAGAGATGGACGCCTTCCTCAAGAATCCGGACGACGACGAGGCCGCCTTTGCCGCGTTGGTGGATCGTCTGCTGGCCTCGCCGCACCACGGTGAACGCTGGGGACGGCATTGGCTGGATGTCGCGCGCTACGCGGACACCCAGGGCGATGTCGGCGACTTCCCGATCCCCGCCGCGTGGCGTTACCGCAACTGGGTCATCGACGCCCTGAACCGCGACCTGCCCTACGACGAGTTTCTCCGCCGCCAGATCGCCGGCGATCTGCTGGCGGAGGAGGAATCCTCGCCGGAGGCCGCCACGGAATCCATCGTTGCCACGGGTTACCTCGCGTTGTCCCGCCGTTTCGGGAACACCAAGGACAAGGACATGCACATCACCATCGAGGACACGCTGGACGCGCTGGGGCGCGGCGTCCTCGGGCTGACCTTCCGTTGCGCGCGCTGTCACGACCACAAGTTCGATCCCTTGACCGTGGCGGACTACTACGGGCTCTACGGCGTCTTCGCGAGCGTGCGTTACCCGTGGATGGGAGCTTCGGACGCCAAGTCGCCCTCCGATCTTTCACCCGGCATTCCGGGCAAGGAACCTCAGGTGAAGGTGGACGAGTATTTCCGGCTGATCACGCGCTACGAGTACCAGATGAACAACCACTTCCGGCCCTGGCTCAAGCCGACGCTGGACGCCTATCGCGACACGATGAAGCGCCTGGAGGCGGCGAAGAAGAAGGGAGGCGATCTGAAGAAGCTGGAGAAGGAGCGGGCGAAACACCTGGGTTTTCGCGGCGGACGGTTCCGCGAGCTGATGCTTCACGGGTTGAACTGGATCAAGCAGGAGAAGGCGCGGCTGGGCGAGCATCCGCCGTATGAATTCGCCTTCGCGGTCAGCGAGGGCAAGCCCCGCGACGTCCACATCCAGCTCAAGGGCGACCCGAAGAACGAGGGGAAGGTTGCTGGGCGGCGGGCGCCCTCGTTGTTCGGCGGCGCGAGTTTCGCCAACGAGCGGAACTCCGGCCGGGTGGAACTTGCGGAATGGCTGACGCGCGACGACCACCCGCTCACCGCGCGCGTCATCGTCAACCGCGTGTGGGCGCTGCATTTCGGGCGCGGCCTGGTGGATACGCTGGACAACTTCGGCGTCGAGGGCGGCCGGCCGACGCACCCGGAATTGCTGGATTGGTTGGCCGGCCGATTCGTCGAGGACGGCTGGTCCTTGAAGCGGTTGCATCGGCGCATCCTGCTCAGCCGGGCCTGGCGGCTCGCCGCCGCTCGACCGGAGGATGAGTTGGACTCCGATCCCGGGAACAAGTGGCTCTGGCATCATCCGCGCCGTCGTCTCGAGGCGGAAGCAATCCGCGATGCCATGCTGTATGTCTCGGACCGGTTGGACACGCGTCCCGGCGGCGCGCACCCGTTCCAGCCGTGGCACACGCGTCGTTACAGCCTGAACGCGCCTTTCCACGAGGAGTTTCCCACCCTGAAGCGCAGCGTCTACCTGATGACGCAGCGGATGTTCAAGCACTCCTTCCTCGGCCTCTTTGACGGGCCGGACACCGCCAGCGCCAACGCCGCTCGCCGCACGACCAACAACGCCGGGCAGGCCCTTTACCTGATGAATTCGGAGTTCGTGCGGACGCAGTCGCTGTGCTTCGCCGACCGCGCGTTGGAACGGCCCGGCTCCCAGGAGGACAGGCTGCAATGGATCTGGCGCCGGTCCTATGGGCGCGCCGCTTCAGCGGAGGAACTGAAGGCCGCCGGCGCGCACGTGGCCGCCTTCATGGCCGGGGCGGAAAACCGGGGGCATCTGGAGCGCGAAGCCTGGGCCAGCCTCTGCCGCGCCGTCATCACCAGCAACGAGTTCCTGTTCGTGGATTGAACCGCGTGGTTGTGGCGGCGGTCTGCGACCGTCGCTTTCAATCTCCTTGCCATCGAGAATCCGGCGGTCACAAACCGCCGGCACAGCTTCAAACCACGGCCGTCGTATTCACCAGTTCCCCGATGCCGGAGATGTGGATCCTGATCTCGTCGCCGGCGGCGAGGGTGAAATCCTCGTCGGGGACGACGCCGGTGCCGGTCATCAGCGCGACGCCGTCGGGGAAGGTCTGGCTGCGCCAGAGGTAGTCGCCGAGTTCGGCAAAGGAGCGCTTGATCTGGCCGATGGAGGTTTCGCCCTCGAAGACGACCGAGCCTTCGCGGGAGATGCGGACGCCGATGGTCCATTCGCGGACCTCCGCCTCCGTCGCGCCGATCACGATGCAGGGCCCCACCGCGCAGGACTTGTCGTAGACCTTGGCCTGGGGCAGGTAGAGGAGGTTTTCGCCCTCGATATCGCGGGAGCTCATGTCGTTGCCGATCGAAAAGCCGACCAGCTCCTTCTTCGAGCTGAACACGAGGGTCAATTCCGGTTCCGGCACGTTCCAGCGGGCGTCGGCGCGGATGCCGACCTCGCGGCCGGGATCGACGATCTTGCCCGGCAGCGACTTGAAGAAGAGTTCCGGCCGGTCGGCGTCGTAGACGCGATCGTAGGCGGTGGCGCTGAAATCGGATTCCTCCATGCGGGCGGACTTGCTGCGAAGGTAGGTCACCCCGGCCGCCCAGACCTCCTGGCCCTCGATGGGGGAATACAGCGTGACGTCGTTCAGCGAATAGGAGGGGAGGTTGTCGTCGGCCAGGGCGGCGTCGAGTTTTGCGACCGGATCCCGAGCTTCGAGGATCTCGGTTACGGACGAGCAACCGGCGTAGCTCAGGTCGAGAACGGCTCCCAGTTCGTTGATGACGCCGACGAGCGGGCGGCCGCCGTCCTTCCGGAATCTGCAGACTTTGTGCATGGCTATGAGGTGTCTCGTTTCGCGCGGTCCTGACCCGCGCCTCATGATCCTCGCAGGTTACGCGGAGTAATCAAGATAGACCGTTTTGATCTTGGTGTAGAAGTCGATGGCGCCGGGGCCCTGCTCCTTGAAGGAGTCGCTGCTGGAATGCTTCACGCCGCCAAAGGGGACGTTGAGCGCCAGGCCGGTCGAGATCTGATTCACCTTCACGACGCCGGCCTCGATGCGGTTGGTGTACTGCATGGCCTTCTTGTAGTCGCGTGTGACGATCGATGCGGACAGGCCGAATTCGACGCCGTTCGCGACCTCGATGGCCTGGTCGAAATCGTCCACCGGGATGATCGCGACCACGGGGCCGAAGACCTCCTCCTGGGCGATGCGCATGTCCAGCGTGACGCCGCCGATGACCGTCGGCTCCATGTAGTAACCGTGGGCGAGGTCGCCCTCGGTGAGGGCGGCGCCGCCGCAGATCACCTGGGCTCCCTCCTCCTGCGCGATCTTGATGTATTCGAGGTTGCCTTCGAATTCCTGCTGGTTGACGGCGGGGCCCATGTTGACGCCCTCGGTCAAGCCGTTGCCCACCTTGATGGCCTTGGCCTTCGCGACCAGCTTCTCGGTGAAGGCCTCCACCACGCTCTTCTCGACGATGGCGCGGCTGGTGGCGGTGCAGGCCTGGCCGGTCAGACCGAAGCCGGCGACGGCGGTCAACTGCGCGGCGAGATCGAGGTCGGCGTCGGCCAGCACGATGGTGGGGTTCTTGCCGCCCATCTCCATCTGCGGCCGGGCCATGCGGTCGGCGAGCTGCTTGTAGATCTGACTGCCGACCGAATAGGAACCGGTGAAGGAGACCGCCTTCACCGCGGCGTTGGCGGCGATCTCGTTGCCCACCTTGGAGCCGGAGCCGGTGACCACGTTCAACACGCCCTTGGGCAGGCCGGCTTCATCCAAGGCCTTGGCGATTTCCAGGGAAAGCGCGGGAGCCTGCGAAGCGGGCTTGAGCACGACGGTGTTCCCGGAGACCAGCGCCGGGGCGAGCTTCCAGGCGGGGATGGCGATCGGGAAGTTCCACGGGGTGATCAGCCCGACGACGCCAAGCGGCTGCCGGTTGGTGTACATCAGGATGTTCGGCATGTCGTGCGGGAAGGTCTGTCCGCCGATCGTGTAGCTGTTGCCGCCGAAGAACCGGAAAATGTCGATGGCGCGTCCGACCTCGAGGCCGCTCTCGAACACGGTTTTGCCCTCCTCGCGCGTCAGCAGTTCGGTCAGTTCCTGCTTGCGGGAGGCGAGGATTTCGGCGGTCTTGCTCAGGATGCGGCCGCGCGCGACGGGCGTCATGCCGGCCCAAGCGGCGAAGGCGGCCTGCGCGGCGTTGATGGCGGCGGCGGCGTCCTCGGCCGCGCCGGCGGCGTATTCAGCCACGGTCTCGCGGGTATCCGCCGGGTTGACGTTCTGGAAGGTTTCGCCGGACTTGGCGGCGACCCACTCGCCGCCGATGAAATTGGTGTAGTTCTTCATGGTTCTTTGGTGAAAAAGGACGCGTAGCATGAACGGGGCAGGGGGGCTTGAAAACGATTTTCTGGGTCAGTCCGACCGGGCGGAATCTGCCGCCGTCTTCCTTTGGAACCGCAAGCGGCGCATGAATGGCGAACAGGGTTGAGAAGTTCGGCGAACAGTCCTCGGTGAACGGTGTCTGGCCATGCCTGCGGTGGGCTGACAAGAGGAGAGCGCCTGACCCTTGTTGTCGGGCGCGTCCCGCGTGGATTGGCAAGACTTTACCCGATATCTTGCATGATCAGGATTATCGCTTTGCGCCAAAGGTATTCCGCGCGTTTTCGCCAACTTTACCGATATAGAGCCTATTCAGTTTTTTTATTCACCCATGAATCCAACCTGATCTGGGAAGGCGGGAGATGGCCGGAAAACGGCTCTAATAAGCCGATTTTGAGCCTTCTTGCCAAGGGGGCTCACTTCCGAAGGATTTCTTGATGATGGACGCAACGTGTTTAAAACCAACATGTTGTGAGATCATCAAAGGGGTTCCTTCTAATTCTGTTGCAGAATAGCGGGCCGGGGATGCTGGCGGCGGTAGTTAGGGAAACGAGGTCAGTCAAGGCTCAATCCTTCAAATGGGCGCCGAGGGCTATTCACGACTTATTCACAGCGATGAAAAACGGTGAATCACCGGCAAAAAAGGAGACTCCATGGGAGCGACAAAGCCGTGAGTGGGCCGTTCGTGCCCTTTTCGGTTGCGCGTGGGAAATGGGTCCGGGCAAGCTGCGCGCGCTGGCCGATGGAATCAAGAAAGGCATCCCCAACTTCGGTGATTTCCCTGTCGCCCCTCCGGAAACGGGTGGCCCTGGCCGCCTTGGGGGGGATCGGGTTGGCCTGTTCCTTTGAAACCTTGAACTGGGCCGGTCTGGCCTGGATCTCCCCTGCGGTCTGGCTGCTCTGCGGCATGGGGCAAAACGAGCGTGAGCGACTGTTGATCGGGTTCTGTGGCGGCCTGGGATTTTACCTGCCCGCGTTGCACTGGCTGAGGCACATCCCCTATCCCGTGACGCCTTATCTGGGCTGGTTGGCGCTGGCGGCCTATTTGTCGCTTTATCCCGCCGTGTGGCTGTGGCTCTGCTGGCGTTTGTATCCTGGACGGATTCCGCGCGATGGGTCGGGCGGGGACGTCAAGAGCGCGGTCGGCGCCTACTTTGCCGTCAGTTGGCCGGTCCGGGCCGGGTGGTTGATCGCGTGCGCCATGGCGTGGGTCGGCCTGGAGATGTTGATGGCGCGCCTGCTGACCGGATTTCCCTTCCTGCTGCTCGGCGTTTCGCAACAGAAGGTGACGCCGGTGATCCAGATCGCCTCGGTGGCGGGGGTCTGTGGCGTGTCATTCCTGGCGGCGTGGTTTGCCGCCGGGTTTGCCTCTTCCTGCCTTCTGCTCATCCAACGTCCGGCCCGGCATTGGGTCTGGGCGCAGGAGATCGGGGCTCCGGGGCTGGCTGTCGCGGGAGCCATCCTGTTTGGCGTCGCCCGGATCGGGGCTCCCTCAGGCGAGGTCCGGCCGGCGCGTCTCGCCCTGATCCAGCCGAGCATTCCCCAGACGGTGAAGTGGGACGCCGAGGCGAACAAGAAGGCCTTCCAGATCATCCTCGATCTGTCGGAGGAGGCGATGGCGGAGCAGCCGGACATGGTCGTCTGGCCGGAAGCGGCGTTGCCCGGGTTGCTTCGTTTCGACGAGGAGACACACGAGGCCGTGACCGGTTTCGCCGTCCAGCACAAGGTCTGGCTTCTCATTGGCGCGGACGACGCCGAGCCCGCCCGCGATCCGGATGGCGATCAGCGACCGGACTACTTCAACAGCGCTTTTGCCGTCTCGCCGGAAGGCCGCCTTGCCGCCAAGTATGACAAACGTCGGTTGGTGATGTTCGGGGAGTACATCCCGTTGGCGAAATGGTTGCCGTTACTGAAGATGCTCTCGCCCGTCGGCGACGGTTTCACCCCCGGCGAAAAGCCGGTTTGGCTGACGCCGCGCGCGCCCCGCGATCTTCGCGTCGGCGTCCTGATCTGTTTTGAGGACATCTTTTCCGACCTGGCGCGGGAACATGCGGACGCCGACACGGACTTTCTGCTGAATGTCACGAACGACGGCTGGTTTGGCTCGGGCTCGCAGCAGTGGCAACACGCCGCGAACGCGGCCTTTCGCGCGGTGGAGAACGGGGTCCCGATCGTCCGTTGCGCCAACAACGGCATCACCTGCTGGGCCGATACGCGGGGCATCCTGCACGAGACTCGCTTTGCCGATGGCCGCGACGAACACGCGGCGGGCTACAAGATCGCGGAGATTCCGCTGCCTCGATCGCGGGAACCGGGAACGCGGACCTTCTACAACCGCCATGGCGACTGGTTCGGATGGGGATGCCTGGCTGCGACGCTCGCCCTTCTTGCGCTGCGGATGCGTCGAAGATCGCAAGCGGAGTGAGCGCCAAGGAAGAAGAGCCGGGGAGATCGGACGCCGCGTTCAGGGTTCCTGCATGGTCTCCCAGTCCGCCAGAAACTGCACCTGCCCCTGGGTTTCGATGGCTCCGGGACGCACCGAACGGACGGCGGCGATAGCCTCCATGGTCTTTTTCCCGTTGGCGATCAGGTAGGCGGCAAGCAGCGTGCCGGTGCGACCCAGGCCTGCGTGGCAATGCACCACCACCGGCTTGGCGGCTTCCTTCATGCGGTCGATGAATTCCACCACCTGGGCCGCCTGTTGCGGCGCCGGGGGATTGAAATCGGGGATCGGGACGGAGATGAAATCAAAGCCCGCATCGTGATAGACCAGTCCGTCGCTGGGGTTGTTGACAAGCGAGACGACGGCGCGGATGCCGGCCTCGTGCAGCCGGGGCAGATCGTCGTTGTAGGCGTTGAGTTCGCCCCCCTGGTTCATCCGGCGGTCCGGATGAATGAAGGGCATGGGCATGCCCGCCAGCTCATTCGGAATCAGCCAATATACGATGTCCGAGCCCATGGCGGTCGATACTCACGGGAAGGGGCGGGGTTGTCAAACCTTGCCCGTTGGGACCGATCTTCCGCCCTTGATCACCGCGGTTTGCGGATGCAGTATCCCAGCCTTGCGGATCGTCCCATGGACGGCCGGAAAGCAGTTTCAACATGAAAGAAAAAGTCATTTTCCAGCAGGCGGCCGTCACGGCGATAAGCCTCGGCTTGGCGTTGGCCGTCGGTTGCGGCGGCGGTTCCTCTCCCAACCCCGGCGCTTCATCCGATGCCGAACCCGTGCGTGGCGAACCCATCCAGACCGCGGAGGTTCGCGGTGAACCCATCCAGAAACCGGAGGTTGCCGCGAAGGAGGAACCCGCGGCGGAAGCCCTGCCGGCGCCCGCGGAAACCGCGGTCGCAACCGCCGCCGTTGCGAAACCGGAATCGGCCGCGACGGAAATCGCCGCCGCCAACGTCGAGCGGGAGCCCGCCAAGGCGGCGGAAGCCGCCGCACCCATGCCGCAGGCCCCCGAAGTGGCGCCGGCAGCGAACGCGACGGCCGTCGAGAACCCGGTTGAATCCCCGGCTCCCGCGCCCGCTCCCCGACCCGAAACTGCCACAGCTCCCGCCGCCCAACCGGCGGCTCCAGCAAAACCCCTCGCGGAACCGGAGGTGATCAAGTCTGGCGGGCAGGAATACGCGCAGGTCACCTTCGACCACCTGGCCTCGTTCGAATACGAAATGCCCGATGAATTCGGCGAGGTGGACGCCTCTGCCGACGACGCGTCCGCGGGCGCCGCAGCGGAGGTCGCGCCCGAGCCGAAGGCAAAGGCTGAGGAGAAGGACCAGATTCCGGCCAATGTCCGCAAGTTCAACAACCGGCGCGTCGCCCTCGAGGGTTTCATGCTGCCGCTCAAGGTCGAAGACAGCCTCGTCACGGAAATGCTCATCATGCGCGACCAGTCGATGTGCTGCTTCGGCAGCGTCCCCAAGATCAACGAGTGGGTCAGCATCCGCATGACCGGCAAGGGCGTGAAGCCGATCATGGACGAACCCGTGACCATCTTCGGCAAGCTCAAGGTCGGCGAGATCCGCGAGAACGGCTACCTCGTCGGCATCTATGAGATGGACGGCGAACGTCTGGGCGCGCGGATCGACCTGTAGGCGCGTCAGTCTTTCTTCCCGAACGAGGCCAACATCACCGCGATCGCATCCAGTTCCGCCCGGGGCGAGCCGCCCGGGTCGGGATGGCGGAATTGGTTCAGCAGGAGGGAGAACGCCAGCGGTTCCCCGTCGGCCGTCGTCACGTAGCCGGAGAGCGTGTGCACGTTGCGCAGGGTCCCGGTTTTCGCGCGGACGTTCCCCTCGGCCGCGGTTCCCTTCATGCGGTTGCGCAAGGTGCCGTCGACGCCCGCGACCGGCAGTGAATCATGGAAGGTCTTCGCCGCCTCGTGTCCGCGCATGCGGCGCAGCAGGGCGACGATCGCGGAGGGCTTGATCACGCAGGCGCGGGAAAGGCCGGAACCCTCGCGCATCAGCACATCGCCTTCCGGGATGCCGCTTTCACGCAGGAACAACGCCAGCTCCGCGAGCCCCGCAGCCTGGCTGGTTGGACGAAACAAGGGATCCGCTTCAGCCGATTCCACGGCCCCGGTTCGCGCCGCCAGTTCGCCCACCTGCAGCAGGAACAGCTGGGCGTAGAGGTTCTGCGATCGTTTCATCATGACCGGCAGGATCTCGGAGAAGGGGCGCGATTCCACCGCCGCGATCTCCTTCAGTTCGTCGGCCTTCAGCGGACTTGCCAAGGCCTCCCTCCAGTCGAGCGTCTCCGTGCGACCCGACACGCGGATGCCGCGCTCCTCGAGCAGGTCATTCAGCAGGCCGACAAACAACCGGGGCGGATCGTGCACGGCCACGGCGTCGATGCGCGCCCGGTCCCCCAGAGGCAGGCTGCCCTCCGCAAACACGCGGTTCTCGCCGATGGGGCGATACAGCCGGATGCGCCTCTCCGAGTCGGCGGGTCCGGTCGTGGTCCGGTTGATCCATTCGAGGAGGGAGTTGCGGGGTTTGCCGACGATGCGACACGGTTCGCCCTCCCGCTTGCCCGGAGTGATTGCGACATCGATCACGTTGTCGTCGACGGTCAGGGCGGAGGTCTCGGCTCCGTAATACTCCTGGAGATCGTCCCATGCCCAGTCCGTGCCGATGGGCGGTCCGAAGAACCAGCTTTCATCGCCGACAATGGAGCCGGTGATGCGCTTCACCCCGGCGTTCTTGAGCGCGCGCCAGACCGGTTGAAGGGAACGGCGGTAGTCGCCCTCGTTGAACCGCGCGGCGAAGGTCGGATCGCCGCCGCCGCGCACGACCAGGTCCCCGCGCAGGACGCCGGAGCGCGGGACGCGCGCGCGGGAAAGCAGCGTCGTGCGAAAACGAAAGTCCGCGCCGAGACGATCCAGGGCCAGCGCGCCGGTAAAGAGCTTCGCGTTCGAGGCGGGGATCAGGAGTTTGCCGGCATTGTGCTCAAACCAGGTCTCTCCGGTCTTCAACGAGACGATCTTGACGCCCCAGGTCGCGGCGGCAAACCGGGGTTGGGAGATGTGTCCTGCGATCCGGTCGCGCAGATCCGCCAGAGCCGATTCGTCGTCGGCGTGGGCGGTTGGACGCGATGCAATGAGACCGTAAGCGATCAGGCCCGCGACGGATGCGGAACGAAGGAGGTGGGCAAACGTATGCATGGCGGATGTGCGGTCCGCACTCTACGCGGTCGGAGCGCATTTTTAAAACCGGGAATGAAGCTGGAACGGGTGAGGCGAACTGTCCGCAGTGAGCCGGCGTGAGCCTTTCCAAACCCGGCTCATTGAGGGCAGTTCGCCGTGCCTTCTTTGCGAATTCGGCGAGCGTAAACGACGTCCAACCCGTCCGCCATCCTTCAACCTCCGATTCGTCCCATGAAACAAGTCCCGCTTCCCCTCTTTCTCGTCGCCGGCGCGTTGTGTCTCGCGCTGGCCTCCGAGCGCGCCCCCGTCGAAGCCGCCGTTGAAGGCGGTCCCGAATCCAACCGGATGGGGGAGTTGGAGCGTCGCGTCACGCGGATGGAAACCCGCATCGGTCGCGACGCGCTGGAATGGCGGGGCGCGCCGTCGGTCGCGTCGCGCCTGGGCGCGTTGGAACAACAGGTCAAGGAACTGCGCCGTGGCTCGCGGAAGCCGACCGCCGCCGCAACCTTGTCGAAACCCGACCCTCAGCGAATGTCCTCCGATCTGGCGCGGCTGAAGCGGGACCTGGATTCGGTCGAGGACCGGGTGAAAAGCAACGCCTCGCAGCTTGCGCGCGCGCGTTCCCTCGAAGGCTCGACCATCATGCGTCGGGACTTTGAACGCCTCGAACGCGAGGTTGAGAAACTGCGCAGCGAACTGGAGCGGTTGGAGCGAAGGTGAGGCGCATGTATGTAGCGGCGCGTCTGTGACCGCCGCATTATTGAGAAAACACCGGGCCGCTCCCCGTTTGTTTCCGGTTTGCCCGAACGCGGCATCACGGTGAGACTCCGATCCATGAACCTCGCCACCGTTCTCACGCCGCTCTCCGATGCCAATCTTCGCCTTGCGGCCCAGTGCGGGGTCGAGCGCGTCGTCGCGCGTTACCCAGGGCCGGACGCGGGAACGTTGCTGGACGTTCAGCGTCGAGTCGAGGCGCATGGCATGACGGTGGCGGCGGTCGAGGGCTACCTGCCGATCGAGCGGATCAAAGTTGGGGAAGATGCGGATGGCGCGGAGTTGGCGGCGATGAAGCGGTTGCTCCAGCAAATGGGCGAGGCCGGGGTCCCGCTGCTTTGTTATAACTTCATGGCCGGCACGGACTGGGTGCGCACGCGCCTCGACGCGCCGGAACGCGGCGGCGCCAAAGTCACCGCCTTCGATCTCGCCGAGGCGGAACGCGCGGTCTCCCTGAACCATGGCGGTTCCTTCGGTTCGACATCCTGCATCGACGCCGACGCGCTTTGGTCCAACCTGGAGGCCTTCCTCAGGGAACTCGTCCCGGCGGCCGAGGAGGCGGGAGTCACCCTGGCCATGCACCCGGATGATCCCCCTTTGCCCGCGTTCAACGGCCGCGCGCGGATCATGAACTCCGTGGAGAACTTCGAACGGCTCGTCGCGCTGGTCCCGAGCGAGCGCAACGCGATCTGCTTTTGCCAGGGCACATTTGCCACGATGGGCGTCGACATCCCGGCGACGATCCGGCGACTGGGGCGGCACATCCGCTATGTGCATTTCCGCGACGCCCGCGGGACGGCCGAGTCGTTTGTTGAGACCTTCCACGACAACGGCCCCACCGACATGGCCGAGGCGATTCGCGCCCTGCGGGAGGTCGGCTATGACGGTCCCTTGCGCCCCGATCACGTCCCGCAACTCGAAGGCGAGGACGAAGGCGAACCAGGCTACACCATGCTCGGTCGGTTGTTCGCTTTTGGATACATGCGCGGGCTGATCCACGGGACGGCGAACGCTCATTGAAAGGGCCTCAAGCCGCCCCAACTTCCGCATTGAGGCCCGCCGGCCGCCCCGTATTCTGTCGCGATGAAATTGATCGCCCGTCTGCTCGCCTTCGTCGGCCTTCTTCTCCCGCTTGCGACCTTCGTGTCCGCCGCGCCTCAGCAACCCAATGTCATCCTCATCTTCATCGACGACATGGGCTGGGGCGACGTGGGTTGCTACGGGAACACCTTCACCGAGACGCCGCACATCGACCGGTTGGCGAAGGAAGGCGTGCGTTTCACGGATTTCTACGCGGCGGGCCCGACCTGCTCCGCGACCCGCTGCGCCGTGCAGTCCGGGCAGAACCAGGCTCGCATCGGGATCACCGAGTTCATTCCCGGCCACTGGCGCCCCTTCGAGCGCGTGATCAATCCTTTCGTCACGATGGCCCTGCCATTGCAGACGGTGACGGTCGGCGAGGCGATGAAGGCGGCGGGCTACACGACCGGCTACGTCGGCAAGTGGCACCTGGGCAATCCCTTCCGTGAGGGGCCGGCCAAGCAGGGTTACGATTTCGCGGTCGAGATCGGCGGGCCGCTGCTGCCCGGGAAATTTCGCGTGGTCAACCGCAAGGACATCAAGCCCAAGCCCGGGCAGCACCGGACGGAGTTCGAGGCCGACCTCACCGTGAAGTTCATCGAGGAAAACAAGGACAAGCCCTTCTTCGCCATGGTCTCGCCCTTCGCGGTCCATATCCCGCTCGCCGCCCATTCCAAGAAGGTTGAGAAGTACCGGAAGAAGGGCGGTCCGGACCACAAGCTGCCGCATCCCGTCTACGCCGCCATGATCGAGCATGTGGACGACCTGGTCGGCCGCATCGTGGCGACCGTCGAGAAGAACGGACTCAGCGACCGCACCATGATCGTCTTCACCTCGGACAACGGCGGGCTGCATCGCCGCTACGACTACAATCCCAAGGTCGATCCCACGGTCAGCGACCTCGCCCCGCTGCGCGGCGAGAAGGGGACAGTCTACGAGGGCGGGATCCGGGTGCCGTTGATCGTCAAGTATCCGCCGCTTGCCAAGCCGGGAACCGTCTGCGCCACGCCGGCCATCAGCTATGACTTCTTTCCGACCTTCGTCGATCTCGCCCGCGGGAAACTCCCGGAGAACCAGGTCATCGACGGCGTGAGCCTGCTGCCGCTACTGGCGGATCCAAAACGGAATCTCAAGCGTGAGGCGATCCATTTCCATCATCCGCACTACCACCACAGCCGTCCCGCCTGCGCGATCCGCATGGGGCGCTGGAAGCTGATCGAGTTCCTCGACTTCACCGGCGATGTCGAGCTCTACGACCTGCAGGCGGACATCGGCGAATCGAAGAACCTTGTTGAAGAGCGCAAGGGCCTTGTCGCCATGCTGCGGACGAAGCTGCGCGACTGGCGTTGGGAGGCCGGCGCGCGCATGCCCATCCGCAACCCGTCCTACGATCCCGCGCGCGCCCACGAATGGTGGAGCCGGGGCAAGGGGGAACCCATTGATTCCGCCGGCCGGAAGCCCTTTCCGCGTACGGAACTGGAGGCGGCCGGGAAGTAGGCGACCACGGAATACACAGAACACACAGAAGGAGATTCCATCATGAAGAAACTCATCCCCCTCCTTGCCTTTGGCGCCCTGTTGAACGTCGCCTCAACCCGCGCCGACATCCTGGTTGGCGCGGGCGAGATCGGCATCACGCCGGAATCGCCGGTTGCATTGGCCGGCCAGTTCCACACCCGCATCGCCAAGACGGTCGAATCGCCCTGCATCGCTTCGGCGGTGGCGCTGGAGCGGAAAGGGGCGGACGGCGCGGTCGAGCAGGCGGTCCTGGTTTCCTGCGACCTGGTCGCCATCCGCGACGACATCCAGGAGCGGACCCGCCGGAAGTTGGCCCCGCGCGTTCCGGACCTCGATGTCCGCAAGGTCATCCTGAACGCCACGCACACGCACACGGCGCCGGTGATGCGCGAGGGCGTCTACGACATTCCCGAGACCGGCGTCATCAAGCCGGCCGCCTACGTGGAGTTTCTCACCGACCAGTTGAGCGCGCTGATCGAGAAGACCTGGAAGGCGCGGAAGCCCGGCTCGGTCGGGTGGGGCCTCGGGCACGCGGTGATCGGTCACAACCGCCGGCGCGTCCTGGACAACGGGACCGCCACCATGTACGGCTCGACCGCCGCGAAGAACTTCCGGCACATTGAGGGACGCGAGGACCATGGCGTGGAGGTCCTGTTTTTCTGGAATGCCGACAAGGGGCTCGTCGCGACAGCCGTCAACGTCGCCTGCCCCTCGCAGGAGGTCGAGAGCCGTCGGGCGGTCAACGCGGACTTTTGGCACGAAACCCGGATCGGGCTGCGCGAGAGTTTTGGGGAGGGCCTCACCGTGCTGGCGTGGCCGGGCGCGGCGGGGGACCAGTCCCCGCACCTCATGTTTCGCAAGGCGGCCGAGGAGCGCATGCTCAAGGCCCGCGGTCTGACCCGGTTGCAGGAGATCGCCCGCCGACTCGTCCGCGCCGTGGAGGACGCCCATGTCGCCGCCGTGGTCGATCAACGGACCGACCCGACATTCGTGCATAGGATCAAGGACATCGAACTGCCGCGCCGCCTCGTCACCGACGAGGAATACGCCGCCGCCCGCAAGGAGATCGCGAACCTGGAGGAGCAGGAACGCCAGGGGAAGAACACCGGCCGCCGCATCCTCTGGAACCAAAAGACGGTCGATCGCTTCGACGAGCAGAAGACGGACAAGCTCTACCCGATGGAACTGCACGCCATCCGCCTCGGCGACATCGCGATCTGCGCGAACCCGTTCGAGCTGTTCACGGACTATGGCATCCGCATGAAGTCCTGGAGCAAGGCGACGCAGACCTTCGTGATCCAGCTTGCGGGGACTTCCGGCTATTACCTTGCGACTCATGACGCCGTGCTCGGCGGCGGTTACAGCGCGGTTGTGAACAGCAGCCTGGTCGGCCCCGAAGGCGGCGATGTCCTCGTGGAGGAGACCGTCTCCGAGATCAATGCGATGTGGGAGAAACGTTGAACCGCGAATGCACACCAATAAACACGAATGATAACGGGAACTCGCGCGGGTTCAGCCGCGTGGCGTGGGACTCGCTGAATGGCGAGCGGCAACATTTTTGGAATCCACTGGCTTTGCTCCGCTCTTCGTGTGCGTTCGTGGTTTTCGACCGAATCGATACGGCTGAGAGCCTGACCCCGCGGAAACGCAAGAAGGGCCGGGATTGCTCCCGGCCCTTCCGAAAGGCGGTTGTCGCGCTGAGGCGCGATCAATCCGGCTTGTGGTCGGTGTGGCAGGCCTTGCAGTTGACGGCCTTGCCGAAGGCGGCCTTGGCCTTGTCGTCGCCCTTGGCGAGGCGGCCGGTCAGGTTCGCGAGCTGGGTGGTCTTCTTCTTCCAGGCGCCGACGTCGCCCTTGGGCGGCTTCATCTTGGTCATCGCCTGGTACCAGCCCTGGAGCTTCTTGATCTCGTCGTTGGTGGCGGTGCCGTCCTTGATCTTGGCGACAATGGAGGTCTTGCCCTTGTGGCCTTCCTTCATTGCCTTCTCGAGGAGTTCGTGATCGTCGTGGGCCTTGTCGGCCGTCGCGGTGACCGCGAAGGCCATGCCGACTCCGGCGAGGGCGGCGACGAGGGACATTTTGAAACGGGTGTGATCTTGCTTCATCGTGTGACTAGGTTGGTGTTGTGCCTCCTCGTGGAAGCGTGCGGCGGATTTGTAACGCCTCGCCGGGGGAAATCCAGCGGAAAACATGCGCCATCGACCGGGCGTCCGCCGGTCGATGTTCGCCGGGCTTCGCAGGAGTTGGATCGACGCGCCTTTTCGTGCGCCTTTTGCTTGTTGGTGGGGCGAGGCTCCCGCCGAGCCGAGCGTCCAGCCTTTCAAAGCGGCGTTCGGCGTTGGGCTGAGTCCGGCTCAGCAGGAGCTTCGCCCCACCGTGATGCCCAATTGCGAGCTCGTAACCGTAAGCCCTGTCGATGTCTGCCGGGCGCTTGCCCTTGGCCGGAGCCAGGGACAAGATGCGTTTCCCATGTCCAACTTGCTGCTCCGATCCTTTCGTCTTCTCCGTGCGCCGCTCCGGTGGGCCTGCCTCGCGACCGTGGGGCTTGTCGCTGTCGCCGGGGCGGCGGACAAACCGTTCGAACTCCGCTTTGTCGATTCCGAGACGGGGCGGGGCGTCCCGCTGGTGGAGGCGTGGACGGTGAACGACATCCCCCTGGTCAGCGACAGCCACGGGCGCATTGCCTTCGATGAACCGGGGCTGCTCGGGGGGCGGGTCTTCTTCCGGCTCCGAAGCCACGGCTACGAGATGCCCAAGGACGGATTGGGAATGGTCGGGGTCCGCGTCCGCACGCGCCCCGGAGGACGCGCCGAGTTCCGCCTCAAGCGGCTCAACATCGCCGAGCGCCTCTATCGGATCACCGGTCAGGGCATCTACGCGGACAGCGTGAAGCTGGGCTTCGAAACGCCGCTCAAGGAGCCGCTGCTGAACGGAGAGGTTGTCGGGCAGGATTCCACCCAGGCGGTCCCGTATCATGGGCGGGTGCGTTGGTTTTGGGGCGACACCTCGCGGGCGTCCTATCCGCTGGGGCATTTCCAGACCGCGGGGGCAACTTCCCTTCTGCCGGGAGACGGCGGACTCGACCCGGGCCGCGGCGTCGACCTGGACTACTTCGTGAACAAGGAGGGCTTCAGTCGGCCAATGGCCCCGATGCCCGAGCGCGGCCTGGTGTGGATCGACGGCCTCCTGACCGTGCCCGACGGAAACGGCGGGGAGGCTTTGCTCGCGCATTTTTCACGGCGCAAGAACCTCGGAACCCAACTGGAACACGGCCTCCTCCGTTACGACGACGAAAAGAACCTCTTCGTCCGCGTGAAGACGCTGAAGCCGGAGAACACCTGGCGGCATCCGCGAGGTCAGGCGACGGAGCACGACGGTCACCTCTACTTCGCGCATCCGTTTGCGACCACGCGCGTGCGGGCGAGGCTGGCGGACGTCCTGGATCCGGACGCCTACGAGGCGCTTTCCCCGGCGAACGACGCGGCGGGCGGTCTGGCCTATGTCTGGAACCGGGAGGCCGATCCCATCGATCAACGCGCGGAGGCGGCCCGACTGAAACGCGCGCCGGAAAGTCGGCCCGCTCCGCTTTTGCAGTTGCGGGACTTGGAGTCCGGGAAGCGGGTTCGCGGCCATGCCGGGTCGATCCGTTGGAACGCCCATCGCGGACGCTGGATCCTGATCGTCGTAGAACAGGGCGGGACCTCGTTCCTGGGAGAGGTCTGGTACGCGGAAGCCCCCGAGATCACCGGTCCCTGGGGGGCGGCGGTCAAGATAGCCACCCACGAAAAATACTCCTTCTACAATCCCGTCCACCACGCGTTCCTCGACCGGGATGGCGGGCGGTTCATCCATTTCGAGGGCACCTACACCAAGACCTTCTCCGGAGCCGAAATCGCCACGCCGCGCTACGACTACAACCAGATCATGTATCGGTTGGATCTCGACGATCCCCGATTGGATGCCGCGCGCTGAGACAGGGGGCGCTTCAGAACGCAGAGCGGGCAGGCAAGGCAGCAGAGCCCTGTTTGTGAGTCGGTGAGAAATGAGCCTCGTTACCTCGTCTCAAACCGGTGGGGCGCTTGTGCAGCCCCGCTGCCAAGTGGCCGGTCTTCGCTTTTCGAAGCCGAAGCACGCCTTTGCAGGCGCGGCTAGGGGAGTTGCTCCCTGCCTACAGCCCCTTGACTTCCCAGCCCTTGCGGTAGGGGGCGCGGACGAGGCGGTCGGCCTTCTTGGAATTGGTGAAGCGCAGTTTCTTCGTGTCCCACTTCAATTCCTGGTTCGGGTTGAGCATGGCGACGGTGCCGATGAGGACGGTCTCGGTCATGGGGCCGGCGTAGGCGAAGTCGCAGACGGTTTCGTTGTTCTTCCCCAACACGGCGTCGATCCATTCGCCGTGGTGGTTCGCCGAGGCCGGCGGCTCGACCTCCTCGTCGGTGCGCTTGCCGTCGCGGTAGAACTTCGGCATGGGGTCGCCGCCGTGGTTGGCCGTGATGACGCCGGTCGTCCCGACGACGAGCGTGCCCATCCGGGGGACGTTCTCCCGGCCGCCGACCAACGCCGCGATGTCGTCCTCCGGGACGTTCTTGCCGTCGTACCAGGTGTAATCGAAATCGCCGCCGGAGGCCTGGGTGCCGGCCATGCGGTAGTGGATGCGCCCGTCGAGGGGCCAGCTGACCTCATCGACCGGCGCGGGCCCGACGGACTTCACAGAAAGCGGGGCCGGGGCGTCGAGGCCCTTCACCCAGGGATGGACGATGTGGCAGGCCATGTCGCCGAGCGTGCCGGTGCCGTAGCCGATGCGCTTGCGCCACTGGGAGGGGTGATACTCGCCCTTCACGTAGGGCGTCTTCTTTCCGACGCCGCACCATTGGTCCCAATCGAGCGTGGCGGGCGCATCGGTGGGCGCGCCGATGGCCTTCATGGCGCCCCAGGATTTCGGGCACATGCTGTGGATGGAGAGGATGCGGCCGATCATGCCGTCGGCGAGCGCCTTGGCCGTGGCCTTGTTGCCGGAGCCGGAGGCGAGTTGGTTGCCCATCTGGGTGCGCAGGTTGTTCGCGGCGGCGTACTCGGTAAGCTGGCGCGCCTCATGCAGCGTGCGGGTCAGGGGCTTCTCGCAATAGCAGTGCTTGCCCAACTGCATGGCGCTCATCGCGATCGGCGCGTGCATGTGGTCCGGCGTGCCGACCACCGCGACGTCGAAGTTCTTCGCCTCCTTGTCCAGCAGTTCGCGCCAGTCGAGGTAAATCTTGGTGTCGGGGTATCTCTCGCGGACCTTGTCGGTGCGGGCCTCGTCGATCTCGGCGACAAAGGAGAGGACGCAATCCGGGTGGCTCATGGTTCCGGTGATGTCGCCGAAGGCGCGGCCGTTGCCGCCGAAGGCCGCGACCCGCACGGTCCCGCTGGGCGTCTTGCCGGCGGCGGCGGTCTTCCAACCGATGAAGGGGAATGCGACGGAAGCGGCTCCGACGGAGCCAAGGAAGGAACGACGGGAGATTCTGCTCATGGCGGGAACGCTAGCGGCCGGGCGGCGGACGCGTCAACCTTCCATGGGGGGGCGGAGTTGAATCGCCATGGTGGGCGATCTGTCCCCGGTGAGCCGCTCAGGCATGGCGCGGCCAGGCTCAAGGAGGGGCGACATTCTTGTCGCCCTGCCTGCGCAGCGGGCACACGGATGTGAGGCATATCATCGAGCCAAGGAGCTGCCCTGCGCTTGCCGGGCCCCTGCGGGGCCACGGCGACAAGAATGTCGCCGCTCCTTGGTTGGCGTCCGTAATCGCGCCCCGCAGGTCCCTGCAAGGCCGGCTCATTGGGGACAATTCGCCCCACCTCAGCGGCTTCCGCCGCCGAACCTCAGACCGGTTCGGCGATGAGGTCGTAGTCCGTGTGGCCGACGATCCGCACCTCGGCGAACTCGCCGATCGGCAGGTCGCCCCGGATGTAGACCCGGCCGTCGATGTCCGGCGCGTCGGCCTCGCCGCGCGCGACCAGGTAATCACCCTCCAGTTCCAGGTCCGCGTCGCTTTCATCGGCGCGGATCATTCCGTGTTCCCAGGAGGCGACCTCGGCGCCCTGCAGTTCTTCGGCCGAAGCCTCGCCTTCTACCAGGACCCGGATCGTCCGGCCGACACAGCTTTCGGAGATGGTCCGGGCCACTTCGAGTTGCGCCTCCATGGCGCGCCGGCGGCGCTCCTCCTTCACCTCGTCGTCCAGTTGGCTTTCCATCGCGCCGGCCCGCGTCCCGTCCTCCCGCGAATAGGCGAACACGCCCAATCGTTCGAACCGAGTCTCGCGGATGAAGTCCAGCAGCGTCTCGAAATAATCCTCCGTCTCGCCGGGGAATCCGACGATGAACGTGGTGCGCAGGGCGATGCCCGGGATGCCCTTCCGGATGCGCCGGATGAGATCGACAATGTACTCCTGCGAGGTTTCACGCCGCATGCGCTCCAACATCGCGCCATGAATGTGTTGCAGGGGCATGTCCACGTAGCGGGCGACCTTCGGGCACTCGGCGATGGTTTGGATCAGCTCGTCGGTCCAGTGTGCGGGGTGCGTGTAAAGCAGGCGAATCCAGAAGTCACCGGGGATGTCGTTCAGCGCGCGGAGCAGGGAGCAGAGCGTCGGGATGTCCGCCGGGAGATCTTCGTTCGCCGCGAGGAATTTCTCCGGCGAGGAGATCGAGGGGCGATGGTTCGGTCGCAGATCCATGCCGTAGTAGGTCGAATCCTGCGAAATCAGGTTCAGTTCCTTCACGCCCTCGGCGACGAGCTGTTTCGTCTCGTTGACGATGTCGTCCAAGCGGCGGCTGCGATGCGAGCCGCGCATGCGGGGGATGATGCAGAAGGAACAGGGGTGGTTGCAGCCCTCGGCGATCTTGAGGTAGGCGAAGTGCTCCGGCGTCAGGCGGAAACGCGGCGTCTCGTAATCAGGGATGTAGTCGGGCCGCGCGTGGATGTCGATCAGCGGGGTTGAGAGTTGAGGGGGCTCGCCTTCGGCTTCGTCGCTGCGTTCGGCTTCGAGTTCGGCGAGGGAGCCGAGGAGTTCCGCCTTGTCGGTTTCTCCGGTTTCCTCGGCTTCCACGAGCTTGGCGCGGCGGTGTTCAAGCGCCTCGCGCACCTTCTGCGGGATCTGTTCCACCTGGTCGATCCCCATGAAGACATCGACCTCGGGAATCAGTTTGGGCAGTTCCTCGCGGAAGCGTTGCGACAGGCACCCGGAGACGATCAGGCCCTGCCCCCGGTTGTTCGCCTCGCGCACCTGGTTCGATTCCAGGATGGCGTCGACGCTCTCCTCCTGCGCGCTGTCGATGAAGGAGCAGGTGTTGACGATCACGACGTCGGCGGACTCGGCGTCGTTCGTGATCTCGATGCCGTCCTGGATCAACGAGCCGAGCATGATTTCGGCGTCGACCAGGTTCTTGGCGCAGCCGAGCGAGATCATGCCCACGCGGATGGGAGTTGGGGTTGTCGTTTCGGAACTCACGGGGCGGGGAGACTACGGCCGACGCGCGGACGTGGCAAGGGATCGGAAGGGGGCTTACGGTAGGAATTCGAAGCAATCATTGCAGGCGGGACGAACAGTCCTCGGTGAACCGTGCGTTGGAAATGCTCACGTCGGCTCAGGGTTTGCCCCACCTTTTTGCGACAGACGGGGCCTGCGGCATTGGCGCGGCTTGAGGAAAACTTCTGAAGCGGCGCCAGCGCGCGGGAATGAGATTGGCAAGCTGGTGGAGAATGGGGAATCTGCCCCGCGCTGGCCTCGCCCCATTCTTGTGGGTTCGCCGCGATCCGCTACGGTTACGAATTACGAATCACGAATCACGAATCACTCGACACGCCCCATGCCGCTACTTGAACTCCGCGACATCCGGAAGCTCTACCGCCTCGGCGGGGAGGAGATCCACGCGCTCGACGGCGTGACGCTGGACATTGAGGAGGGCGAGTTCATCTCGATCATCGGGCCTTCGGGCAGCGGCAAGTCCACCCTGATGCACATCCTCGGCTGCCTGGATTCGCCGACCTCGGGAACTCTGAAGCTGGACGGGACAATGATCCACAACGCCAGCGCCCGGGAGCTGGCCGCGATCCGCAACCGGAAGATCGGCTTCGTCTTCCAGTTCTTCAACCTGCTGCCCAAGCTGACCGTGCTGCAGAACGTGGAGCTGCCCATGATTTACAGCGGGATCAAGGCGAAGGAGCGGCATGAGCGCGCCCTCGAGGCCTTGAAGCGCGTGGAGCTGGACAACCGCGCGAAGCACCGGCCCTCGGAGCTTTCCGGCGGGCAGCAACAACGCGCCGCCATCGCCCGCGCGCTGGTGAACGATCCCCGCATCGTCTTTGCCGACGAGCCCACCGGCAACCTCGACTCCCACACCGGCGAGTTGATCCTGGAGATGTTCCACCAACTCAGCGCCGAAGGGCGGACCATCGCGCTGGTGACCCATGATCCCAGCATCGCCGCCATCACCCCCCGCCGCATCGAGATCCGCGACGGCAAGATTGCGGACAAGGTGGACGAGAAGCTGGCCGGGCTGGTCGGGCGGGAGGAATAAGTGCAGTTGCGGTTCGGCATGAAATCCCAAGCTCCAAGCTCCAAATTCCAACTTGTCGCGACGAAGCGGCGCGAAGGCGGAAGAAGCTCCAAGCTCCAAATTCCAAAGGGGCGCGTGGACCTTGGGCGCTTGGGGGATGCTGACGGACGGTCTGCGTGTTTCTTGGTGAAGACTTCTTTGTTGCAGGGAGTGGGTTGGACCGTGCCCTCGCTTGTGGAAACGGATTGGCCATCGTTTGCGCGACTGCGTCTTGGAGTGCGGCGCCGCGCGCCGCTTTACAGCGCTTCCCCAGCCCCGGAACACCGCCGTCCGAACACGCGCTTTGGATTCCGCGAAGCTGCCCGGGGCGGCTGGAATGTCTCAGATCTTCTCAAGCCAGGCAAAGCGGTCTGCGAGACCGCACTTCAAAACGCTGTCGCGATTTCCGCGACCCCGTCTGTTTCATCGCCTGCGTCCAAGCCCCTGATTTCGTTGGGAATTGGAGACTGGAGTTTGGAGCTTTCTTCGCCGTGAATCTCTGGTCCGCCATCGACATCGGTTTGAAGGAGATCCGCGCGAACAAGGCGCGGTCGATCCTGACCATGCTGGGCGTGATCCTGGGCGTGGCGAGCCTGGTCGCAATGTCGGCGATGACGAAGGGCATGGAGAACGGCATGAAGGAGGCCCTGGTCGCCGCGGGCGGTCTGGCGACCATTCGCATCGAGCATGAGGATGACCTTCCCTTGGAACAGCGCCACTTTGCGGACCGCGCCGTGGGCGTCACGCTCCACGATGTCTACGCCCTGCAGGAGAGCGCGCCGCTGGTGAAGAAGATCACCCCGCTGATCGAGCGTTGGGGATTCCGTTCCGGCGTCAACGTCCGCTACCGCGAGAAGCGGACCCGGCCCTACAAGTTCTGCGGCTCCTGGCCGGACGTCATCGAACTGGAGGAGCAGGAGATCGAGCACGGCCGCATGTTCACCCGCTTCGATGACGACGAGGCCCGCAGCGTCTGCGTCATCGGCTCGGAGATCCGGGACGAATTGTTCGGCAAGCCCGAGGATACCGGGGAGCCGGTCGTGCCCGTCGGCGAGACCATCTTCGTCAACAACCAGCCGCTGACGATCATCGGCATGTTCAAGCATTACGAGAGCGAGGCCTTCCGCAAGCGCAAGGAGGAGGCGAAGCGCGAGGACGAGTTGGCCAAGGCCGAGGGGAAGGAGCCCAAGGAGCGGCGCATGCGCGATGAGTTCATCTTCCGCCTCAAGAACCGCTCCATCTACATTCCCCTGACCACCATGCTGCTCAAGTTCAAGCAGGAGGAGAACGCGCCCATCGGCGACGACGCGCACCTGACCACGCTCAAGATGCGGATCGACGACATCGAGGACCTGGAGCCCGCGATCCAGCAGGCCTACAACGTCCTCATGCACACGCACCACGGCATCCAGGACTTCGAGTTCCGGACGAAGGAGGACGACGCGGAGGAGGTCGGCGTCGCGATCAAGAACGCGCGCCGCAGCGGCGGCATCATCGCGGCGATCAGCCTGATCGTGGGCGGGATCGGGATCATGAACATCATGCTCGCCAGCATCACTGAACGCGTCCGCGAGATCGGCATCCGCAAGTCCGTCGGCGCCACCACCGTGGATGTCTTCGTGCAGATCCTGGTGGAAAGCGTGGTGATCTCCTTTATCGGCGGGTTGCTCGGCCTGGCGACGTCCATTGGTTTGATCGAGGCCCTCCGCGCGCTCACCCCCACGGGCAACGCGCCGATCCTGACCGCCGCGCCCATGATCCTGGCGTTCTCCTGCAGCGTCGCTGTCGGCGTCGTCGCGGGGTTGTTTCCCGCAATCAAGGCGTCGCAGTTGCGGCCGATAGAGGCGTTGAAGTATGGGTGACTGGATGCTGGCGCTCGATACTTGATGCTCGATGCTGGATGATGGACGCGTATGGGGCATCTCTGACTTGGAATCGCTCAGGATTGTCGGGGCGGGTTCTTGACCGTGAGATTCTGGATGAGGGACGCTGGGTTTGCGATTTTGCACGAACCTCGCTCAGGCGGGCGTGGCGGACACGTCTTGGCCGAAGGGGCGAGAAACTGAAACCAACACAAGACCATGAGCTACAAGAAATTGGAGATTTGGCAGTTGGCGAGGGAAGCGGTGAACCGGATTCACCGCATGACGCTTGCGAACCTGCCGAAGTTCGAAATGTACGAAACCGGCTCGCAGATCCGTCGTTCTGTGAAGTCGATCAAGTCCAACACCGTGGAAGGCTACGGCCGTCGTCGCTACAAGCAGGACTACCTCCGGTTTCTGACCTATGCCCAGGCGTCGAATGACGAAACGATCGATCATCTCGAAACCCTCCACGAAACAGGCTCGCTCTCAGATCAGACCCTGTTTGAGGAGTTGTATCGCCTGTTGAACACCCTCGGAAAGAAGATCAACCGCTTCATCCAGTCCGTCGAACGAAGCCATCTCAGCGAAAAGTAGCCGACAACACTCCAGCCGTAACAAACCGCATCCCCAAGCGACCTCCCCGAATTCGCGCCCCAACCGCCCCTCAACCAGAATCCAGAATCCAGAATCCAGAAACCCGTGACCCTCCCCACCCTCATCGAAGTTGCCTTGAAGGAGATCTGGGCGCACAAGGCGCGCTCGCTCCTGACGATGCTGGGGATTGTCCTGGGCGTGTCGAGCCTGGTGGCGATGACGGCGATCGTGAAGGGGATGGAGAACGGCATGAAGGAGTCCATCATCGCGATGGGCGGGCTGGACAAGGTGCTGGTGCGCGACGAGGACGTGCCGCCGCACCAGGAACACCTGGCCGAGCAGGCGCCCGGCCGGACGATCAAGGACGCCTACGCGTTGAAGGAGGCGTCCCTGCTCAGGGCGGTGAATCCCGAGATGAGCCTGGGCCGCGCGATTGTCCGGCGCGCCGACAAACGCACCCGCGCCTCCGAGGCGGTCGGCGTCTGGCCGGATGTCATGGAGATGAACCTGATGGAAATCGGCCACGGGCGCTTCTTCTCCCCGCTGGAGGATGAGACCGCCGCCGCCGTCTGCGTGATCGGGACGGGCATCCGCGACGAGTTGTTCGGCAAGCCCGAGGATGTGGGCCGCGAGATCATCCCCCTCGGCGAGGAGATCACGCTCAACAACCAGCCTTTCACCATCGTGGGGATGTACAAGCACTACGAGAGCGAACGAACCCGCAAGGAGCGCGAACTGGCCGAGAAGAAGAAGGACGAGGAGGAGGAGAAGTCCGGTCCCGAGCGCAAGACCGGCTGGGGCTACAACCGCGACTACGCCTTCTGGCGCAAGAACTACACCGTGCACGTCCCGCTCAACACGGCCTGGGTCCGTTTCCGCGCCGTGGACGGCGACGAACTCACGCCCGACTCGCGCCTGACGGACGTCGACATCAAGGTCACCGACATGGACAAGATGCAGCAGGCCTTGGATCAGGCGCGCAACGTTCTGCTGATGACCCACAACGGCATCGAGGATTTCAGCTTCCGTTCGCAGGAAGACAACCTCGCGGACATCGACAAGCAGATCCGCAACGCCCGGATCAGCGGCGGCATCATCGCCGGCCTGAGCCTGCTGGTGGGCGGGATCGGGATCATGAACATCATGCTCGCCAGCATCAACGAGCGCATCCGGGAGATCGGCACCTGCAAGGCCCTTGGCGCGACGAACCAGATCGTTTTCCTGCAGATCCTGGTCGAAAGCGTCGCGCTGGCGCTGCTGGGCGGCCTGGCCGGCCTGGGCGCCTCGCACCTGCTGGTGGATCTCCTCGAGGCGATGTCGCCCACGCAGAACACGCCGGTGATCACCTCCGGCGCGATGGCCATCTCCGTCGGGTTCAGCGCGCTGGTCGGCGTGATCGCCGGCTTGTTCCCGGCCTTCAAGGCGGCCAAGCTCGATCCCATCGAGGCGCTGCGGTATGAATAGTCAAATCTCGCTTCCCATGAAAACGAATCGAACCCTTTCCATCCTCGCCATCGGGGCCATGCTCTCCGGACTCATGCCCGCCAACGCCGCTGAAAAGGAACCCAAGCCCAAGCCTGCCCCCTGGCCGGACGCCGTTCGGGACATCCGCTACCCGAGCAAGGCGGACAACACCGACCAACCGGCGATGTGGTACGCCTCAGGCTCGAAGGAAAAGCGCCCGCTGCTGGTCGCGCTGCACACCTGGTCCGGCGACTACAAGCAGGTCACGAGCGCGCCCTACGCGCGTTGGTGCATCGAGCGCGACTGGGTGATGATCCATCCCAACTTCCGCGGCCCCAACAGGACGCCGGAGGCCATGGGCTCCGAGTTGGCCGTGCAGGACATCCTCAGCGCCGTGGACTACGCGAAGGCGAACGCCGCGATCGACGAGACGCGCATCTACCTGGTCGGCGTTTCCGGCGGCGGCTACGGTTCGCTGCTCCTGGCCGGTCGCGCGCCGGAACTCTGGGCCGCCGTCTCCGCCTGGGTTCCCATCAGCGACATCAAGGCCTGGCACGAGGAGTGCACGGACGCGAAGCGCAAGTACGCGAAGGACATCGAGTTGGCGGTCGGCGGCGTTCCCACGCCCGGCTCCGCGGTTGAGGAGGAATGCCGTAAGCGCTCCGCCCTGACCTATCTGCCCCATGCCCGCGGCGTGACGCTCGACATCAACGCCGGCATCCACGACGGCCACTCCGGCAGCGTGCCGGTCAGCCACACCCTGAACGCCTTCAACGTCGTCGCGAACGAGGCCGACCGGCTCACAGAAAAACAGATCGACGCCATCACCGCCAAGCAGAAGCTTCCCAGGAAGCTCGCCGCCGAGGCCGAAGAGGACGCCGACTATGGAAGGAAGGAGGTCCTTTTCCGCCGCAAGTCAGGCAACGCGCGCGTCACGATCTTCGAGGGCGGCCACGAGATCGTTTACGAGGCGGCGCTCAAGTGGTTGGCAAAGCAACGTAAGCGGTGACGAAGTCTCCCCGGTTGTGCCTCATGCCCGTTCGTCGGTGAAGGCGCCTGCGGGCGGGCACAACAGGAGGAGAACAAAGCCGCCCGAGGACGCAAGGGATTCACGATACGCTTCTCTTGCAGCGAGGCGCAGAATTCATATCATTCGTCGATGGAAGGCAATTGGGTCGGACTGGTAATTGCAATCGTCATCGGTGGCATTTGGGCATCGGCGGGCGTGAAATTGATTCGGACGAACGGGGAACCCATCGTTCCCAAGGTGTTCCCTGAACTCAAAGGAAGAAAGGTCACCATAATTGGTGGAGTCTGTGTGTTCTTCGGAGTTGTGTCCGTGGTTGGAGGCTTGATTACGTTTTTCACAGGCTTCCAACCTTGACTACCGTTCCACCTGAAGCTTGGGGTTTTTGCGACCACATAAGAAGGAGAGTAAACCCGCCTGCATAATGAAGAGGCCAAGCAGCTTGACTGTTCAATGGCATTTGAGAAGATTTCGCGATGGCTGAAAACGATACCAAGAAAAGCAAACCGTTCTCCGAAAAGTCGGCTTCATATCTTGGCTACGGCCTTTTCTTTTTTGGGGCGGCAATGATTCTGGTTTCACTCGAAAAGGTTCAGGGGCCTGCTTACTGGATTATACCTTTCGGGGCGGCTCTCATGACGGTAGGAACAATGATTTCCACGGCCGCAAGAGAGAAAAAGAAGAATTCCGTCGTTGCTCCAGAGGAAGCTGACAAGACGCAGGAATCTTGATTTAAAGCGACGCTCAAACCTTCACTTCCGTGCTGCCGTCCGTTGGGGTTTTTGCGACCACATAAGAAGGAGCGTGTGGCCACCGTCCCCGGCGAGTCCCCGGCGGTTGACTCGAAGACCCAATTTGCTGAGAATCTGCGCCGATGAGCAACGAAACCAAATACGAATACAAGATTATCAGTGGCTCTCAGGCCAACAAGTTCACCGATTTGAATCAGGAGCTCAATTCGTTGGCGGAGCAGGGCTGGGAACCATACCAATCCTGCGCCGCATCGTCGGGCTTCGCTATGCTCGGAACTGGCGGCTTTGGAACGGGAGTGGTCATCATCCTGCGCCGCCCCAAGTCGTAGGGAACCCATATACTCGCCTCCCGCTGAATCCAACCGGTGGACGCTTAGGTCCACATGGGGTTTTTGCGACTCCATAACAAGGAGAACAAAGCCGCCCGAGGACGCAGGGGATTCACGATACGCTTCTCTTGCAGCGAGGCGCAGAATTCATATCATTCGTCGATGGAAGGCAATTGGGTCGGACTGGTAATTGCAATCGTCATCGGTGGCATTTGGGCATCGGCGGGCGTGAAATTGATTCGGACGAACGGGGAACCCATCGTTCCCAAGGCGTTCCCTGAACTCAAAGGAAGAAAGGTCACCGTAATTGGTGGAGTCTGTGTGTTCTTCGGAGTTGTGTCCGTGGTCGGAGGCTTGATTACGTTTTTCACAGGCTTCCAACCTTGACGACCGTTCACCTGAAGCTTGGGGTTTTTGCGACCCCATGAGAAGGAGAGGACGGCCACCGGGGCATCGCGATATCGGAGCGACTTGTCATCGCATGGCCGCTTCAGTAGGCTCGTTAGATGCAAGAGCATTGGAAGAAGGGAATGATTATCGGCGGGCCTATCGGGCTTGCCGTTGGAGTCTCACGAATCGTGGGCGATTTGACTGCGGATTCTTCAGGCTTGATTCGACATACAGCGGCTCTGCTGGCTGGCTTCGTCGTGGCTTGGGTGGCTTACGTCCTGATTGTGCGGTTCTTTGCAAGGGGGAACGACACAAATTCTGAATCATAACGGAACAGGTCACCCCGATTTTCATTTGGGGTTTTTGCGACCCCATAAGAAGGAGAACAAGGCCACCGGCGACAGCCGGTTTTGACTAGCTTGCCGCCTTACCCGCGTTCCTTTAATCTCCCAAGATGTCGAAATCAGATGTCGGAAGCGCACGACCAAAGGTAGGGGTAACAATCGCAATCCTCGCTTGTTCCATCCTGTGGGGATGCAAGGAGAATAATGAACCACCGCCAACGCCGCCGGTTCCGACATTTGCTGAAGAACTCACGTTCAAACCCGGGGCGGTTGAATTTCAAGGTGTCAGGATGGAGTATTCGGAAACTGCGAAAAAGCGTAAATCAACGTCCACTTCGAATGGCAATTTCAAGTTCACGCTGGGCGGGGTGTCGGGAACATTGAACGATGGAATGCTTACTATCGGAGGAACTCTCTACAGCAAGGTATCACGCGGAGACATTATCAGGCTTTTCGAGGACGGAACTGTTCGTGTGAATGGCAAACAACGCAACGTCAAGGAGCCAAGCAGCATGACCATCAATGGGTGGAAGTTTTCGTTGTCTGGACAGGCTGATGGCAATTCGCATTTTTCAGGCGACGGGGGTGAGTTCATCGACATGTATGGCCGCAAGTGCGAAATCCGACAAGGCGTCTTCTACGTGGAAGGCAAGTCGTTTGGCAGCGTGAAGAAGGGTGAGGAAATCAAATTGACTGGTGACGGTGGCGTGAGCGTGAACGGCGAGGTTCGAAAGCCCCAGTAGGCTTGGGGTTTTTGCGACCACATAAGAAGGTGGATGGGGCGGCCCCGCGGCCCTCAACTTGAGGCGGAGTTATCCCCCAAGATTGCCAGGGGCAATTCCAGTTGGCGGCGGTCGCGGGGGGCTTCAGTGGGGATGTCCTCGAGCTCGATCACATTGACCGTTCGGCTGAGCGCGAGGAAGTGCAGGGCCGCCCTTGTCACCGGCCGCCGGTAGACCTTTTCCAGGGCGGCCGCGTAGAGGCGGATCTGGGGTTCGTAGAGCTTGCGCTTGGCGGGCAGTTCCTGCTCCCTCAACCGGTCCGTCTTGAAATCGACCAACTCGATTGCGTCCGGCTTCACCACGGCGAGATCGACCGCGCCCTGCACGACCACGAAATCGTCCGTCTCGCCGGCCGGTTCCGGTTCGTTGTCGGCGCTTTGGATCTCGGAGCGGTTGAAACGCGCGGTGAAGGAAAGCTCGCGTTGGACGGCGTCGGCGTGGGCGCGGGCGCTTTCGCCGAACGGGGAATTCCAGAAGCCCAGCAGGGCCTCGAAGTTCAGGGCCGCCGCTTCTTCGGCGGTCAGTTTGCCGGTAGCGACCATGCGTTCGGCCTCCTCGCGCAGGCCCTGTTCGTCGGCGGTTTTTTCCAGCGCGACGTGTTGCTGGAAGGCGTGGTGGGCGTTGCCGATCTCGGTCGCGCTCAGGTCGCTCGATCCGGCGAGCGAAACGCCGCCCCGGGAATCGCGCGCCATCGCCCAGACGGGAAAGCGGAACAGGGGCAGGGCGTCCTCGTCCGGTTCCTCGTTCATCCGGCGGCGGATCGCGGTGACCGAGGCCTTCGCCGCCTCGTGCGCCGCCGCCTCGTGCGGGTATTGCCACGAGAGGCGTTCCATCAGGGCGTCGAGATCGGGCAGTTCGTGGTCGCCCCCTTCCTCGTCCCGATCGGCCGTTTCCGCCGGCTGGTCGGTTTCGCCCGCGAGGGAAAGCTCATCGCTCTCGATGAAGCTCCAGGACATGAGCGCGCCCCGGCCCTCGGGCTTGAGATTCCATTCGGCGTCGTCGGTCAGGCGCGCCCCCGAGGGGCCCAGCCAATCGAGAAAGCGGTTTGCCCGGAGCAGTTCGGACGTCGGGTTGGCGTCCGCGGGATCGCGCGTCCAACGCTCCTCAACGGACTTGCGCGAGGTTGAGCCGCTGAGGATCAGCAGGTCCTTGGCCCGGGTCGCGGCGACATAGAGCAGGCGCATCTCCTCGCCCAGCAGTTCGGCGCGCTGCCGGCGGGCGGCCAGCCAGGAGGGCAGGCTGGGATAGGCTCGATGCGCTCCGGGAGGAACCACGCGGGGGCAGAGCCCAAGGGCATCGTCCAGGACGATCGAGCCGCGCAGATCAACGAGGTTGAACGTGCCGCCCAGTTCGGCGAACGCGACGATGGGAAACTCCAGGCCCTTGCTGCGGTGCACGCTGAGGAGGCGAACCGCGTTGCCGGCCTCGGCCCCGGCCGGCTCAGGCTCCACGTCGTGTTCCCGCTGCGCCTCGACGTGGCGCAGGAAACGGAACAGGCCCTGGCGTTGAAACTGGTCGAACCGGCGCGCCTGCGCGAGGAAGCGGTTCAGGTTTGCCAGCCGTTGCTCGCCCCGGTCCCGGGCCAGCAGCCAGTCCTCGTAGTGCGTCTCGTCCAACGCGGCTTCGAGACAGTGCGAAAGCGAGCCCTCCCGCGCCAGTCGCCGCCAGCGCGCGTGGGCTTCAAGGAAGCGCGCGACTTTCGGCTTGGCCGACAACGTCGCCGCGCGCCGGATTGCGTCTCCTTCGATGGCCGTTGTGTCGGTCTCGCGATGGAACTTCCGCAAGGCCGACCACAGGGCTCCCTTGCGTTCCGCGAGACGAACGGCGGCCAGTTCGTCGAGGTTGAGCCCAGCCAGCGGCGAACGCAGGACCGCCAACAGGGGGATGTCCTGCAGGGGGTTGTCCAGCGTCATCAGCAGGGACAGGAAATCGCCGACCTCGGTCGCGTCGTAGAAGCCGCCGCGCGCCGCCTCGATCGGGATGCCCAGTCGGGCGAACTCCTTGGCGTAGCTTTCTGCCTTGGAGCCGGGCGAGCGCAACAGCACGACCATGTCGCTCCACTTCGCCGGGCGGAAACCGTCCAGGCCGCCGTCCCAGACCAGGAACTTGTCGTCGTGCAGTTCGCGCAGCCGTCGGCCGACCATGCGGGCCTCCTTTTCCGTCCGCGAGAGATCGGCCACGCCGGAATCGCCGCCGTCCGCGTCTTCAGTTTCATCGCCGCCGGGATCTGATTTTCCGGTCAACTGTACGCGCAGTTCCACGCGGGGCGGTTGCTCGGGATCGGCCCGGAAATGCGGCCGTCCATCCGCCGCGCCATAGCGGATGCGCGCGTCCTCATCGAACGCGACGCCGCCGATCTCGCGGCGCATCAACCCGGCGAACAGTTCGTTCACGAAGTTCAGGATGCCCTCGTGGCTGCGGAAGTTGTCCGCCAAGGGCAAAGTGCTTCCTTCCGCGCCCTCCTTCCGCCAGTCATCGGATCGCTCCTGGAAGATGCGGGGATTGGCCTGGCGGAAGCGGTAGATGCTCTGCTTCACGTCGCCGACGAGGAAGCGGTTCGCGTCCGCGCCCTCGCCGGACAGCGCGCGGATGAGCAGGTCCTGCGCGGCGTTGATGTCCTGGTATTCGTCCACGAAGACGGCCTGCAGGCGCGCGCGCCATTCCCGGGCCGCGGGGGTGGGGCGGCCCTCCTTGCGATTCCAGAGCAGTTGGATGGCGAACTGCTCGAGGTCGGGGAAATCCACCGCCGCCTGCTCGCGTTTCGCCCGGCTGAAGGCGGTCTCAAAATCGCGCGCCAATCCGATCAGCGCCAGCATGTGTTCCCGCGACCACTCCCAGTCCTCCGCGATCGCCGTCTCCGAGGCGGACACCGCCTGCAGGAACTTCGCGTCGTCGAAGATCTTCTTGATGGGCTCCCTGAGGCGCGTCTTCTGCCGGTTCGGCCAGGCCAGGTCGATCTCCTGGATGCGCGCGGTCTTCGCGGCGATCTGTTCGCGCGTGGGCGCGTCGCCGGCGGCGTTCAGGGCCTCCAGGCATTGCGCGGCATTGGGGTTGTCCTCCCGGTGGAGCGCGAGAACGCCGCGCCATTCGTCGCGCCATTCCGCGAAGGCCTCCTCCAGCATGGAGCGCCAGTGCGCTCCGGTTTCATCGGCGAAGGCGAGCGCCTGACGGTTTAGCCAGTCCTCCGGATCGGCGAGCGACTGGGCGTGCGCGTGAAGCCCGAGAATGAGGGAGCGGATGGGCCGGTCGTCGCCGCGCGCCAGATCGTGGATCAATGATTGAACGGCCGCTGCGTCGGGCGTCCGACCGGCGTAGCGGCGGTCCAGCAGTTCATCGAGGGTCTCGGCGGCGAGCAGGCGCGCGTCCGCCTGGTCCATCACGATCACCAGCGGGTCCAGTTCCAGTTCGTGGAAATGCTCGCGGACGAGTTGCAGGCAGAAACCGTGCAACGTTCCTATGGGCGCGGAGTCGAGCAGGGCCAGTTGCTGCTCCACGGCGGGGTCGCCCGACTCCCGCAGCTGTTCCTCCATCCGCTCACGGATCCGGCCCCGCATCTCCGCCGCCGCCGCCTCGGTGAAGGTGACCATCAGGATGCGGTCGATCGGGATCGGGTCATGCTCCCGCAACGCCAAAGCCAGCGCGCGGTCCACGAGCGTCCGCGTCTTGCCCGCGCCCGCGCCCGCGACGACCAGCGTGTCGCCGGTCGCGTCGATCGCGCGTTGTTGGTCGGGAGTGGGCGCGCTCATCCCTCCTCCTCCAAGGCCCGGTATGCGTGTCGCCACGGATCGATGCGGCAGACGGACCGGTATTCACAGTAGTCGCAGGCGGTCTTGCGTCCGTGTTGATACGGATCGACCGCGGCCTCGCCGTGGAAGATGGCCTGGCCCATTTCGCGGAGCTTGGTCTCCACGCGGAGGAGCAGTTCGCGGAAGGCGGCGGCTTCCATCACGGTGTTGGAATTCTTGTAGGGTTTGCCCTCCTTGGTCAGGCGGTAGGCGAACTGCCCGCTGGGTTCGCCGTCGCGGACGCGGCGCAGGTCGAGCGTGTCCTGCGCTTCGAGGCTGTAGCGGCCGGCGTGTTGGTAGGCCTGGCGGCGGTCGGCATCGAGGTCGCCGATGGCCTCGTCGCGGATCCCCGCCGAACTGAAGCTGCCGCGGAGATTCACGTAAAAGGCGCCGAGCGGGTTGATCTCCCGGATGGGCTGGCCCTCGAACAGGCGGGCCGGGTCCGGCGTGCGCCACAGGGCCGCGAGGTAGGCGGGCAACTGGATCTGGACGCCGTTGCGCAAGAGCGTCATGTCCACCTTGCGTCCGCTGGACTTGTAGTCGATCACCACGCAGTCCGCCCGGCCGGTGTCGGGATCGACCGCCAGGTCTACGCGGTCGATCTTCCCGTTGAAGGCCATGCGGGCGCCTTCGCCGAGATCGAATTCCCACGCCGGCATGGAGCCGCCCTCGCCGCCGAAGTCCAGCTCCACCTCCACCGGGTCAAAGCCATAATCGTTCATCCAGCCCACGACGGTCTCGATGAACTCGCGCAGGTCCCGGGACAGGCTTTCGACGGCGAAGAGATTCTTGTCCGTCGCGCGGAACAGGCCTTCGCGATACTCGTCCGCAAAGGCGTCGGCGAGCCGCGCCACGCGTTCCCCGGCCTCGGCGGGCGTGATGTCGCGCCAGCGTTTGCCCTCGGCCTTCAGCTCGTCGTGGAAGCGTTCCAGGATCTCGTGCTGGAAGCTGCCGCGCTCGCGGGCGTCGATCTGGAACACGCGCCGTTCCTCGGCCTGCATGCCCGAGTCGGCAAAGAAGCGGAAGGGGCAGGCCGCGAAGCGTTCGATGCGGCTGACGGACGAGCGCAATGTCGGGCCGTAGAGCCGCGCCGCGAGGTCCGGCGCCAACGAGGCGGCGGGATCGGGCTCATCCGCCGGCGCGGCGCGTTCGCGGAGATGCCGCACGACCGGCAGTTCCAGCAGTCGCGTCAGCTCCGCGTCTTTTTCCTCGTCGCGTCGCATGAGGGGCGCGGCGAGTTCGCTGACATGTTCGCCCGCGCGCCAACCGGACTCGTTCGCGCCCTTCTCGATTTCCAGGCCGGGAAACAACCGGAGAATCCGGTGAACGAAGGACGAGGGCGTGAGTTCCGCGTCTTCGAGATTGCGTTGCGCGAAGGTGACGACCAGACGTTCCCGCGCGCGGGTGCAGGCGATGTAGGCGTAGTAACGCTCCAGGCCGATGCGGCGATAGCGATCCGGACCGAGTTGCGCCCCGACGCCGGCGAGCCGTTCGCGTTCGTGGTCGGAGATCAGGCCGGTCGGTTTCGGCGCGGCGGGAAAGACGCCTTCGTTGGCCCCCAGCACGAGCGCGAGTCGCAGGTCGGGATTGCGCGAGCGGTCGACCGCGCCGACCAGGACCTGGTCGATCGCCGGCGGGATCGCTCCCACAGTCAGGCCGCCGAGGCCAGCCTCCAGGATCGGCAGCCAGTCGCGCAGCGGGATGGCCTCGTCCGGGAAGGCGCGTTCCACGTTGCCGAGCCACTTGTTCATCTCTTCCCAGACCGTGCCGTGGATCGGGCTGGCGGCGTTTTCGTTCCATTTCTCCAGCCGGGATTCGACATCCAGCGCCTTCCACAGGCGGCCCAACGCCGCGGCGAGTTGGGGACCCGTCGCCTGCGGGCCGTCGGCGTTCAAACCGTCGACAAACCGTTCGAAGGGCGGGACCGATTCGGCGCGGACTTCCTCGAGCCGTTCGGCGAAGGGATCGTCGTTCCGGACCACGAGCGGCTTGCGCCAGAAGTCGCCCTCCCAGCCGTTGGCCAGGGCCTCATTTTCCAGCCGGTCGATGGCGAACTCGTCCCGGGAGACGAGGCCGCTCTTGAGCGCGCAGAACCAGTCCTCGTGCCGCCAGCCGTGGGCCGCGATCCGGATGGCGGCGCGGGTCAGTTCGGCGAAGGGGTGGTGGCCGACGGGCTCGCGGCGATCCAGGAAGAAGGGGATTTCGAAGCGTTGAAACACGCGCCGCAGGATGTGCCGGTAGTCCTCCAGCGAACGCACGATCACCGCGCAATCCCGGAAACGCGCGTCCGACTCGCGGACAAACCGGCGGATGGTCCGAGCCGCGAAAACGGCTTCCGCCTCGGGCGTGGGGCAGGCGACCACGCGCACGGCGGAGGTAGCGCACGTTTCCAAACGTGCCGTATCGCGGATCTCCAAATCTGCGTCGCCTTCGATTGAACGAGGCGGAGGTTCTTGCTCGGCGCGTTCGGTGGTCCCGCGGCCTGCCGGTTTGGAAACCGGCGATACAGCAGGCTCGGAGGCCTGCGCTACCGGCGCGCCCGCGTCGGTCTGTTCGAGGGCCGTAGCAGCCGACGTGAGGAGGCTCTGATCTTCTTCGTCCGGATTGGAATGAGCCTCCTCACGTCGGCTGCTACAGTTTGGAACCACCCCGTCCGCTTCCGACCAGGCGGCCTCCAGATACCGCAGTTCCGGGCTGCGCTCAAAGCGGTTGGCGGCTTCCCGGCGGGCCAGGACCTCGACTTCGGGATGAACGCCGCCCGCCGCCTCCAGTTCCTCGCCGCAGCGTTGGAAGGCGTGGTGAATCGGCGACCAAGGCGAATGCCACGGCCGGTCGGAACGTCCCGGATCGTCGAGACAGAAGGCCAGGGTGGCCCTTTCCGCCTGCGGCAACAGCGCGGCGAGCAGCCGCAGATGCTTGGGCGGCAGTTCTCCGAAACCATCCATCCAGACACCGCCGAAACGCAGCTTTGCGTCGCCGCCTGCGTCCGCCTTCACCGCTTCAATGGCGGCGTCAAAGAGATTGTCGGCGTCGTTGAGTCCATGTTCCGCCAGCCATGCGAGGTAGGCCTCCAAGGCGACGGCCAGGTCGTGGAGCTTGCGGCCGAGCGTGCTGTCGGAGCCGAAGCGTCCCGACAAGCGGCGCAGTTCGGCGACGTTCACATCGTGTTGCTGGAATTCGCGGAGGATGAGGCTGGCCTGTCGCGCGAAGCCGGTCATGCGGGCGTTGGCGTGGAAGATCTTCAGCTCGTCCTGTCGCCGCGCCAGCAGCGCGCGCAGGACCATGAGCCGGCCCTCCTCGTCCAGCAGCGACGGGACCGGCGCGTCGAGCCGCTCCAGGATGCGCGTCGCCAGCCGTTCGAACGACACGATCTCCAGTCGCGTGTAGCCGCCGAGGGACTCGTCGGCGAGGAGTTGGCGCTCCAGCTGAAAGGTAGCCTGCTTCGGCGCGATGAACAGCAGGGGCGGGCCGTCCGGTGACGCGGCCAGTTCTGCGCGGACCTCCTCCAGGCAGCGGAAGGTCTTGCCGCTGCCGGCGGGTCCGAGGAGGAAGCGCGTGGCCACGGGGCATTGTTAGCCCGTTGCCCGGCCGGTGGCAAAAGGGGAATCTTGCGTCGAAAGCAGCCTGATTCCCGGAACCCCTCGTCGCCCTGCAATTGTTTGCCCCGGTTCCTTGTTCCCCGTAGAGTCCCGCCCTTCATGAGCGACAAGACCGGAATAGTTTACCTCGTGGGCGCCGGGCCGGGCGACGCGGGATTGTTCACCCTCCGCGGTTCCGAACTGATGGGGCGCGCCGACGTCGTCGTCTACGACGCGCTGGTCAACACGGACCTGCTGCGGTTGGCGCCCGAGGGCGCGGAGATCATCTACGGCGGCAAGCGCGCCAAGGCCCATGCCATTCCGCAGGACCAGCTGAACCAGTTGCTGGTCGACAAGGCCAAGGAGGGCAAGACGGTTGTCCGTCTGAAGGGCGGCGACCCCTACCTCTTCGGTCGCGGCGGCGAGGAGGCCCAGGAGCTGCGGGCCGCCGGCGTGCCCTTCGAGGTCGTCCCGGGAATCTCCTCCTTCTACTCCGCGCCGAACTACGCGGGCATTCCGGTGACGCATCGCGACCATTGCGCGAATTTTACGGTCCTGACCGGCCATGAGGACCCGAACAAGGAGGAAAGCAGCATCGACTGGGAGCAACTGGCCAAGGCGTCGGGGACCAAGGTCGTCCTGATGGGCGTCGAGCGCATCCGCCGTATCGCCGGCAGGTTGATGGAGAACGGCATGGCCGCCGACACGCCGGTCGCCATGGTGCGCTGGGGCACGACCGGCCGGCAGCGGTCCATCGACGGCACGCTCGAAACCATCGCGGACGTGGTGGAGCAGACGGGCTTCAAGGCTCCGGCGGTCACAATCATCGGCGGGGTGGCGACCTTGCGGAGCGAGTTGAACTGGTTTGAGACCCGGCCGTTCTTCGGCAAACGGGTCGTGGTCACGCGCACGCGGAAGCAGGCCAGCCAGCTTTCGAGCCGGTTGACCGAGCGCGGCGCGGAGGTCCTGGAGATTCCCACGATCCGCGTGGAACCCAGCGAGGACCGGCAGGCGGTGATCGATGTCCTGATGGAGCTGAACTCCTACAACTGGCTGGTCTTCACCAGCCCCAACGGCGTGGACATGTTCTTCGACATGTTCTTCAAGGCCTTTCCCGACCTGCGCGATCTGGGCGGCGTCCGCATCGCGGCCGTTGGTCCCGCCACGGCGGCGAAGCTGAAGGCCCTGCACCTGACGGTGGACGTGATGCCGGAGAAATACCTTACGACCGAGGTGGCCAAGGCGATCAACGAATACGAGAGCCTGGAGAATCTCAAGGTGCTCCTCATGCGCGCCAAGGTGGCCAATCCGGATCTGCCCAAGCAACTGGTGGCGCTGGGCGCCATCGTGGACGACGTCGCCTGCTACCAGACGGTCATGGAGACGGAGGATCTGACCGGTCACGCGGAGGATTTCGCGGAGAACGGCGCCGATGCGATCACCTTCACCAGCAGTTCGACGGTCGAGAATTTCCACGCCCGCTTCGACCTGCCGGCAATGGTGGAGAAGTTCCCGGAAATGCGCCTGGCGTCGATCGGGCCGGAGACCAGCAAGGCTCTCGTCGCCTTGGGCCTGCAACCGGACATCGAGGCGGAAGAACACACCATCGCCGGTCTGGTTCACGCGTTGGAAGAGGAACTTTAGTCCGGCCGCGCCCCGCAGTCGGCCGCCCCGCATATGAGCGAAACGGTGGATTTCTCCGAAATCGGGCGGCTGCCGCTGCCCGGCGACAATGTGGCCATCGCGACCCGCACCTTGCCGGTGGGAACGATCGTGGAGCGCGACGGCGTCAGCTTCGCGTTGAGTCACACCGTCATGGAGGGGCATCGCTTTGCCTGTGCGCCCATTGAGGCGGGGGGGGAACTGCTTTCCTGGGAACTCCCCTTCGGCGTCGCGTTGGTCGATCTCGCCCCCGGCGATTACGTGGCGAACGAGAAGATGCTGGCGGAGTTGCGGATCCGGAACCTGGATTTCGAACTGCCGGCGGGGCCGAACTTCCGGGATGTGCGGATGGAATACGTCATGGCCGAGGAGACGTTCGTTCCCGGAGAGCAGGTCGATCTGGTGGAGCAGCCCGGGACCTTTCAGGGCTACGATCGCGGTCCGGCGCGCGGCTCGGGCACACGGAATTTCATTGTCGTCATGGGCACGACCTCGTTGACCGGCTCCTTTGCGAAGCAGTTGGCGGCGCGGTTCAAGAACGTCTCCGAAGAATGGCCCAATGTGGACGGCGTGGTCGCCGTCGCGCACACCGAAGGCGGAACCGACGAACGCCAGAATAACCACGAGATCGTCATGCGGACGCTGGCCGGCTTCATGGTGCATTCCAATGTCGGCGCCATCCTGGCGGTGGATTCGGGGTCCGGGCCGATCGACAACGATGTCCTGAAGGCGTTTCTCGAAGCGGGCGATTACCCGCTGGCCGATGTCCCACACGCCTTTTTCCGGCACGAGCGCGGGCTGGGCGTCGATCTGGATCGCGCGGAAAAGACCGTCGGGGACTGGCTGCCGGCGGTGAACGCCTGCGAGCGGACGGACCGGCCGCTGGCGCATTTGAAACTGGCGATGCAGTGCGGCGGATCGGACGCTTTCTCCGGCATTTCCGGCAATCCGCTTTCCAGCGAGGTGGCCAAGACAATCCTCCGGCACGGCGGTTCCGCGAACCTGGCGGAGACCACCGAATTGATCGGCGCCGAGAATTACGTGTTGAACAACGTGCGGGACCTCGAAACCGCGCGCGCGTTTCTCGGGCAGATCGAGCGTTACGACGCGTTGGCCCGCAGGCATGGCCAGAGCGCGGAAGGCAATCCCAGCGGAGGCAACCTCTATCGCGGGCTTTACAACATCGTCGTCAAGTCAATCGGCGCGGCGATGAAGAAGCATCCGGACGTCCGGTTGGACAGGGTCGTGGAATACGGGGAGCGGATGGACGAGCCGGGCTATTACTTCATGGACAGCGCGGGCAACGACCTGGAGAGCATCGCCGGTCAGGTCGCCTGCGGCTGCAATGTGGTCCACTTCATCACCGGCAACGGCTCCATCACCAATTTTCCCTTTGTGCCGACGGTCAAGATCGTGACCACAAGCGGTCGCTACGAACTGCTGCGCAACGAGATGGACATCGACGCCGGGCGTTACCTGGACGGCGAGCCGATGGAGCGGCTGGCGAAGGAGGCCTTCGACTACACGGTCGAGGTCGCCTCTGGCTTGGAGAGCGTCGGCGAGGCGGCGGGCCATTCGCAGGTGCAGCTCTGGCGCGAATGGCGGCAGACCGGCGACGACGGCGTGGAGAAGGTGTTGGCAGCCCCGGTTCCCGACGGACGGCCGTTGGCGTTGGCCCCTCAGGAAGCGGAACTGGCGGACATCGATCTGGACGCGTTTCGCATCCCGGCCTGGCGGATCGAAGGACGCGTCGCCCTGGAGCGGATCGGACTGATCGCGCCGACCAGCCTGTGCGCGGGACAGATCGCGGCCGGCATCGCGGAGCGGTTGAGCACCGTCGGACCAACCGATGGGATCGATAGGTTTGTCGCGTTGCCGCACACGGAAGGTTGCGGGACATCGCGCGGCTACGCGGAGGATTTGTTCGTGCGGACGATGATCGGCTACCTCCGCCATCCCTCGGCGGCGCGCGCGCTGTTGCTGGAGCACGGGTGTGAAAAAACGCACAATGACGAGTTTCGCGTCAACCTGCGCAAGGCGGGCCTCGACGCTTCCCGCTTCGGTTGGGCCAGCATCCAGAATGACGGCGGGATCGAGGCGGTGACGACGCGCGTGATGAACTGGTTTGAGGCCGAGGGGCAGGGGGGGCAGGAACCGGAGCGTACGGAGGTCGGACTTGAAGGGCTATGCCTCGGTTTGGCGGCGGTCGGGCCGATTCCCGCCGGGGTGGCGCGTGGCGTGGCGGCCGTCGTCCGGGCCATGGTTGGCCGAGGCGGTTCAGTCGTGATCGGTGAGAACGTGCTTTCCCTTGCCTCGAAGGAGCTTTCGGAGGCGCTTTTTGGGGAGAACGCCGATGTCCTGCCGGTCTCGTTGGCCTACGGACAGGGCGTCGAGCAGCCCGGGTTGCACCTCATGGATACGCCGACCCGGAACGCGCTTGAAACCGTTGCCGGACTGGGCGGTTGCGGGGTGAACGCGGTGGTCGCGCTCGGTCGAGGCGGCGATCCCGGGCATCCAATGCTTCCGGTGATCCAGTGCGTCTGGGACGGCGCGACAGACGAGGGACAAGGGCGTGTCCGGTTGGATTTGGAAGCTTCGCAACAGGTTGTGGCGCAACAGCTTGTTGCAGGTCTTGTGGAGGCTCTTCAGCCGGATCGCCTGTCGTCCTTGAGCGGCGGGTTGGCGGACTTCCAGATCACCCGCGGATGGTTGGGAATTTCCCTCTGAATCGGCGGCATCGGGCTTCGGGCAATTTGGGTTAGCCCGCGCCAAGGAAAGGTTGGTTGACTTCCCGTCGGAGGACCTTACTAGGGAGTCGTGCAGGCGCGCGGAGCGGGTGTGCTTCGCAATGCCGCGGACGTGAATGGCATGAAACGGCCGGTCCTCATATTCAGCCTTCTTCTGGGGTGTGCGCTGAATTCGTTCCCCGCGGCCTCGTCGCTTTCCCCCTACGAAAGCGTTGCCGTGATGAATCCCCAGAACGAGATCGACCGGCTGATCGAGCAACGGTTGGATCTCTACAAACTGGAACCCGCAAGGATCTGTTCCGATGGGGTGTTTGTGCGGCGGGCCTACCTGGATGTCATCGGCACCCTGCCCACGGGCGCGGAGGCGCGGGATTTCATCCTGAGCCCGAACAAGAACAAGCGCGCCGTCCTGATCGATCGACTGCTGGAGCGCGAGGAGTTCGCGGACTACTGGGCGATGAAATGGTGCGACGTCCTGCGGGTGAAGTCGGAATTCCCCATCAACCTTTGGCCGAACGGGGCGCAGGCCTACCACCACTGGATTCGCACGGCGATCAAGGAGAATCAGCCCTACGACCAGTTTGTCCGGGAGATGCTCACTTCCAACGGCAGCAACTTCCGCGTGCCGGCGGTGAATTTCTACCGGGCGATGGCCAGCAAGGAGCCTGACATCATCGCGGCCTCGGTCGCCCTCAGCTTCATGGGCGCGCGGACGGAGAAGTGGAGCAGCGTCGCGCGCGACAACATGGCCGCGTTCTTTTCGCAGGTGAATTTCAAGCCGACGCGGGAGTGGAAGGAGGAGATTGTCAGCCGCAATTACGAGGCCGCCTACACCAACGCCCTGGCCTTCGCGGTCTTCCCGGACGGGACCAGCCGGAGCCTCCCGCCGGACCTCGATCCGCGGGTGGCCTTCGCCGACTGGCTGACCGCGCCGCAAAACCCCTGGTTCACACGCAACATCGTCAACCGCGTCTGGTACTGGCTGCTGGGGCGCGGACTCATCAACGAACCCGACGACATCCGCCCGGACAACCGGCCCAGCCACCCGCGTCTGCTCACCCACCTGTCGCAGGAGTTGATCCGGTCGAGATACAACCTGAAGCATCTCTACCGGATCATTCTCAACTCCCAGACCTACCAGCTTTCCTGCATCTGCATCGCGGAAAACCGGGAGATGGCGGCGGAGAACTTCGCCTTTTATCCGCTGCGCCGTCTGGAGGCGGAGGTCCTGATCGACGCGTTGAACCTCATTTCCGGCTCCAAGGACCGCTACTCCAGCGAGATTCCCGAGCCCTTCACCTTCGTTCCCGAGGACCTGCGCACCATCAACATTTATGACGGCAGCATCTCCAGTCCGTTCCTCGACATGTTCGGTCGGCCGCCGAGGGACACGGGGCTGGCGTCGGAGCGGAACAACAACTACACCGCCTCGCAGCGCCTGCATCTGCTGAATTCCAGCCACATCCAGCGCAAGCTGGAGTCCAGTCCCAACTTCAAGAACCTGGCCTCCTACCGCGGCGAGCAGCCGGCCGAGGTGGTCAAGGCGGTGTATCTCATGATTCTCTCCCGGTTTCCGACGAAGGAGGAGGAAACCCACGTCGCCCGCTACACCCTTTCACGCTCCATGTCGCTGGAGAACACGATCGATCTTGCCTGGGCACTTATCAACACGGCCGAATTTCTCAATCGGCACTGACCCCTGAACGCCATGAAAAACACGAATTCCCCCCAAGGTTCCGCCCGGCGCGGAAACTCCTCCCCGATCTCCGGCCCGCTCTCCCGCCGTGAAGCCATCAGCGCGGGCGTGTTGGGCGCGGGCGGCCTGATGCTGTCCGACAGTCTCGCCCCGAAACTGCGCGCCGCCCCGGTCGCGCGCGCGAAGTCCGTCATCCAGATCTGGATGTGGGGCGGTCCTTCGCACCTCGACACCTTTGATCCCAAGCCCGACGCGGGGCCCGACTATGCCGGTCCGCTGCGGTCGCCCTTGTCCACCAACGTCCCCGGCATCCGAATCAGCGAGCTGCTCCCCATTCTCGGCAAGATGGCGGACAAGTATTCCATTCTGCGAGGGATGACCCACGGCGTGAACGGTCATGAAACCGCCTCCTACATGGTCCAGACGGGCTGGCGTTCCGGCGGCCGCGAGGTCTATCCCTCGGTCGGCTCGATCGTCTCCTTGTTCAAGGGCTACGACAATGGCTACAAGGGCCTGATTCCGCCTTACATCGTGGTCACCCGGCCGCAGGGGCGATTCTCCGAAGCCGGCTTCCTCGGATCGAAATACAAGCCCTTCGCCACGGGCGGCGATCCCGCCAGAACCCCCTTCGAGGTCGAGGGCGTCGTGGCCCGCGGCATCACCCATGAACGCCAGGTCCGCCGCCGCGACTTCCTGCGCAACATCAACACCCTCAACCACGCGATGAAGGGCGACCCCCGCCTTGCCGCGATGGCGAAGTGTGAGAACGAGGCCTACGATCTGATTCTCGGGGATGCCGGCCGCGTCTTCCAACTGGGGGAGGAATCGGACGATGTCCGCGACGCCTACGGCCGCAGCACCTTCGGCCAGTCCTGCCTGCTCGCCCGCCGGTTGGTAGAGCGCGGCGTGCCCTACGTCACCATCAACTACGGGGGCTGGGATACGCACAAGCAGAACTTCCAATCCATGCGCCGGAGACTGCCGGAGCTGGATCGCGGCATGGGCAGCCTGATCCGCGAGCTTTCGGAGCGGGGTCTGTTGGACTCCACGATCGTCTGGTGGGGCGGCGAGTTTGGGCGCACCCCCAAGGTTCAGTGGGAGCCGCCGTGGAATGGCGGACGCGGCCACTACGGCAAGGTGTTCACCTCCGTCGTCGCGGGCGGCGGTTTCAAGGGCGGGCATGTGGTCGGATCCTCGAACGCCACCGGCGAGGAGGTTTCCGAGCGACCCATCTATCCGGTCGATCTCATCGGCAGCATGTATCGCCTGCTCGGGATCGACCCGCTGGCCAAGTTGCCGCATCCGCAGGGCAAGAAAGTCGCCGTCATGCCGACGAAGGCCGACGACGTTGATTCCCACGGACTGCTGACGGAAATCATGTGAGCGCGCGATGAACGCGATCTTCCACCGCCAACGGATCCCCGCGTTAGCGCTTGCGCTCGCGGGAATGCTCGCGGCGCCGTTTGCGCTCCAGGCGCAGGGCAACGGACCGCACATCGGCTACGTCTATCCCGCGGGCGGCAAGCAGGGGACATCCTTCAAGGCCGTGGTCGGCGGGGCCCAGTTGAAGGATGTCTTCGAGGCGGTCTGGTCCGGCGGGGGCGTCGAGATCGAGGTTCTGGAGCACATCAAGCCGATGACGCAGAACCAGTTCAACGACGCGCGGGACAAGATCCGCGAACTGCAGAAGGTCAAGTCCGACTTCGAAAAGGCGAAGCGGGAGATGAAGGAGAAGAAGAAAGCGATCTCCTCCGGGCCGATGGTCGTCTGGACGCCGACCAACGAGGCTCTCCTGCAGTTGTTGCGCCGGCAGGTCTCCACCTTCATGCGGCGCCAGCCCTCGCCCGCGATCGCCGAGAACGTCATCGTGCAGTTCACCATCGAGAAGAACGCCCCGACGGGAGAGCGCGAGCTGCGGCTGGCAACGCCCCGGGGGCTCACCAATCCGCTGCTCTTCCATATCGGCGACTTCTTTGAGTTCTCCCGCAACCCGGTCAAGAGCACCGGCGAACCCGTCTACGACCGCTCGGCGAAATTCGCCTACGAGAAGAAGGCCGAACTGTCCGAGGTCGCCGACGACATCAACATCCCCTCCGTGCTCAACGGCCAGATGATGCCCGGCACGGTGGACCGGTTCAGTTTTGTCGCCCGGCGCGGTCAGGAGCTGGTGGCGGTCGCCAAGGCGCGCCAGCTGATCCCCTATCTGCCCGATGCGGTGCCCGGCTGGTTCCAGGCCATCCTCACGCTCTACGACGCGAAAGGCGTCGAGCTGGCCTACAACGACGATTTCCGTTTCAACCCCGATCCCGTGTTGCACTTCACCGTCCCCGAATCGGGAACCTATGTGCTTGAGATCAAGGACTCGATCTATCGCGGGCGCGACGATTTCGTCTACCGGATCAGCGTCGGCGAGCTTCCCTTCATCAACAGCGTCTTTCCCATGGGCGGGCAGATCGGAAACCTCCCCGAGGTCGAGGCGTTTGGTTGGAACCTCCCGGTCACGCGCTTCAAGCCGACGGTCGAATCGAAGGATCCGGGGATCCGCGAGATCGTCCTGAAGGATCGCGGCCGGCCATCAAACCCGGTCCCGTTCGCGGTCGACAACCTGCCGGAGATCCTCGCGGAGGAGAACAAGGTGGAGCCGGAGCGGCTGCAGTCCATCGCGCTGCCCGTTGTCGTGAATGGTCGCATCGACTGGCCGGGGGATTGGGACAAGTTCCGCTTCGAGGGGCGCGCCGGGCAGCGCATTGTCGCGGAGGTCACGGCCCGCCGGCTCAACTCGCCGATGGATTCCGTCCTGCGGCTCGTCGGGCCGGACGGCGCCCAGGTCGCCTTCAACGACGACTACATCGACTTCTTCCAGGACAAGGGCAACGGACTGATCACCCACGCCGCGGACTCGATGATCGAGGCGACCCTGCCGGTCGATGGAACTTATCAGATCCACATCGGCGAGGCGCAGCGGATGGGCGGCAAGGATCACGCGTATCGCCTCCGGATCAGCGCCCCCAGGCCGGGATTCGATCTCCGGGTCGTTCCGTCGAGCGTCAGCATCAAACCCGGCTCCACGGCGCCGGTGAAGGTCTACGCGCGGCGGACGGAAGGCTTCGAGGGGGAGATCGGTCTCGCCCTCAAGAATCCGCCGGGAGGCGTCCGGATCAGCTCCGTCAAGATTCCGGCGACGACCAACCTGGTGGAGCTGCGACTCTCCATGCCGCGCGGAGTGTCCGGCAGCGCCTTCAATCTGGAGCTTGAAGGCCGCGCAAAAGTCGATGGCGTCGAGATCCGTCGCCTGGCGGTCCCCGCCGAGGACATGATGCAGGCCTTCCTCTGGCGGCACCTCGTCGCCGCCAAGGAATGGAAGGTCATGGCCACCGGTCGCCCGAAAAAGAAGCCGCCCGCAACGGGCCGTTGAATCCGCCCGTCACCACTTCCGTCAAGACATGTAATCCCCCCACCCGATCCATGAACACGATGACCCCCAGCAGGAATTCCACCGTTGCTCCCGAGCCCTTCGTTTCCACCCTGGAACACAAGGACTTCACCGAGACCTTTCTGACGATCCCGGCCGGTTCGGGGGAGGCGCCGAGCCGCATGTTTGACCGGATGCAGGATTGTCTGAAGGACCTGGATGCGGGAGTGATCCGCATGGAGGGGGTCGGTTTGATCAACACCTCCGGCTGCGCGAAGGACGAGCAGCGCTACTGCTGTGACTGTGAGAACTGTTCGTTGAGCGGCTTCAGCTCCGCCTGCGAACGGTGCTGCCCCGTTTCCGGGCTTCATATCCACACCGTTTCCGTGGACAAGCTCAGGCCCGTCTGGCTCGGCGGCCTTATCGTGGGCACGTATTACGAGGACGATTACGCGCGCCACTGCTACCTGGTGAACGTGCTTCCCGAGACCAACGTCTCCCCCGCCGCCCAGACCCGCAGGCTTCTGGAACGCTGGGAGGCCGCGCTGGAGTTCGCCGGCATGGTCTTCACCGATGTCGTGCGCACCTGGTATTACCTTGACGGCATCTTTGACTGGTATGACGAGTTCAATCGGGTGCGCGACCAGTTCTTCCGAGAACGGGGCGTGTTCGACAAGCTGGTGCCCGCCAGCACGGGAATCGGCGGCGAAAACCAGGTGGGCGCCGCCGTCGTGGGCAGCCTCTACGCCGTCCAACCCAAGACCAAGGACGTGAAAATCTTCCAGGTGCCCTCGCCGCTGCAGTGCCCCGCGCTCGACTACGGCAGCTCCTTCGCGCGCGCCGTTGAGATGGACATGCCCGACCACCGCAAGCTCTTCATCTCCGGCACGGCCAGCATCGAACCCGGCGGCGCGACGGTTCACCTCGACGACATCGACGGCCAGATCGATCTGACCATGGACGTGGTCCTGGCGATCATGGAATCCCGCAAGATGGAGTGGTCTGACGTGACGCGCGCCATCGCCTACATCCGCGACGCGCCGGACCTGCCTGCCTACGCGCGCTGGTGCGAGCGGAAGGACATGCCCATGGAGCCGGTGCTCGTCATCCACGACGACGTCTGCCGGGACGACCTTCTCTTCGAGATCGAACTCGACGCCGTTCAAAAGAAGTCCTGATTTCGCGCTGATTCGATCGCGCGTTTTCGGCGTTGGCGAGGCTCGACATCGCGCCGCCTTCCGGCGCAGATTGGCCGCGCCCTTCCTTGAATCCGCCGAAACCACGACCGGACCGTGAAACACTTCCTTTGCCTCGCGTTCCTCTTCGGATTCCTAGCTTCCGTATCCTTCGCGGCGGAGCAGGCGCCGCGGTTGAACGAGGATTTTGATTCGGGGCTTTCCAAGGATTGGTTCTGGGGGCTGGGCACATGGACGGCGAAGGACGGCGTTCTTCGTGGCTTTGAATCAGGTCCGCGCAGGCACGGGCCGGTGAAGATGCGCCGATTCCGCCTGAAAGACGGCGTCGTGGAATGCGGCTTCAGGCTGGAGGGAAGGGCGACGTTTGCCGGCGTCATCTTCAATGGTTCCCAGGAACGCGGACACATCGTCCATCTCGTGATTGGTCGGGACCAGCTTCGCGTTCTCGCGCATCCGAAGAAGGGCGAGTCCGTCGAGCTATTCAGGCAGGCGCGCAAGACCGCCGTTGGTGAATGGCATCGCGTGAGGATCGTGTTCGAGGGCGGGCGGATGACCGCGACCGTGGACGGCCATCAGTTCAGCGTGTCCCATCCCTGTATCGCGGAGGAGAAGCTCACCTTCGGGTTGGGCGGGGATTCCGGCGGCCCCGAGGGCAAAAAGGCCGGCGCCTTGGAATTCCGGAAACTCAGGATCAGCGGACTCCCATGATGCCCAACCAACGAAACATGCCAAATCAGTTCCTCTCCCTTGCAGTCCTTCTCTCGGCGACGGCGTCGCTGTCCGCCGCGGAGCGGACTTCGCTGAATTCGCCGCAGTACATCGGCCCCGCGGTCGCTGAGCGGTCTGTAACGAACCGCGCGTTCCAGGGCATTCCCAGCCTGGCGGTCGCGCCCGGCGGACGGCTCTGGGCGAACTGGTACGCGGGTGTGACGCCCGGCGAGGACCAGAACAACTACGTCGTGCTCAGCTCCAGCGGCGACAACGGCCGGACCTGGAAGGAGTCGCTGGTCATCGATCCCGACGGCCCCGGGACAGCGCGCGCCTTCGATCCAGAATTGTGGGTGGCTCCGGACGGCCGTCTGTTCGTCTTCTGGGCTCAGATGGACCGGACGATCCGTGATACGGACCTGGGCGTCTGGTTCATGGCGACCGGCGAACCCGACGCCGAAAACCCGGAATGGACCACGCCGCGACGCATCGGAGACGGAGTCATGATGTGCAAGCCGCTCGTGCTTTCGACGGGCGAGTGGGCGCTGCCGATCTCGAAGTGGAAGGAGCACGACCACAGCGCGCAGATGATCGTCTCCACGGATCGCGGAGGGACCTGGAAGTTGCGCGGCGCCTGCAATGTGCCGGTGAAGGCGAGGCAGTTCGATGAGCACATGTTCATCGAACGGCGCGACGGTTCCTTCTGGCTGCTGGTGCGGACGACCTACGGCATCGGCGAGAGCGTCTCCACGGATCGCGGTAAGACCTGGCCGGAGTTGAAGCCGTCGAAGATCCTGCACACGCCGGCGCGGTTCTTTGTCCGCCGGCTCAACTCGGGCAATCTCCTCCTCGTGAAACACGGCCCCCTCGAAACGAAGACCGGCCGCTCCCACCTGACCGCCTACGTCTCGAAGGACGACGGAACAACCTGGGGCGGCGGCCTGTTGTTGGACGAGCGTCGCGGCGTCTCCTATCCGGACGGGCAGCAGACGCCCGACGGACTCATCCGCATCATCTACGACTACAGCCGCACCGGCGACCGCAACGTCTTGCTGGCCAGTTTTCGCGAGGAGGATGTCGCCGCCGGCAGGGACGTCAGCGGAGCCGTGCAATTGCGGCAGCTCGTGAGCAGGGCATCCGGCGGTCGCGAGAAGCCCAAGGGCGCGGCCGCCGCGAAACCCCGACCGGTGAGGGCGAACGCCGACGGCGAGCCGTTGCGCAAGAGCGCGCCAGGAACGCTTGCCGCGGCCGGGGTGGAGGCCGGCGCCTTTGTCCCGGGAGTCACACTGTTCACCGACCGGGGCTACGTTCTTGCGGAAGCGCCCGAAGCCTTGAAGGGAGCCCGGTTCCTGAAGGTCGCGATGAACGGGCCCAAGACCGTGACCTGCGGGCGCGCCGGGACGGTGTGGCTCCTCACGCCGACTCCGGAACGCAACCGTGATTCCCAGACGCAGACCCTGCTGGATCAGGGGTTCAAGATGGCGGCGTTGCCCGAGGTAAGGCTTTTCAACATCGCTTCCGCCGCCAACCACTGCACGCTTTATCAGAAGGACTGCGTCGCCGGGGAGACGATCAGGTTCGGAAAATGGGCGACTCCGGTTTTCCTTCCCTGAGGAAGACGCGGTTGAGCCTCAGATCTTCCAAGGAGCCCGCGGTTTCTGCCACAGCATTCCGTTGGCCTCCTGATCGTCAAACTTCTCGGCGACGGGATTCCATTTCAACCTGCGCCCGAGGCGAAGCGCGAGGTTCATGGCCTGGCCGATGGTCTGCGCCCGGTGGGCGGCCTCCGGGTGGCAGATCGTGGGGCGGCGGTTGCGCATCGAGCCCAGCAGATTGCGGATATGCGCGCTGGCGTCGTTCCAGCTCACGCCGTCGGGCTTGCGGAGATCGAGGATCGACCTGGGTTCCGCGGTGACCTCGTTGGTGTGGTCGTCGACCTGGATCCAGCCCTCGTCGCCGATGAAGCGGATGTAGCGTTCCTGGAATTTCCCGCGGGAATGCATGATCCCTTTGACGCCGTCCGCGTAGCGGCAGACCACTTCGCCGCTCACCGGGGTGTCGCTCATGAACTTCTCCGGGTCGGGCCATTCGCAGCGGCCTTCAAACTCAACGGGGCCAGTGTCGTCTCGGTCCAGGACCCACTGCATCTGGTCGGTGTAGTGACAGCCCATTCCAATGATGGGGCCGCCGCCGGTGTCCCAGTAGTAGTTCCACTTGCCTCCGTCGTGACGACCGGGAACGAAGGGGCGGAACGGGACCGGGCCAAGCCAGGTGTCGAAGTCCCAGCCTTCGGGAACCGGGGCTTCCTTGTCGTGCGCGACGGTCGGGCCGTTCCACACCTGCATTTCCACGGTGTGCAGGCGGCCGATCTTTCCCTGTCGCGCCATCTCCACGGCGAAGCGATACGATTCGGTGGAGCGTCGCTGGGTGCCGGCCTGGTAGATGGTCTGGTTGCTGCGGCACGCCTCCACCAATTTGCGGCCCTCGGCGATGTGCAGGGAGATCGGCTTCTCGCTGTAGATGGCCTTGCCGGCGCGGGCGGCGAAGATGGACGCCGTGGCGTGCCAGCGGTCGCCCGTCGCGATGAACACGCCGTCGATGTCCTTCCGCGCCAGCAATTCCTGAAAGTCCGCGTATGTCCGGCAATCGTGGTTGCCGTAGTGGGTGTTGACCAGCTCCTTGGCGGACTCCAGGCGATCTGCGCGACAGTCGCTGACCGCGGTGTATTGCACATCGGGTTGTGCGAGGAAGTTGGGCAGGACCTTGCGGGCGCGGTTGCCGATCCCGATGCTGCCGAAGACATGGCGGTTGCTTGGGGCCACGCCGCCGTTGAGTCCGAGGACCCGACCGGGAAGGATCAAGGGGGCGGTCAGGGCGATTGCGCCTTTGAGGAAGGCGCGGCGGTTGGCGCGGGGGGAATCGGTTTTCTTCATGGTCGCTTGCTCGGTTGAGCCTGGCGCCATGGTTGAGGGAAACGGAGAAGTTACCTCCCGCTTCCTTGTCCGGACGCCAGGCGGGTTCGCATGTAATTCAGAGAGAACTTCACGTCGTCCATCAAATGCTCGGTGGTGTCTTCGTGTTCCACCGCGAGATGCCCTTGGAATCCGGCTTGCTGCAACTCGGCGAGAATGCCGGGGATGTTGGCGATGCCGGCGCCGTAGCGCAGGTCCTTGCTCTCGCGTTTCGCCTCTTTCACGTCCTTGAGGTGAACCGAGAACAAACGGTTGCCGTAGGACTTGAGGACCTCCACGACATCCAGTCCCGAGCGCGCGAAATGTCCCGTGTCGGCGCAGAATCCCATGCGCGGGTCGCGGCCCTTCATCAGGGACAAAAGGTAGGCGGGATCCCAGTTCCGGTATTCCGGCCGCGCCGGGTTTTTCGGGTGGTTGTGAAAGCAGAGTTGGATGTCGTACTCCCTGACCAGTTTCTCGACCAGATCCAGTTGTTCGACCGGCGGTTCACCGGTGAGGCCGCGCAACCCGAGCTTCCGCGCGAACTCGAACAGCCGGCGCACGTTGGCTTCCACTTCGGCCGGGTCCTTCCCGCTGAAGATCCTGGGATGGAAGTAGGCATTGACCGGACGGACACCGGAAGCGGTGAGCTTTGCCTTGAGCTTTGCGATCAGATTGTCCGGGAGGTTCATGTCCAGAACAACATCGGGGCGATCCGGGCTGAGCTTCTGCCAGAGGAAGAACTCGATGACCTCGCCGCCGCATTCCCGGGTCTTGTCGATGGCCTCGAATGCCGTCAGATGGCGGAAGGTGTAACAGGCAACTCCCCGTTCGATTCCGGAGGATCGGGGCTCTGCCTGAGCGAGGGTCGCCGCGAGGAAAATGAGAAGATAAACGACCGGTTTGATCCACCAGTCATGCGCCTGCCGTGGCGGGGCGTCAAGGGGATTGCTTCCGCCCTTCGTCCGGCGGATGGGCTCTTTATTATTTCCGGACACGTTTCAGATCAGGTCCGGAGCCGATCGGTCCAACTTCGGTTCCTGAAGCCGCGGTTCTTATCTCTCCTGATTCCCGACCTTGCGGAGTCTTTGCAGGCGGCGGGACCAGCCGGTCCTGTCGAATTTCAGACCGAGCCGGTCGTTGTCTTCAAGGACGGTTCCGCCTTGGTGATGAAGAACGCAACCACCCATTTCAGGTTCCTCCCAGGCCAGAATCCGGAAGTGAAAATCCACGTCAGATTCGGTGGTTCGGTGACGGTCGATCGTGCGCTTGGCGTGTATGGATAACGCTTTCTTTCGATTGTCGTTATTCGGCAATCACTTTTCCTTGTTTCCGACCCTTTCGTCGGAAACATGGGAATTGCGCATCAACGCGCATCAACAAAGGAACCTCAACAACAAGGAAAACAAATGAAGAAACTGATCACATTGTTCACTGTCGCGACCCTCGCGTTTTCGTTCGCTGTCCCGCTTCACGCCGCCGACGGCAAGAAGCCCAAGGCGGAGAAAAGCGAGAAGGCCGCCAAGGCCAAGAAGAAGCGCGACACCTTCCCGTATTACGGGGCCATCGGGAAGGTCGACGAAAAAGCCAAGACTTTCACCATCGTGGGCAAGAGTTCCACGCGGACGTTCCACGTGAGCGGCGCCTCTAAGATCTCCCGCGATGGCAAGGCCGCCACGCTCGGCGAGTTCAAGTCTGGCGAACAGGTCTCCGGCGCCTGCAAGTACAACAAGGACGCCGGTGAGGGGCATTACTCGGTGGTTTCGATGCGGCCGCGGCCGGCGAAGAAGAAGAAGTAGGGAGTCGCCGAATTTGTGCCGCATCGCTGAAGGCGGAGCCGAAGGGCTCCGCCTTCTTTCGCCGCTTCCGAGGCTGGGGCTGAAAACGACCAAGAATCTTCAAAAAAAAATTGGACACAGGCGGGGAGCTCGGATAATTTTAATGTTGGTCTGAGTAACGGTACGTTTCTTCAGCGGGGTCCCCCACCCCCACCTCCTTGGCGTCTGTTACTCAGGCCACTTTTTTGCCCTGAAGGACCCTGTTTCCTCCCGTTCCCAAGTTTTCAACCGATTTTCTTTAGTATCTCTACAGGCTCAGATGTCCGAGAGCCAACAGGCCGTAGAAGGTGTATTCGCAGTCCAGATCTTCCTCCAGCCAGTTTCCGTAGAAGGAGCCTTCATTCGTCCAGAGCGAATCAATGAAGTCCAGGCAGGGCTCCTTTACCGGCTCCAAGGAAACCTCCAGTGACGCCAAGGCGTGCAGCGAGGTGGCGGTGGACAACAGGTCGGGGATGGGGGCCGTGGGCATGGCGCGAAAGCCGCCCTGCTCATGGGCTTGTCTCAGCAGCCATTCGACGGCATTCAAGGGAACGGGGGCATTCAACTCGCGGAGGGCGACAATGGCGGCGGCTGCGGCGTTTGTGGAGCCTGCCTCTGTTCGGGCGCCGAAATCGTTGGTCCAAGACCCGTCCGCGGTTTCAAGGGACTTCAGCGATCGGATAAGGCCAGCGGGATCGGGAGGCGGCAGGCGCAGGTCCAAGTGAGCGGCCAAGGAGAGAAAGGCGCCGTAGGCGGTCCCGGTTTCAGCTTCGGGGTCCGGATTGAATCCGCCGTCGGCGCAGCGGAATTCCATGAGCCGCTCTGCGATGCGGTTCCGCGTCGCGGGGGGCAGGCGGTTTGGATCGGGCATGGTTGACCAGGCCCGCGCCAGGCAGCCGAGGTGGACGAAGTCCAATCCGGCGCCGTCGCCGAATCCGAGGAGATGGGATTCGAGGCGGTCAAAATTGACTTCGGCGTCCAGCGCAATCAGGGAATCAATCCCGAAGACGGTGTAGTAGAGGTCGCTTTCCCCGTCCCGGTCGGAGAAGCCGCCATCCGCGTTCTGTCGCCCGCGAAGGAATTCCTCGACCAGCGCGGCGGAATCACCCAGCAATCGTGGCGCGAGACGCGCCACTTGGAGCATTTCGAGGCGAAGGCTCATGCGGGCCGGCCCCCGGGGGCGGTCGTCATGAAGCGGCAACCGGCTCCGACGCGGTTTCCTTCATTTCCGCGACCTTGCGCTGTTCCTGGAATTCGCTGCACCAGCTGGTGATTTCGGCGTCATTGAAGATCTTGCCGATCACCCGCCGGAGCAGGCCCTTGAGATTCGGATTTGCGACCTCGGCCAGGGAATTGATCGCTGCCTCCTTGTAGCTTTCCAGAAGCGCCTTGGCTTTTTCGTCGGCCTTCAGCTCCGTGTAGAGGCTCTCGACCGTTCCGCGGTTGGTTCCGTTGATGGGGGCGCGTTTCCAGAGGGATTCGATGACCGGTTTGGCCTCGCCGCGCGCCCGTTCGTGAGAGATGGCCAGCAGGATGCTGGGGCGGAGTCCCTCGATGTCGGTGGCTTCCTCATGGGAGCCCAGGTCGTTGAGGTCGTCCCGGATCTGGTAGGCGATGCCGAGGGCTTCGCTGTATTGCCCGAGAACTTCGGCGTATTCTGCGTGGCAGCCGGCATAGACAGCCCCGAGGCGCAACGCGACCTCGAATGCGGGAGCCGTCTTCAATTGGAAGATCTCCAGCACCTCCTTCACCTTCATCGGTTCCGGATTGCGGGCCCAGCAGAGTTCAGCGCCCTGTCCTCGACACAGTTGTCTTTGGCCGGTTGTGGCGACCTGCAGCATCTCGGCGCGTTGTTCGGCCGAGGTTTCGGACGCGCCGATCAACCGGTAGCCCTCGCCGATCAGCAGGTCCCCGACGTTCAACGCGACCGCGACGCCGTGCTCTTCATGCAGGGTCTTCTCCCCGTAACGTTCGGCGTCCGCATCCTCGATGTCGTCGTGGATCAGTGACGCCTTGTGGAAGCACTCTACCGCGACCGCGATCTTCTTCAGATCTTCGGGAGCGGTTTCACCGACGTCCTCCCGCATGGCCTCGAACGCGGCCACTGTGAGGAAAGGCCGCCAGCGTTTGCCGGCGCGGCAGAGCCAGTCCCGCGCGATGTTCTCCGTCTCGCCGGCCGCTTTGCCCATGATCTCAGCGAGACCTTCCGGCGTGAACCAGGAATCCACCTCGTCGCGCAGGGCGGTCAGGTCCAGACGGCGGGTTTTGTCGTCGCTGGTCAGATGGATGTAATCCCAGATCCAGTCCTCATCGACGGTGGTGTCGATGCAGTCGTCCTGCAGCAGGGGGATCGCGACGCCGGGCACGGCTCCGGCTTCCATGTAAGGGAACGCGCGTTCCAACACGGAGATGCAGCTGACGCCGACGATGGCGTCGACCTTGCCGGTCTGGATCAGGGCCATGACCACGGCTGAGCCCTCGGCGGTCAGCACGGCGTAACCCAGTTTTTCGGCGGCTTCCTGGAATTCCTGGATGGTGCAGAGACCGCACTGTTTGCAGAGAAGCCCAAATTCATCGAAAGGGGCCGGGCAGCGGCTTTCGACTCGAAGACATTTGGGCAACAGCAGCAGGCGACGCTCGAAAGGGATGGCGGCCAGCGTCTCCCGCCACATTTCATTGTTCAGGAGGACGCCGATGTAATCCCGATAGAGAGTGTCGCAGCCCAGCTGTTCGATCACCCGGTCCGCGTGGACCTTGAGATCCTCCAGCGGTTGCGGCGGCACGGGGTTGTGCTCCGCCACATAACTGCGGACGAATTTCAGGACCGCATTTCGCTCCTCCTTCGTCTGCGGGATGTTCTTTTTCGGCGGCCGGATGCGCTGTGTCGGAACGGGTCGTGGAATGGTGATGGGCGCCGTTGACATGTCGATGGGTCAGTAATTGAAAGTCGGACTTGGGAGCTTGCTGTAGGTGATTGATCAGCGTCAAGCGTTTCGCGGCGGTTGCCTCAATCCGCAAACCGCGAAAAAAAGGCATTTTTCTGCTTAATTCGGTCAAACTGCTTCCCGTGGACCAAGGTGACGGTCCAACGAATCCAACGGAACTAACGGTCGAAACCATTATCGGGTTACCAAGGATTGGTCAATGCGGGGCAATTTACGGTCTGCGCAAAGAACGGCGCCCGATATGTGTACAACCGACGCAAGCGGGGGGGGGTTCCTTCAATCGAAATGGCTTTGGCCTTCCCGATCAGTTCTTGGGCGGACGAATTGAATCCGGTGAAGCGGAGAAGAGAAACAACGCGTCCCGGGCTTTGAGCAGGATCTGTTTGCCGACCGGGCGCCCGTTGTTGGTTGACGGATCCTGGGCGGGAGTCCCTTTGAGCCGCCGGAAGGCGCGTCCGGGCGCGAGCAGGGACAGGTCCAAAGTCTGTTGCCGGGGAGACGGATTTGCGAGGACGAAGCCGTTTTCGAAGGAACGCGTCATCAGGTCGGGCACGGCATGCAGGCTTAGAGCGTTGATCCAGAGCGGTTCCGGAAAGTCGACGGTGATACGCAGACGTCCGCGCTTCCCCTGAACCTTGGAGAAATAGAACACGCTCTGGAACCCGCGCTCGTCTACCCAGGACATGTGGGTCTCCGGCAGAGCCGCTTCCGCTGAAAGCGGCGCCGCGCCTCGAGGGACGATCTGAACGTCTCCCCAGTGGGCGTGGTCGGCGGTGGTGTTGTCGGCCGGTCCGCAGTCTGCGATGAAGCGCAGCTTGATCGTCTGGCTGGCGTAGCGCGTGAGATCCACGCGGCGCTCGGTCCAACGAGCGCGAGTCTCGTGCGCTCTGAGCAGGCTCTTCGGGAGCTGGTCGTCCGGCGCTGCTTCGATTTGGAAGACAACGCCGTCGCCGCGAGTTTCGCCGGCTTCGCTGATTGCGGTGAAGAAGACCAGTTCCGCTTCTGCGGGAACGGCGATCCGGCGTTCCCAGGCGCTGTAGCCCTTGCCGTCGCGGTAGGGCGGATGGGTGAAGTAGGCGGCATGGGTTTCGTTCTCGAATGTGGCGCGGGGCAGGAATCGGATGCTGGCCCCGGTTTCGTTGCGGGCGGGCGCTTCCGGCTGGTTGCGGAGGGCCATCTTGAGGTCGGGCAGGTCAGGGGAGATCAGCATCTCCTCCGGGCCCATGAGCGAGACCTTGATCAGCCGGGCCATCTCGGCGGGGTGGCCCGCGGGGGGCGCGCAACGGGCCTTCAACGCCACCGTGAGATCCGGGCCGTCGAGAGGCAGGTCATTGAACGTGACGGCGAACTCCCGGGCTCCGGTGTCTTTGGCCTCAGCCTTCAGTCTCCCATGATCGAGGGTCACGACGGCATCTTCACTCGAGACTCTCCGCACGAAATCGGAAGTGAAGGGATGTCCCCGTCCGGCCAGAAGGTCGGGGGTCTTCAGCGCCATGCGTTGGGCCGGGCCCAGAGGCTGACCAAGCCAACCAGGCTCTTGCGCGCTGCCCTTGACAAGTTCGTCCCAGATCGTCGCACGGTTGCGACCAAAGCCGGGCGGCGCATAGGCGAAGGTGACGGCGGAGTCGGTGAAGACCGCCGCGGCGAAGACCAGGCGGTGGATGTTGAAGGGGACCTCTGGGCGGCGTTCCGGGCGGCCGGCCATGTCGCCGGGCTCAATGAACTTGTGATTGATGTAGTTGAAAACCGGGGCCCGGCCGTTGGCGGACCAGAAGAAGTGTCTGTTCAACCCTCCCGACCAGTCTTGGACCTCCTTGTCCCACAGACCGGGCCAGCCCTCGCTTTCGATGCCGTTGAGCAGGCCGAAGGCGCGTTGTTGCGTGAGTCCCCGGAATGAACCATCGCCGAGGATCAGCTTGTCCTCGTCCAGTTTCCGCCGCAGCAGGCGAATGAACTCGATCACCCCGGAGCCGTAGACGTTGACGCCGTCGACCCAGCCGTCATCGCGTCGGCCGTCGGCGTCGATGTCGATGCCCCGTTCGCCGTGACGCCCGCCGTGCGAATTGAAGAGCACGTCGAACTCCAGGCCGTCGAAGGCCGCCAGAGGCCCGTTGTCGTCGAACATTTCCGCGAGCGATTGGACCGCGTGATCGGCGCAGGTCCGGCCTTGCGCATCCTTGGGACAGGTGGTCGAGTAATTGTAGAACCAAAGCAGGTTGGACTGCTTCCCCCAGGGCCCTTCACTGCAGTGCGCCGCGGCGTAGGCGCGGCCGCGTTTGAAGACGCGCGGCTTTGTTCCGAAGCAGCCCCGGCGGACGCGGATCGTGTTGTTTTTCAGATCGACACCGAGGAGTTGCACCTGTTCCGCTCGGCTCCAGTCGGGTCGCCCGGCGGGGTTGAGTTCACACAGGCCGATATCCTCGTTCTTGTCGTGGTAGCGTCCCATGCCGACCTTGAAGAGGCTCGCGTCCGAGACCTTGAAGACCGCTTCGCCCCTTGCGGCAGGAAGGTCGTCGAGGATGGCGGCGCCGTTGTGGTAGATCCAGTGGCCGGCGAAGAAACGTTCCGGTTCGAAGCGTGGATCGCGGGCGTTTCCGTTGAAGTGCAGCATGACGAGCTGGTCGGGATGCTCCCGTTTGAAGCGCGTGAAGAAGGCGACGTTGCGCGAGCGCCCCGGCACCTCCTCATCGGCCGCCTTCCCGATGATCCCCATCAGTCGCTCGAACTGCGTGGACCAGGGTTCGTATTCAGCGTCGGGCCGGGCTGCGATGCCTTCAGCCTGCCGGAAAAAAAAGGCCCGAGGATATCCGCCGTTCAGGATCTCCAGTTCCGCCCCGGCGGCGGGGAAGGCTGGCTTCAAGACGACGAGCGCCGCAAGCAGAGGAAGACAGGCGGCGAATGCCGCGCGGAAACGCCGGAGCGTCCAACCCGGCTCCGCGGGGCGTCCGAAGCTCCATTGATGAGACGATTTCGCGTCCGGCGGACAACGATCGACGGGCATCCGTTGTTGCGTCATGCGTGAATGGGTTTTCTCTGCTTGGATGTCATCGTGCTGACTGAACGCTTCGGGCCGGTATTCGGTTTGCGGCCAAATTCCACCTTCGGGGTGGAAAGGGCGGAATCGGAATCCGGAATCCGCTCCAGATTCGGGAGCCCGGTTCGGCTGCATCCTGAGCGTCGTCATTGGGCCTCGATTGGGCGAGGAAGGTGGAATAGCGAGGCAAGATGGCGACGTGCAGAAGCCGGTTGACCCGTTGGATTGGGGGTGCGATTGACAACTTTCCCGTTGGTTCGGTTTTTGATACGAATCTCAAGACGCATGGCACAATTCAGCTACAGGGCGCGCCGGAAAGACGGTCAGGTCGTTCAGGGCGTGCTGGAAGTTTCGGATCGCTCGGCCGCTTTGGCGCAGGTGGAGCGGATGGGGTTGTTTCCGGTGGCCGTGGAAGCGGCGCGCGGCGGCGGTTCGCACACGGCGGCATCGGGTGGGTCAGGGGGAGCCTCTGGGTTGATGCCGGCCGCCTTGCGAGACCTTCTTTATCGTCAACGCCCTCCCAAGCTGCAGGAACTTGCGACCTTCATGCGACAATTGGCGAACCTCATCAAGGCGGGGATGCCGTTGACTGGGGCGTTGAACAGCATGACCAGTCTCGACACCAAGGGCATCCCGAAAAGCGTCAGCGCGCAGTTGAAACAGGAGGTCATGGAGGGGCGCAGCCTTTCCGGCGCCATGGCCCGGCAGCCCGTGGTGTTTACGGATTTGTGCGTGAACATGGTGCAGGCCGGCGAGCAAAGCGGCGCTTTGGAAAACGTCCTCCGGCGGTTGGCCTCGCACTTCGAACGCTTTGCGGAGGTTCAGTCGAAGTTTATTTCCGCCCTGATCTACCCGGCGATGGTGATGGCGGTCGGCGTTGTCATCATCGTGGTGTTCATGACGGTGATGCTGCCCAAGTTCATGGAGATCTTCGCGGGCATGGACGCGGAACTGCCGGGGGCGACCAAGTTTCTGATGAACGTGAGCGATCTGTTTGTGGGCTACTGGTGGCTGATGGCGGCGATCGGGCTTTCGTTCTACATCGTGTTCAAGCGCTATCAGACCTCGGAGCGGGGCCGTCGCGTGGTCGATGGCTGGAAGATGAAGGCGCCGGTGGTGGGCAAGGTGGTGCAGTTGAATCTCTTCGGGCAGTTCTGCCGCACGTTGGGGACGCTCCTGCAGAACGGCGTGCCGGTCTTGAATGCGCTCAAGATCACGGAACAGATCATTCCGAACAGCGTGATCAAGGACGCCTTGGAGCGGACTCGCGAGGACGTGACGGACGGCAAGACCATCGCCGAACCGCTGGCGCGCAGCCGGGTGTTTCCACAGTTGATGATCGACCTGCTGAAGATCGGCGAGGAGACCGGCGACGTGCCCGGCGCATTGAACAACCTGGCGGACACCTATGAAAGCGATCTTGAGGTGGGGCTCCGGGTCATGACGAACCTGATCGAGCCGATCATGATCATCGTCATCGCGGGTTTTGTGGGCTTCCTAATGTATGCGGTGCTTTCCGCGATGTTTGGCATGATCAACAGCATCGGACAGGACGCGGCATGAAGACCCGGCGTGACAGGCGGTCTTGCGGAGCGCGCGTCGGCGGCTTCACCTTGATCGAGATGTTGATGGTCATCGGACTGATCGCGATCTTCTTTTTCGGCATTGGCATCCCGGCATTCGTGCAGGCACAGAAGGCGAAAAAGACCGAGTTGAGTCAGGTGGTCATGGATGTGCAGACGGGGCTGCGGAATGCGCGCTCCCGCGCGATCCTGAACCAGACGCCGATGGAGTTCGTCATGAAGCCTGAGGCCCATGGCGTGCAGATGACCGTTGTCCAGGCGCGTTCGCGGGAGCAGTCGGGGCTTTCGCCGTTGGCGGGCGTCGGAGCGGAGGTAAGTCCCTGGGGCGGCGAGCGGAACTTCAGCGCGTCGTTTGATCCCAACATCGTCAACATCCTTCTGCTGGACGTGAACGGGGAGGACATCCTGACGAAGCGCGTCGATGAGCCTGAAGCCCGGGTGCGCTTCTACCCGAACGGGATCTGCGACGACTTCCGGTTGATCCTGCGCTCCCCGGAACGACTGACGCGCCTGATCACGACCGAGGTGACGACCGGAATTTCAACCGTGGAGAAGGTGGAGCGATGAGACCGGCGCTGGCAACGAAGCGTGGAATCAATTCCGCTTCGGCCTCGGGTGGCTTCGAGGCCTCGGGACCTGCCAAAGCGCGCCGCCGTCCGGCATTGAAGCAGAATGAACTCCGCGCTTGGCCAGCAGCTGGCGTATGTGCGAGGCCTTCCCCGAAGAAATCCGCCCGCCAGAGCAACGCGGCGTTCACGCTGTTGGAGGTGATGTTCGCCATGGCGATCTTCTCCGTCGCAATCTTCTCCATTCTGGAGCTTTCGACCCGCAGTCTGAAGACCGCGCAGTCGCTGCAACGGCAGTTCGCCGAGCCGGCGATGATCGCGGCGGAATACGCGGCCCAGACGGAACTGGAGGAGGGCGGTGACTCGGGCGACTTCGGCGACGCGTATCCGGGCGCAACCTGGGAATCGATTGTGGAGGAGGTTCTGGATGACACCGGACAGGGCACGGGGCTCTACAACGTCCAGATCTTTGTCCGCCAGAATACCGGGCGAGGAGTGGCGGTGAGCGGGCTCGAGATCCTACTGTTTCGGCCGCAGGGCGGCGGGCCCGGTGGAGGGATCGGCCGACGGAACCTCGGCGGCGGCGGTCTGGGCGGTGGACGGCTTGGTGGGCGTTAAGAAAGTGCGGTCATGAAGATTCCCCGACAATCCTACAGCCGCGGCTTCACGATGATCGAGATTCTGCTGGCGATCGCGATCTTCTCGGGCGTCGTGCTGGCGATCTACAAGAGTTGGGAGGCCATCGTAAAAAGCCGGGCGATCGGCGAGCGCGCGGCCGTGGAAGCGCAGCGCGAGCGAATGGCGCGGATCGTGGTCGAGCAGGCGCTCTCAGGGCTGGTGATGTACGGGGAGAACAGCCCGTTTTATTCCTTTGAGACGGACACCAGCGGCAGTTTTGCGTTGATGAGTTTCGTGGCGCGGTTGCCGGAGTCGTTTCCCGGGAGCCGGAGTTTCGCCGGGCAGCAGTTGCGGCGCGTGACGTTTTACGTCGATCAGGATCGCCAGCGGAACAACCGACTCATCCTCGCGCAGGGTCCCGTGTTGCAGATCCTGGATAAGGACGCGGAGCCGCATTCCATCGTGTTGGCGAAGAACATCAGTCGCTTTCAGTTGATGTTCTGGGACCCTGATGGACAGGAGTTCGTGGACGAGTGGGCGCTGACGAACCAGGCGCCGCCGTTGGTTGTCGCGCAGATGGGTTTTGGAGTCGATCGCCGTCGTGGGCGTGCGACGCCGCAATCCTACGCGGAAGCCAAGGTGGCGCCGCCTTCGAAGTCCATACCGTCCGAGTATCAGATCCCCAACGTGGGAGCCGGCGCGGCCGGCAGAAATCTGCGGCCGGGGCGTGTGAATCCGGCGAACCCCAACCAGCCGGGGGTCGTGCCCGGAGGCGGAAACAATGTCCGGCAGTCGGGAGGCGGGGACCCGAGATTCAGCCGCAGCGCGGGCGGCAGGTTTTTTGATGGAAGCGGGTTGAACTTTGGAACCGTCGGCGGCCGGCCCGGGGGCGCGCCGGGGCTTCCGGGCGCGGGGGCGGCGAACGACCCTTTTCGCTACCGGCGGAACAATCCCTATTCACGCGCCCTGTTGGATCGATTGCGGGGGAACTCTGACGATGAGGAGCAGTAGGGCCGGATGGTGAAGACGCGCAATTTGACAAGACGTACCAGCCGGGCCGGCATCGCGCTCATCATCGTGATGCTGGTGATCGGCACCTTGGCCGCCTTGGTCAGCGTCTTTGCCTACAACATGAAGGTTGAGGCGGCTCTGGCCCGCAACGCGAACTCGCAGCTGCAGCTTGAATGGACGGCGCGCTCACTGGCCGAAGGGGCTGCGGCCTTGCTCGCGAAGACGGCCCAAACCACCCGTTGGCAGCAGGAGGGCGACATGGTCAACCAGATCTGGGCCGGACGTGATCTCGCCGAGTTTGTTGACGACAACGAACCTCTCCTGGCCTTGATGGAAGCCACGGGGCTTCCGTTGCCGGCGGAGTTCAACGCGCGGGATCCCCTGCCGCCGTTGACGCCAGTCAAGGACTTCCGCGGAGCGATGGTGGATTACCGGATTGAACCCATGGCCGCCCGCTACAACATCAATGTCGCGCAACGGGAATACCTGCTACAGGCGCTTTTCGTCATGCAGGCGGATGAGGCGGACGCGGACCTGATCGCCGACTCCATCCTTGATTGGATCGATCCCGACGATGCGACCCACCTTGCCGGCACCGAGTCGGAATTCTATGAACGATTGGATCCTCCCTATGTCGCCAAGAACGGTCTCATTGACGACATGACCGAGTTGTTGCTGGTCCGCGGGATCCGGGAGAATCCGGAACTCTTCTACGGCCCGGCGCAGATGTCCCAACAGGGGATGCCGTTCGGCGGTCTCTCGGCCGAGGAGCTGAATCCGCCCATCCCGGTTGCCTATGGATTGAACGATCTGTTCACAGCAATCTCCTCTGTGACGATTCATCTGAATGCGGCGCGATCCGAAGCCCTGCAGGTGATTCCAGGCATGACCCCCGAGTGGGCGGAGCAGATCGCCGATTACCGGGTCGGGTTTGACCAGGTGGAGGGAACCGAGGACGATCAGCCGGGGGATATTGGACGCATGGGGGTGGCGATACCTCCCGATGTCCTAACCGGGTTGCAACAGGCCGGGGCGACGAACAGGGGCGCAATTTTTCGTGTCACCATGAAGATTGCGTTGCACGAACATGAGGGGACCTGGGTCGCCATCCTGCGCCGCGGCAGCCCCACGGATGTGCAGGTGCTGACCTTTTACCGCGAGTCCTGAGTCGTCGCTCACTCATCGACGCTGTGAAAAACACGCTCTTCATCACCGGAACAGACACCGGCGTCGGCAAGACCACCTTCACGGCGTTGGCCCTCTGCCATCTGCGGCGCAAAGGAGTTCACGCGCTGGCGATGAAGCCGTTTTGCTCGGGGAGTCGCGCGGACGTGCGACTGCTCAGCGCCTTGCAGGATCATGAGCTTTCCCAAGCGGAATTGAATCCCTGGTTCTTCTCCCGACCGTTGGCGCCGGGAGTCTGTCCCGAGAGCGCGGGCATCCGCTTGAGGGATGTGGTCGCGAAGGTGCGCAAGGTCAGCCGCCGATGTGAATTCCTTATCGTGGAAGGCGCCGGGGGAATCCTGGCGCCCCTGACGCCCCGTCTTGAGATCATTGATTTGATGAAGGCCCTGGGTTGTCCCGCCTGCGTTGTCGCGGTCAATCGGATCGGCGCGATAAATCACACTCTGCTTACGGTTGACGCGCTTCGCAGTCACGGCGTCAATGCGGAACAACTGGTCATGATGGACCCGTTTCAAAAGGACCGCTCGACCTCTTCGAACGCCGGAATCATTGAGCAAAAGCGTTCATTTTTGCGGGCGACGCGCCTGCCGTTTCTCGGCGCGCAAATGTCCCGCAAGACCGCCATTCAGGCGGCTGAAAAAAAAATTGAAAAAACTATTGCGCCGCTTTTTGAAGCTGCTACTTTCTGCGCCTCTTCCGAGCGACGGGTTGACCGAACGCCTCGACGAGTTTCTCGCTGAGAAAAAAAGTTTGAAAAAACTTTTGACAGCAGGTCGAGACGATCGGTATTGTCCTCCTCCCTTTTTCGGGGAACGGACATTGGGTTTCGCCACAAGGCGCCTCTCAACAACGGTCCCCGGAAGGTGAATTGCGGCTCGTCCGCTGTTCTTTGAAAACTGAATTGTGCGATAAGTATAGAGCCCTCGAGGCGCGTTCAAGGTTAGTTGTGAACGCGTCGCGAGTTTAACCTAAAAGCCTTAATGCCGGCCTCGGCCGGCCAAGGAATTCAAACTAACACCATTCTACGGAGAGTTTGATTCTGGCTCAGAACGAACGCTGGCGGCGTGGATAAGACATGCA
>JAYPFK010000011.1:0-62706 GCA_038126235.1 Verrucomicrobiales bacterium
TAACGCTCACGTATCCACTCAGCGTGGTGGAAGAAACCGCGGTCATCACGGTCTCATTCGCATCACCGGCCTGAGCGACCGATGCAAGGCTGACCACACCAGCGGCGGCCAAGCCATATGTCCATTTATTCACTTTCATCAACAGTTCCTCCTGCGATATGTGTGTTCTAGTTGTTCTGTACTTTGCTTTGTTTGACGTAAACAAACAGCGAATGAAAACAGTCCATCCGCGCACCACGTCAGTGCATTTGAGCGGAACCTAGCAACCTCCTCATTCAAGGCAAGAGAAAAAAACGCCTTTTTTGGAGCCGTTTTCAACGCCCGAACAGGGGGAGGAAGCAAGCCCGAGAAGCTCGCGACACCAAGGATTCAAACGTATTCCCTCGTTTTTTCCCAAATTGAGGGAGGATCGCAATAATCTCACCCCTCCGCGGATCGAGCGAAAAACCCAGGACTCGCCGCGGAAGACACGCCGCCGAGTGCAAAGTTGCGCGTAATTCGAGCAAGAAATGGGCAGTCACGACAGATTTCGATAAGCAGAGGCGTTTTCGCCGCCGACAGCGGGATCATTGTCGTTCAGAATTGTGCGGCCGCATTGCGCTACGTCGAGACTTGGAATTGGGACGGCTCCGTCTTCGCCGAGCTACGCCGCGACAAGTCGGCAAGCCTTCCCCGCCAACGCAGGGACGCCTCGCCGCAGGCGCCCCACTTCAAAACCCTGAAAAGGGTGTCGCGACTGCAACTACGTTACTCACCAAACGGCTGGTTCTTCGAAGAACGCTTTCGTTTGCGCCCTGACGCGCCAGCGGGCTTGAAACAGCTCGCGGGGATTCCGCTCCCCGCATATAGACATCGTCCGTCATGCCCCGCCTCTCCGTCACCATCCCGGCTTTCAACGCGGCGGGCACAATCGCCCGGGCGGTCGCGTCCGTGCTGGACTCCACCTTCACCGACCTCGAGTGCGTCGTGGTGGACGACGGCTCAACCGACGACACGCCGCAGGCGCTCGCCCGCTTCAGCGATCCGCGGCTGCGGGTCATTCCGACCGACCACACGGGGGTGGTCGGGGCGGCAAACCTGGCGGTGGCCGAGGCGCGCGGGCGATACATCGCCCGGATGGATGCGGACGATTACAGCCATCCGGCGCGCTTCGCGAAACAGGTCGAGGCCTTGGAGACGGGAGAGATCGATGGAATCGGCGGCGCGGTCCGGATCGTGGATGCGGCCGGGCAGCCCGTCCCGACCATGAAACGCTACGAGGACTGGGTGAACGACAACCGGGACAATGAGAGCATCCGAGCCTGCCGGTTTGTGGAATCGCCCTTGGTGAACCCCACAATGACGGCTCGGCGCGAGGTGTTTGAGCTGGGCTTCCGGGAGGGACCGTTCCCCGAGGACTATGATCTGTGGCTGCGGGCCATGGGGGCGGGGTTCCGTTTCGCAAAGTTGCCGGACATCGTGCTGGACTGGACGGACGGCCCGGCGCGGTTGACGCGAACCCACGCCAACTATTCCCCCGAAGCCTTTGACCGCTGCCGCCGGGAGCATCTGTTGAACGGTCCCCTGTGCAATGCCCGGCAGGTCCGGTTCTGGGGAGCCGGGCAGACCGGCAAGCCCTGGCTGCGCTGGTTGGCGGGTCGCGGCATCGCGGTGGAGTTCGTGGTCGAGGTGTCCCCCAGGAAGCAGGGAGAGACAATCCATGGCGCGCGGGTCATTCCGCCGAAAGCCCTTCCCCAGCCGGACGGGACGCCCCTGCTGATCGCCGTGGGCGCGCCCGGAGCCCGGGACCTGATCCTCGACCATCTGAGAAACGCAGGCTACGCGCCGGGCAAAGACGCTTGGTTCGTGGCGTGAAGATCTGCGATGTTCCCCGCCATGACGACGCTCCGACAGTGGTTGTTCCCCGAGCCCGAGGGCGGGATCACCAAGGCGGCGGTCATGGCGCGGGCCGTGTTCTGGGCGGGACTGCTCTGGTATGTCTGGCCCTTCTTCACGGTCAAGCTGCTGGTCTTCGTCGAGGAGACGCCGCAGTTTGCCCACCGGGTGGACCTGATATTCCACGAGGCGGGACACTGGATCTTCGGCGTGTTCGGCTGGCCGTTGCTCACGGCGTTTGGCGGGACGTTGATGCAATGCCTTGTGCCGCTCGTTCTTCTGGGCGCGTTCCTGATCCGCAACAAGGACGCCTTTTCCGCCGGCGTCTTCCTGGGTTGGTTCGGACAGAACCTCATCGATTGCGCGCCCTACATCAACGACGCCCGCCTGCTCCAACTGCAGTTGATCACCGGGGGCACGGGAAGGGAGGTTGAAGGGCACGACTGGGAGTTCCTTCTCAATGAATTGAACCTGATCGAGTACGACGGCCACATCGCTCGCTGGGTCCTGTTGACCGGCCGGGTGTTGATGGCTCTCGGGTTTCTTTGGGCGGCGGTTGCGCTGTGGTTCCAAGGCAGGCTGGCCAAAGCCTCGGATGGAGGCGGCGGTTGGTCGGCCGGGGATGACCGAAAGCTGATCGAACGGCTGGGTCGTTGAACCCGCCGAAACCGACTCCCGATTCCGAATCTCAACCATGAAATCGAACAAGCCCAACCCGCCGTTTCTTTCCTGGATCCCTGCCTTCGGAGCGCGGCTGTGCGCCGTCTTCGGGGCCAACCGCAGCAGCCTTGAACAACCCAAGGCCTCGCTTCAGACCTGGCGAGGAACGCCGTCGGAGTTGCTGCGGCTGGTCTCCGACACAGCCGCGCTCCGTCAACCAACGCGGTTCCAGGGCGCGATGCGCCGCCTTTCCGGCTGGGGACGTCTTTGCTCCCTCCTGTTGTTGTTCGCGTCCGTGGCCGCGCCCGCCGCGGCGGGCTCCCGACCGAACATCCTCTTCATCGCGGTGGACGATCTGCGGCCGGAGCTGGGTTGTTACGGATCGCCTGTCATCCAGACGCCGAACATTGACGCGCTGGCCAGGAGCGGCGTCATGTTCCGACGAGCCTACTGCCAGCAGGCCGTCTGCAATCCCTCCCGTGCCAGCCTCATGACCGGCCTGCGTCCCGACTCAACGCGGGTCTGGGACCTGGTCACGCGCCTGCGCGACGAGCGGCCGGATGTGGTGACGCTGCCGCAGCAATTCATGCGGCACGGCTACCACGCGTCGGCCTACGGCAAGATCTATCACAACCCGATCCCCGATCCGAAATCCTGGAATGAGCCGAACCACTGGCCCGAAAAGGCCTCCTCCTGGTCGCCCGAAGCCCGCGAGGCCCTGGCGGAACACCGGAAGAAGATGAAGGCGGAAGGCAAAAGCGACGCGGCGATCCGACGCATGCGCTCCGTGGCGACAGAGAAGCAGGACGTGCCGGACAGCCTCACGCCCGACGGCGAGATCGCCGACCAGGCGCTGGCGGCGATGCGCGACCTGGCCGCAAAGGAACAGCCCTTCTTCCTGGCGGTCGGCTTCATCCGCCCGCACCTGCCCTTCGTCGCCCCGCGCAAATACTGGGACCTTTACGATCCGGAGCAAATTCCTCTCGCCCCCAACGACTTCCTGCCCCGCGATTCGCCGGACATCGCCATGAACACCATGTACGAACTGCGGGACTACTTCGATTTCGCGGACACGGACGATCCGCGCGTCGGGCCGTTGACCGAGGCGCAGCAACGCCGCCTGAAGCACGGCTACTATGCCTCGGTGAGCCTGGTGGACGCCCAGATCGGCCGGTTGTTGAAGCAGTTGAACGAGTTGGGATTGAAGGAAGACACGATCGTCGTCCTCTGGGGCGACCACGGCTGGAAACTCGGCGAGCACCGGAGTTGGTGCAAGCAGACCAACTACGAGATCGACACCCATGTCCCGCTGATCGTCCGCGCGCCGAAGGCCAAGGGGAATGGCCGAAGCTCCGACGCGTTGGTGGAATTCATCGACATCTATCCGACGCTTTGCGACCTCGCGGATGTTCCGCAGCCCGACCACCTTGAGGGCCGCAGCCTCGGACCGTTGCTCGCCGCCCCGGAACAGCCCTTCAAACCGGCGGCCTTCAGCCAGTTCCGCCGCCGCCACGAGGGCGCGGAATACATGGGCTACGCGATGCGCACCGAACGTTACCGCTTTGTCGACTGGTTGGAACGCTCCACTGCGAATTCGGTCGCCACCGAGCTTTACGACCACGAGACCGACCCCGAGGAAAACGTCAACCTCGCCGGCAGGCCCGAAAACGCGAAACTCGTCGCGGAGCTCACCGCCAGGCAATGGAGCCTGCTGCCTCGACCGAAGCCCTGGCCCGAGATCGGCGGCAAGGCGAAGCTCTCGATTCGCAACCGCTCGCGTCAGGCGTTGGAAGTCTGGTGGCTGCCGCCGAAAGGCGAACCGCGAAAGTCCGGCGTCGCGGAAATCGGGAAGGACCACAACATCAACACCACGATCGGCCACCGGTTTGAGATCAGGGGCACACGGACAAACTACAAGACCACGGTCCGGGTCGCGCGCAAGAACCAGAGCTTCACCATCAACGCCGGCAAACGGCCGCTCCCGCCCTTGAAAACGGCGCCCAAGCCCGAGGCGAAAGCGGACGGTCCGGCCTCCGCCTCCGCTCAAAGCTCCGGCGCGACAAGCCGCCCTAACATCGTCTTCCTGATGGCCGACGACTGGTCGTATCCGCACGCCGGCGCACTGGACGACCCCGTTGTGAAGACGCCGAACTTCGATCGCGTGGCGCGCGAGGGAGTCCTGTTTCCCAACGCCTTCGTCTCGACGCCCTCCTGCACGCCCAGTCGCTTGAGCATCCTGACCGGCCAGCATCACTGGCGACTGCGGGAGGGTGACAGCCTCGGCGGTTCGTTGCGGGAGGATTACCCGGTCTACACCGAGACACTTCAGGCGGCCGGCTACCGGATCGGCCGCTACGGAAAGGGCGTCTGGCCGAGCAAGCACACGTTCCGCAAACGCGATTCCTTCGGCGAACGGTTCCCGTCGTTCGCCGATTTCATCCAGACCCGCAAGGATGGCGAGCCCTTCTGTTTCTGGTTCGGCGGGCAGGACCCGCATCGTCCCTACGAGCCGGGCATCGGCGCGCGGAGCGGCATCGACCCCGATGCGATCAAACCGCCCGCCTGCCTGCCGGACGACGGAACCGTCCGGTCCGACCTCGCCGACTACTACTGGGAGGTTCAACGCTTCGACCGGCAGGTCGGCGAGGTCTTGGCCAAATTGGAGGAAACCGGCGAACTCGAGAGCACCTTGATCGTCGTCAGCGGCGACAACGGCATGCCCTTCCCACGCTGCAAGGCGACGCTCCACGACTTGGGAACCCGCGTGCCGCTGGCCGTGCGTTGGGGAGGGAACGTCATAGCAGGTCGGACAGTCAGCGACTTCGTCAGCCTGTGCGACCTGGCGCCCACGTTTCTGGAGGCGGCGGGTTTGAAGCCGGGAGCGGCGATGACCGGCCGGTCGCTGCTTCCCCTGCTTCGCGCGGAGAAGTCCGGGCAAGTCGACCCCTCCCGCTCCTTTGCGTTGACCGGCATGGAACGCCACGTCTATCCGAATCCCTCGCGCGCCATCCGCACGGAGGATTTCCTCTACATCCGCAAGTTCGATCCGGCCGCCTGGCCGACGGGGGAGGCGGCCGGCCGCAACCCCGTCTACGATTTTGCCAAGGAACCCTGGCCGACGGAGCCGGGGGCGTTCTCCTTCAACATCGATCCCTCCCCAACCAAGCAGTTCCTCCGACTGAACCGCGAACAACCCGGCGTGAAGCGGTTGGCGCGACTGGCCTTCACCGCGCACGAGCCCGAGGAGCTCTACGATCTGCGCAAGGACCCGGACCAACTCGCCAACGTGGCCAAGGAGCCCGCCTATGCCGAAGCGCGCCAACGCCTGCGCGCGCAACTGGACGCCGAACTGGCGAAATCAGGCGACCCTCGCGCGAACGCCGCCGACAAGGAACCCGCTTCCGAACTGGAGGCGAATACAACCGGGCCCGCCCAGCCCGCCAAACCCAACGTCCTCTTCATCGCCGTGGACGATCTCAACGACTGGATCGGTTGTATGGGGGGGCACCCGCAGGCGCGCACGCCGAACTTTGACCGGCTCGCGGCCAGCAGCGTTCTCTTCGACAACGCCCACTGCGCCGCGCCCGCCTGCAATCCCTCGCGCACCGCGATCATGACGGGCCTCTCGCCGCATGTTTCCGGCCTCTACGAAAACGGCCAGAAGATGCGCGAGGTCCTGCCCGACGCCGTCCTGCTGCCGAAGTATTTTTCCGACCACGGCTGGCGTTCCGCCGGATCCGGCAAGCTGCTGCATTACTTCATCGACGCCGCGTCGTGGGACGAGTACTTCCCGGCCAAGGAGACCGAGAACCCGTTCCCGCGCACGCTCTATCCCGAAACCCGGCCCGTCAGCCTCCCGCGCGGAGGCCCGTGGCAGTATGTCGAGACAGACTGGGGCCCCCTCGACGCCACCGACGAGGAATTCGGCGGCGACTGGCTGGTCAGCAAATACATCGGCGAGAAGCTCGCCCAACAACACGACCAACCCTTCTTCCTCGCCTGCGGCCTCTACCGTCCCCATGAGCCCTGGTTCGTTCCGAAGAAGTACTTCGACCTTTTTCCGTTGAACGAAATCCAACTCCCACCCGGCTACCGCGAGGACGACCTGGACGACCTTCCGCCCGCGGGCAAACGCCGCGGCCCCAACCGCTACTTCCCGCACATCCGGAAACACGGCCAATGGAAACAGGGCATTCAGGGCTACCTGGCTTCGATTGCCTTTGCCGACGCCATGCTGGGCCGCGTCCTCGACGCCCTCGACAAGAGCCCGAACCGCGACAACACGATCGTCGTCCTCTGGAGCGACCACGGCTGGCATCTCGGGGAGAAGCAGCACTGGCAGAAATTCACGGCCTGGCGCGTCTGCACCCGCGTCCCGCTGATGGTCCGCGTCCCCAAGGGCGCGCCCGGTCTCCCAGCCGGCACAAGTCCGGCAGTGTGTTCGAAACCGGTGAACCTCCTCAGCCTCTTCCCGACCCTGACCGAGCTTTGCGGACTGCCGCCCAAGTCGGACAACAGCGGGCCCAGCCTTGTGCCCCTGCTGCGCGATCCGGCGACGGAATGGAACCACGTTTCGCTCACGCATCTCAACGAGCCGGGCAGCTTCGGCCTCAGCGTCGAAGGCTGGCGATATGTCCATTACCAGAACGGCGACGAGGAACTCTACGACACGCGCAACGATCCGCACGAATGGACCAACCTCGCCGGTCACCCCGAGCACGCGGGCAGACTCGCCGAATTACAGGCCTTGGCGCCGAAGGCGTTTGCGCCGCGAAAAGCTCCCAGCGTGGGCTCATTGCCGCCTTTGCAGTGGCTCCCCGCCACCGAAGCCCGAGCTCCCGCCTCCAAACCCGACGGCGGAACCTTCGATGTCTTCTTCCTCAATCGGAGCCCCAGGCCCGTCGAGCTCTTCTGGATGGACCGCGACGGCCAGCCCAAGCCCTATGGCGGCATCGAACCCGGCGGGCAGAAACGCCAGCAGACCCGCCCCGGAGCCGTCTGGATGATCGCCGATGAGAATGGCGGCCAGCTAGGCCATTTCACTGTCGGGGACCGCAGCTCCCGCGCCGTGATCCCGGCGAAACTCCCCTGATTCCCGCCCCCGCCCGGCTTCGCTTGCCTACGGACGACCCCTTTCCGCTCAGAAGCGGATCTCGAGGATGGAATAGTCATCCTCGAAATGGTCGCCGCCGTTCAGCTCCTTTCCTTTCGTGAGCAGGAAGTCGAGTTTCGAGCCGGGGGCCTCGCGGCAGGCTTGGAGGATCTGTTGGATGAACTCCTCCGATTCCATCATGGAGCCGTCAGGCTTCTCGATCTCGAAGACGCCGTCGCTGTAGATGAAGATGCGGGAGCCTTTCGGGACAGTGGTTTCCGCTGAGGGATAGGGCAGCCCCTCAAAACCGCCGATGACCATGCCCCGGGTCTTGAGCTGTTGTTGCTCGAATCCGCCCCCCTCCTCCGTCACAAGCGTGGCCGCGGGATGCCCCCCCGAGGCGTAGACCAGCCGGCGGGTGGACGCCTCAAAGACGCCGTACCAGATCGTGAAATACATCCCGTTCTGCTGCTCCATCGGGAACACGTCGTTCAACCGCTCCAGCACGGATGTCGGGTTCAGGAAGTCGGCGCCGGCCAGGGCCTTGGAACGCAGGACGTTCATGACCGAGATCGAGAGCAGGGCCGCCCGGACGCCGTGGCCGCACACATCCAACAGGTAGATCCCGAAATGATCGGGATCCAGCCACTCGTAACCGAAGGCGTCGCCGCCGAGATCGACGGAGGGGATGAAACGGCTGTCCGTCTGGATGGAGCTTTCGGGCTCGTCAACCGGGGTGGGCAGGAGGGAGCGGACGTGGTCCGCCGCCTCAACCAACTCCGCGGCCAGCTTGCGCTGGCTGGTGAGCAGGGCCTGATAGGTCTCCTGCTCCAGGTCCCGCAGGCGCTTGCGTTCCAGGCAGGAGTGGAGGCGCGCCGCCAGCAGCGTGGAGTCGAAGGGTTTGGGCAGGTAGTCCTCGGCCCCATGCCGGATGCAGTGCGTCACGCTGTCCATCTCCGCCACACCGGAGATCATGATCACGGGGATATGGCGAAGTCTTTCATCGGTCTTGAGTTCCCGCAGGACCTCGTAGCCGTTCATTTCCGGCATAATGACGTCCAGCAGGACGACATTGAAATCCTTCAGCCGCATCATCTCCAGCGCCTCGCGGCCATCGCGGGCGGCGGCGACGGTGAAGCCCTGCCCCTTCAGCAGGCGGGTGAGCATCTCCCGGTTCATCTCGTCGTCGTCGGTCACCAGGATGTGGCCGCTCATGTTCTCCAGGGCGGCAAAGCGCGATTCGATGGCGGGAAGCTCCGGCATCGCGACTCCCATGACGCGTTCGGCGCCCCCGTCGGCCGCGCCTCCGCCCTGCCCGGAGAAAAGGGGCAGGTTCCTCTCAATCATTCCCTGAAGCTCCTTGGCGGCGCGGATGACCTTGTTCAGGTCGTCCATCGGGCCGTCTTCCCCGGCGTCCTCCAACTGCTCCAACGCGATCTCGGAGAAGCCCAGGATCTGGTTGATGCGGTTCATCAGATCGTGGCGCAACTTCGACGAAGGCGCGCGCTCTGCTCCCTCGGGATCGACCGTTTCGTTGGTGGGGGGGGGTCATGGTTTCTTGAGGCGTGATTCCCACAAACCGCGAGGAGGAACCATGCGTCCCTCTCACGCGGAGCCTGTCGGATAACACGTTTCCCGGCTCGAGTCACCCATTGATCCGGCCTTTTCAGGCAAGGACCGACTCCACCACGCTGCCGTGGATGTCGGTCAGGCGGAACCAACGTCCTTGGAACTTGTAGGTCAGGCGCTCGTGGTCGATGCCGAGGAGATGCATGATCGTCGCCTGGAGATCATGGACATGGACGGTGTCCTTGACGGCGTTCATGCCGAGTTCGTCGGAGGCGCCGTACGAAATCCCGGGTTTGACGCCGCCGCCGGCCATCCAGATCGTAAAGGCGTAGGGATGATGGTCGCGGCCCCAGCGCGGACGATTGTCGAACTGTCCCTGGATGAACGGCGTGCGCCCGAACTCCCCGCCCCAGATCACCAGCGTGTCCTCGAGCAGGCCGCGCTGCTTGAGATCCTTGACCAGCGCGGCGCTGGGCTGGTCGGTGTCGCGGCACTGGTTGTAAAGCTCCGTGGTGAGGCTGTTGTGCTGGTCCCAGCCCGCGTGCATGAGCTGCACGTAGCGCGTGCCGCGTTCGATCAGGCGACGGGCGACGAGGCAGTTGTAGGCAAAAGTTCCCTGTTCCTTCACCGAGGGGCCGTACATGTCGAGCACGTGTTGCGGCTCGTCCGAGAAGTCGGTCAGGTCCGGCACGCTGGACTGCATGCGGTAGGCCATTTCGTACTGCGCGATGCGCGTGGCGATCTCCGGGTCGCCGATCTCGCGCCGCTTGAGTTCGTTGATCTCCGCGAGGTCGTCCAGCATGCCGCGGCGGAGCCCGGAACTGATGCCGGCCGGGTTCTTGAGGTAAAGGACCGGATCGCCGGAGCCGCGAAACTTGACGCCCTGGTAACGCGAGGGGAGGAATCCGGAGCCCCAGTAGAAATCATAGAAGATCTGCCCGCAGGTGGAGCCCTTGCTGAGCGAGGTCATCACGACGAAGCCGGGCAGGTTGCGGCCTTCGACGCCGAGGCCATAGGTCATCCAGGCTCCGAGCGTCGGGCGGCCGGGAATCTCCGCGCCGCTGAGGAAGAAGGAGATCGCGGGCGCGTGGTTCACCTGCTCGGTGTGCATGCCCTTGAGGAAGCAGATGTCGTCCGCCGCCGCGCCGACATGCGGCATGAAATCGCTGACCCAGGCGCCGCTCTGGCCGTGCTGCCGAAATGGCTCCACCGGCGCCAGCATGACCTTGCCCGAAGGATCGCCGGTCATGGTGCTGAACCTCTTGCCCTGGAAATAACTGTCGGGCACGGGCTTGCCGTGCATCTCCTTGAGCAGCGGCTTGTAGTCGTAAAGGTCGCAGTGGGTCGGCGCGCCGTTCTGGAACAGGTAGATCACGCGCTTGGCCTTCGGCGCGAAGTGCGGCAGGCCGGGAAGGCCGTTCGTGCCGCCGCCCGCGGGCGCGGCCCGCAACAGGCCGTTCTCCGAGAGCATTGACGCCAACGCCGCGCCGCCGATGCCCATGGCCGAACGGCCGAAGAAGTGGCGGCGGTTGGTGAGGAGTTGGGATTCCGTAAGGGGATTCATGGAGTCGTTCCCAACCATGGCTCGTTCGCCCCTTCGGGGCTCTGAAGTGGGTCGCTTCGGCGAAGCGACCCTGCCGGCTTTTGGTGGGAACGGCTCGCCGAGCCGTCCAACTTCGAATTCCTGAAAGGACGAACGCACGGCTGCAGTATCCCTGAACCCGCCCCGACGGCCGGGGTTCTATCCGTATTCTCGCTCCGCGACTTCATCTTCATTCCCGGTTCAGGGCTTCGTCCGAATTGAGGATGGTCAGGCAGACGGTCGCCCACGCCGCGTGCTCCACCGGATCGATGGCCTCGTCGCGCGGCGATTCACCGACCGCCAACAAAGCCTCCGCCGCAACCTTGTCCCGCCTGAAATGTGCGCGCGCCCGATCCAGCCCGCGCTTCCAGACCCGCATTTCGGAGTCGTTGGCCTCGCGGGCCAGGACGATCTTCAGCGCGCGGTTCAAGCGGGCTTCATCCGACGCGCCGCTTCCGGTTTCGTGGAACACCCGTTCGGCCATGGCCCGCGCGGCTTCGGCGAAGGTGATGTCGTTGAAGGTGGTGAGGGCGTGCAGCGGGGTGTTGGTCCGCTGCGCCTTGACCGTGCAGGTCTGCCGGGAGGCGGAATCGAAGAACATGGTCGGCGCGACGATCCGCCGCCAGAAGGTGTAGAGGCTGCGACGGTAGAGATCCTCGCCCCGGTCGCGGGTGTACTTTTTCTTGCCGAAGGTGGCCTCCTCCCAGATGCCCTCGGGCTGGTAGCCGTTCACCGGCGCGCCGCCGATCTTCGGGACCAGCAGCCGCGCCGCCGCCAGGGCCTGGTCGCGGATCATCCACGAGGGCAGCCGATGCCGCGCGCCCCGGGCAAGCAGGCGGTTCTGGGGATCTCGTTCGAATGACTCCGGCGTCACACGCGAGGAGCGACAGTAGGCCTCGCTGGTCACGATCAGCTTCATCAGCGCCTTCACGTCCCAGCCGCTTTCCATGAACTCGGCGGCCAGCCAGTCGATCAGTTCCGGGTGGACGGGGAACTCGCCCTGGGCGCCGAAGTCCTCGGTCGTCTTGACGATTCCGAGTCCAAAGAACTGCTGCCAGAATCGGTTCACCGTCACGCGCGCGGTCAGCGGGTTGTCGCGGGAGACCAGCCAACGCGCCATGGCCAGGCGGTTCGTGGTCGCGCCCGCCGGCAGATCCGGCAGGGCCGCGGGCACGGCTCCCCGGATCTCGTCGGTCGGCTGGTTGTAGAGACCACGGCTGAGCATGTAGGTCTTCCGCGGCTCCTTCATGTCCGCCATGACCATGACCTTCGGGATGGCGTTCTTCAGCTGGTCGCGGGACTTCTTCGTCCGGTCGTATTCCGCCTGCAACCGCGTGTAGGTCTTGTCGGATTCTCGGAACGCCTTGCCGACCGTGGCAGCCTGGGCCTTGCTGCGATCCTCCGCCGGGGCGCGCAGGGCGGACAGCAACTCCAGCCCCTCCTTCGCCAGCTTCGGTTCATGGTCCGCGGTGACCGACAGACGGAAATGCCCGAGCGTGTGCTGCTTGGCGCCATGATCATGGCGGAGGCGAAACTTCAGGACCGCGCCCCTCGCATTCTCCAAGGGCTGCGCCAACCGGAACACCGCGGCGTGTTCGCCCTCGACCTTCTTGCCGTTCCACACGCCCCAGCCGGTCTTGGGTTTCCCGTCGAAGGCGCCTTTGATGCCGAGCCCGCCCTGCTCGTAGGTCGCCTCGGCGCCGGCGATCTTGACCGGTTCAAATCCCTCCGAACCTGAACGTTGGATGCCGATCTCGAACTCGGTCAGGACAAAGTTGCCGCCCTCCAAACGCGACAGGCCGCCCTTGGGAAAGGACGGATGGTTCAACGCCTCCAACAACACGCCGCTGACGCGCGCCGTGCGGTTCGTGACCAGGACGGTGTAGGAATCGTTGTCCGGCGTAGGACCCTTCGCGACAAGCGCGCCGTTCTTCTGGATGGTGAACAACTGCCGATCCGCGAAAGCCTTGTGGGGCTTCAAGGTCGTCCACTCGCCCGCCTCGATCTGCGCAAGTTTCCGTTCCTCCCAGGCGGGCTGCTCCGACGCGATTTTGCCGGCGCGTTGGCGCATCCGTTCGGACAACGAAGCCAACTCCTTCTCGAGCCGCTCCGACTCCTCGATCTGCCGCTCGGTGGGCGCGGCCAGGATGGGAGGCGTCTGCGCGCTGCGGCCGCGACCATCGACCGGCGTCTGATTGAAGATGGCGAAGAGGGAGTAGTAGTCCCTGCGCGTCAACGGATCGAATTTGTGGTCATGGCAGCGCGCGCAGTTGAAGGTCAATCCCAGCCAGACCGTGCCGGCCGTTTCCACCATGTCCAGCACGTAGTCGACGCGGTTCTCCTCGGCGATGCGGCCGCCTTCGCCATTGATCATGTGATTGCGGCAGAAGCCGGTCGCCAGGCGCTGTTCGTGCGTGGCGTCCGGCAGGAGATCGCCCGCGAGCTGCCAGACGGTAAACGCGTCCCAAGGCAGGTTCTCGTTGAATGCCTTCACCACCCAGTCGCGCCACGGCCACATGGTCCGCTCCATGTCGCCCTGGTAACCGTTGGAATCGGCGTAGCGCGCGGCGTCCAGCCAGTTCCAGGTCATGCGCTCGCCGTAGCGCGGCGAGGCGAGCGTCGCATCGACCAGGATCTCCCAGGCATTGGGACGCGGGTCGTTGACGAAGGCGTCCACGGCCTCGGGCGTCGGCGGCAGGCCGGTGAGATCGAACGACAGGCGGCGAATGAGCGTGGCGCGCGAAGCGCGGGGCTGGGGCGCGACACCTTCCTCGCGCAGCTTGCGGTCGATGAACGCGTCAATCGGATGCGGAGCTCCGACGGGGACATCGGGCCGTTCGACCCGCGTCAGCGACCAATGCTCGCCCCACTTCGCGCCTTCATCGATCCAGCGGCGGATGGTCGAGATTTGCGCCTCGTTCAAATGTCGTCCCGAATCCGGCGGCGGCATGACATCATCCGGATCGTCGCTGAGCAACCGGCGCACGACGGCGCTTTCCGCGCTGCGACCGGGAATCACGGCCGCGCCGCCATCGCGCGTCCGCTTGGCATCCTGCTCCTCGTCCAGGCGGAGATCGCCCTTGCGGGCCTTGGCGTCCGTCCCGTGACACTTGAAACAGGCATCCGCAAACAAGGGCAGGATCTCGCGGGAAAAATCGACCTCGGCGGCAACCGCATTCGCCGCCAATGCGACGAGGGCCATGCCGCGCGTGATCGAAATAATGAGTCGTGGACGCTTCATCCGGGAATCGAGCGGGAACGATACAATCCGCGCCCCTGACGCCCAGTCAAATTTTTACCCTGGGCGGGCGGACTACCTGAGCCAGTCGGCGAAGTTCCGGACGACAACGTGGTCCTTCCGCTTGGCAGTGAACTCATTGACCTGAAGCAGGCCTCCAGCGCGGAACCATACGCCGTTGTTGCGGCCGTCCACCGTGATCGGCGGAATCGGACCGGTCCCGTCCAGAGCGGACTTCCCGCCCAGCAACCGACGCGACCAACCGAACTCCGGACCTTCAAACAGCCAAACGCCGTATTCGTTCTCGTTCGACCAGACCAGGTCTTCGTCGCCGTCCGCGTCAAGATCCACGAAGCGGAGGCCGCGGTCGCGGCCCTTGGAGTCCGTCAACATCCCCTTCTCCGGCAGCGCGAACGCGGCGCGAAGCCAGTTTTTCCGGGCCGTCGACCAAAGCCGGACCTCGTTCGCTTCCGCATGATTGACGACGATGTCGGAAACGCCGTCGCCGTTCAGGTCGCGGAAGCGCGCGCCTTGGCGGATGTCGATATTGACCGGCGCGTCGGCCTTCTGCCACGCCGCGCCGTCCCACCGCGCAATCACCATCTCGTCCCCCGCCGTCATGGCAACGCCGGCCCACCCATTCGTCGAAGCCGTGAAGAAACGATGCCCGTCCCGCAAATCGGCGAAAGGAAACTGGAATTCCTCGAATTGTCCCTTGTCGGGCCGCCAGAGGCGGGTGAGCGAGCGTCCCCCGTTCGCAATGACAACGTCCAGGAAGCCGTCCGCGTTGACGTCAAGCGTCCGCACGCCGTTGTCGCCGCCATCGGCCGCGCGCAAGGGGACCCCGCCGAGGAAGTTCTTCGTCAGGCGTTCGTGGATTTCGCGGCAGTTCAGGAACTTCACCCGCCGCCCGTAGGTCCGGTCCGCGTAATCGATCAACTCCACCAGTTGCTCCGCATCGATGTAGCCGTGCGGGTGGAAGCACAGGGTGAGGAGGCCCCGCTTCGCCACGGTGATGTCGAGGGCGCGCTTCCAATCCTCAACCGTCTGGGGATTGCGGGCCTTGTAGGCGTGAACACCATGCGCATCACCCGGAATGACGGCCGGCAACTCCCAGACCTGGTTGTTGATCACGTAGGGATACGGGTAATTCTCGACGTAGTTCACGAAGGCCTTCGTGAAGGGAATCCCGCCGATGAATTTTGCGAACCTCGGCCGGCCATTCTCGTGGAAGAACCACTCGCGCGGCAGGCCCTCGACCGACTTCGTGTAGGCCATGAAAATGCTGGAATCCACGCGCAGGAACTCCCCGGCCGCGGTCTTCAGCGGAAAAACCTCGGTGTAGAAACGCGGCGAGGCGGTGTTGCGCGCGTCGCAGCCCGGCGTGCGGTGAGCGACCGGCGTCGAGTCCTTGACCGAGTGCAAACTCGCGACGCTCTTCAGGAAATCCGCGCGGGCCAAGGCCAGGCTGTCGTTCGCATCTCCGGCCGCGCGCATCAGCGGCACCGGATGGGTGAAGGTGTGACACTCCATCGAAAGGTCCAGTCGCAGCATCTCCCGGACGATTTCGTCGTCTCGGTCAAGCTGCAGGCAGAAGACGCTGATCGGCGCGCGGCCGTCGATCTCACGCAGACGGTTGATCGCCGGCTTGAGGAAGTCGAAATATACCCGCGGCTGTCGCGCGTAGACCGGCAGCCCCTTGGGCCGACCTTCCGGGAAGGGCCGGCACATGTCATCGATCGAAAGCAGGATCGCCGCGTCCACGCCCTTTTCCCCGATCCACATCGGCGTGGTGAGTTTCGGGAAACTGCCATCGACGTGATATGGGTCCTGCTCTTCGAGATACGCGAAGCGCGATCCGACACCGGCGGCCTGCGCGGACAGGGCGAGGAGAGAACAGAGGATCAGAAAAAGGAGGGACCGTTTCATGCGAGCATCTTCTCCACGACCCGACCGGCGACGTCGGTCAACCGGTGGTCGCGCCCGCCGTGACGAAAGGTCAGGCGCTCGTGATGAATGCCGAGGCAATGCAGCACGGTGGCGTGCAGGTCGTGCACGTGCACCCGATCCTCGACGGCGTGATAGCCGAACTCGTCCGTGGCTCCGACGACCGTCCCCGGCCGTATGCCGCCGCCGGCCAACCAGAGTGAATAGGCGTAGGGGTGGTGGTCCCGCCCCTCGCGGCCGGGGTTGAGCCCGCGCCGCACCTCGTTCATGGGAGTCCGGCCGAATTCACCGCCCCAGACCACCAGTGTCTCCTCCAGCATGCCGCGCTGCTTCAGGTCGCGCAGCAGCGCCGCGCAGCCGGTGTCGACCATGTCGCAGTCGATCTTCAGCTTCTTGTTCAGGCTGCTGTGATGGTCCCAGTTGGAATGGGCGAGCATCACGAAGCGGACGCCGCGTTCGACCATCCGCCGCGCCAGCAGGCAGTTCGTTCCGAAAGGCCGGCTTTCCTTGCGATCCAGGCCGTAGGCCATGCGCGTGGCCGCCGATTCGCCGGAAAGATCGACCAGCTCCGGCACGGCCGCCTGCATGCGGAACGCCATCTCGTAGGCCTCGATGCGGGCATTGATTTCCGGGTCGCCAACCGCCCCAAACCGCTCCCGGTTGAGGTCCGCGATCGCGTCCAGTCGAGCCCGCTGTTCCCCGCGCTCAACCCCCGCGGGGTTCGCGACATTGAGCACCGGCGTGCCCTGGCCGCGAAAGGTGACGCCGCGATACTGCGAGGGCAGGAAGCCGTTGGACCAGATGTTGGAACCCGAGCAGATGCCGTGGCCGGAGTCCGAGGTCAGGACGACGAAGCCGGGAAGGTTGCGCGACTCGCTGCCCAGGCCGTAGTTGATCCACGAACCCATGCTCGGATGGCCGAACTGCGTGTTGCCACAGCCGAAAAGCAGTTGCGCCGGGTCATGCACATTGGTGTGGGTGTGCATCGAGCGGACCAGGCAGATCTCGTCGGCCATCGAACCGATGCCCGGCAGGTAGTCCGAAAACTCCGTCCCGCATTGCCCCCGCGGCGCAAAGGTCCGCGGGCTGGCGAACAAGGTCGGCGAGGCCTTCACGACGGGATCGTTCAGGCCCTCCAGCAAGTGATCCGGCGCGCGCTGCCCGTGACGCTTCGTCAACTCGGGCTTGGGATCGTAGAGATCCAAGTGCGACGGCGCGCCGACCATGAACAGGAAGATGACATTCTTCGCGCGGGCCGGCCAATGCGTCGCCGGCAACGCCGCCCCGCGCCCCTCGGCCGCCAGCAACTGCGACAACGCGATCGCTCCGACGCCATAGGCCGAGCGGCCCAGGAATTCGCGGCGGTTGAAGGCGTTCATTTCAGGTTGTGCGATTATTCACTGGAGTGTGTGGAGTTGACGAATACGCGTCAGCGTTCTGGAGTGCGCAACATGACGCCGGGATGTCGCGGATGCACGTCTCGTCCGACCCGCCACGGTATTCCACCGAAAACATCGAAGATCCTCATTTCGTTCATTCTTTGGTGATGAATTCGTCGAGGTTCAACAGCACGGCGCCCGTCGAGCGCCAGGCCCGCCATTCCGAGGGTTTCAGTCCAAGGGAAGCCGTCGACTCCTCGGCCGCGGTTTCGGGGGCCGCGGCAAAGACGCGTTCCCGTTCGTTCCAGAACGCCGTCAACCGCCCAATTTCCCCGTCGCTCGCCTCGCGCCCAAGACACAGCCGGAAGGCGTGGCGGATCCTGTCATCGGTCGAGGCGTCCGGCCGCTCGCGGACCAGGCGCGCCGCCAGGGCGTCGGCCGCCTCGACGAACACCGGATCGTTCAGCAGCGTCAGCGCCTGCAGCGGCGTGTTCGAGCGGTCGCGCCGGACACAGCTGCGATTCACGTTGGGCAGGTCGAATGTGGAGAACTGCGCGTAAGGAATGACGCGCTGGATCCAGGTGTAGACGCCTCTGCGGTAACGATCGCCGCCCTCGCTGGTCTTCCAGGTCGCGTTGTAGCTCGCTTCCTTCAGCACGCCCTCGGGCTGCGGCGGACGCACGCTGGGGCCGCCGATCCGCGGATCGAGCAGACCGCCCACGCTGAGGGCCGCATCGCGCACGAGTTCGCCCGAAAGCCGCATCCGGGAATGCCTTGCCAGCAGGATGTTGAAGGGATCGCGACGGCGCATTTCGACCCCCGTCCGCGACGACTGCCGGTAGACGGCCGAATCGACCAACGACCGGATCAACCGTTTCACGTCCCAGCCGTGCTCCATGAAGTCCACCGCGAGCCAGTCGAGCAGTTCGGGATGCGATGGCGGTTCCCCCCTTGTTCCGAAGTCGCCGGACGTGACCACGAGTCCGCGCCCGAACAACTCCTGCCAGATGCGGTTGACCACCACGCGCGCCGCCAGGGGATTCTCCGGCGACACCGTCCAGCGCGCCAGGTCCAGCCGGGTCGGCTCGCCGGAAGCGCGTCGCATCGCGTGCAACGCGGCCGGCGTCCCGGTCGTCACCGGCTCTTTCGGCGTCCGGAAATCCCCGCGATGGAAGACCCGGGTCTGCCGGGAAAACCGGGCGGTCTCCAAAGTCTGGGGACGGCTCATCTCCGGCAGGGTCTTGCCGAGTTCCTGGATCTTCTTTCGCAGGTCAAACTTGTTGAGCTCTTTGAATTCCTCGTCCAACCCCAGCGCGCCGCGAACGACGAAGTAATCCAGCAACCGCTCCTTCTGGCGTTGCGTGCGTTCCTCCGGCGGAATGCGCGACAACTTCACCCCCTCCAACTGCCCCTCACCCTTGCCCGCGCCCCAGAGGATGCCCAGCAACTCCAGCGCGCGGTCGCGCTTGTAATCGACGCCCGGCTCGCGCTCCGACTCCCGCATCATCCGCTCCCACCTGCGCATCGCCGCGTCGAGCTTCGGCTCGATCGGCTCCACGATTTCGCGCCATTGCCGGCGATACGCGACCAGCGCGGCGTCCATCCGCTCGCGCTGTCCCGGCAGCGGCGCGTCGATGTTGACCTCGTCCGCGTTGTTGAAGAAGGCGTAGAGCCGGTAGTATTCGCGCGTCGAGATCGGATCGAACTTGTGGTCGTGGCACTGCCCGCATTCCACGGTCAATCCCAGCCAGGTCCCACCGTAGGTCGCCGTCCGGTCGACGATCTTCTTGACCCGATGCTCCTCCAGATCCGCGCCGCCTTCGCGGTTGCTCAGGGTGTGCCGAAAAAAACCGGTGGCGGTCTTTTGCTCGACCGTGGAACCGGGCAGCTGGTCGCCCGCGATCTGCTCGATGGTGAACTGGTCGAAGGGCTGGTTGCGGTTGAAGGCGTCGACCACCCATTCGCGCCAACGCCAGGCGTGCGGCCGGTCGTAATCCACGGTGTAACCGTCGGTGTCCGCGTAATGCGCGAGGTCCATCCACCAGCGCGCCCACTTCTCCCCGAAATGCGGCGACGCAAGCAAACGATCGATGGCGGCGCTCCATGCGGCTTCGGAATTCCTTCGCCAGCCCGTCTCGAATGCGAGCGAGTCATCCGGCGCGGGCGGCAACCCGATGAGATCCAGGGACAGGCGCCGAAGCAGCGTCGAAGCGTCCGCCGCGGAATTGGGCGCGAGCCCCTCCTCTTCCAACCGCCGGAGCACGAAGCGATCCACCGGGGTCCGCGGCCAGGACTCGTTGACTACGGCCGGCGGGTCAGCCTTGCGCGGGACGACGAAAGCCCAGTGTCGTTCGTAGTCCGCGCCTTCTTCGACCCACCGCCGGAGGATCTCGACCTGGGCGACGGTGAGCTTCTCCCCGCTTTCCAGCGGCGGCATGCGCTCCTCATCGGTCGCGGCCGAGACGCGCCGCAACGCCTCGCTTGCGCGCGGATTGCCGGGAACGATGGCGGCGACGCCTTTCGAGGATTTGCGGAGCGCGCCCTCCCGCAGATCCAGCCGCAACTCCGCCTTGCGCTCCGCCGCGTCCGGCCCGTGGCAGGCAAAACAGCGCTCGGCGAGGATCGGCCGCACATCGCGGTTGAAGGACACGTCCCCCGCTCCGGCCGCCCCCGCGCAGGCGGCCGACAACATTCCGATAATGAGGCTTTGAGTATTCATGGCTTCGGGATAAGCCGCCCGGACTGAAGCGTATTAGCGAATCACCGCCCTCCTAGGCGACCCCAAAAATCCCGGCCGGCGCGCTCCATTTTCGAATTGAGTTCGCGGGCCCGCCGCGACTAACTCGCGCCTCGCCCCCAGCGTCATGCGAATCCTGATCGTCCACAATATCCTCAACGACTCGGTCTCGGTATCCGGGGTGTTGAAGCATTACGCCTTCATGGCAAACGCCTGGATTGAGGCGGGGCACCAGACCGACTTCGTCGTCGCGAAGGCGGGTTTTCCGCAATTGCGCGAGCTCGCGCCCAAGGCGGGCCTTCTCAGCAGCGACAACCTCTTCGACGCGACCCGCAACCTCGCCAAGACCTGGCAGAACATGCCGGCGTTCCTTTGGCGCATGTGGAACGCTCACTGGCTCCGCCTGCGCGACAAATACGATGTGGTCTACGCGTCGGGCCCGTTCATCTTCGAGGTCTATGCCGCCCGCGTCCTGGCCCGGAGGGCGGGCGCGAAGTGGGTCGCCAAGGTGCAGCACGTGCTGCATTCGCAACCCAAGCGCGACGGCCTCTTCAACCGCATGTTCCTGCAATCCGAGCGGATCTCCGCCCGCTGGATGAACCGCCGGGCCGCGGTGACCATGTGCCTGTCCAAGGTGGTCCAGGATGACTACCGCGCGTTGGAGGAGTCGATGGGCCTGACGCCCTCCCCGACCGTGCAGGTCGGCTGCGGCATCGATTTCGGAGCCATGATCGACGGACGCGGGATGGAAAAGGAATTTGATGTGGTGTTCCTCGGGCGCGTGCACGAACAGAAGGGCGTGTTCGACCTGCCGGGGATGTGGCGCTCGGTCCTGGAGGAATGCCCCGGGGCGAAGCTGTTGGTCATCGGCTCGGGGCCGCACCGCGACGCGATGGAAACCCGCTTCCAGGAACTGGGAATCCAGAAGACCGTCACCTGCGCCGGCGGCGTGGAAGAGGCGGAGAAGAACCGCCTGCTCGCCCGCTCGAAGATCGGGATCAGCCTCAGCTACGAGGAAGGCTGGGGGCTTTCCGTGACCGAGTTTCTCGCGGCCGGCCTGCCCGTGGTGGCCTACCGGCTTCCGGTTTTCGACCAGGTGTTTCCCGATCAATTGGACCTGGTCGATCCCGGCGATGCGACAGCAGCGGCGCGCAAAATCGTGAAGTTGCTGGGAGACGAGGGCAGGCGGGACGGACGGGGAGCAGCCGGCCGCGAATTCGCGCGGAAATACGACTACCGCGAAATCGCCGTGGCGGAGCTGGAAGTCCTGCGGAACGCCGTGGGCAAGGACTGAAATCGACGGGAAGGGAAACAGGGACTCCAACCGCCGCCTCAATTTTTTTGGACCAGCCCACGATTGGGACACCACCGCCGCCATTCACATCCAAACCGCACAAAAAAGGCTAAAATGTCCGGCACGGATCTGCGCTCGAGCACACGTGATGTCGAAATTCTTGACACCTGCTTCCACACGCGGCCCGACGTCTGAATATCTTGTCTTGTGTAACAGGCCCCATCCGTCATTTCCTTCCATAGGGACCAGACAATGGAGCGCCTGCCCGCTGAACACGAGAAGGAGACGGGGCCTCTGACGTTGCTGTGCGATCCGCAGAACAACGACGGAGCGGACGTCGTGTATCGTCGTGTCATCCAACGACTGGATGAGGCGGAGAGAAACGTGGAGATCCACATGTTCGTGTGGCGCAATGACGCCATCGGCAACGAGATCGGCGCGGCCGTCCTCCGGGCCGCGGAACGCGGCGTCAAGATCCGGATCAAAAAGGACCGGGGGGCAATCATGTACGAGCGGCTCGAGATGAACCGCAAGTCCTTCCTCCCTTCAGGAATCCCCCTCGGAACGCGACTGAAGCACGCCGTGATCGGAATGACCTTCCCCGACACCTTCGTCCGTGATGACTACGGCCCGGAAGCCGGCGCGCGGCTGGCGAAGCACCCGAACGTGACCCTCGAATGGGTGGACCACACCCACACCAAGTACTACCTGTTCGATGAGCGGATCATGGTTACTGGAAGCGTCAACATCGAGGACCGCCACCGGGGCTATCACGACTACATGGTCGAGATCGTGGGCGAGGAATCGATCCGGCGCTTCCGGGAACGCGATGCGGGACTGGAGGCGTTCGCCCAGGAGCGCGACTTCGATTTTCTCCTCAATCACCGGGGCGAACATCCCCCCAGGTTTGAGATCAAGAAACGCATCCTCCGGTCGATCGCGGAGTCGCAACACGCCATCTACGTGGAGATGGCCTACCTCGGCGACCCGGACATCAGCCTGCGCCTGCTCGGCGCCGCGCGGCACGGCGTCCGGGTGAAGATCCTTTTCTCGCGCGAGGCGAACATCGGCAACGACATCAATTACCGCGTCCTGCGCCAACTCTACGAAGCCGCGAACATCGAGGTCCATTTCAGCGACCGGATGCTGCATTCCAAGCTGATGCTGTTCGACTGGAAGGAAGCGATCCTCGGCTCGGCCAACCTCTCGGTCTTCTCAATGCAGAAGGCCGATGAATTGGACCTCTACGTGCGGAACTGTCCGGAATTCATGCGCGAGCTCAACGCGGAGGTCCGTCGCCGACTGGCGGCCAGCGAGCGCGTGGAATCCGCCCGCCCCCTCAAAAAATACAGTTCCCTGCTCGCGGCGCTGCAGCAGCTTCACCAGAAACGGATCTGAGCCGCGCCCGGGCAATCAGAGGCGGCTCATTGGAAAGAATCCGCCCCACCCGCGCGGAAGTCGAATTCCGTTCAACTTTTTCGGGCCAGGCGCTTGAATCCGCGCGATGAACGAACCCGACCCCCTGCTTTCCGGCGCGCCCGAGATCTTCAACGTCCGCACGAAGGCGCCCGGTCCCGAGGGCTCCCTGCCGTTGACGCCCGAGATGCTGCGCGAACGGCCAAGCGGCGACCTCTTCGGCATGACGCAGAACGCCGGCATGGGTTGGCGCGCGGCCGAACTCGGGCGGCGGCAGTTCCTCATCCTCAGCACCCAGGGCGGCATCCGTTCCGCCGAAGGCGAACCCGTCGCTCTGGGTTACCACACCGGACACTTCGAGATCGGCCTGCTGGCCGAGGCGGCGGCGGCGGAGTTCAAGCGGCGCGAGGCGATTCCCTTCGCCGGCTTCTGCTCGGATCCCTGCGACGGCCGCTCGCAGGGCACGCCTGGGATGTTCGACAGCCTCGCCTACCGCAACGACGCGGCGACGGTCTTCCGGCGGTTGATCCGTTCCCTGCCGACGCGCTCAGGAGTGATGGGCGTGGCGACTTGCGACAAGGGCCTGCCCGCGATGATGATGGGCCTGGCCGGAACCCATGACCTGCCGACCATCCTGGTGCCCGGGGGCGTCACCCTGCCGCCCGAGGAGGGTGAGGACACGGCGGTCGTCCAGACGCTGGGCGCGCGCTTTTCGCATGGAATCATCTCCCTGGAGGAGGCCGCCGAGGCGGGTTGCCGCGCCTGCGCCTCGCCCGGAGGCGGCTGTCAATTCCTCGGCACAGCGGCGACGGCGCAGGTCGTGGGCGAGGCGTTGGGGCTCTCGCTGCCGCATTCGGCCCTGGCCCCTTCCGGCGAACCGGTCTGGACGGACATGGCGGTCCGCTCGGCCGCCGCGCTGATGGCCCTGGACGAACGCGGACTTACAACCAGGGACATCCTGACCGACGCCGCCATCCGCAACGCCATGGTCGTCCACGCGGCCTTCGGCGGTTCCACCAACCTGCTGCTGCACATTCCCGCGATCGCCCACGCCGCAAAGCTGCGCCGACCCACGGTCGAGGATTGGATCGACGTCAACAGCCGCGTCCCCCGCCTCGTGAGCGTCCTGCCGAACGGGCCGGTTCATCATCCCACCGTCCGCGTGTTCCTGGCCGGCGGCGTCCCCGAGGTCATGCTGCATCTGCGCGAGGCGGGCCTGATCGAGCTGGATGCGTTGACCGTGAGCGGAAAGACGCTCGGCGCGAATCTCGAATGGTGGGAAAAATCGGATCGCCGCCGACGCTTCCGCGAGATTCTCCAGGAAAACGACGGCATCGATCCGGAAGAGGTGATCATGTCGCCGGAGCGGGCGAGGGAACGCGGCCTGACCAGCACCGTGACCTTTCCGCGCGGGAACATCTTCCCCGAAGGCGCGGTCATCAAGAGCACGGCGATCGATCCCTCGGTGGTGGCCGCGGACGGCGTGTTCCGCATGGAGGGTCCGGCCCGGGTGTTCACCAGCGAAAAGGCCGCGATCGCCGCGATCAAGGACGGCGGAATCCAGGCCGGCGACGTGATGATCCTCGCGGGCATCGGCCCGACGGGCACGGGCATGGAGGAGACCTACCAGGTCACTTCCGCATTGAAATACCTGCCCTTCGGCAAGCGGGTGGCCCTGATCACGGACGCGCGATTCTCCGGCGTCTCGACCGGCGCCTGCATCGGCCACGCCGGCCCCGAAGGCCTGGCGGGCGGCCCGATCGGCAAACTTCGGGACGGGGACGTCATCCGCATCGAGATCGACCGCAACACGAACACCGGCCGCGCGGATTTCATTGGCGAGAACGGACGGACCTTCGACACCGACGAAGGCGCCGTAATCCTCGCCGCACGCGCCTCCCGCGACGACATGGCGCCGAATCCAAACCTTCCGGACGACACCCGGCTCTGGGCTGCGCTGCAATCCGTGGGCGGCGGGACCTGGGGCGGTTGCGTGTTCGACGTGGACGCGATTCTGGATGCGCTGCGGGCATGAACGCGGAATGGGCGAAGCAGGCGGGACGAGCTGTCCCCGGTAAGCCGCGCCAGGACATGCTCACGCCGGCTCATTCGGAGCATTCGCCCCACCCGCCAGGCGACAGGCGTGTCGTTTCAAACATCGAAACAAGTCCCACAATCGTCAGCCGGGCAATTTGATTCGCCAGAAATTCCGCCCGCGCCTAGCGTTCTCGAACATGGCCGCCCCCGAAATCATCCCCGCGCCGCCAGCCGACGCGCCCTTGCGCCTGCTGCTGGTGAAGCTCAAGCACATCGGGGATGCGCTGCTGCTCACGCCCACACTGGTCGCCATCCGCGCCCGCTATCCCAAGGCGGAGATCTGGGTGGTCGTCCGCAAGGGCACGGAGAGCATCCTGGCCGGCTGCCGCGCGATCGACCGGCTGCTCACCGTCGCGCCGCCCGAGGCGGACAAGCGCGGCGCCGGCGCGCTCTGGCATGACACCCGCGTCTGGCGCGAACTGCGCCGTCAGCGCTTCGACTACGCCTTCGAGTTGACGGACGGCGACCGCGGACGCTGGCTGGCGGGCATGAGCGCGGCCCGGCATCGTTGCGTGAACGTCTCGCGCTATCGGCTGAACCTCTGGTGGAAATGCTGGTTCAACCGGACCGCGCACTCCCTCTGGGTGAACGGGCACCGCGTGGAGAAGGACTTCCACGCCGTGGGCGATTTCCTGCCGCTGGGCGACGAGATTCCGCCGCTTTGTTTCGCACAAGACCGCGCCGTAGAGCCCGACATCATCCGCGGGCGCGGCGATTACGTCGTGATCCATCCCGTGACCCGCTGGAAGAAGAAGCGCTGGCCTAAGGAGCACTGGTTCGTTCTCTGCAGGGCCCTTCTCAAACGGACGAAAACAATCATCGTCAGTTGCGGACCGGACGAGGAAGAGCGGGCCTTCGCCGCGGAACTTGTCGCAGAACTCGGCGCGGATCGAGCGCTCAACGTCGACGGCTGTCTCGACTGGGCCGGACTGGCGGGGATCCTTTACCGGGCGCGGTTGTTTGTCGGCGTGGACACCGCGGCCATGCACCTCGCCGCTGCCTGCCAATGTCCGATCGTCACATTTTTCGCAATCTCCGTCGTCAGTCAGTGGAGTCCGTGGAAGGTGAGGCACGAAACGCTGAGCCTGCACGACCGGATGTCCTACGACGACATGGTGCGTCTCGGAGCGCCGGAAGTCATGCTGCGCCTGACGCCGGAGATGGCCCTGGCGGCGGTCGACCGCTTGATGCGTCCAGCGGCGGATTCTTGAACGAGCGGAACCGGTGGGAGCCTGACCAGGCGAGGCTCACCGCGGACAGTTCGCCCCGCCAACATCACTTCACCGGACGGCGCGCCATCTCCTCCAGCCAGTCGGCGGCCTTGGGCAGGACGTTGTCCCAGTGATATTCCTTGGCGCGCTCCCAGGCGGCGACCCGCCAACGTTGGTAGACTACCTCGTCTTTCGCCGCCGCTTCGATCGCGTCAGCCAACGATTCCGGAGTCTGCTCCTTGGCGACCGAGCCGGTCTTCCCGTGCAGCGTGGATTCGATCAATCCCTCGACCGGATACACGATGGCGGGAGCGCCCATGGCGTTGGCCTCGATGACGTTGAGCCCCCACCCCTCCCGCTGGGAAGTGTGCAGCAGGAAATGCGAATCGCGCAGACGGGCGTCCTTTTCCTTCTCCGGCAGCATCCCGACGAACTCCACCTGCGCGCCCAGATTCAGCTCGGCAACCCGGTCGCGCAGCCTTCCTTCCTCCTCGCCCCCGCCGACAATTGTCAGGCGCGCCTCGACGTCGCGGTTCAACAGTTCGCGCAAGGCGCGAATGGCGTGGTCGATGCGCTTGTTCGGCGCGAGACGCGAGACCACGATCAACCGGAGGGGTTCCATGAGCGGTTTCCCGGGCAGATCGGGCAGCGCCCGCGTGTGCACGCCATAGGGAATGATCTGAACCTGCTTGACGCCATGTTCCAACAGCTTGTCCCGCGTGCAGGAAGAGGCGGTGAAGAATTGCGTGTTCCGGTAGAACCAGTGAGTCCAACGCTCTTGGAACCGGCCGACCGAACTCAGCGGCCATTGGTAGAACGCGTCCCAGATCGGCCCCAGCACCTCGTGGATGTAGGCGACGCAGTTCGTCCGGCTCCACCACGGCGCATACCAGGGGATGCCGTGGTGCTGGTCGATGACGAGGTCAAACTTCGCCTGCCCGCGGACCCATCTCTTCGCCTGCCGCCAAGAGGACGCGGCGCCGCCCCCGCGGACGACGTGGATTCCATCAACGACCTCCTCGCGCGCGCAACCCTCGAACTCATGCGTGAACCACCAGGCCTCGTGCCCGCGCGCTGCCAACGCCTCCAGATAAGCCTGCGAGACCCGCTCGGCCCCGCCAGCCTTGTGGTTCTTCGGATCGCGCCAATTGAGCATCAGGAAACGCACGGCCCAGACCGTCCGGTCAACCCCCCCTCCGGCTCAAGCGAAAAACCCGGGAGGTCCAAATCACGCAGGCATCCGACGTCAGGGATTCGCAGTGCGCGTCCCTGACGATACCTCAATCCAGCCGGCGGATGCGGATGTTGCGGAATTGGACGTTGCCCCCGTGGTGCTGGAGGAGGATGTAGCCCGGCCGCGTGGGGTTCCAGGCCGGGGTGTTCGAATGTTGCGAACGCTTGACGGTCCGCCGCCAGTCGTCGCTATCGCGATCGTAGCGTAACAGCACGATCCCGTTGACCTCGTGCGTGACGGCCCCGCCCTGAACGTGGAGGCGCAGCGTGTTCCATTTGCCGGCCAGGCCAAGCAACCGCTCCGAAGCGGGCAGCATGTTGTAGACCGCGCCGCACTGTCGCATGGGATCGCGACCGTCCGCCGTGCGGTCGTTGTCCACGATCTGAAACTCCGGACAGACCTTGGTCGATTCGGCGGGATCCGGCGCGAAGTAGAAAATGCCGCTGTTGCCGTTTGGCGGCGCCTGAAACTCCAGCCGCAGTTCGAAGTCGTCGTAGGCCTCGCGGGTCGCCAGGTCAATCCTCGGCGCCCGTCGGCCAGGGTCCTTGGTCTTGAGAACGCCGTCGAGCAATTCCCATTGATTCCGCAGTTTCATGGGGCCAAGCGGCGCCTGCCAGTGTCCAAAGATCCCGCCCTGCAACAGGTCGACCCAAGCCTCTTCAGGCTCCGCAGGGGAATCGGCGTCCATCGGCGCCGGGGCCAGGGACACCTCGGTCTTTGCCTTCGCCTCCCGTGCTCGTTGGCGTTGCATCTGACGCTTCTTGGCGACATTGCCGCCCACGATAAGCAGCAGCAGGAGCACGACCGCCACGAGCCACTTCCTCCGGCCTTCGGGGCGTCGGGCTTCCGCGTCTTCGGGAAAGGCATCCTCCCAGTCCTCCTGCGAGATTCCGTCAAGCAAGGTCGCCGCCTCGGAGGCGACGGGTTGCGCGGCTTCCGCCTTCGCCGCGGAGACAAAGCTCTCCAATTCGTGCGTCGGGGCCGCGCCGACGAAATCACCCGTGTCCAGCCCGATCCACTCGGCGACGGCCCGGGCGGAGGGCGGACGCTGCTCCCGCTCCTTCGCCAGACAGGCCATCACCATGGCGGCCACGGCGGGCGGAATGTCGTTCTCCAATTCCAGGTCCGCCAGCCGCTCGTCCATCGGCTGCGGGGCCAGGGTGCGCACCTGGTGCATGATGTCGCCCGTGTAGAACGGCGGCTTGCTGGTGAGGAACTCGTAGATCGTCGCGCCCAGCGCGTAGATGTCATCCGCCGCCTTCGGCACGCGGCCATCGATCTGCTGCGGGCTCATGTAGGGCGGCGTGCCGCTGCTGCCGAGGTCGGCCGTCATGCGGGAGATGGACTCGTTCAACGACGCCGCCAACCCGAAGTCCGCCAGCTTCAGATGCCCTTCGCGGTCGAGCATCATGTTGCCCGGCTTGAGATCGCGGTGAACCACCTTCTGCGAATGCGCGTAATCCAGCGCCGAGCAGAGCTGCCGGACGACCGGGCGGATCTGCTCCCAGGAGAAGAGGCGGTTTTCCTGGGCCACCTTGACGTCGCTCATGTTCGCGCCGTCGATGTATTCCAGGGTGACGAACGGCGGTTCGTCGGCGGAGAGGATCAGGTCGTGGATGCGGACGATGTTCGGGTGGGAGAGCTTGCGGCTTTTGGAGACCTCGCGACGCATGCCGTCCACGGCCTCGGCGTCGCCGACCAGCTGCGGCGGAAGGAACTTCAACGCCACCTGCTCGTCGAGATGCGCGTCCGTCGCCAACCAGACCACGCCCATGCCGCCGCGGCCGAGCTCACGCTCCAGGGTGAAGCGCCCGTGGCCGATCGAGTCTCCGGGTTGGAATTCGTGGGGCATCGCGAATGATGGCGAAAGCGGGCCGACGTTATCCAAGGCCGAGGCCGAACGCCAGTTTCTGATGTGGATGAAGACGGGCCCCGTTCAGGGCTCCGCGATGAACGCCCTGACCGCCCCCACGATCACCGCAACACAGCCCCAGCCGATCAGGAACCCGGCCAGTCCGCGCTTGGTCGGGATCGGGATCTCGAAGCTGCTGTTCGGAAAGAAGACCCGGCGCGGCGGGACAATCGTCCCCTCGGGCAGGGTGCAGGGGACGACCGGTTGTTCCTCGGGCGTCACCGGCGTGCGGAGCAGGGCGTAAAAGCGGTTCAGGGTTTCCTCGTCCTTGGGCTTCGTCAACAGGCTCACAATCACGCCGCCCATCAAGCCGCCGGCCAGGTAGAACAGCATCTGCCAGGGAAGCGAGACCTTGAGGCTGCCCGGAGCCCCGACAACGAAGGGCGAGGAATCCACGGCCGGCAGCGTCGCGAGCCAGTCGACCACCGGCGCGCAGGTCGTCAGCCACCAGGTCCCGATGGTGCAGAGCGTCGCCGCCCAGGCGCCGGCGCTTGTGGCTCGCCGCCAGAACACGCCCATCCAGAAAGCCATCGCCATCATGGCATTCGCCTTCCAGAGGATCTCCAACCCCTGCACCACGCCCTTGAGGGAAAAGGCAAAGATCAGCCCCGCCGCGACCACGCCGAGCCCCGAGACGCGCGCCGCCCACAAGTAATGCCGGTCCGACTCCCCGGGACGGACGCGCTTGTAGACATTCTGCGTGATCAGGGCCGAGGCGGCGACCATGTAGGAGTCGCAGGAGTTCATCACTGTCGCCAGCATGGAGGCCATAAACAACCCCAGCAACCCGGGCATGACGCCGGGAAGGAAATCGCGCGCCATGTTCCCGTAGACCTGGTCCGGGTTGTCGATGACGCCGCCGTAATGCGCGACCGCCGCGAGGCCGGTCAGGCACCAGGCGACGGTGCAGACACGCTTGAGCATGTTGCCTCCCATGAAGCCGAGCGCGCCCTCGAACTCCGTGCGCCCGGCGGCGCAGGCCCCCATGTTCTGCGGCTGCACGGCGACGCCCAGGAGCAGGTTCAACGGCACCACCGCCAGGTAGAACCAACCGATGGCGCCCGGCGCGACCAGCGAAAACATGTTCTTGTCGGACACGACCTGGGGAATCGTCTCCTTCATGCCGGCCAGGCCGCCCACCGCGTTCAACGCCACCGGCAGCAGGATGAATGAAAAGGCCACGGTCATCAGCCCCTGCGCGAAGTCCGTCACGATTGCGGCGCCCAGACCGCCGGCGAGTCCGTAGGCCACGAACAGTACCGTCACCACGCCGATGGCCAACCCCGCCGGGATCGCCCCGCCCGACGCCGATTCGATGAAGGCCGAAGACGCGTAGAGCATCACCCCGATGTTCACCGTGAACTTCATCAACCCCACTGCCGCGTAAAGCAGCGTCACCGAGGCGTCATAGCGGCTCTCCAGCACATCGCCGGTCGTGAAGGCGCGGAACCGCCGCATCATGGGCGCGATCCACCAGTAGAAGGGCGTGACAAACAGCCAACCCCAGGAATACCAGATCCCGGACAGCCCCGTCGTCCACGTCTTCGAGGCCACCGTCACCGCCTCGTCCGAATGCGTGCTCGTGCCGAAGCCGTGCATCGCCATCATCCACCAGGAGAAACGGCGGGGCATGATGAAGTCCGCCGTGCTGGAGACCTTCTTTGCCGCATGGAGGCCCAACCACGTGATTCCTGTGAAATAGAGCAGCAGCATCCCCCAATCCGCGATGTGCAGGCCGCCGTACATGCGCGGGATTCAACCACTGAATACACAGAATACACGGAAAAAGAACTCAAGAGCCTTTGCGCCAAACAGGAGCCCAAGGCGGATACCGCGGCCGCCGTTTGACGATGGCCGGTCTCGCAGGCGCCGGCTCCACCCGTTTTGCTTCGAACATTCCCGGAACGAACCGAAAAGAGGTTCTGTGTATTCCGTGTTTTCCGTGGTTGCCCAATCCACGGCGCCCCCCCGCCAAATTTGGACCAACGAAAACAGCTGCCTCGATCCGGGGGCTGCCCTTAGGGTGTTCGGGCAGAAAACAATTCTCACGCAGCCGCAACCCTCCATCAGCCATCCCATGAGCGACTCCCCGAACACGACCAACCAGAACGTCATCGACTGGGTCACCGAGACCGCCAAACACTGCCAACCCGACAAGATTGTCTGGTGCGACGGCTCCGAGGAGGAAAAGACGACGCTGACCGCCCAGGCCGTCGAGGAGGGCATCCTGATTCCGCTGAACCAGGAGAAGCGACCCGGCTGCTACTACCACCGTTCCAATCCCAACGACGTCGCTCGCGTGGAAAAGTGCACCTTCATCTGCACCGAGACCGACGAGGAGGCTGGCCCCACCAACAACTGGGCGAAGCCCGAGGAGATGTACGAACGCCTGAACGCGCTCACCGCCGGAGCCATGAAGGGACGCACCATGTATGTCGTGCCCTACCTGATGGGACCTCCCGGATCGGAGCTTTCCAAGGTCGGCGTCGAACTGACCGACTCCATCTACGTCGTGCTCAGCATGCGCGTCATGACCCGCATGGGCTCCGTGGCCTTGAATCACCTCGGCGATTCCGACGATTTCAACCGCGGTCTCCACTGCATGCTCGACCTCGACCCCGAGAAACGTCTGATCGTCCATTTCCCGCAGGACAACGCCATTTTCTCCACCGCCTCGAACTACGGCGGCAACGTGCTGCTGGGCAAGAAGTGCCTCGCCCTGCGCATCGGCTCCTACCTCGGGCGCAAACAGGGCTGGATGGCCGAGCACATGCTCATCCTCGGCGTCGAATCACCCGACGGCGAGAGGACCTACGTCGCCGCCGCCTTCCCCAGCGCCTGCGGCAAGACGAACTTCGCCATGCTCATCCCGCCCGACCACTTCAAGGGCTGGAAGGTCTGGACCGTGGGCGATGACATCGCCTGGATGAAGCCCGGCAAGGACGGCCGGCTCTACGCCATCAATCCCGAGGCCGGCTACTTCGGCGTGGCGCCCGGCACCAGCAACAGCTCCAACCCCAACGCCATGAAGTGCGTCGAACGCGACACCATCTTCACCAATGTCGCGCTCACGCCCGACGGAGACGTCTGGTGGGAAGGCATGGACGGCGAGCCTCCCGCGGAATGCCTCGACTGGCGCGGCAACAAGTGGACGCCCGAATCCAAGGAGAAGGCGGCCCACCCGAACAGCCGATTCGCCGCCCCCATGGCCAACAACCCCGTGCTCGCGCCCGAGGTGGACGACCCCGAGAGCGTGCCCATCAGCGCGATCATCTTCGGCGGCCGCCGCGCCACGACCATCCCGCTCGTCTACCAGTCCTTCAACTGGGTGCACGGCGTCTACGTCGGCGCCACCGTCGGCTCGGAGATGACGGCGGCGGCGGTCGGCGGCATGGGCCAGGTGCGACGCGACCCCATGGCGATGCTGCCCTTCTGCGGCTACAACATGGGCGAATACTTCCGCCACTGGCTGACCATGCGCCGCGTCATCAAGGACCCGCCCCGCATCTTCAGCGTGAACTGGTTCCGCAAGGACGAGGACGGAGATTTCCTCTGGCCCGGCTTCGGCGAGAACATGCGCGTCCTGCAGTGGATCATCGGTCGCTGCCGCGGCCAGGCCGACTCCGTCGAAACCCCGCTCGGCTGGGTGCCCGGCCCCAAGTTCTTCGACCTCGGCGAGATGGAGGGCTTCGACCAGGAGGCCCTCGACAAGCTGGAGGAAATCGACGCCGAGGCCTGGCGCAAGGAGGTCATCTCCCAGGACGAGCTGTTCATGAGCCTCTACTCCGACCTGCCGAAGGAACTGATCTTCCAGCGCGAGTTGCTTGTGTCCCGGTTGTAGCACGCGGTGGTTTCAACCACGGAAGACACGGAAGAAGAAGGGCGATCGGCTGTGCAGGTCGGGATGCGGAACAGCCCGCAGCACACGTGGGGCGCCGGCAACCGATCGTGCGACTCCGCTCGACCCAGCAAACAGGCGACGGACAGGAAATTCGGGCTGAAGGCCCGACCGCACAAAGCGTAGGGCTTCAGCCCTACGTCGCGCGTACAACGGGAATGCGGCCTGTAAGGCCGCGCGCGGCATGGGGATTCCCCGGCGCGGCCAAACATCCCTCACGCACGTTTCCTTCAGTCCCACACATAACGTTCGTCAAACTCGATCCGATACTTCTTGAGGAACTGTCGGAACTCGTCTTCGAACGAAACGGTCGCATGATGCTCCTTGTTTCAGCATCGACCGCTCAAGGATGGAGGCATCAAAACCAGCCGGCAACTCTTCGTTGCTGGCTTCATGACCGGAGAATGCCGCGCGCGGGCCTTCAGCCCGCATGGTTTCTCCGTGACTCGGACACAGGGCTCAAAGCCCTGCGCTTTGCGCGAACGGCCTTACAGGCCGGAAAGACGCGCCACAACCTCCCGCTGAAAGCCCGCCCGCCGTTTTTTCCTTTGTCGAACCGGTCCGCGCCGCCGAGGATGAGCCCGTTCCCGACAGCATGAGTTTTTTATACCGCAAGTTCATCCGCTCCCTCCTGTTCACCATGGAGTCAGAGAGGATCCACGACCTGACCCTGCGCCGCCTGGGACTGGCCAGCCGCAGCGCCGCGCTCTGCCACGCCTTCGAGGCCGTCTACGGAGCCCCCGATCTCCCGGTGAAGGCCTTCGGACTGACCTTCCCAAACCCGGTCGGGCTGGCGGCGGGGATGGACAAGCAGGCGGCGGCCGTGCCGATCTGGCGGTCGCTGGGCTTCGGATTCAGCGAACTGGGCGGCGTCACCTGGCATGCCCAGCCCGGCAACCCGAAACCCCGCATGTTCCGCGCAATCGCCGACGAGGCCCTGGTCAATCGCATGGGCTTCAACAACGTCGGGGCCGAGGCCATGGCGGAATCGCTGCACAAATGGAAGGAAAGCGGCCGCTGGCCGGACCACCCGGTCGGGATCAACCTCGGCAAATCCAAGAAAACGCCCTTGAACGAGGCGGCGCAGGATTATCTCAATTCGTTTCAGGCGCTGCGGGAGTACGCGGATTTCTTCGTCGTCAACGTCAGTTCGCCCAACACCCCGAACCTGCGGAAGCTGCAGGACAAGGCGGCGCTGGATGAAATCCTTGCCGCGCTCCAGGAGGTCAACGCGCCGCCCAAGGGCCGCCCGCCCAAGGACGGCCACGATCCTTCGAAACTGCCCCGGCCCATCCTCGTCAAGGTCGCGCCGGACCTGACCTTCTCCGCGCTGGACGAAATCCTCGAACTGACCGGCCCGCGCAACGTCGCCGGCATCGTCGCGACCAACACCACGATCGCGCGTCCTGAAACGACCAACCAGACCTGCGCCAAGACCTACGCGCAGGAAGGCGGCCTCAGCGGGCGGCCTTTGCGCGAACGCGCCACCGAGGTGATCCAACACCTGAGCGAACAGACCGACGGCAAACTGCCGATCATCGGCGTCGGCGGCATCTTCACCGCGGACGATGCCTGGGAGAAAATCAGGGCCGGGGCCTGCCTGGTGCAGGTCTACTCGGGACTGGTCTACGAGGGCCCCTCCATCGCCCGCGACATCGTCCACGGCCTGAAGAGCAAGCGCTGGGCGCGCAACCGCTTCGCGTGAGGGTCGGGAAAGGAGGCGTTGCTGCGCGGAGGGCGGCAAGTCACGGCTTGGCTGGAAATCGAACCCAGAGCCGACAGCCTAAAAGGCCAACACGGAACCGGGATTCCGACCCAAAACTCGGCATTGGCCACGCGATCGCCGAAACGCCGGGTCCAATCAGTCTCGGCGAAATGTGGCGTTGAGACTTCGTCATGGGTGCGACGCTGGGCGACTGCCGCTTCCGCATGCTGACCATGATCGCCCCCCCCCCGCTCGTTGCGCTTGCAAACCCCGGCGAAATTCGCCCAAGGTCAGCAACTCGAAGGCTCCGGCCGGAACCTTCGAGACAAACATCCGAAGACAGACAAACATCCGAAGACAGACAAACCGAAACCACCAAAAACTGTCTCTCGAGGAATGGACCAAAGCGTGGGGGGGTCAAAACTTTCTGAGGATTTTCGGTTAGAACTTGGGAGATCTGCTTTTGAAAACGAAGTAAGCATTCAGAAGCGGGGCATCCTCCTCCCGATGTAGATCGAACAAGACGGATTCCTGGACGAATGCGCCAAGAAGTCCCAAGGCAACTGCAGAATCAAACCATGCGAATACCCATGATCACTCTTCTGTCCCACAAGGTTGGATCACTTCTGCGAGTTCCGCTGCTGTTTCTGGTATTCTGTCTGCTCAACTGTTGTTCCTGCACTACGGTCCGGAAACCTGTCTCCGCGCAGGAATATAAGCGGGCCTTTTCCGAAACTCCGCATGAAGTCAAACTCCTCGTTCGAGGGCAGGAAGCGCTTCGCGAGCGGCTTCGCTTGATTCGCTCCGCCAACTCAAGCATCGAACTACAGACCTTCGTCTGGGCCGACGACGAGTGCGGACAATTGATTTTCCTGGAACTGGCCAAGGCGGCCGGGCGGGGTGTGCAAGTTCGCTTGCTCTGTGATTACCTGTATGTCGCCAATGATCCGGACATCCTCGCGGCGGCTTCACGTGTTCCGCGTCTTCAAATGCGGCTCTACAACCCGGTTGCGTCCTCTGCCAGACCGAGGAGGCTGGACCTCCTTGGCCGCGGGTTGTTTTCCACGGCAAGTCTGAATCAACGCATGCACAACAAGCTCATGGTGGTCGATGGCACAGCGGCAATCTGCGGCGGCAGGAACATTGACAATCAATACTTCCACGAGTCGACCGAAAGGAACTTCAAAGACCTGGAAATCATCATTAGAGGAAAGGTGGTCGCGGATATGAAGGCCTCGTTCGAGGCCTTCTGGAACTCCTCGCTGGCAAAGGATGTGCGGACATTTGAAGACGTGGAAAAATCGATCGCCGATGAGACATATCAGAAGAAGAATATTCGGAAAATCGAGGGCGCAGAACTGTACCGAAGGATGGCGCAGGCGCTGGAGGATCCGGAAGTCGCGACGGCGGACCAGAAAGGTTACGTCGTCGTGCGCAAGATTGCGTTCTTTGGCGACGAACCCGGAAAGAACCAACAGTTAAGCACCTTCAATGGCAGCAGCCGTTTGAATGAGACCCTGATTCACAGCGTTATGGCGGCCGAGAGCAATATCTGGATTCAAACGCCATACCTCGTTCTGAGCCAGCGCGCGAAAAAGGTTTTCAAGCAGGTCCGTGAAAGAAAACCGGCGCTCGATATAAGAATCTCCAGCAACAGTATGGCGGCGACTGACAAGTGGGCAGCGTTCTCATATCTCTACAAGAATCAGCGCTTGTTGGTCGATGAATTGGGGGTGCGGCTGTACCAATTCAAGCCGCTGCCCGCTGATCTCGAAGATTACTTTCCCAACTACAATGATGTATTGCAGCGACGGACGGGAGAATCGTCGATGACTGAAGACATGATGGAGGACGTTGCGGTGGAAGATTACCCGTTCCTTTGCATTCACGCGAAGTGCATGCAAATTGACGACCGACTCAGTTTCATCGGATCCTATAATCTGGATCCACGGTCGGCCAATCTGAACACGGAACTCAGCGTCGCGATTGACGACCCAGCCTTCGCTCTCACCTTGCGTAGATATCTCGAGAAAGATTTTCAGCCAAGAAACAGCTGGCCAGTATGGAGACGGAAGAACACCCGCCTCAAGCAATTGGTTGTGAAGCCGGTGGCGGCAATCAATTCGGTCGTTCGCCACTTCACGACGTTGGATTTGTGGCCTTCTCAGACTGTTTGTTGCTATGAGCAGAGAAAAGGTTGTGACCCGGTGCCGGTGGGGCATCCGGAGTTTCTCACAAACTACGAAGCCGTCGGGAACTTTCCGCGGCTGTCCCCCCTGAATAGGAGAAAGATGCTGGCTCAGATGCTGAAGGCCACGGGCAGGTTTCTCCGCCCGGTCATGTAAGCAGAGAGTGAGGCAAGGCGCGGGAACCGGCTCGGGGCAAAGGGAACGTCGATCCCAGCGGGACGCGAGGCCGCGGGCGCCTCACAGGGACGTTGCAAACCCGCGCAGCGTCCTTCATGAGTCGTTTCATAACGCCCGGCATGATGTCAGAACCCCGCCTAGGATGCGCGCCCCTTTCCGGCCACCCCGGCCCGCGGCACGGCTGCGCATTCCTGGCGCGTCAATCTCGCGCTCGCTGTAGAGAACGTCGTCTCGGTGCGCTCCTTCACTGCTATCCACCAAATAGCGGCCGACTTAAGACCAGACATGAATGAGGTAACGTGACGGAAAGACCGTTTGAACAGGACGGCCCGTTGCATGGCTACTTCGGGAATGGGTCCACGGACGGCCGTAGCGACGCGTGAGAGACGCGATTGCCGAAGAAGAAGGACACCATGCCGGGCGGAGGCTGCGGCGGCTCTACGGCTTCCTGCGGTGTCGCGTTTCAAACTGAGATCGGGCGAACGGTGGGAGCGGTTGCCAAAACGGTTGCCAATTCTCGACATCTAAACCGACTGGCCTGCATTTCCGTTCATCTGAAATTCGCAACAGCAGTCAGGTTGAAAACCGGGAATTTCGAACATTTGGGCCAATTTCGCGGAAAACCCTTGGAAAGATAAGTGGTAGCTTGGCTGGGACTCGAACCCAGAACCAACGGCTTAAAAGGCCGCTGCTCTACCATTGAGCTACCAAGCCACATGAAGGAAACCCGCCGAACGGATTTCGAGGGGGCGAGAAGCTAGAGCAGCCCCCTCCGCCACGCAAGCCCTTTCTAGAAAAACCGCACATGCCCGTAGCCGCGCTCGCAGGAGCATGGACGAAGCCGGCGAGGGATCCGCTGTCCACCTTCTTGAGAAGGCAGCCGCCAACGCATCCCCTCACCCAACCAAAGAACATCGCCCGCCGAAATCCGCCATGCTACCGTCCGGCGACAGAAACACATGACCGCGTCCTCCCGCCCCAACATCCTCTGGCTCTGCACCGACCAGCAGCGCTACGACACCATCCGCGCCTTGGGCAATCAACTCGCCCGCACCCCGAACATCGACCGCCTTATGGACGAAGGGGTGACCTTCAAGCGCGCCTACTGCCAGAGTCCGGTCTGCACGCCCAGCCGCGCCTCCTTCCTCACCGGCCGCTATCCCCGCACGACGCGCTGCCGACAGAACGGGCAGAAGATCCCGGACGACGAGCGCCTCATCAGCCGCATCCTCGCCGATCATGGCTACACCTGCGGCCTCGCCGGCAAGCTGCACCTCGCCTCCTGCGCCAACAACCGCGTCGAGGAGCGCATCGACGACGGCTACTCCACCTTCCACTGGTCCCATCATCCGCAACCCGACTGGCCCGAGAACGCCTACACGCAATGGCTCACGAAGAAGGGGAAAACCTGGGAGGAGTTGAACCGCAACGAAGGCACGGCTTACGTGAAACCCGGTCCGCCCGCCGAATATCATCAGACCACCTGGTGCGCCAAGATGACCATCGACTTCCTCCGGGAGAACAAGGGCAAGCCCTGGATGTTCAGCTTCAACTGCTTCGACCCGCACCATCCTTTCGATCCGCCCCAGGAATACCTCGACCGCTACGACCCCGCGCAGATGCCCCTGCCCAAGTGGCGCGAGGGCGAACTCGACAACAAGACGACCTACCAACGCCTCGACCACGAATGGGCGCACAACGAACCGGGGTATTTTCACGTCGCCGGCATGACCGACGACGACAAGCGCCAGGTCTGCGCCGCGAACCTCGCCATGTGCGAACTGATCGACGACCAAGTCGGCCGCATCCTGGCCGCCTTGGACGAGAGCGGCCAGCGCGAGAACACCATTGTCATCTTCATGTCCGACCACGGTGAGATGCTGGGCGATCACGGACTCTACCTGAAGGGGCCGCACTTCTACGAGGAGGCCGTGCACGTGCCGCTCACCATGCGCTGGCCGGGAAGGTTTGAGGCCGGCCTGGGCGTCGATGGCCTGGTCGAGCTGATCGACATTGCGCCCACGCTCTTGGAGTCCGCGGGTATCGAGGTCCCCGAGCGCATGCAGGGGCGATCGCTGGCGCCGATCTGCCGCGGCGAGGCCGATCCCGCGCGCTTCCGTGACTTCGTCTACAGCGAGTACTACAACTCCTGGGCCCACAAACACTCCTACGGGACCATGCTTCGTACAGAAGACGAGAAGATCGTCGTCTACCACGGCACGGACCAGGGCGAGCTTTACGACCTGCGCTCCGACCCCGACGAATTCAACAACCTCTGGGACGCCCCCGATCACCGCGACCAGAAACTCCGCCTGCTGAGACAATGCTTCGACGCCAGCGTCCTCAGCATGGACCCCCACCCCCCGCGCCTCGGAGCGTTTTAGGCGATCGAACGTCCTCGTCTTCGACCAGCTGGACGGCGCCGGAACGTGTTGAAGTGGGGCGCCTACGGCGAGTCGCCCCTACCTTGACGCGGTAGGGAAAGCTCGCCGAACCGTCCCACTTCTAAGTCCTGAACGGACTATGGAGGCCTCCATCCCAATCGCAGACGCACAGTTCTCCCCAAATCTTCCCAACGCTCCCGCCATCACATCACCAGTCACCAGCCACCAGCATTCAGCAACCGAGAACCGAGAACCACAAAACGCCATTGCCTGCCCCAACCTCACGTGACAGTCTCAGCCACGGAAACCAGAACCACGGACCCCGCGTATGAGAACCTTTCCCGCCTCCCTGCTGAAACCCGGTTTCATCCTCTTCTCCCTCGCCTGCTCCGCCATCCTGGCCTCCGCCGCCTCCTTCGAAAGCGACTGGCCCCAGCGCGGCGAACGCGTCTGGGCCGGCCCCGGCCTCTGGGCCAACCGCCTGCAGGACTGGCGCGTCGTCGTCGGCCGACTCGAATGCGTCGAATCCCGCGCTGCCAAACCGCTGCGCACCGTCCACCTGCTGACCCACCGCCCCGACCCGAAGGGCGGCGATTTCACCATGCGCGTCGAAACCGGCGTGGTCGGTGAGAACCCCTTCATGTCGAGGCTCTCCGCCTCCGGCTTCCTCATCGGCGCCGGGGGCGAGGTCGATCCTCGCGCCGCCGCCCTGGTGCATCACAGTTGGGGGCCGGGCGCGGGCATCTTCGCCGGCGTGGACGCGACCGGAATGGTCTTCTTCCACGATCTCGAAAAAGGCCCCTTCAACGGCCCGACCCAGCCCGGCCAAATCGTCCCGCCCACACCAACCGGCAACAGCCGCGGCTGGAAGGTGATCCACGCCGACTCCGTCGAGCCGGGCTCCCCCGCCGCCAACGCCATCGACGGCGATCCCTCCACGATCTGGCATACCGAATGGAAGAAGAACAAGCCCAAGCACCCGCACGAGATTCAGATCGACCTCGGCGAGACCACGACCATCAACAGCGTCCGCTACACGCCCCGCCAGGAAAACATCGCCGGCCGCATCAAGGACTTTGAAATCTACGTCAGCGACGACGCCAAGAACTGGGGAATCCCCGTCGCCCAGGGCGACCTGCCCAACACGGGCCAGCCGCAACACATCGTCTTCAACCGCGTCGGCGCCCGCTACCTTCGGCTGGTCGCGCTTTCCGCCCATGAAAACCGCCCTTCGACCACCGTCGCCGAGATCGAGGTGATCGACACCGCGCAGGGCGCCGCCGTTCCCATGGCCTCGACCGGCAAACCCGGCGCGACTGTCCGCAGCCCCTTCGGCCGCGTTGTCCTCCATCTCTCCGTGAACAAGACCGGAAACGCCCGCCTGCTGACCCTCACCGCCCTCGATCTCGCCACCGGCGAGCGGATCAGCCAGGCCGAATGGGCGGGCGTTCCCAAGGAACGGATCGCCGGGAATCTCGCGCTCGTCTCCCATCCGGGCCGGGCCGGCGGAACCGCGCGCTTCTGGTTCCGCGACTGGCGCGTGGAGGGCGAGGGCATTGTCGAGACGCCCGAGTTCGCAGCCGGCCCCATCCTCGGAACTCAATACACCGTCCACAACCACGTCCTGAAAATCACCGCCCAGATGATGCCCATCGGACATTCGGACAACCAGTCCGTGCGCCTGCAGGTCCTCAAAGGGAAATTCTGGGACACCGTCGCCACCACGCGAATTGTCGCCCCGGGCTGGACCGCGCCGTTCCGCGTTCCCGACTGGGATTCCACCAAGGACGCGAAATACCGCGTCGTCTACCAGTGGCGCACCCGCGACAACGACCTGCGCGAATTCACCTGGGGCGGAACCATCCGCCGCGACCCCGTCGAGAAACCCGTCATCGTCGTCGCCGGCTTCACCGGCAACCACAACACCCGCGGCAGCGTCGATCGCGGCCGTTACGAGTGGACTAGGAACGCGATGTGGTTCCCGCACAACGACCTCACCGCCAACGTCGCCAAGCACAAGCCCGACCTCCTCTTCTTCTCCGGCGACCAGGTCTACGAGGGCGCCAGCCCCACCGCCCCGGTCCATCGCCAGGGTGAGGCCACCATGCTCGACTACCTCTACAAGTGGTATCTGTTCAGCTGGGCCTACCGCGACCTAACGAAGGACATCCCGACCATCACCATCCCCGACGACCATGACGTCTTCCAGGGCAACGTCTGGGGACGCGGCGGACGCCATACCGACAAGGACGACAAGGGCGGCTACGTCGAGAGCGCGGACTTCGTGAAGATGGTCGACCGCACCCAGACCAGCCACCTGCCCGATCCCTACGATCCCACGCCCATCGAGCAGGGCATCGGCGTCTACTACGCGCCCATGACCCTCGGCCGCGTCAGCGTCGCCATCATCGAGGACCGCAAGTTCAAGTGGGGCCCCAACGGCGTCGCCCCCCCCACCGACACCGGTCGCGCCGACCACGTCAACGATCCCAATTTCGATCCCAGGACCGCCGACGTCCCCGGCGCGCAGCTCCTGGGCGACCGACAGGAGAAGTTCCTCCGCGACTGGGCCGCCGACTGGACCGGCGCCGACATGAAGATGGTCGTCTCCCAGACCATCTTCGGAAACCTTGCCACCCACCACGGCGGCAACCTCAGCTACCTCGTCGCCGACTACGACTCCAACGGCTGGCCCCAGTCAGGCCGCGCCCGCGCGCTCGACGCGATGCGCCGGGGTTTCGCCTTCATGCTCGGCGGAGACCAACACCTTTCCACCATCGTCCACCACGGCATCGAGGGCTTCGACGACGCGGGCTGGTCCTTCTGCGTGCCCTCCGTCGCGAATTTCTACCCCCGCGCCTGGATGCCGCCCCAGGGCCGCGCGGTCCGGGACGACGGCTGGCCCGAGGAGATGCCCGACTACACCGGCCGTTTCCACGACGGCTTCGGCAACCACGTCACCGTCTATGCCGCCACCAACCCCGGCAAGGACATGGGCCATGAGCCCAAGGCCCTGCACGACCGCATGCCCGGCTACGGCATCGTCAAATTCAACAAGCGCGACCGCACCATCACCATGGAGAACTGGCCCCGCTTCAGCGACCCCGCCGCCGGCAAGAAGGCGGTCCAGTACGACGGCTGGCCCAAGACCATCAAGCAGACCGACAACTACGGCCGCCAACCCGCCGCCTGGCTCCCCACGATCAAGGTCAGCGGCATCGAGGACCCCGTCGTCCAGGTCGCCAACTCCGACACCGGCGAAATCCTCTACACCCTCCGCATCAAGGGAACCGAATTCCAACCCTGGACCTTCGCCAAAGGCCACTATGACGTGCAGGTGGGGGAATTGGGAACGCAGCGAGTTCAAGTCCGCAAGCGGATGCGGGCTTTTGCAGGAAACGTGAACGAGATTCGGCTGGAGTTTTGAATCGAAAGAACTGAAGTCAAAGTCTCCAAGCCAACGCCTCGTCCTCCTGGATCTTCTTTCATCCCTCCCGGGGTTTAGATCAAGGCTCGACGGAGTCTCTCCCCACCGGTTTTGGATTCGCCGCCCCTGTCTTCACACGCTTTCGTTTCATCCGAGCCCGCCTATTTTCGGGAGCTCCGGAATTCCGAGGACTGGGACGACAAATCCGTGACCGCGGAGAATCCGTTTGCGAACTGACACCCAAGGGGATTCAACGTTCGACATCCAACATGGGCGGCGCTACGAAGACTTTTCCATGAATCCCTCCCTCTCCCCGAACCCCAAACCGCGCCGAGTCGCGCGCTTCATCCGCCCCGCAATCCTCGCCGCCGGCGCCTTGGGAGTCGCCGCGTCGGCCACACCGCTCCGGGCGGCCGAGCTGTGGATCGGCTGCGCGACGGCGGACATCACACCGGATGGCCCCGTCACTCTGACCGGCAACACTTCCGTCCGGATCGCCCGCGAAATCAAGAGCCGCCTGACCGCCAATGTCCTGGCCCTCGAATCGCGCGACGGCGGGCGTTCGCTGGATCACGCCATCCTCGTCGCCTGCGACCTGTGCGTCATCCGGCCGGGGATCCAGGAGGGCTTCCGCCGGCACATGTCCGGGAGATTGCCCGGATGCGACGTCGAAAAGCTCTTCCTGGCCGCCACCCACACCCACGCCGCGCCGGTCCTCCTGCAGAACCGGTATGCGGAGAAGGACTACCAGGATGCTGTCCAGCCCAAGGACTACGTCCCCTGGCTGTATGAACAGATGGCCCGGGCGGTGGAAAAGGCCTGGAAGAGCCGGTCCGCCGGGGCCGCGGCCTGGGGGCTGGGCCATGCGGTCGCGGGCCACAACCGGCGCATGGTCTACCAGGACGGCTCCTCCAAAATGTACGGCAAGGCCAGCGACGCCAGTTTCCGCGGCGTCGAGGGCTTTGAGGATCATGGCGTCCACATCCTGTGTTTTTACGATTCCAAGAAGCGGCTGAAAGCGGCCGCCATCACCCTGTCGACCACGGCCCAGGCCGAGGGCGGCGGCAAGGTCAGCGCGGATTTCTGGCACGACGTCCGCCGCCTCATCCGGGAGCGCCACGGCGACGAGGTCTGCGTCCTGGGCTTCTGCGCTCCGGCCGGCGACCAGACTCCCCGGGCCCAGGTTCACCGGAAGAAGAGCGAGCAGCGGATGCTGAAACTCCGCGGCCTGACTTACACCGAAGAGATCGGCCGCCGCGTCGCCGCCGCCTTCGACGATGTCAGCGGCGTGATTGCGAAGGACATCCGCACGGATGTGCCGCTGACGCACCGCGTGCAGCTACTGGAACTCCCGGCGCAAATCGTGACCAAAGCCGAGTATGCCGTCGCCAAAAAAGTTCGCGAGGACCTCGACGCCAAGCGGACGCCGGGGAAATCAGATCACTGGAAGCGGAATTTCTACGGGCTGATCGCCGATCGTTTTCAGGCCCAGCAGAAGGGCGAGCAAACGACCTACGCGATGGAGCTGCACGCGCTTCGCCTGGGCGACGTGGCGATCACCACCAGCCCCTTCGAGTTGTTTGTGGACTACGGCGTGCAGATCGAGGCCCGCAGCCCGGCGCTGCAGACCTTCCAGATCCAGCTGACCGGCGCGCTCCGACAGCACGCCTATTATCTGCCGACGCCGCGGGCGGTGGCAGGCGGAGCCTTGGACGAGAATCCCTTCACCAACTACAGCGCCACGATCATGAGCAACCTGGTCGGTCCGAAAGGCGGCCAGGCGCTGGTCGAACACACGGTCGAAACGATCCGGGAGCTGTGGAGGGAGGATTGACCGGAAAGGCGGTTGGAGTGATGGAGTTTTGGAGTGGCTTGGATTCGCCCGAATCCGGTTCGGAGAATGTCGTAACTGGAATGGCGTCGCCCCGATGGGGCTTTGAAGTGGGGCGCCTGCGGCGAGTCGCCCCCTACCTACGCTGGCAGGATCCTTTTGCCGAAAGGACCCACTTCTAAGCGGCGGTGTATCCGCCGTCGACGGGCCAGGCGGCGCCGGTGACGAAGGAGGCTTCGTCGGAGGCGAGGAAGGCGATGACGTTGGCGATTTCGGCGGGCTCCGCGAGGCGACCGAGGGGGTGCAGGGCCTTCATGGCCTCGTGGATTTCGGGCTTCTCGGTGACATTCCGGGTCAGGGCGGTGTAGACGAATCCGGGGCACACGGCGTTCACCCGGATCTTCTCCGCGGCCAGGCGGATCCCCATGTCGCGGGTCAACTGCACGATGGCGCCCTTGCTTTGCGGGTAGGGGTTGAATCCGTCGGAAAAGGGAAGCGACACCGGATAGGAGACCTGGCTCATGATCGAGCCGAGATTCACGATGGAGCCGCCGCCGTTTTCGCGCATGCGCTCGACGGCCGCGCGACACATCAAGACGGCGCCCTTGACGTTGATGTCCATGACGGCCTGCCAGCGCTCCTCGTAGCTGGCCTCGGGAGGCAGGGTGCGCGGCGTGATTCCGGCGGAATTGACGAGGACATCCAGCCGGCCGAATTGCGCCACACACTCCGCCACGATGGCGTCCACTTCCGCGGCGTCCGCGACGCTGCCGGGAAACGTCGCCAGCCGGACGTCCTGATCGCCGACGGAATCCTTGAGCGCGGACAAGCCGGCTTCATTGATGTCGGTCGCAAGAACGCGCGCGCCCTCGTCCAGGAACTTTGCCACCGTCGCCGCGCCGATGCCCGAGGCGGCCCCGGTCACGATGGCGATCTTGTATTCCAGTCGGCCTTTCATGTTGGGGAGAGATCGTAACGCGGCGTGGAGCCCCTGAGAAGGGCCCAATTTCCGAAGCGCGTCTCTGACCTTGGGGGCGCATGTGAATTGCGGAACTTCAGCGCTCGCGTCGGCTCACTGGGACAGTTTTGCCCTACCCTGATTGCCGATTCTTGAATTCGACGGCGCGTTCTGGAAGATTCCCCGCAAAGGACGCCGCCGCTTTGACCCTCATCCCCGCCAGACCGGTTCTTCATCGGGAACTGCTTGTCGCCGCGCGCTCCAAGCGGACGCACAGGCTGCGTGTGTTCATGGGCTCTGTGGCGCTGCTCGGGATCGCGATCGCGCTGGCGATCCTCGACCGAGTGACGGCGACCGGAGGCGGGGGCAAGCCGCTCCTGACCTACACAGCCGGCGCCGCCTACCTCTACTGCCTGATGACGGGTTTCTCGCTGACGCTGGCCTCGATCCGGGAGGAGCGGGACCAGGGGACTTTGGGACTGCTGTTTCTTACACCGCTGGGCGGCGGGCAGATCGTGTTGGCCAAGCTCTTTGCGCGGTCGTTGCGCGCCTTCGAAGGGTTGATCGCCACGTTGCCCGTGTTCGCGTTGTGCGTGTTGCTCGGGGGCGTGACGATGGCTGAGTTCGGGCGGGTCGGGCTGGCGCTGCTCAACACGCTCTTCGTATCGGCCTGCCTGGGAATGTTCCTTTCCACCAAGCGGCTGCAAACGGCCGCCGTCGCCTTTCTGGGAGGAACCCTGATCCTGTCGCTGGGCGTCATCGCGCCGGTCTTGGGAGGCATCCTCGCGTCGGACTACGACCTCCCGTCGCTGGCGTTTGTCGTCGCCGGCGTCTCACCCCTGTTTCCGCTGGCCTGCTCGCAGGCGAAACTGCACGCGCTGGGATTCTACGGCGCTTCGCTGGGCGCCTCGTTCCTGACCGGCGTCTTCTTCCTGGCCCTGGCAATCCGATCCGTGCGCGGAAACTGGCAGGACCGACAGAATCAGACCAAGAAGCAGCGCCGCCTGAAGGAATTCCAGAACTGGGATTTTCGGTCGGGCAGCCGCGATCCCAAGTACCGGGCCGCGCTGCTGGACCGGAACCCGGTCTGTTGGCTGAACTGCCGGGACCGGTATCGCTCGATTGGTTACTGGATCTACTTCGCCGTGGTCTACGGCGCCCTGTTCCTGTGCTGGCGGCTGCTGGATCGTCACGGCACCCCGCTGGGATTCTGGTGGTTGGCGGCAATCGTCTTCGACCTGGGCATGCGCGCCAAGCTGAACCAGGCTGCGGGCATACAGTTGGTGGAGGAGCGCAAACTCGGTTCGCTGGAGATGATCCTCTGCGCGCCCGTGGGTTTGAAGCGGATCCTGGCCGGGCTGTGGATGGCGCTGCGGCGACAGTTCGGGCCCGTCCTGCTCGCGGTCACAGCGCTCAATCTCGTCTTGATGGGCGGCCTGATGGCCCTCCACACGCGGGACCGATATGAACGCGTGGCGGAGCCCGCCACCATCTTCTGGATCGTGGCCTGCTACACGATCATCAACCTCTCGAACTGGATCGCGCTGGCCTGGGTCGGCACCTGGTTCGGACTCCGGAATAAACCCGACGCCGCACTGGCCAGCTTCGGAATGGGCCGGGTGATGCTGCGTCCCTGGCTTTTCGTCGGATTGATCGCGCTGACGATGCTCTTGCTGGAGTTCGCAGGGGTTGAGGTGTGGCGGTGGGTGACCGGCGCCGGCTGGTTCGGGCTCGGCATCGCGGCGGTTGTCCTGTCCGACGCGCTCTACGTCCGCAGGGCGCGGGCGGAGATTCCGCGGGCCTTCCAACTCGCGGCGACCGGCGTCCTGGACCAACCCCTCGAACCGCCGCGCCCGCCGGAGCCGGAAGACCGCTCCGCACTGCGGTCGCTCCTCGACCGGCTCTGGCGCAGGAAATGGCTGCGCTGGTGCACCCCGTTGGCGCTGGCGGTCCTGTTTGTGACCGGCAACCGCGCGTGGTTGGGAGTGAAGTTTGAGCGGAGGCTCGCTCAACTGCGCGCGGAAGGCGTCCCCTCGTCGCGGGCGGACCTTGCTCTCGAAACCGAGGCCAAGCGGGCGGAAGGGGCCACGACGGCGCTGGTTGAGTCTTATCGCGCATTGGCCGCCAACCGGATCTACCGGCACAAGGAACTCTGGCGCGGGTTCGATCGACTGCGATCCCCGCAAGCTGAGGATCGGAAATTCCGGGAAGACGATCTGGAACATCTACGCGCGTTCGTCCTGACCAACCGCCCCGCGATGAACGTCTTCCGGCAGGCTCTGACCTCCGGGCCGCCCGACTTCGAGGTGGACCATTGGAACCATGAGAGCTGGCCGCACTACGCGAACCTCCGCGCGGTCGTCGAGAACATGCACTGCGAAGTCCTGCTGGCGGTTCACGAAGGGCGTGTCGAAGAGGCGCTGGAATGGAGCAGGCTTTCCCTGGAGCACACGCGCCTGTTGGAGGACGCTGATCACGCCAGGTACATCTACCACCGGCAACAACAATGCAGGAACCTGAGGGACCTCACCAGCCTGCTGCTCTCTTCGGGACTCGCCTCGCGCCTTCAGTTGAGCGCCCTGCAGTCGCAGATCGGCGCCATCTTGGAGCGGACGCCGGGGTTCATCAGCCGCCAGGTCGACCTGTGGCGCGCCTATCTGATCGAGGAACTGACGAGCGGCGATCGCAATCGACAGTTCGAGGCGGCGATGGTGTACCAACAATGGAGCCGCGTTCCGCCGCCGGCGCGGGCAGGCTGGGAACTGAATGCCCTGCTCGGGGGTATGGAGCGCGCGCGACTCGGGTATCTTGACGCCCTGGGGCAGGCTCAACGAATTGTCTCAGGGACTCGGCCCGGAGGCATTCTGGAGTTCCGTCAGATCGAGGGAAAGGGGAGGCCCTTCTCGCTGGGAGCGGACGCCGCCCCGTTCGCAGAGTCGCTGGCGATGATTTCGTATCGGCAGGTGTTCTGGTCGCGGCTTTGCCTGACGGCCATCGCAGCCGAACGCTACCGGCTTGATCACGAAGGCGCGCTGCCTTCGACCGTGGAGGAGCTTTACCCCCTCTACCTCAAGACGATCCCGGTCAATCCCGTCGATGGCCGCCCCTTGTTGATCGAGGCGCGACCGCGCGGCTTTTGCGTCACCGCAGAAAGCGAATCGCCCCTGCTCTATGAAGGGGTCTATGCCCACATCAGCAACGAGGAACTGCTCGTCGAACGGTAAGGGGCGGCCGCCGAAAGGTGGGCGAACTGTCCCCAGTGAGCCGAGCCTCGGACATGGAAACGCCAGGGATTCCGCCACTGCGTCGCACATGGCTTGGGAACAGCTCGGACGCAGATCTGCAAATTCCAACGTTCGGCTCTCTGGGGACAGTTCGCACCACCACCCTCGCCGGCGCGCGCCAAGAAAAAGAAAAAGGCGGCCGGTTGGGCCGCCTTTTGCAAAGGGAATTTGTTTGTCCGTCCGGCTCAGATGTCGGCGACGCAGCTATCGTAGAACTTGACCCAGTCGTCGCGCTCCGGCAGGTCGAGCACGCGCATGGCGGCGCGGGGGTGCTGGTTCAGGTGACCGGTGATGTTGTAGGGAACGAGCGCGCCCCATTCGAGGCCGCCCTCCTTCTGCATCGGCAGGAGTTGTTCCTGCAGGAGCTTGTAGACGGGGCGCAGCTTGAACTTCGGGTTGCGCAGGAAGCCGAGCAGCAGCTCCATGCAGCAGTTCCCGGCGCCGCGACCCATGCCCATCATGGTGGCGTCCAGGCGGTTGGCGCCCTGGATTAGAGCCTCGATGGTGTTCGCGAAGGCGAGCTGCTGGTTGTTGTGAGTATGGATGCCGATCTCCTTGCCCGTGCCTTCCAACGCCGTCTGGTACTTCTGGACCAGGTGCCGGATCTGCTCGTAGTTGAGCGCGCCGTAACTGTCGACGACGACGACGACATCAGCCGGGGAATCCCGCAGGACCTCAAGCGCCTGGTCAATCTCCTTCTCACCGACGGTCGAGATGGCCATGATGTTGCAGGTGGTCTCGTAGCCCTTGTCATGGGCGTCCTTGATCATGTCCACCGCAACGTTCAGCTGGTGTACGTAGGTGGCGACGCGGATGCAGTCCAGGACGCTGTCCTTCTTGGGCAGGATGTCCGTCTTGTAGTCGGACTTCTCGGCGTCGGCCATGGCGGTGAGCTTGATCTTCCCGCCCTCGTTGTCGCCGACGATGCGGCGCATGTCCTCCTCGGAACAGTATTTCCAGTCGCCGTGTTCATCCTTGTTGAACAGGCGTCCGGAATTCTTGTAGCCCAGTTCCATGTAATCGATGCCGGCCTCGATGCAGGTGTCGTAGACCGCCTTCACGAAGCCGTCCTTGAACTGGTGATTGTTGATCAGGCCGCCGTCGCGCACGGTGCAGTCGAGCACCTTGATCTGGGGGCGGAAGGTGATCCAGGGAGCTTTCTGTTCTGTCATGTCGTTCTTTCGTAGGGTTGCAAATTTTCCGCTGAAACCGGCGTGGACGAACCGACCGTCGGGGCGCCGAACCGCCTGAAAACAGGCCTTTTTTTCAGCCCCTCGGAATCAAGGGAGCGGGAACCTTTTCATTCGGCCATATGTTTGTCAACGAATTCGCCGGACCGCAACAGGGCGGCGCGGGCCGTCCTCAGTGAGCTTCGCCTGGACATGCTCACGTCGGCTCACGGAGGACAGTCGGCCCCGCCATTCTCTCAAAGGTCGCGTCCAAGCGCCTTGTGCGGGCCCTCGTCGGCCGCGTTGCCACGGCCCGGGCGGTCTGATAAAATCCGGACATGCCGTTGCTCAAGATCCAGACCAATACCGACATCTCCACGGAACAGAAGGACGCGCTCCTCGAACGGGGCACGCAGCTGGTGGTGGACGAATTGAACAAGCCCATGGACTACGTCCAGGTCATCGTCGAGGGACGCCAGCACATCGCGTTCGGCGGGAGCATCGAGGACTCGGCGTTCGTCGAGCTGCGCAGCCTCGGCCTGCCGGAGGGGACTCCCGCCGCGCTGTCCGCCGCGATCGTTGCGCTGCTGGAAGACGTTCTGGAGATTCCGCCCAAGCGCGTGTTCGTCAACTTCTTCGACGTGGAGCATTCCATGTGGGGTTGGAACGGCGGCACCTTCGGCTGAACGATCCGCGCCCGTGGACGAATCGCCGAAACCGAAGGCGGACGCGTTTGAACGCCGACCGCCCCGCGCGCCGTCGGGCGTCGGGCTTCGCATCGGCGTCGTTTCCGACCTGCACCTCGGCTGGGCCGGGGAGGGCCGGGAGACGGGCTTTCACCGGGAGTTCCTCAACGATCTGGCGTCCATTCCCAACCTCGATCTGCTCGTCCTGAACGGCGGGGTGAGCGGGCGCGGAGAGGAGACCTTTCCCCTCGTCCGTAAAGAGCTGCTGGAGAAACTGACCGTCCCCAGCTACTACCTCGCCGGCGCGGCGGAGGCGCGGACCCCGGAATCTCTCCAAGGCTACTTCGCAATCAGCGGGCGGCCGCTGGACGGCGTCCTGTTTCTCCGGGGCATCCGCATGGTGTTCCTCGGCGTTCCGGTCTTCGGACGGGAGATTCCCATCGAGGCGGCCCGCGTGGGACGCCTTGCCCGCGCGTTGGACGAGGAGAAGGCAACCACGATCATCTTCCATCCCCTGCCCTTGGCGGACACGGTCTGCCATTCGGGGGATTACCTTGGCCGTTTGCCCGGCGAACAGCCCTTCAACACCCGCGTGCCGGATTCCGAACCCATCAAGGAGATGCTTGCGGGACATCCCGAAGTGAAGCTCTGGGTATCCGGCCATACCCGCGCCAAGCACACCAGCGTGGACCGATTCGGCCGCGGAACCCTGCGCCCGGAGGGCGAATGCCTCCACGTGTCCGTCTGCAATCTGGGCCACCGAAACGCGAGCGCGGAAGGCCGCTTCATCTTCGTGGAGGGCGATCGCCTCCTGGTCCGCACCCGCAACTTCCTGCGCCGGGAATGGGTCGAGGAGCTGACCGTGGAGCTGCCCGGACAGACGACGCTGGAGATCAATCCCTGATCCCGTCGCCGTCCCGGTCGCGGACGCCGGAGAGCGGGTTTCCGATCACCGCCTGCCAGGCGATCTTCCGGAAGATGGCGTCCAGTTCCGGGCTCGGAAAGCCGCCCTTGTCGGTGAACCTGATCGGGGTCTTGATGAGTTCGGGGGAGCGCCCGTAGATCGTGGCGTAGAAGACGTAGCCTTCCAGCCGGTCAAAGCCCGGCCCCAGGTGGCCGAGCTGGTCGCGCCAGAGCGAGCGCTCCTTGCCGCCCACCGCCTTGTGCAGGCCCTCGATGCCGGGCAGTTCGCCGCGGAGTTGGCGTTTCGCCGCCAGGACCATGGCGTCGGAGGTCGGCATGATGAAGATCCGTTCGCCGTATTTCGCGCGCAATGTTGCCACGTGCTTCGTGTAGCCGGCGACCCGTTCCTTCCCCATGCGGTCAATGACTTCGGCCGTGAAGAAGTCCTCCGACTTCGGGATCTCCTTGAGCTGGTAAAGCTGCGGCCAGGCGTCGGACAGGAAGAACTTCATGTCCGGGTTGTACTTCAGGCAGAAGTCGATCCAGCAGGCGTAATACTCGGGGCGGTCGTTGAAATAGGGCCCCCACATCATCGCCTCCCATCGGGCGTTGGCGATCGAGGAAAGCAGCTTCGGAACGGGCCGGCCGTCGAACTGGAAGATGCCGTTCTCCTGCTCCCACTTGTAGCGCGCGCTGCCGGTGATGCCTCCGCCCGTGTGCGTGTATAGCGGCTGATCCATCCCGGCGGCCTTGGCAATGACCGGAAAGGTCTTGTAGCCCGGAGCCATGAAGCTGTGCCCCGTGCCCACAATGCGCAGGGCGCCATCCGTCGGTTTGTCGTACGACACAACCGCCCTGCCCGCGCCGACCTGCTTCGCGTAGAGGGCGCGAATCTCCTCCGGAGACTGGTAGGCGACGGCGTGCGCGGGAAAGCGGTCGGCATCCCAGCCCGGGTCGACCTTGAATTCACGCGGCGCTCCGCCGCCCGCCTTGCCGCCGCGCCTCGGGCGACCGCCCTGGAGCTTCTTCTGGTAGGCGCGCGCTTCCTCGACCGTCAGCTTCCCGTCGCCGTTCAGGTCGGCGTCAGGAAAGCGCTTCAGGAGATTCTGAAGCTGTTTGGATGAGGGGGAAGCCGCTTCGGCTGAATCACGGGGGACGGCCAAAGCGATCAGGAGCGCGAGAAAAAGCAGTCTCATGCGGAGTAGATGCCCGGGAAACGGGATATCCGTCAATTTCGTTTCGATGCCCTCCGCCCCCGGGGTCACTTTTCAGCTTTTCCTTCGTGCGGAGAATCCGCTACCGCTAGCCCCACAAAGAACATGGCACGCAAACGCACCCGTAAATCCACCCCCTCCCGGTCCAAATCAGCGCCCTTGTCACCGCTGAGCATTGTCGGCTGGCTGGTTGGCTCCCGCTGGGGACGTCGCGCGGTTGTTGGATTCAACGTTGTCCTCCTGCTGCTGGGCAGCGGCTGGTATCTTGCCCAACCGGCCGGACGCAAGGCCGAGATCCGGCAACTGGTCGGGGCCTACATGGACCGGGAAAAGCGGGTCCGCTTCACCGAACTCGCCTGGGACCTATGGCAGTACTATTACGGCGATCAATTCGTCGCTTCGAATTTTGACGGAGGCGACGATCCGGTCTATGGCGGCGAACCCGACGCCTCCGGGACCGGGAGCAAGGTGCGCGTGCTCCGAAACTCGGGCTACGTGGTCGGCTACTCGGACGCGATGAGAAACCCCCTCTGGGTTTCGTATCGGCTTTTCGCGCAGGCGGAGACGACCAAGCCGGGCGAACGCCCCGAGGGATTCGACATCGATGACAGGACCTTCGCCAAGGTGCGATCCTCCGATTACACCGGCAGCGGATACGACCGGGGGCATATGGCTCCCAATTACGGCATCGCCCTCTGCTACGGCCGGGAGGCGCAGGAAGAGACCTTCCTGATGTCCAACATCGTTCCCCAGACCCATGAGCTGAACGCGGGGCCGTGGAAGGAACTGGAAATGCGGGCCGCGGTGAACTACCCGGCGCGCTGCCAGGAAATCTGGGTGTTTGCCGGCCCCGTGTTCACCCCCGCCCCCAGGAAAACCGCAGGCGGCGTGCCCGTCCCCGAATCCTGCTACAAGATCATGCTCGACGAAACGGAGGGCCGTTTGCGCGCGCAGGCCTTTCTCATGCCCCAGACCCTTCCGGCGGGATCGAACCCCGGGAACTTCCTGGTCAGCATCGACGAAATCGAGAAACGCACCGGCATCGATTTCCTGCCCGCCTTGGAAGACGAAGCCGAAACGGCTCTCGAGGCCCGCGTCGCATCCTCGATCTGGTGACCGACGACCGGATGGATCAATCCGTCGAGGATCCCGATCGTGTCTTCGCCGCCGAGTCGAACACGCTGGCCAGGATGTTTGTGAAGCCCTTCTGCGCGTCCTCGATCAGGGTGTAGCACACGGGCACGGCCAGCAGGGTGAACAGGGTCGCGGAGGTCATCCCGCCGATCAGCGCCATGCCGAAACTCTTGAAGCTCACGCCCATGTTCTCGGCGGAGCCGAACGTCAGCGGGATCATGCCGCAGATGGTGGTGAGCGCGGTCATGACGATCGGCCGGAAGCGGTGGCGGGCGGCGGTCAAAAGGGCCTCGGCGCGGGCCATGCCGTCGCGGCGCAGGCGGTTGGCGTAGTCGACCAGGACGATGCCGTTGTTGACCACGATCCCGATCAACAGCAGGGCCGCGGTGTAGACCATCTCATCGATGAAGGTGTCGGTAAGCTTGAGCACCAGCACGGCGCCCATCGAGGCAAGGGGGACGGTCAGGATGATGGAAAGCGGGATCAACGTGCTTTCAAAGAAGAACGCCATCAGCATGTAGACGAAGAGGATCGCCAGCAGGATCATGGAGAAGCCCTTCTTGCGGTCGTCGTCCTTGAAGTCCTTCTTCGGCTCGTCGAAGGACACGCCTTCCGGCAGGTCGATGGCGCGCTTGGTCTCCTCGATCGCCTGGTGGGTCTTCCAGGCCTCGGGGCCGGGCTTCAGTTTCATGCCGAACCACTGCTGCACCTTCTTGTTCTCCCGGCGGATCGCGTTGTCCTCGTTCTTGACGTAACGCGTCCGGGTGACGGCGCCCACCGTGCTGACGCGACCCTCCGCGGCGGGGATCTGGAAGTTGTAGATGTCCGCAATCTCGGAGCGGTCCTCCTCCTCGAACAGCAGGCGCATGGGAACCTGCCGGCCCTTGTTGTTGAAACGGGGCAGATGTTCGCCGCGCACCGCGGCCCCGATCGTCCCGGCGAGCTGCCGCGCGTTGACGCCCAGCGAATCCGCCTTCTCGCGGTCGATGGTGAGTTCCACCTCGCTGGGGGCCTCGGCCTTGTCGGCGCTGTCCATCAAGGAGTCCACGCCGGGGATGATCTCGAAGGTCGGCTTGAGATCCTCGGCCACCTGCTTCAACAGGTCGGGATCATCGCCCACGAGACGGATGTGATGCATGAAGCGGTGGTCGTCCTTGCGATGCTGTCCCTCCTTGCCCCGGTATCTGACAACCACCCCGGGCTCTTCGGGAAAATCCTCGAACAGACGGTCGATGGCCTCCTCGCGCGTCAGTTCGCCCACGCGATCGACGGCGAAGAAACCGGCGAACCGACCATACCACTTGGCGTAGAAGACCTCGTGGGCCTCGAGGTCGTAGATGTCGTTGTTCTTCTCCACCAGGGCCTCGACCTTCTTCATGTAGTTCAGCCGGTCGTCCATGGAATAGCTCTCGGGGAAATCCACGTTGATGCTGAAGTAGCGGATGAGCTCCTCCTGCTTGCGGTCGCGGTTGAGGGTCTTGGACATCGTCCAGGCGCCGGCGAGCAGCGCGATCAGGATCACGGCCAGGTCCAACCGGTGGCGCAGGAAGAAGCGCAGGCCGAGGTTGTAGGCGCGGTTCAACCGCTCGAAGGTCTGGTCGTAGATCCATTTGAACGCCGCGCCAGCCAGCCGGGAAGGCGTGCGACGGGGCTTGTTCCGCTTTCGGGGAAGGGTGGCGTAGACGCACAGCGGGATGAACAACAGAGCGACGGCCAGCGAGGCGGCGATGGCCGTGATCACCGGCAGCGACATGTTCTTGATCATGAACTTCAGCCGTCCGTCGAACAGCAGCGCCGAGCTGAAGACGATCAGCGTCGTGCAGGTGGAGACCGTGATGGCGAGACCGATTTCGCCCACGCCCTTCAGGCACGCATCGCGGCGGGACAGGCCGTTGGAGAAATGTCGGTGGATGTTCTCCGCGACCACGACGGAATTGTCGACCAGCAGCCCCACGCAGATGACCAGCCCCATGATCGTGAGCCGGTTCAGGGTCTTGTCGGCGAAGAACATGACGGTCAGCGCGACCAGCAGGCAGAGCGGGATCGCCAGCGAGATCACCACGGTCATGCGGAACTGCCGCAGGAAGAAGAACAGCACGATCGCGGCGAGCAGGGCGCCGAGCCGGCCGTTGTCGATCAGGGCGGTGAGGCGCTTGACGATGTCCTTGCCCTCGTCGCGGTAGACGCTGAGGTCGAAACCCTTCAGCTCCGGGTTCCGCTTGATCTCCTCGATGGTGTCGATGACGCGTCGGCTGACCTCGACGGTATTGGCCTCGCCCTCCTTCTTCACGTTGATGCCGTTTGCGGGCATGGACTTGTAGCGGTAAAGCTGTTCCGCCTCCTCCGGCACGTAGGAGACCGTGGCGATGTCCCGCAGGAAGATGCCCGGCTTCACCGGCAGGTCCTTGATCGCGTGCATGCTCCCGAACGCGCTGGACGACTTGAGGGTGTATTTCTTCCCGCCGTCGACAACCTGTCCGCTGGCGAGGGTGAAGTTGTCGGAGCGCAACTGGTTCGCAAGCTCCCGGATGTTGATGCCGTGGGCCTCCGCCTTGTCCTTGTCCACCTCGATCCGGATCTCGCGCTGGTAGATCCGGAAGTCGAGGTCCGCCACGCCGTCGATGCGCTGGAGCGGCGCGAGGACGTGCTTGTTGATCAGCTCGTAGTAGTCGGAGTCCTGGTCGTAGGCGATGCGGAAGCTGACGATGGGCTCCGCCCCGGGCTGATGCTTGTAGATGAACGGCTTCTCGGTCCCCTCGGGAAAACGCGCGCGGGCCCGCTCGACGCGGTCGCGCACCTCGCGATAGGCGATGTCCATGTCCGTGTCATGCTTGAAGCGCAACTCGATGCGGCCGCCCCACTTGTAGCCGTGGGTGGTGATGTGATCGAGGCCGCGCACCGTGCTCAACTCCTCCTCCAACGGCAGGGAGACCCGCTGCATGGTCTCCGGCGGGACGCCCACGTTCCAGCGCGCGTGGATCGACATGTAATGCCCCTCCAGGCCGCGCGGATTCATCTCGAGGGGCAGCCGGCTGGCGGCAATCAGCCCGACCGCGATGATGGTCAGGAAGCCCATGACCATGGTGACCCGCCGGTCCAGGGAGAACCGGGTGATCCTGGTCACCATGTTTTCGTCGGGGGGCGTCATGCCTCTTCCTCCTCCGCTTGGACAAACCGCTCCCCCACCCAGGCGAACAGGTAGTAGATCGTGGGGATGATCAGCAGGGTCAGGAAGGTCGAGGTGAGCAGACCGCTGATCACGGCGATCGCCATGGGGGTGCGGATTTCGGCGCCGTCGCCCAGTCCCAGGGCCATGGGCAGCAGGCCCAGCACGGTCGTCGCGGTGGTCATCAGGATGGGCCGGAGGCGCACCCGCCCGGCCTTGACGATGGCCTCCTTCAGGGCGAGCCCCCGGCCGCGCAGGGTGTTGGTGTAGTCCACGAGCACGATGGCGTTGTTCACCACGATGCCCGCCAACATGATCATGCCGAGGAACACCACGACCGAGAGGTTGATCCCCAGCCACTTGAGTCCAAGGACCGTTCCGACGAACGCCAGTGGGATCGTGAACATGATGATCAACGGTTGGACCAGCGACTCGAATTGAGACGCCATGATCACGTAGACGAGAAACAGGCTCAGTCCCAGCGCCAGGAACAAACTGCCCCGGCTCCGTTCCCATTCGCGGTTCTGCCCCGTGATGAAGAAGTCCATGTGGACCGGCCAGTCGATCGCCTCCGTCAGTTTCTTCCGGGCGGCGTCGACCGCCGCGCCGAGCGAACGGCCGCCGATGTTCGCCTGGACCAGCGCGACGCGCTTGCCGTCAATCCGCCGGATCTCGCTGGGCCCCTCGCCCACGGTCAATTCAGCGACGGAGTTGAGCGGGATCGGCGTCTGGCCGCCCGGGTTGATGGTGAGTTGCCCGACGTCGGCCACCTGCCCGCGATCCTCCTCCTCCAGGCGCACCACGATGGGCACGCGCCGGTCGCGGCGGTTGAGCCGCGTCGCCTCGGCCCCCTTGACCATGTCGCGCACCTGGTTGGCGACCCAGTTGATGTTCAGGCCGTGCCGCATGATCTGCTGGCGGTCGTAGGCGATCTGCACCTCCGGGGCGCCGCTGCGCAGCGTCGGCTCGACGTCCGCAAGTTCCAGCTCCTTCAACAGCGTTTCGGTCGCCCGGTCGGAGAAGTCCTTCAACTCCCCGAGGTCCTCGCCGTTGATCTGGACGACCACGGGCTTCTTCGAGCTGAACAGGACGGGCCGGGTCAGGCGGACGTTGAGGTCGGGCACATCCTGGAACAGGCCGCGAATCTCCCGGACCGCCCGGTCCTCGGTCTCGTGCGGCTTCTCGGTCTCCTTCAACAAGACCTTGAAGCGCGCCGAATGCTCGCCCTCGTCCGACCGTTTCATGTTAGAGGTGTCGAAGCCGTACATCGCCAGCAGCGTGTCGATCTGCAGTTCCTCCTTCTTGGCAAGGATCGCCTGCTCCACGGAGCCAAGGGTGGACACGGTGGCGTCCAACGGCGTTCCCACGGGCATGGCGGCCTCGAAGGTGAACTCGCTCTGCCTTACCTCGGGCAAGAGTTCGGACTGCAACTGCCGGCCGACGATCCAGGTTCCTGCGAAACAGGCGGCGGCCAGCAGGATCATGGCTCCGGGGAACCTCAACGCCAGGCGCAACAGCTTCGGATAAAGCCCGCGCTCAGCCTCGGGATCGACCTCACGGGGCCTCCCCGCAACCAGTCGTCTCAGCCATCCCCCGATCTTGAACTTCAGCCAGACGACGCCGGCGACCAGGCGCGTCATCCAGGCAAGGTTCAGGCCGATCACCTCGATGACGAAGGCCAGGGGCAACCGCAACAACACGTAAGGAAACACGATGATGGCCAGAAACAGGTTGCCCTTCAGGCTGTCAGCAAAGGTCCGGAAGGAGGTCCAGATCTCCGTGATCCGGTTGCCTCGGGGTTCCTTGAGGCCGAAGCGGACCTTGGCAAAGGCCACCAGGAGCGGGATCACGAAGAACCTGCTCCACCAGCGAAACGTGGTCCAGGCCAACTCCTTGAGATCGGCCTTGGCCTCCTCCGGCGGTGGAGCCGCGCCGTTCGCGATGGCCGCCGCCGCGGCGCTCCCCTCCTGCCAGACGGTATAGCCGACCTTCACGCCGACGATCACGACCATGAGCGCCGCCAGGGGGAGAATCACCCGAAAGACCAGCGACACGGGCGTCAGCCGTCCGCCGAACCCGCCCAGCGGATGCGACACCATGCCCGCGCCGCCCTTCAGCTTGAAGCCTGTCCGGCTGGCCAGCATGGGGATGAACAGGATCGCCACAATCAACGAGGCCAGCAGCGAGGTCACCACGGTCAACCCCAGGTCGCTGAAGACCTGCCCGGCGAGCCCCTCGACGAACACCATCGGAAAGAACACGCAGATCGAGGTCAGCGTCGAGGCGACGACCGCGCCGCGCACCTCCTTCGTCCCGCGGATGGCCGCCGCCCGGATGCCGTCCCCTTCTTCCCGGCAACGGTAGATCGATTCCAGCACGACGATGGACGAGTCCACCAGCATGCCTATGCCCATCGCCAGGCCGCCCAACGACATGATGTTCAGCGACACATCCATCAGGTTGAGCGGCGCAAAGGTGACGAAGATCGAGATCGGGATGCTCAACGCGATGATCGAGGTCGTGCGCAAGTCGCGCAGGAACAGGAGCAAAACCACGATCGCCAGGGCTCCGCCGGTGATGGCGGTCGACTTGACCTCGTCGATGCTGCTCTGGATGAAGACGGAACGGTCGGCGACGATCTGCAACGCGACCCCCTCGTCCTTGAGCAACCGGCCCGCCAGCGTTGTCTGGGGATCGCCGTCGAGCCCGCCGACGGCCGCCTTGATGCGCTCGCCGACCTGGATCATGTTGGAGTCCGCCTCCTTGTAGACGTCGATCTGGACGCTTTCCCGGCCGTCGGTCCGCGTGAGCATCTCGCGGTCCCGCTGACCGTAGACCACGACGCCGATGTCCTTCAGCCGGATTTCCCGCCCATTCTGCCGGAAGACGATGGTGTTCGCGATCTCGTCGAGGTTCTCGTACTCGTTGATGGTGCGGATCATGTATTCCGCGTTGCCCTCGCGGATGCGTCCGCCGGCGGCGTTGATGTTCTCCGCGCGGAGCCGGTCGAGGACCTGGTTGATGGAGATGTTCACGCGCTCCAGCCGGGCGGCGTCGATCAGCACGTGGATCTCCTCCTCCAAGCCGCCCCGGACGCGCGCGGCGGCGACGCCGGAAACGGGCTCCAACGCGCGCTTGACCTGAAGCTCGGCGATGCGGCGCAGGCGTCGCGCCGCGGCGTTCGGATCGCCTTTCGCATGCTCTTCGGAAGCGGCTTTCGGCCCGGCGAGGGAAAGGCTCAGCTCCATGACCGGATCGAGCGAGGGGTCGTAATGCAGCAGCAGCGGTTTCTCCGCCTGTTGCGGCAGGTAGACCATGTCGAGCTTCTCCAGGGTGTTCTGGATGGCGTCGCCCATCTCCGTGCCCCAGACGAATTCAAGCACGACGTCGCTCACGCCCGCGCGGCTGATGCTGCTGATCTCGTTGAGGCCGCCGACCACGCCGAGTTGTTCCTCGATGGGGCGGCTGATGTCGTTCTCCACCTCCTCGGGCGCCGCGCCGGGATACTCGGTGCGCACTGTCAAGGTCGGGTAGCTCATTTCCGGCATGAGGGTCACCGGCAGCCGGCCCAGCGAGAAATACCCGAACACCACCGCCGCCACGAACACCATCAGCACCGCGACCGGCCGGTCGGTGGTGAAGTTCGGGGACGGAGGGGGGGAGTGCATGGGGCGGCCGGGCGGTGCGGGGAATCAGTTCACCGGGGGATGCGGCGGAGGGTAATAAGCTCCAAATCCCAAGCTCCAAATCTCAAGCTCCAATCGGCGTTTCGGAGCGCGGAATTTATTCCGCATCAACGTTCGACGTCGGTTGGTTTGAAACAAGGAGTGGGTCTTCGAGCAACCGGCGCCGAAGCGGAATAAATTCCGCGCCCCGATTGCTCTGGCTCCAGCGCTACTTGAGATTTGGAGCTTGGAGCTTCTTTGGAATTTGGAGCTTGGAGCTTGGGATTTCATTTCTCCCCTTTCCCCTCGTCTCCCTTCTTCGCTGGCTCCGCTTCCGGCTTTGGTATCTCCTTCGGCTCTCCCACCTCACGCACCGGCGCCAGGTCCTTCAGGCCGATCTGGCCGGCAACCACGATCGGGTCGCCCTCGGCGAAGTTCTCCTTGGGCTCGACGTTCTCCTTGTCGATGTTGGCCGGCTCGACGAGGAATCGTTTCGCGCGCTTGATGCCCTTCGGATCCGAGAAGGTCTTGAAGGCGTAAGTCTGGTCGTTGTCGTAGACGATCGCGCGCTTGGGAATCAGCAGGGCGTCGTCCTTGGTGTCCAGGACCAACTCCACGTCCACCCACATGCCGGGACGAAGCGGGCCCAACTCCTTCAACGCGACCACCACCTCGACCGTGCCAGCGCGAGCCTCGACGACCGGTGAGACGCGCTTCACATAACCGGGGAAGACCTGGTCGGCATAGGTGGTGGAGGTGAGCCGCGCTTCCATGCCCTGCTTGAGCCGGGGCAGGTACTGCTCCGGGACGTGAATCATGGCGACGGTGGATTCCAGGTCGATGATCTGGAAGATGGGCGTGCCCATGTTCACGGAGTCGCCGACCTTGACGGTGCGGCTGGTGATCGTCCCCTTGATCGGCGCGCGGACCTCCGTGTATTCGAGTTGGCGCTTGTTGTTCTCGTGCCGCAGCTCGGCCTGGGTGAAGTTGAACTTGGCGGTGAGAAACTCCGTTTCGCTGATCAGGTTCTGGTCGTAGAGGCTCTGCTTGCGGGCGAGATCGACCTTCGCCTGTTCCATCTGCGTCAACGACTGCGCGAAGTCGGTCTGCTGCCGGTCGTCCTCCAACCGCAGCAGGACCTGGTCCTTCTCAACCGTGTCTCCCTTCTCGACCAGCAACTCCACCGCCGGATTCTGCGTCCGCGCCAGAACCTGCACCTGCGCCTCCGCCTCCAGCGGCGCGGACCGCTCCAGCAGCGCCTCGATCCGGCCGCGCTTGAGCGTCTCCAACTCCACCAGGGTCGGCTTGATGGTAGGAGGGCCGGCCGCGTCGGCCTTCGCCTTGGCATCCGCCTCCTTCTTCTTCGCGTCACAACCCGCGAGCAGCGCGACGGCCACGATGAAAAACAGGGAACGCGCGATCGTCGTCGATTGAGCGCGGAAATGATATGGCATGACAAGTCTGGTTGGTTCGGGCCCGAAACGCCGGCCGGAGAGGCGGCAGTCTGCCCAAGGGCGGCCTTCATGTCGAACTCGTTGGAGGCAACGGGCGGCCGGAAGCGGGGGGGGGGATTTTTTGCGCCCCCCCCGCCGCCCTTTAATTACCGCCCCGTACCCCCGGCGCCCCCCAAACGCGGGTGTGGTTTTACCCGCGGGGGGCCCCCGGGGGGGGGG
>JAYPFK010000011.1:62716-160262 GCA_038126235.1 Verrucomicrobiales bacterium
CCCCGGTGTGCAGGGTGGGCCCCGGGGCCCCCCCCCACCCGCCGGCGGGGGGGGCGGCTGTCTGCCCCGGGGCGGCATTCTGGTCCACCTGGTTGGCGGCCCGGGGCGGCGGGCGGGGGGGCGCTTAATTTAGCCCGCCCCCCGCGACGCCTTTCAATTCCCGCCCGTTCCCGACTGCGCGCCGATACGGCGGGTGACGTTGCGGACGACCGTTTCCCGGAAACCCTCGTCGGTGATGGAACCGGCCCATTGGAGCGCGGCTTCCGGCGATTTGCCGACCAGACCGTGGGCGTAGCCGTTGATGGCGAAATCCTTGTCGCGGCCGGCCGGCATGGCGTTGATTTGTTCGGCAATGGAGCCGGGATCGATTCCGCCGACCCCGCCTCCCAATTGACCGAACGCGGCGGAGATGGCGTTGCCCCGGCTTTTCGGATCGTCCAGGGACAGGGCCACGTCCACGGCCTGAAAGGGATCGTCCTTGAACGTCCCGGCCTCGATGATCCGCTGGATGGCGGCGCCTTGAACGGAGGGATCATCCAGTTGGTTGAACCAGTCGGCCACCGCGTCCGAATCGTAGAGTTTGACAAAGCGTTCCGTCACCTCGCGCATCATCGCCTCGCCCTTCCTCGGATCCTCCGCCATCAGGGATTCCACCAACCTGGCGGCGTTGTTGGCGAAGGCCGAGCCGGCGTCGTCGGCGTCCGAGGCATTGGGAGCCTGTCCCACGGAATCGAGCAGGGCGTCAGAGATGCGATCCAGGAAGCTCTCCGGGATGAGATTGCTGGCGGCCAGGTATTCCTGCATGCGCGGGTCGCCGCGGACATCAAGCTGGCGGAACCAATCCATGGCCGCGGCGGGTTCCAGCTCCGCCCAGCCCTTGACGGCGAGCGCGGCGTCGCGATCCGACAGGCCAATGAGCCGGTTGACGAGGTCTCCCCCTCCGGCCATGCCCAGAGTCCGGTAGAGCCTGCCCCGGTCCTCCGGGGACAACTTTGCGCCTCGCGCCGTCTCCCACGCCGCCATCGCATTCTCCGGCGTGATGGCGCCAAGGAACTCCTCGAATGCCGCCTTGTCGCCGTCCGCATGGCGTTGGAGGAGGAGGGACCATTCCTCGCGCTCTGAGTCCATCCGGAATTCCGAGGCCTTGAGTTCGCGCAGGGCATCCCGTTGTTCCGCCCGGGCGCGAGCGTCGAAACGCGTCAGGTCCACGCCCGAACCCGACAAGGCCGGGGCGTCCGGGGCGCCCGGTTGCGGCGCGGTGGCGCTGCCGGTCTGGCTCGGCGAACTAGAGGCGGTTTTCGGCGCCTTGTCCCGGTTGGGCATAAGGATGCCGACCACGATCGGAGCCAAGGCGCACAGGATGACCAGGATCCCCTTGTAGGACTTTTCCGGTTTGGCGTTGTGCGCGAATCGACTCATCTCAACTCGACCATGATCATACGGATTATGAAGGCGTTGAAAAGTGCCACGATGCCGCTGCCGGTCAGTCTTCCTTGCGGAAAGCGAGAAGTGAATCCGCCGTCCGGATGTAGACGCTGTCCCGGTCCAACGCCGGAGTGGCGGCAACCTCCCCTCCGAGATCGGTCTGGCGAACGGGTTCAAAGCGGTCGCCCGGCTTCACTACGCTGACGACGCCGCGCGAGGAGACGATAAGCAGGAAACCGTCGACGATGATGGGCGACGCGCTGTATTGCCCCGGCGCGCCGAGCCGTTCGCGATAAATCACGTCGCCGGTCTCCGCGTTCACGCAGCTCAACGTCCCCCCCGCCCGGACCAGGTAGAGGCGACCGTCGCAAAAGATCGGCGAGGGAATCTCGGGAATGCCGGAGCGCAGGGTCCAGAGGGTGTGGGACTCCGTGATGTCCCCCCGCCCGCCCGGTTCGATGGCCGTCAGGATTGGCTGGCCGCGCCCGACCTTCATGTCCTCCATGAATTCCTCCTTCGTCCAGAAGCCGTCGCGGTTCTTGTCCCGCCAGTTGAAAAGCGCGAGCTGCCGCTGGCGGCGCTTCCCCGGATCGGACGGCAACGGCATCCCGTAACCGGGATGGCCGATCGGCAACTCGGGACGGAATGGAATCGTGAAGTCCTTCGTGATCTCGTCGCGACCGATGCGGCCGTCCTTGTTGGCGTCGAACGGCAACGCCGCGTTCCAGAACGGCAGCGGATCGACCTGCTCGTCACCGGCGCCGCCCTGCCGCGAGGCGGACAAATAGAGACGACCGTCGCCGATGACGGGGATCGCAATGGTCTCCCGCGAGAACCCGCTCACGGTCCAACGTTCCTCGCCGGTCGCCGCGTCGTATCCGTAAGCGCGCCCGTTGCCCAGAACCGCCAACTCCGTCCCGCCTTGATGACGCCAGACTACCGGCGTCGACCAACCGCTGCGGTTGTAGGGACGCGGCGTCTCCCAGACCGGTTCGCCGCTCTCGCAATCCAGGGCGATCAGCCGGGAACGGCTCAACCTGCTGTCCGGCAGATTGCGGTCGTCGTCGAGCGCGAGAATGATCCTGCCGGCGTGAAGGATAGGCGAAGTGGACATGCCATACATGCTCCGTGGGGTCGGGATTGGCCGCTTCCACACCTCCGTCCCGTCGTGCAAGTAACAGATCAGGCCGTAGGAACCGAAGTAGACGTAGACGCGGCGGGCGTCCGCGCAGGGGGTCGAGGCCGCATTGCCGCCGGCCCGATGAGCCGGAGCCAGTTCCACCTCGGGGGCCAGCCGCTTCCACAGCTGGTTGCCGGAGCGCGCATCCAACGCCGCGGTGACCAGGCGGCCATTCTCCACACCGGTCAGGAAAATCCGATCCCCCCAGAGGACGGGCGAAGAACTGGCGCGCGGAATGGCGGTCTTCCAGGCAGGCAGGCCCCCGTCGAAAACGGCCGGAGGATGGAATGCCTCGACCGCGCCCGAGCCGTTCGGCCCCCGAAACTGGTTCCAGTGGACCGGGGCGGCGCCGACCGACACGCACAGGAACAAAAGCGCGAAGAGCTTCATTCTTTCCGCGCCTCCTGGCTGACTTCCAAGGCCTTCCCGGCGCGGGCGGCAAGCTTGGGCTCGGGATCGTTCTGCGCAAGGTGCCCGAGCCATTGCAGGACGGTCGGATCGTCCGCCATCGGCTCCAACGCCTCGATGGCGTGATAGCGGAAGCGCGCCGACTTGTTGCCCGCCTCGATGTCCGCGTTCAGGTCGGCGAGGATCTGGTCGCGGAACTGCGGCGTGACCGACCCCTTCATCGCCGAGAGCGCGAAGCCCTTCTGGTTGAAGTCGTCCGTCGCGAAGTAGATCTCCGTGACCGCCCGCAGCGCCTTTTCGTCGAAGTAGCCGTAGCGTTTCAACTGGCCGATCTGCTTCAGGCGCGCGCCGGCGGATTGGTTGGTGTCCATCAGGGTCGAGTAGGCGGTGACCAGTTCCTTCTCCATCGCAGCGACGACGCCGTACTTGTCCGCCTCGTTCACCGCCTCGACCACCTGGCCCTGGACGCCCTCCAGTTTCTCCACGCGCTGGCGCAACGCCTCGACCTCCGGCGAACGGTCCCCGGCTGCCGCTGGTTTACGCTTCAATGCCTCGATCTGCGATTGCAGGGCGACGTTGGCCGACTTGAGTTGCGCAATTTCCTCCTGAAGTTCGGCGATACCGGACTGGCCTGTCAGGGAATCGACGGGAGTCCCCTCGCTGAAATTGTTCGACGCGGGACGCTTGAACACCGCCGTCACCAAGGCGGCGCAGGACAACAGCACGGCGAGGCTGGGGAGAAATCTGTTCATGATGTGTCAGCGCAATTTCACCTCGTTCATCAGGGATCGTGTAAGAACGGTAGCAGCCGACGTAAGGAGGCTCATATCAATTCGCAAGTCGTTGATGAATGAGCCTCGTCACGTCGTCTGCCACAAATCGATCGAGTTTTCACACAGTCTCATCAGGGTATCGACGGCGGTGTCAGTTCGGATTCTCGCCGACCTTGGACGCCTTCCGCTCGGAAAGACAATAGAGAAACCGACGCCCGCGCAGGAACATCTGATCGCCGGCCAAGGCGGGCGAGGCATGGAAGGAATCTTCCAGCTTGTTCGTCGCGAGGACCTCGAATTCCCTGCCGCGTTCCAGGACCAGCGTCGTGCCGTTGCGGTCAGTGACAAAGACGCGTCCATCCGCGCCGACCGGCGACGCGTAGACGCCGAACAAACCGGGCAGCGGAACACGATCCACGAACGCCTCGCCGGTCCCGGCGTCGACGCAGGACCAGCGCGCCTGGCTGGATTGGTTGTAGAACAACAGGCCGTCGTAGAGGAGCGGCGACGGGACATACGGCGTGCCCCGGTCGGTCGACCAGACAACCTTGTCCGTGCCGGTGACGTCGCCCTTGGAATCGAGCCGGATGGCCAACGCCGAATGTCCCTTGTAGCCGGTCATGCAGATGACGCGATCGCCGTCAACGATCGGATTGGGAATCGGATTGTCCGTCAGGCCGCCGCACTGCCAGACGATGTCGCCGGACGCGAGGTTGTAGCTGATGATTTTCTCCGAACCGGAGACAATCACCTGCGTGATATCCCTGTGCTTCACAATTGCCGGCGTGGCCCAGGAGTTGTCCTCATTGCGGTTCTTGCGCCAGAGCGTCTTGCCGGATTTCGCGTCGAGCGTCTCGATGTAGGATTGGCGTTGGTGATCGCGGACGATGACGATGCGCCCGTCATGCTGAACAGGCGAGGTTCCTTCGCCGAGGCTCGCGCCCATGTGGGCCTTGCCGAGGTCGCGCTTCCACAGGAGCCTGCCCTCCAGGTCGTAGTTGAAAAGGCCGGCGGACCCAAACCAGCAGACGAGGCGCTTCCCGTCGGTCATCGGCGAGGCGGAGGCGAAGTTGTTGTCTTTGTGGTGGCCCTCGTGCGGGATCAGTTCGTTGGCGACGCGCCGCCAGATTTCCTTCCCGGTGTTTCGATCGAGGCAAAGCGTCATGAAGACGTAGGATGTGTTGGGAAACTTGATGCCAAACACTCGATTCGGCTGGTCCTCGGGGCGCGGCAACGAGGGATCGACCTTTCGGGTGTCGACCGCCGTGAGCAGGAACACCTTGTCGCCCCAGACGATCGGCGAGGAACTGCCGTTGCCTTCGATCGCGACCTTCCATTGCACGTTCCTGTCTTCGCTCCATTGCAGGGGAGGCACGGCCGTGCGGGAAACGCCATTATTCTCCGGCCCGCGCCATTGATGCCAGTTGGCCTCCAAGTCAGCCGCGTAGAGGGTGAGGTGACACGACAGCGCGAGCGCGCCGATTGCAAGGCGGTGGAGATGTTTGCGTGACTTCATGGTGTGTGTTGGATCAATCACCGCTGGGTGAGAACAGCGGGCGGGCTGTTGAATGCCGTCGCTGACCGCATACCACCGACGCGTCGGAACGTCCGGGTTTCCAGGCCCAACGGGCCGGCGATATGCCAGCCCGGGGCAACGCCCCGGGTGGGAGAAGAAAAGAGACAATGAGCCCTGAAGGGGCGGAACCAATCTTGGGGCTGTGGAGAATCGACCTGCGGAGAAACAACCGGTTTCGATGTTCGAAGCCTGAAACATACATGGCTTCAACAAGGCGCGGCCTCGCCGTGCGGGTAGCGGTAGTCGGCCTTCAGATTGACCGAGACGCGCTGGGTGAAGCCATCCTCCAACCGGTAAACGTAGAGCTGCCCCTTCCCGGTCTGGGTGGAGTGGTAGACGATCGCCGAGCCACCGTCGATCCAGCGCGGGTAGGCGTACCAGACGGGCTTGCCGTTCGGGTTGGCGAAGGCCTTGAGATTCGTGACCTTGCGCGTCGCCGCGTCGAAGTCCCCGAGGTAAAGCGTGTGGCCGGGTTCCTGAAACTTGTGGCCCCGGAGATACTCGAAGCAGATCTTCTTCTCGTCGGGCGAGATGCTGGCCCGGTGCATCTGGCCCTCGGCGTTGAGGTTCCATTGGACGCGCTCGTAACGGGGCTTCCCGTCCTTTCCCTGCGACAGCAGGTAGACGCCCCAACCCTGTTTGGGATGGGCGGCGTTAACTAGGATCCGGCCGTCCGTGAGACAAGAGTGCGCCCAATTGTGATAACGCTCGTCGGTGAGGGCGGTTTCCTCGCCCGGTTTGCCGCCCACCCTTCCCCGCATCACGATGTAGCCGCCCTTCTTGTCGTGCTTGCGGTTCCAGATGGGCGTGTTCTTTCCGTCGCGCGTCCAGGTCGGATTGAAATCCGTGCGCGTCCCGTCGCTCAGCTTGTGGAAGCCCGAACCGTCCGCGTGCATGACGAAGATCGCAGTCTTCCATTTGCTCACGACGCGGTCGTTCTTGAGCCGGCGGAAACAGACCAGCAGGTCGTTGGTCGTGGACCACGAGGGTTTGAAGTCCCAGTGGCCGGAAGTCAGCGGTTTGCCCTCCGGCCCGCCGGGCGGGTTCACGTGAATCTCACCGTCTCGGTAATAGGAGATGCGCGAAGGACGGCGGGGCTCCCTTTCTCCGGCGCGGGCTAGGAAGGGAACTGCCGCGGTCGTTTGAACAACGGCTTGGAGGAACCGACGCCGATTCAGGCGCGGGTCCGATGGGTTCGTGGCATTCATTGCGACTGGATGGTTGAGTTCGCTCGCCGCCGCGGTTTCTTCGACGGCTTGTTCGCAATTCTGCCCGCGATCGACGCCGTTGTCGACTGGTCGAATACGTCCGCTTTCAGGCTTTTCAAAGCCGGCCGCGGTTCCCAATGATCGCCCCATGAACCAGACCACCCGTCGCGACTTCCTGAAGAAATCCGCCGCCGCCACTTTCGGCTTCACACTCCTTCCTTCCTATCTCGTCACCGGCGCCCGCGCTGCGGACGGCAAGCTGCCCCCGAGCGGGCGCGTCAACCTCGGCTGCATCGGCATCGGCGGCCGGGCCTCGGGCGTCATCCCCAGCCTCTGCGGCGGCGGCAAGGCCCAACCGGTCGCCTTCTGCGACGTGGACTTCAACGCCCGTCGCGCCGACGCGAACCTCAAGAAGTTCCCCGGCATCCGACAGTTTTCTGACTTCCGCGTGATGCTGGAGAAGATGGACAAGGACATCGACGCCGTGAGCGTCGTGGTCCCGGACCACTCGCATTTCACCGCGACAATGCTGGCCATGTCGATGGGCAAGCACGTCTACGTGGAGAAACCGCTGACGCACTCCTACCGCGAGGCGGACCTGCTGATGCAGGCGGAGAAGAAGTTCAAGGTCGTCACCCAGATGGGCAACCAGGGCCACACCTCGGGCGGCTCCGTCCAGTTCGAGCAGATGGTCAAGGAAGGCGTGGTGAAGGACATCACCAAGATCGAGGCCTGGAAGACGCCGGGCCTCTTCTTCATGGATCCCAAGGCGCGCATCTCCGAATTCCCGAAGGAGGAGAAGAAGCCCGAGACCCTGGACTGGGACCTCTGGTGCGGCCCGGCGAAGATGATGCCCTTCAGTTCCATGTATCATCCCTTCAGCTGGCGCGGCTTCTGGCTCTACGGCAACGGCATGCTCGGCGACTGGGGCGCGCACATCATCGACTTCGCCCACGATTTCCTGAAGCTCGGCCAGCCCACGAAGATCACCCCGCTCCGCATGGACGACCACAACGACGTGATCTTCCCGCTCAGCTCGCACATGACCATGCAGTTCCCCAAGCGCGGCAAACTCCCGGCCCTGGAACTCACCTGGCGCGACGGCGCGGACTGCCACCCCAAGATCCCGGAACAATTCCAGGAGAAGCAGGCGGACGGCTCCTTCAAGGCGCCCAAGCTCGGCGGCGCGGGCACCGTGCTCTATCGCAAGGACGGGAAATTCGCGATCACACGCGGCTCCCATTCCAGCAAGTCCAGCGTCATCCCGGCGGCGGAGGCCGACAAGGTCGCCGACGCGCTCGACGCGGACAACCCGGAGTTCAACCACGGCATGAGTTTCACCGAGGCCTGCATGGGCAACGACAAGACCCGCTCCCCCTTCCGCATTGCCGGCGACCTGACCAAGACCCTCATGCTCGGCGTCATCTGCCAGCGGTTGAACGAGGAACTGAACTTCGATCGCAAGCAGGAGCGCTTCGTCAACAACGACCGCGCCAACGCCCTCCTCGAAGGCCCCGCCCCCCGCAAGGGTTGGGAGGAGTTCTACGGGATGGTGTGAGGGACGAGGAAGGCAGGGAATTCGCGCGGTCAAATCGAATTCCCGAAACGCGACGGTCACAGCTCGACGCCACAAGCGCTACTGCTTCCTCGTCACGGACGGATCGCCACGACACGGTAGAATCGTCTGCCGATCGCGGCAGACGACTGGATGGTCAGCCGGCCGGTGGTGTCATTGACGACCATAGGATCGCCCAAGTTCGTCCAAACGGGAGCCTCAAGACTTTCTGACGACTGGAGTTGGTAGGTTTGTCCGGGATCGGCGACCCAGGCGATGACGAGTTCTCCCGGAGACACCGATCGGACGATGCTGCCGCGGAACAGGGAATTCTCGTCGGACGGGGAGGTCCCGGCGAGGTATTCCAACCGGTCGCTCGCGTTGTCACCGTCAAAGTCTCCGGTCCCATCGCGTGAAAGTCCGCCGAAATGGATGCGCTCCCAACTGTCCGGAAGGCCGTCGCCATCCGTGTCCGCCCCCAAGGTGAGCGTGGCTGAAGCTTCATTGTCTTCTTCGTCGGGTTCGGTCAGGCGATTTGCCGGGTCGGCCACAATGGAAAATGAGATTTCCCGATCGCCGCTGAACAAATCGGCGAAGGCGCGGGTGGAAACCTCCGCGCGCATGCCCGGCGGGAGGTTCGGAATCTGGATCGTTCCCACGGCTTGGTCATCCATTCGGAATTCCACCTCCAGATCGACGGCTGTGATGTTCCCATTGTTGATCAAACCGCCGATGACGCTGACCGATCCGTCGGCAAACTCCTCAACGCGGCAGGACTCGGCCGCCGGGTCCGCGGACGCGACAATCACGGAGCCGCGGTTGTTGGTTTCGTCAGTCTCGGAAAGTTGATTCTGTGGATCGACCACGGCGAAAACGGCCCGGTTGTCCGGAGCCGCGGGCGTGTTCCATGTCAAGACAGCCTGGCCGATATCGCCCGCGCGCAACGTCGCCGGCTCGACCATAGCCGAATCGATCAGGACGCCTCCCGAATCCGGATCGCCGAGATAAAACGACACGCTCAGATCTTGAACCGCCAATTCCGCCGTGTTTGTCACGAGGCAGGTGAGCCTCGCAGCAGCGCCGGCCGCCGGAAACGGCGGATTCATCGTGACCCCGGCGTTACCGACGGACACATCGTGCGTCAGGCTGCGGCTGAGAAGACGCAGATCCTTCGTGGCCGTGATTTGATCCTCCTTCTCATAAAGCACGATCAGTTTTCGGTCCGCGTCGAACAGGGAGGTGAATTCGCCCTCCAAAGCCGCGTCGTCCGTCAGATTCAAGTCACGGCTCCACACACCCGCGGCCGGGTCGTAAAGACTGGTCACGAGATTGGGCCCGGTTTCCGTCTGAGCCGGCCAGACTATCGCCAATCGCTCGCCGGGAGCGCAGGTCAGTTGGAATCCGGACAGGCCGAGGGAATCGGCTCCAGCACGAATCGTCTCGGAGCTTCCCTGGTCCCAGTCGGTCAAGCGGTCGAGGCCGTCGGCCTTCAGCCAGACCAGTTCCTTCTGGCCCGCCGCCATGAAGAGGACCTGCGGCTGGCTGTCCGATTGGCCGTCGTCCGTCAACCGCACCGGGCTCGACCAGGCCCCCGATTGATGGCGCGCGTAATAGATCTCCAAATCGTCCGCCGTGGCGGGATCGCCGTCCTCATCATGCGCGTAGGCGGCCACAAACTCAGAACCATCGTAGGCAAAAGACACGTCAAGCGCATCGGCCATTCCCCCCGGCAATGTCGTCGGAGTCGAGAAGCTCTGCGAGCCGGCGTCCCAAAACGCCAGGTTCAGCTGGCTGGGGTTGGCCGGGGTTCCGACCAATTCGTTGGCTTCATTCCCGAACCAGACCAGCGCCAGTTGGGCACCCATGCCGCGCAACAACCGCGGGCCATGATCCAGATGATCGTTGTCCGTGACCGCGATCGGCGCGGACCATGATCCGACTGCGGGATCGTAGACCGCGTAGACGATCTCCATCCTCGGCGCGATATCCTCCGGCCCCACACCGCTGAAATCGGGGTCCTTGATCCGCTCCCATGCAGCGACAATTTTTCCATTGGCGTCGAAGGCCACACACGGCGCGAACTCGGCGCGTGTGTCATCGACAATCGGCGCGGGAGTCGTGTAACTCGCTCCGTCGAAGTAGGTGAAGAATATCTCCGTGGCTTGGAGGTCGGCGTCATTGGGATCGAGGTAGACATAGGCTATGGCCCGCCTGCCGTTCAATTCGGCCAGGCAAGGTTCGGAGTAGGGATAGACGTTTTGCACCAACGTTTCGTCCAGCGCGGCCGGCGCCGGCGCGCCGGCATTGGCGACGCCTTGCAACCCGGGGCGCCGATCGGCCAGGAAACGATTGTAGCCCGCCTGATCCAGGAATCCGCGGCTCACCGGCCTGAATGAAACATCCGGCGACAAGCCTCCGTCCGGCGTCAGGGCGGCGCCTTGGCTGGGAAACGTGAACGGATAACTTTCGGAAAACGGAGTGGCGACGCCCCAAATCGCCCAAGAGCCCGTGGCCTTGAGTTCCAACGTGACAAAGGAGGAAAGGTTGAGCGAATCCACGAGCGCCTCGAGATCAGGGAAGTCGAGATTGAACTTGCCCGTGCCCGTGAACGTGCCGGTGAACTTGAACGGACCCAAATCCGCGGTCAACCCCGTTCCGAAGGTCGGACCGGCGTTGTATTTCACCCCGTAGCGATTTCCAGTGGCGGTCTGTTCCAATCGGAACGCGGCGCCGCCTTCCACTTTGACGACGACGATGACCTTGCACTTCTCGTCCAAGGCGGTGGCGAACCTGCCGATGAACGGCTTGGTCTTGGCGATCGCTATCGGCCTAAACACGCTGCTCAAACGAAACGGAAGAGTGCCTCCACCGCTGGCCCCGATCGCGCCTTCCGCCTTCTCCGGAACCCAGCCTTGCCTGTCCTTGAGTCTCACCCAAAGCGTGCCGGATGCGTTTACCGAGTTTCCCTTCGACATCGTGACAAGCGCGCCCTGGACGCCCAGTTTGCCGCTTCCGCTGCCGTCGGTCCCCAAGGTCACCGCGCCGGTAACCTGAAACTCGTTCAAACCCCATTCGGTTCCTCCCACCACCGGTATGAAGTGGTAAAGATCCCACGCCACCGGTCCCAGAGTCTGCTTGTTGATCAGCAGTGAAACGGGCATGGCCGGGATGTTCAGGCCGCCTGCGTAAACCGGTCGGGTCCCCACCGTCTTGAAAGCCAGATCCGAACTGCTCGCAAGCCACTTGGGCAACGGGAAGATCAACGGATGCACCTCCACCGGTTCGGATTCGATCCCCTGGGACGTGATTGCAGTGACGGTCAGGGTGTTGCCTTCAGGGTGGAGGGAGGGGATGAACTCGGTCCCCATGTCGTAGTTCACGATGGAGCCCTGCGCGTTGGCCGTGAGTTCGTCCACATTGCCGTTGCGGTCGAACCGCACTTTGCCGGGAGTCTCCCCGTTCCAGTTCACCCTGACGATGTACCGGTTGAAAGTCTGCACGTTGGCGATGAACACCCGCCCCGCCTCCGATTCCACCGACACCACCTGCGGCACGGCGCTCACAATGGGCGTCTTCCGCAGGCGGACATTCACCGTCCGCTGCTGGGAGCCCGTCATGTCGATGTCCCCCGTGTGGGTGGAGAAGCCGGACATGGCGACGGAGAACGCGTAAGAGTCGGCCGGATCGAGAACCTCGCTGAAGAAGCCGAGCGCGTCGGACACGGTTGCCTGGCCTCCGACGGTCACGTCGGCCCCCGGCAAAGGATTGCCGCTGGAATTGTCGATCACGAAGCCCCGGACCTCCTTCTTCTGCGGACCGTCGGGCGGAGCCAGATCGGGCAGCGTGTCCGGCGAGGAAGGGGGCGGCTCCAGCGGGATGCAGACGCCATGCATCGTCGGCGCGCTGAACCGGTTCATGAGCAGATCGAAGTAGGTCCACATGCCGCATTTCTGACCGTTGCTGTATTCGCCTTCCGCCAAGACGCCCTGGCCCACTCCGTCGGTGGACCATTCCTTCGACGGGCCGTGCAGGACCCCTTGGCGATAAGTCCGCTCGTACTCCTTCACGAAGTTTCCGGTGACATCGTACCACTTGTGCCAGACGCCGTTCAGCAGTCCGTCCTTGTGCGTGCGCTCCCATTTCAACATGCCCGTGCTCACGGCGGGAAATCCCGTCGCATGCCACTCCCTGTCCAGGCCGTTCAACAGCCCATAGCGCCAATTGGATTCGAAGAGGGGATTTCCCTGCCGGTCCCAAGCGGCGTTCAGACCGTGCAGCACACCCTTCAGAAACCATGTTTCCTGTGATTTCCCGCCGTGATCCCAAAACTCCAACAGAGGTCCATCGCGCCTTCCGTCCCCCGTATAACCGGTCTTGCGCTGAAGGAAGACCGTGTCGTTGAGCCATGGTTCATATTCGTAAGTGGTGTAGCGGATCAACGTCCCGGTTTCGTAATCGCTTTCTCTCGTCAAGTTTTCATCTTCGTCCCAGGAATTCCACCGGCCTTGTCGCTGTCCCGCCACGAAGGCGCCCTGGCTCGAAATCTGTCCACCGGGATGGAAGTACTTCCAGACGCCGGATTCGAGGTCTGCGGAATAGTCGCCTTCGCCGGTCTTGACGCCGTAGGCGTCGAAGATCACCCAGTGGAAACTCTTCAGGAAGGAGGCGTCGTAGCCGCGTTGTCCCCGGGATTCGCCTGTCTCCGAATTGTAAAGCCATTCCCGGTAGCCGGTGCGGACACCGGCTACGTAATCCTCCTCGCCCAGGATCTGCCCGTCGGCGCGGAATTGACGCCAGGTCCCCTCTTTGTTCCCTTGGTCATACGTTCCATCGATCAGGAGGTTGCCGGTGTCGGGATCCCACCTTTTGTAGATTTCGTGAGGCTGGCCGTTCAGCCATTGATCTTCGTCGGTCTTCACGCCGTTTTGCGCCCAGCGTTCCCGCGACCCGTGAAGTTGGCCCCCGGAATAATCGTCGCGGGTCTTGGGGGCGCCGTTCGCGTAATAGGACCGCCAGGTCCCGGTCCGAAGTCCGTTGGCCCATTGCCCTGCCACGTTGGGGCCGCCGTCCATGTAAAACGTGGATTCCACCCCGTTCAACTCACCGTCGCTGTAGTGCCGCTCCAGCATCAGATTCCCTTGGACTCCGAGATCGATCCACCACTCGCGGTAGTAACCGTGCAAAACCTCGCCGGGATCAAGGTAGTAGGTGTATTCCCTGTAGATGCCGTTTCCCGGCGCCAGAGAGTAGGTCCTGGTCAGGATTTCGCCGGGCGCGGATTGAGCGTTCGGCGCGGCAATCAGTGTCCCGAAAATAATTAACTGCAACGATAAAGCGAAGGCAGGGAGAGAGTGGAGTGAACTCATAGTCGTGGGTTGACGCAAACGCGGCTAAACGCTTGTTTGAAAGAAGTGGCCGGGCGAAGGCGGTCGTCGAAAATCCAACGCGAACACCGAACTCATGGAAGCGGGAACGTGGCGCGACAACTTCATCGGCTCCATGTCATCAAAAGGCTGGTGCGCAATATTCATCTGGCCGACGGTCCGGTTCAAACCGCCAGTGCATATTCGTTGGCCGCGCGCGCCGATTGCAAGTTGAATTCCAGTCCCTCCTTTGGCCTCCCTTGCATGGTTGTATCATGGCGAGGAGCACACCGATGTTGACGCGGGCGCGCAACGCGAACCAGGGCCAGGCGGAGGCGGACCGGCTCCCAGACGTCGCCCGGTTGCTGCCAAGGTTCGGTTGAAGCGACGGCAAAGATCGTCTTGTCGATCCGGCCAACCGCCATGGAAAGGGGTGCGCTCCGCGGACAGCTTATTTCGGCGCGACGCGCTGACGACGGGGCGCGAGCGAAACGGCGCGCGTTGCCTTGGGGCGTTGCGCACAACGCGTTGTTGGAGCGTGGGCTGGCTCCAAGTTGAAGGAGGCGCGCCAGGCGGCCCAAGCCAACGGGTCAAACACTCCTCAATCCACAAACAGAAACTCGTTCGAGCAGAGCAGGGTCTGGGCGAGTTGTTCCCAGGCGGTGAGCTGGCGGGCGGGTCTCTTTTCGAAGTCATTCCTGGAATCCCAGGTTGTCGCCGGGGTTCCGGTCTCGGCGAGGGTTGCGGACCAGAGGTATTGGTCGCTGTTCAGGACCTTGTCGATGTCCACGACGAAATCGATCGTCTCGCCCTTGGCGACGGTCAGCCCGGATAGATCAAGGTCGATGGTCTGCTTGTGAAGCTTGGCCTGCTTGAGGATGCCGGCGCGGGAGCTGACGATGAAGGCGCGGATGCCGTCGCCCGCCGCCGGTTCGTGAATGAGCCGGGAACGCAGATCGACCGTCATGGCGCGCGGCGCGGTCCAACGACGCACGCTGGCGATGTCGCGGGTGTTGCCCGGGTGGCCGCCGGTCGCGGTGAGTTGCACCCAGCCGAGTTTGGCGTTGGGCCACTTGGGGCCGCCCTGCCAGGCCTCGCCGGTGAAATGCGGGATGAGCTGGAATCCGGCAACGCGCCCCACGGCTTCATCGACCTTCCCGTAGCCGTAGCTCCATTCCTTGGCGGTGTCCGGCGCGGATCGCTGTCGTGCCGGCGCGGCGAATGCATCGATGAAAGCAGCCGCCTCGGCGGTTTCGTCCGCTGTCGGCGCGCGTTGCAGGACGGCGTTGAACAGGGCATGGACCCGGCCGGGCGTGGATTCTTCCCGGGCGGTCACCTGCGCCAGCGCGGCGGCGCGGTCGTGAACGAGTGGATGATTCAGGAAGAACAGGGCCTGCTGCGGGACGGTCGTTTCCGCACGCTTGGGGATGTGCAGGTCGGGGTTGGCGAAATCGAACACGCGCAGGGTCGAGGGCAGGAACTGCCGATCAACCAGGCCGTAGACGGCGCGACGGTTCGGAAACGGGGCGGCAAACAGATCCATCGGACGCCCCCCGGCGCGGAGGTTCAACCCGCCGGACGCGGCGAACATCGAGTCCCGGAATTCCTCGAAGGTGAGCCGCCGCGTGTTCATGCGCCAGAGCAGCCGATTATCCGGGTCCTTCTCCAACGCGGTTGCGCGGGCTGAAGCGTTCTCCGGACCGGCGGAGGACTGACGGAAGGTCGCGGACAGGAGCATCGTCCGGTGCAGCCGCTTGAGGCTCCAACCGTCCGCAATGAGGCGGGACGCCAGCCAGTCGAGCAGCTGCGGGTGCGAAGGCGGATCAGCGCGCAACCCGAAGTCGCTCGGCGTCGTGACCAGACCCCGGCCGAACAGATGCGCCCAGACGCGGTTGACGATCACTCGGGCGGTCAGCGGATTGGCGGGGTCGATGATGGCGCGCGCCAGTTCCAACCGGCCGCTGCCTTGATGGAAAGGTCTCCCCTCACGGTCCAACGCGGCGAGGAAGCGGCGCGGCGCGGGGGCTCCAGGGTTCAGCGGATTGCCCCGGATGAGGATGCGGGCGTCCGCAGGATCAGGCCGGTCCATCAGCGACAAGGCAAATGGCGCCTCCGCCTTGGATCGCACGATCCAACGGTCCACCTCCCCCTGCAACTTCCAGAGCTCGGTGGTTTCCGCGCTGGCGAAGAAGGTTTCGTTGTGAACGATCGGCAGGTCCGGGACTTCGCAGGGAGCCTTGGGGCCATACAGAATTGCGCGCAGGGCCTCGGCGTCGGGATCGCTCAAGGCGGCCGGGGCGGCAGCCTTCTTTTGTTCGGCGTCTTTCAAGGCCGAGGCCCATTCCGTATCGACGTCGGCGAAGATCTTCGCGTAGCGATCGACGACCTCCTGAAACGTCTTGGGCGGCTCGGCGAAGGCGCGGGCGACCGCGGGGTGAACCGCGCCAGCGGGCAACTCCGCCAACCGGCGTGTTTCAGCGGCGGCCTTCCTGGCGAAAGCGTCGCCGCGCAGGCGGAAGTAGGCATGCCACGGGACGAAGATCGGATCGCTTTGTTTGTCCGCCTCCTCCAGGCGCGCCTCCCAGCGCCGCACGAACGCCGGCAATAGGTCCGTCTTTTCGAAGATCTGGTCGAAGCCGTCAGCCGGATACTTGTGCAGCTCGGTCTGGGCCTTGAGGTAATCGCCGATGCGGGCGCGGACGCGGGCCGAGGAGGCGGCCCGATGTTTCGCCATGGTGTCCCGGAGCTTGTCGCGACGCTTGCGCAGCTCGGCCCGAAAGGCCTCGTCGCCCGCCGCGTCGTCGCCGAGCGCGGTGAGGCGTTCGGCGCTGCTGTCGAAGATGCCGTAGAGGGAGTAATAGTCCGCCGTGGTGACGGGGTCATATTTGTGATCGTGACAGCGCGCGCAACTCACCGTCAGGCCCATCGTCCCGCGAGTGACGACGTCGATGCGATCGTCGATGATGTCGTGCTTCACGCCGAGGAAGCGACGGCCCAGCGTGAGAAAACCCATTGCCGCCAGATCGTCTTCGCGGCGGTCCTTGACGCCATCGGCGGCGAGTTGAAGCAGGAGAAATCGATCGAAGGGCAGGTCCTCGTTGAGGGCACGGATCACCCAGTCGCGGTAGGCCCAGGCGTGGGTCCAGAAGCGTTCCTCACGGGCATAGACATAACCCTTGGTGTCCGAATAGCGCGCGATGTCGAGCCAACGCCGGCCGAAGTGTTCGCCGTAGCGGGGCGAATCCAGCAGGCGATCAATCAAACGTTCGTAGGCGCGCGGGTCGCGGTCGGCAACGAAGGCGTCCACCTCTTCCGGTGTCGGCGGCAGGCCGGTGACGGCGTAGGTCGCGCGGCGGATCAACGCGCGGCGGTCGGCCTCGGGCGAGGGCGCGAAGCCGGCCAACTCCAGTCGGGCGAGGACGAAGGAATCCAGCGGCTCGCGCGGCCAGGCGCTGTCCGTGACGCGGGGAGCCGACGCCGTTGCGAGCGGCTGAAAAGCCCAATGCGTTTCCTCGGCCCTCTCGCCTTCGTTGATCTCTTGCACCGCCGCCGCGAAGACGACTTCTCCCATAGGCAGAAAAGTCGCCGCGAGGGCCAACGCACGAAGAACTCTGACGGAGAATCCGATCATGGATCGGTCGCGAACATACGCGCCGCGCATTCGCGACGAAAGCCCGCAGTTGTGTCACCCTTTCAGGGTTGTGAAGTGGGGCGCCTGCGGCGAGGCGCCCCTGCCTGCGTTGGGAAGGCTCGCCGAGCCGTCCCATTTCGAAGTCCTGAAGGAACATGCTGCCGCATCCCCACAGCTCCCCTTCGCTCTTCTGGGTCCACAGAATAACCAGCTCCCTTCCGTTCTGTGTGTTCCGTGTCTTCCGTGGCTGTTCCAACATTTCCGCCATTGAACTTCACCGGGCGATCCGGTCTACAATGCACCCAACACCCGCCCGTCGAATTCCATGAAGCCGTTTTCAGAATTCATCTCCGCCATCTTGCTTGCCGCGGTGTGCGCGCTCATCGCCCCGTCGTCCGCGTCGGCGCAGACGGCCCGCGGGCTCGGCCCGCGCGACAGCATCCAGATCTCGGCCCCGGAGAGTCTTCGGATGACCGGCCCCTACACCGTCCGGATGGGCGGATTCATCGTCGCGCCGCGCATCGGGCGGTTGCAGGTGAAGGGCCTGACCTTGTCCGAGGCGGAGAAGGCGTTGCGTCACGCCTTGGGCGATGCCGTTTCCCAGGAGGACCGGATCTCCCTCAAGCTGTTGGAAGAACCCCCTTATCGCCCCCGGACGGTCTCGATGACCGGAGCCTTCCTCAACGAATCGGACTTCGAGCTGCCCATCACCGATCTCACCGTCTCCCAGGCGGTGGCCGATTCCAGCGGTTGGTCGCCCTTCGCGGACCTGGAACACGTCCGCCTGATCCGGAAGGCCGGCGACATCCGGGTTGAAAGCCATCTGAATGTCGGGCGCATTCTCGATGGCGGCGACGGGAAGACGGACATCCTTCTCCTTCCCGGCGACGAAGTCCGCCTGGCTGAATCCGAAATTTGGATCCGCATCGAAGGCGAGGTCGCCAAGCCCGGCTCGATCCGCTTGAAGCCCGGGGAGATCATCGGGGCCGGCCAGGCCATCGAGCGCAGCGGCGGCTTGTCGCCCGCCGCGAACCGTCGAGCGATTCAAGTGATCCGCGCGGGCGGCAAGAACCGCGAGGACCCCCTCACCGTGGATCTGGAAGCGATCGCTTCCGGCGAGGCGGCGGATGTCGCCCTGCGCGCCGGCGACAAGGTCCTCGTATCCGCCACAGCCCACGTCAATGCCCCCTCGAAATAGGAACGTCCGCAACCGCCTTTCGAAATCTCCACCCGCAATCCACCGCCCGACATCATGATCCGAAACCTCTTCCGCTTCGTCGTCCCCGCCGTCCTTCTCGCCTTTTTCTCCCTCGCCCCGGTCCGGTCAAGCGCCGCCGTTCCGGCAAAAGAGAAATTCCACCTCTTCCTCCTCGTGGGGCAGTCGAACATGGCCGGGCGCGGTCGGGTTGAGGAGCAGGACAAGCAGCCGCATCCCCGCGTCCTGATGCTGACCAAGGAACAGGAATGGAAGCCCGCCCTCGCGCCGCTGCACTTCGACAAGCCGGGCATCGCCGGCGTCGGGATCGGCGGGACTTTCGGGCGCGTCGTCGCGGACGCAACCCCCGGCATCACCGTCGGCCTCATCCCATGCGCGGTCGGCGGCTCGCCCATCGACGCCTGGAAGGTCGGCGCGTATTACAATCCCACCAAGAGCCACCCGTGGGACGACGCCATCCAGCGGGCGAAACACGCCCAGCAGTTCGGCGAGATCAAGGGCATCCTCTGGCACCAGGGCGAGTCCGATTCCAAGGAGGGCCTCGCCGAGACCTACGAGAAGAAGCTGCATGAACTGGTCGCGCGTTTCCGCAAGGAACTGGACATCCCGAACGCGCCCTTCATCGCCGGGCAGATGGGGCAGTTCAAGGAACGGCCCTGGAGCGACGCGAAGAAACAGGTGGACCAGGCGCACCGCGATCTGGGAGCCAAGGTCTTCCGGGCTGCCTTCGTCAACTCCGACGGGCTGAGCCACAAGGGCGACAAGGTCCATTTCAACTCCGCCGGCTTCCGCGAACTCGGCCGCCGCTACGCCAAGGCGTATTTCGACCTGACCGAGGCGAAGGGCGCGATCATCGACAACCCGAAGCTGCCTTTCACGATTGAGCGCGCGGTCGCCAGCAAGGGCTTCGACAAGACCTTCTGCTGGGTCCACGCCCGCGCCGGAGCGATTCCGCCGAAGGCGCCCGGCAACGATTCCGAGAACCCGCTCATGGTCATGACCCTGCAGAAGCTCCAACTCAGCGGCTCCGATGTCTTTTACGCGCTCAACAACATGCGCAGCGACGACCTCGGCGCAACCTGGACCGCGCCGGAACGCCAAGAAGTCTTCGCCCGGCAGAAGGTGGACGATCACGTCGAAATGACCGTCTGCGACTTCTCACCGCGCTGGCACGCCAAGACCGGCAAACTGCTCGGCACGGGCCACACCGTCGTCTACCAGGATAACAAGGTGAAACACGTCCGCCCCCGCGCCACGCCGTATTCCATCTACGATCCCCAGACGCACAAATGGTCGGCGTGGAAGATCATGGCCGTCCCGGACGAGCCGAAGTTCAAGAACGCCGGAGCCGGCTGCGTGCAGCGCTTCGACCTGCCCGACGGCGACATCCTCCTGCCCTTTTACTTCAAGGAACCGGAGGCGAAGCAGTATTCCGTGACCGTGGCCCGCTGCGCCTTCGACGGAAAGACCCTGCGCTACCTGAAGCACGGCAACGAGATGACCATCCCGGTCCAGCGCGGCTTCGTGGAGCCCTCGGTCACCGGCTTCGGCGGCCGGTTCTTTCTCACCCTGCGCAACGACGAGCATGGCCACGTCGCCGTCAGCGACGACGGCTTGAACTACAGCGAGCCGAAGAAGTGGACCTTCGACGACGGCGAACTGCTCGGGAACTACAACACCCAGCAGCACTGGGTGACGCATGAGAAGGGGCTGTTCCTCTGTTACACCCGCAAGGGCGCGGGCAACGACCACGTCTTTCGCCACCGCGCGCCGCTGTTCATCGCGCAGGTCGACCCGGACAAACTCCAGGTCATCCGCGCGACCGAGCAGATCCTGGTGCCCGAGTTAGGCGCGCGCCTCGGCAACTTCGGCGTCACGGAGGTGGGTCCCAACGAGACCTGGGTCACCGTCACCGAATGGATGCAGACCAAGGCCCCGCATTGGAACGACTCCTCCATCCCCATGGGCTACGGCTCCGACAACCGCGTCTGGATCGCGAAGCTGAAGTGGCGGTGAGCCGCGGACACGTTTCACGACCGCGGATGACTCGGATGAGCGGTCGGAGAACCTGACCGCCGGAGCGCGGTTGTGTCCCGTCTTCGGGGCCAGCCGCAGCAGCCGCCGATCAGCAAGCGCGCAAAACCTGATCTGACTTCGGTTGTCACCGAGATTGCTGCGGCTGGTCTCCGACACAGCCGCGCTCCGACCGGAGGGTTCGAAAACGCAATTGAAGAACAATCAGGGTGAATCCCCCGACTCGGTGAACCCTTTTTCCTTCCGGGGCGCTGAACCCATGTATGAAAGCGCATCATTGGCTGTTGGCGGCGGGGCTTCTGGTCGGACTTGCAACAGGTTGCGGGAAGGCGGAGCACAGCGGAGACATCAAGGCGGAATACACGCCCGCCTCCGAACAAGCGACGGGCGAGGAGATGTCCATGGAACTGGCGGATGTGGCGGGACCTCCCACCGAGATCCGACGGATGGCGGCGAAGTCCGAAGCCGCCCCGGCGGGAGCGCCCGCAGAACCGCAGGCGAAAGCCATGACCACCAAATCCGGACGTCGGGTCCGCCAACTCGCGCCGACGGACGCTCCCGCGGCGGCGGCGGCGCGTCCCTCCTCGGAGATTGCTTCCCCAGGAAGTTCGGCGGCGGAAAAGAAGCGTTCCCAGACGCAAGCTGTCGAGAAACGGAAGTTCCAGGCGGAACTGCCGGCTCCGCCGGTCGCCGGGGACCGCAAACCCGCTCGAGGCCGGGCCAAGCCGCGCTTCAACCCCGAGGTTGCCACGGGCGACAACGCCTTCTCCACCTTTTCGCTCAATGTCAGTGATGTCGCCTTCCGACTGACCGAGGCAGGGCTGGCAGCCGGCCGCCTGCCCGATCCCGCCGGCGTGCGCGCCGAGGAGTTCATCAACGCCATGGACTACCACGATCCCGCGCCCGCCTCGGGCGAGCGGCTGGCCTTCGCCTGGGAACAGGCGCGCGACCCGTTCCAGCACAACCGCGACCTGATCCGCCTTTCCGTGCAGACCGGCGCGATCGGCCGGTCGAAGGAACAGCAGCTGAACCTCGTCGCGCTGCTGGACAACTCCGGCTCAATGGAGCGGTCGGACCGCGTGGAGATCGTCAGGCGCGCGCTGGGCGCCTTGGCGCGCAAACTCACGCCGCGAGACCGGATCAGCGTCGTCGCCTTCGCCCGGACGCCGAGGCTGCTGATCGATGGCGCGCCGGGCGGCGATCCGGCGGCGCTGCTGAAGCGGGTCGCCGGACTGACGCCGGAAGGCGGCACAAACCTGGATGCCGCGCTCGACCTGGCCTACGAGATTGCCTCCCGACATTTCCAAAAAGAGGGCGTGAACCGCGTGATTCTTCTCACCGACGGTGCCGCCAACCTCGGACGCGTCGATCCAGAAGCGTTGAAACACAAGGCGGAGGCGCAACGGCGGCGCGGCATCGCGCTGGACTGTTTCGGCGTTGGCTGGGACGGCTACAACGATGCCTTGCTGGAAGCGTTGACCCGCAACGCCGACGGTCGCTACGGCTTCCTGAACGACCCGCTCGACGCGGAAGGCGACTTCGCGGACCAACTCGCCGGAGCCCTGCGCGTCGCGGCCCGGGACGTGAAGGCGCAGGTGGAGTTCAATCCCGCCCGCGTCCTGTCCTGGCGGCAGATCGGCTACGAGAAGCGTCAGTTGAAGAAGGAGGACTTCCGGGACAACTCCGTCGATGCCGCCGAGATCGGGGCCGCGGAAACCGGGACCGCCGTCTATTCCGTGCAGCTCGATCCGCGCGGAATCGGGCCCTTGGGCGTGGCGCGCGTCCGGTTCCTGAATCCCGACACGGGACGCTACGAGGAGCGGTCGTGGACGTTGTTTCATCGAGCCAGCGCGCCGGCGTTGGCGGACAGTCCGCCCGCAATGCGCGTGGCCGGTTGCGCCGCCAAGTTTGCCGGCTGGCTGGCGGGCAATCCCCACGACCGCGGCGCGAGCCTCGCTGAGCTCCGCGTCTGCCTGGCCGGAACGGACACGGCCTTCGCCCGGGATCCCATGCCGGCCCGCCTGCTGAGGATGATCCAGCAGGCCCAACTGATCGGCGGCTCGGGGGATTCGTGAGAATTTCGGAGGCAGACGCGGGACAAGACCCGCATGAGAAGTCTCCACGATTCGCAGCAGCCGAGGTGACAAGGCTCATTTCAGAGGGCCCCATAGAGCATGAGCCTCCTCACGTCGGCTGCTACAAGGTTTTGGGATGTTCCCCGCCGGCCCCGTCACTTCGTCCATCTCACCTCAAAACGACCGCATTTCATACCCACAGGTTGAGGTTGTGATTTGGGCGGGGTTGGGATAGGGGTGCCCGGACGCGCGCGTTGCGGTCGCCCCATGAAATACCTGAAGAACATACTCGAGTTTGGCCTGCCGTTCCTGCGGAACTATTGGCGGCGGTTCATCCTGGCGGTGATTCTCGGGGCATTGTTCGGCTTTTCCCACGCGTTCATCCTCGGCGGCGTCAAGGTCCTGGTCGGGCGCATGGAGCTGTCTTCCAATCACGCCCAGGTGGAAACCGTCGTCCGGGAAGAGCCCGCCTCCCCCTCCGCCATGAAGCGCTTTGGCGAGGCCCTCGGCGTCGATACCGAGGGCCTGGGCCGCAGTTTCGACGAGACCGTGGACGAATGGCTCCCCCGCCCGGGACGCGAGATCGACGCCCGGCAGATCGTCGGACTGGTCCTGTTGATCCCGCTGCTGGTGGCGGCGCGCGGCTTCCTCGGCTATGCGAGCAGCTACCTCATGGGCTGGGTCAGCACCCGCGTCATCAACGACATGCGGGTGCGCGTCTTGGAGAAGCTGAACGAGCTCTCCCTGGAGTTCTTCAACCGCTCCCAGTCCGGGGACCTGATCACGCGCATCAACGGCGACACCATGATGCTGTATCGCGCGCTGAACCTGGGGTTGTCGGACATCATCAAGGAGCCGATCACGGTCGTCGCCATTGCGGTCTGGCTCTTCCTCAACGACTGGAAGCTGACCCTGACCTTCATGACGGTCGTGCCGGTCATCGTGCTGCCGCTCATCATACTGGGGCGAAAGGTGCGCAAGGCAAGCAAGGGCAAGGTGAAGGCGGGCGTCGCGCAGTCCAACCTCCTCATCGAGATGCTCGCCGGCATCCGGGTGGTCAAGGCCTTCTGCATGGAAGGCTACCGCATCAACCGGTTCAAGAAGCTCAGCGGCCAGATCGTGCACAACGACATGAAGGCCATCCAGGCGCAGCAGCTGATCAACCCCGTCCTGGAAACCATCGTCGCGCTCGCCTTCGCCCTGTTCCTGGTCTTCGTCTTCAAGTCGGGCCGGGACCTTGAAGACATGATCGCCTTCGCGGCGGGACTCGGCCTGGCCTACGATCCCGTCAAGAAGATCTCCCGGCTGCACATGCTGTTTTCCCAGGCAAGCGTCGGCGCCGACCGCCTGAAGGAGGTCTTCGAGCAGGAGGCCAGCGTGCCCGAACCGGCGACGGCAAAGGAGATCGAATCCTCGGCCGGCAACGTGACCTTCGAGAATGTGAGCTTCGCCTACAAGGAGGAACCGGTGCTGCGCGGCATCAACCTCACGGTGAAGGCCGGAGAAAAGATCGGCATCGCCGGGGAGAGCGGCTCCGGCAAGAGCACGCTCATGAACCTGGTCTTCCGCTTTTTCGACCCGACCGAAGGCCGCGTGACCCTGGGCGGCGTGGATCTCCGGGAACTGCGCAACGCGGACCTGCGCCAACATCTCGCCCTCGTCAGCCAGGAGATCGTCCTGTTCGACATGACCGTCGCGGAGAACATCGCCTGCGGGCGTCTCGACGCGACCCGCGAGGAGATCATCGCCGCCGCCAGGGCCGCGCACGCGCACGAGTTCATCGACCGCCTGCCCGACGGCTACGACACCCAGATCGGCGAGCGCGGCGTGACGCTCTCGGGCGGACAGCGGCAACGGCTTTCCATCGCCCGCGCCTTCGTGCGCGACGCTCCCGTGCTCGCGCTGGACGAGGCGACCGCCGCCCTCGATTCGGAGGTCGAGGCCGAGGTGCAACGCACGATCGACGAACTCGCCGAACACCGCACCGTGTTCTGCATCGCGCACCGGCTTTCGACCCTCGCGCGCATGGACCGCGTCGTCGTCCTTTCAAAGGGGCGGATCGTTGAGACGGGCGGCTACGAGGAACTGGTGAAGAAGGGCGGCATATTCGCCGCCATGGCGGCCCGCCAAGGGATCCGCGCCGAAGACCTTTGAGCAATGAGGTTCTTCGACGTTCTCAGAGGAACGCAGTGGCGGGTCGGACTGGAGCGGCATCCGGTTTTTCCCGGCATCTTGTTGTGCGCGCCAGCGTTTTCGTGAACTCCATCGATTCCACTGAAAACGTCGAAGAACCTAAGATGAGCAAATCCGGCTTCCTTGAATTTCGCCCGCATCGGCTTGGCCAAAATCTGTTCCCCCGCCTTGTCGCGATCCTGTGCCTCGCGCTGTGCGCTGTTCCGTTGGCTCAGCCCAAAGCGGCGGAGCGGCCCAACATTGTCCTGCTGTTCGCGGACGACATGGGCTACTCGGACATCGGCTGCTTCGGCTCGGAAATTGAGACGCCGAACCTCGACCGGCTCGCGACCAACGGCGTGCGCTTCTCTCACTTCTACAACACCGGCCGCTGCTGCCCCTCGCGCGCGTCCATCCTGACGGGACTTTATCCGCACCAGGCGGACATCGGACACATGGCCGGCGACCTCGGCGTTCGGGGTTACCGGGACCGCCTGAGTTTCAACGCCGTCACGCTGGCCGAGGTCCTCGGCTCCGCCGGCTATCACACCATCATGTCCGGCAAATGGCACCTCGGCTGGCGCGACGAGGGCTGCCCCACCGCCCGGGGTTTCCAGCAGTTCTACGGGACGCGCGGCTACATCGACAGCTACTACACCATCGTCCCGCGCACCGAGGTCTACCTGAACGAGAAGCTCGTCCTGCCCGTCACCGAGAAGCCGGTCAACCACCTCCGGCCCGATCAGGAGTGGTACACCACCGATGTCTTCACCGACTACGCGCTGCACTTCATCGACAACGCACGCGCCCGGGACGACCAACCCTTCTTCCTCTACCTCGCCTACAACGCGCCGCACTTCCCGCTCCACGCCAAACCCGAGGACGTGAAGAAGTATCGCGGACGTTACCGCGACGGCTGGAAGAAGTTTCGCGAACAACGCCACGCGCGGCTGCAGGAACTGGGCATCGTCGACCAACGCTGGCCGCTTTCGCCGCTCGACGTTCCAGAGTGGGATTCGCTCACCGACCAGCAGCGCGACGACATGGACTTCAAGATGTCCCTGTTCGCCGCGATCGTGGATCGGCTTGACCAGAACATCGGCCGCGTCGTTGATCACCTGGAGAAGATCGGCGAACTGGACAACACATTGCTGATCTTCGTGTCCGACAATGGCGGGACCAAGGAGACCGGTCTGTTCGGCATCAAGGGAGACAAGAACACGGTTGCGAACTACGACGCCTGGGCGCGTGTGGGCGGCTGGTCCAGCAGCTACGGCCAGGGCTGGGCCAACCTGAGCAACACGCCCTTCCGCCGCTACAAACGTGAAAACCACGAGGGCGGCGTCAGCGCCCCGTTCATCGCGCACTGGCCCGCCGGCATCAAGACGAAGGGCGCGCTGCGGAAACAGGTCGCGCACTTGGTCGATCTCATGCCGACCTTCGCCGAGGTCGCGGACGCGACCTATCCGACGGAGTTCAAGGGACACAAGATCCAGCCGCTGGAGGGCCGCAGCCTGCTGCCCTTTTTTGATTCGACGAAAACCGAACCGCGGACGCTTTTCTGGGAACACGAGGGCAACCGCGCCATCCGCGATGGCGATTGGAAGCTCGTGGGGAGCCGGAACGAACCCTGCGAGCTCTACCGGATGGATCGCGACCGCACCGAACTGAACGACCTCAGCGGGAAAGAGCCCGGACGTTTTGCCGCTCTGACGAAGAAGTGGGACGCCTGGGCGGAAAAGGTCGGGGTCCTGACGCCTGAGGAATTCGAGACGACGCGCAAGGCCTTCAACGCCCAACGCGAGAAGTCACTCCCGAAGGTGGGCGTGGAAGTCTGCGGCGAGGTGTTGCAGTTCGCGAGCCAGCGGACGAAACGCCGCAACGGCGTCTGGGAATTCAATGGCAAGGGCTGGCTCGATCTCCCCCGCAAGTCCGCGCCCGAGGTGGCGGGCCGACGAAATCTCCGCTTCAGCGGCAGGTTTGAGACGGAGGCTCAGGACGGCGTCCTCGTGGCGCACGGCGGCAATCGCATGGGCATTGCCGTCCACCTGAAACAAGGGCGGCTGGTCTTCACGCAGGTCTCGGATTGGAAGCGGGCGGCGGTTCGCTCCCAACCCTTGGGAGCCGGCGAACATCGCTTCGAGGCGACGCGCCACGCGGACGGCCGCCTGACGCTCCGGGTGGACGATCGGGCGCCGATTTCCGCGACGAGCGCAGTCCTGCAGAACAACCCCGGCGACTCGCTCCAGATCGGCGCGGACACCATCCAACCGGTCGGGGAGTATTCGTCGCCGAACGCCTTCCGAGGACGGCTGTGGGACCTGAAGATCGACTACGGCACCAGAACGCGGTAGCGCGACAACGAAGCCCGCATCGAAAGACGTTCTTCCCGAACAGCGGAAGAGCGCCTAAAGTCGGCTCAATGACGGCTTTCTTCCGAAACCTCGTTCTGGGCGGCCTGTTTGTTTCGGCTCCCGCCGCTTCGCCCGCCGGGAGCATCGAGTTCAACCGCGACGTCCGCCCCGTTCTCTCCGACAAGTGCTTCGCCTGCCACGGCCCCGATTCCGGGACGCGCAAGGCGGGTCTGCGCCTCGACACCGAGGCCGGCGCGCACGCCAAGAATGCGGTCAAGCCGGGCGATTCCGCCGCCTCCGAACTCATCAAACGCATCCTCACCGACGACCCTGACGAGGTCATGCCGCCGCCGGACGCGCACAAGCAGCTCACCGCCGCCGAGAAGAAGCTGCTCGCCGACTGGATCGATGCCGGCGCCCAATGGCAGGCGCATTGGGCCTTCATCGCCCCGGAACGACCTGAGGTCCCCCAGCCCGAGGGCGTCGCCCAATGGGCGCGGAATCCGATCGACCACTTTGTCCTGGCAAAGCAACGGAAACTCGGGCTCAAGCCCAACCCTGAAGCCGACAAGCACGTCCTCGCCCGACGCGCCGCGCTCGATATCACCGGCCTGCCGCCGGAGGAGGAGACCCGCAACGCCTTTCTCGCCGACGAACGCGACGGCGCCTTCGGCCGCTACGTCCAATCCTTGCTCGCCTCCCGCCACGCGGGCGAGCACCGCGCCCGCTACTGGCTCGACGCCGCCCGCTACGGCGACACCCACGGCATGCACGTGGACAACTACCGCGAAATGTGGCCCTACCGTGACTGGGTCGTGAACGCCTTCAACGACAACATGCCCTTCGACCGCTTCGTCATCGAGCAGATCGCGGGCGACCTGTTGCCGAACGCCACCCTCGACCAGCGCATCGCCACCGGTTTCAGCCGCAACAACATCACCACCTCCGAGGGCGGCGCCATCCCCGAGGAGGTGAACGTCCGCTACATGGTCGATCGCGTGGAGACGACCTCCACCGTCTTCCTCGGCGTCACCTCCGGTTGCGCCGTCTGTCACGACCACAAGTACGATCCGTTCACCATGAAGGATTTCTATTCCATGGGAGCCTTCTTCAACAACACGACGCAGCCGCCCATGGACGGCAACGAGAAGGACTCGCCGCCCATCGTGGTGCTGCCCAATGGTGAAAACAAGAAGGAATGGAACGACCTGCTCGCCAACCGCGCCGATCTGCGGACGAAACTGGAAAATCCCGCGGCCGACAAAACCCTCGCCGCTTGGTGGGCAGGCCATCAACACATGGGCGAACATCCCATCGCCGACGATGGACTCCTGCTCTGGCGCCCCTTGATCGAGCGAGAGTCCGACAAGGTCGCCCTGCCCAAGGACGCCCGCTGGGCGGACCAGCATCCCGCCGGCCGGCGCGGCATGCGCTTCGACAAGGGCGTGCAGCTGGAGGCTCCGCTCAAGGCGCTGCGGACGGACGAGCCGTTCTCCGTCAGTTTCTGGGTGCGCGCCCCGGACAAGCTACTGAGCACGCGGATCCTGGAGCAGATGACCACCATTACCGATTCCCGGGACGCGAAGAAGAAACACTCGGTCGGTTGGCGCTTGAGCAGTTCCGTCCAGGGCGCGGTGACCTTCGAGGTCCACGACGGCCGGGGCGGCAAGGTCACGGGACTGGCCGCGGGCGAGGAGGCCCTGACGCCCCGTCAATGGCAGCACATTTGCGTCCGCTATTCCGGTTCGCAGACCGATGTGGGCATTTCCATCATCGTCGACGGCGTCGTCCGAAGATTGCGCAATTCCACCACGGACTACTGCTCGGCGGCGGAGATGAAGGCCGTTCCCGTGCAACTTGGCCCGAACTTCCCCAGCGGCGGCATGAGCGACCTGCGCATCTACGACCGCTGGCTGACCCTGGATGAAATCCAGGTGCTCGCCGACGAGTTCAAGCTGCGCAAAGCCCTCGCCTCCGACGCCAAATGGTCCGAGCTCCCCGCCCAACAACGCGCCATGCTAGCCCGCTACCGCGCCAACACGATCGACCACGCCCACCGGAAGCTGTCGCGCGAGTTCGCCGCCACCCAGAAGCGCAAGGACTACATCCACGCGCGCTCGGTCACCACGCTGGTCATGGAGGAGCGGCGCGACCAGTCACCGCGCGCCTGGGTGCTCCATCGCGGCGAATACGACCAGCGTCGCGAGGAAGTCCGCGCCGACGTGCCCGAGGCCCTGCCGCCCTTGCCCGAGGGCGTCCCGCGCAACCGGCTTGGCTTTGCGAAATGGCTGGTCGATCCGCGTCATCCCCTGACCGCGCGCGTCACGGTCAACCGCCTCTGGCAGTCCTTGTTCGGAACCGGGCTCGTCAAGACCGCCGAGGACTTCGGCATCATGGGCGAACGCCCCTCGCATCCGGAACTGCTCGACTGGCTGGCCGTCGAGTTCGTCGAATCCGGCTGGGACATGAACCACATGCTCCGCCTCATGCTCACCTCCGCGACCTACCGCCAAAGCGGCCGCGTTTCTCCGGAGAGCCTTGCCGCCGATCCCGACAACCGCTTCCTCGCGCGCGGCCCACGCCTGCGGCTCGACGCCGAGGTCCTGCGCGACCAGGCCCTGGCGGTCAGCGGCCTGCTGGTCCGAACCATGGGCGGCCCCGCCGTGAAGCCCTACCAACCCGGCGGCCTCTGGAACGTCGTCGCCATCACCGGCAGCAACACCCGGGTGTTCAAGCAGGACTCCGGCTCCGCGCTGTATCGTCGCAGCCTCTACACCTTCTGGAAACGCACCGCACCGCCGCCCTCCATGGCCGCGTTCAACGCGCCCACCCGCGAGCAATGCACCGTCCGCCGCGAACGCACCAACACCCCGTTGCAGGCCCTTGTGCTCATGAACGACCCGCAATTCGTTGAAGCCGCTCGCCACCTCGCCGAACTCACCATCGGATCCGCCGACGAGAATGCGGCCCGCGCCTCCTGGATGCTGGAGCGCGTCCTCGCCAAATCCGCCGACAACCGCGACCGCGATGACCTGGTGAAGCTGGTCGCCGCCTTCGACGAACGCTTCCAGAAGAACCCGGACGCCGCCAAGCAGCTCATGGAATCCGGCGACAGCAAACCGGACGCGGATCTGGACAACACTCAACTCGCCGCCTGGACCATGGCCGCCAACGTCCTCATGAACCGCGACGATTTCATCAACAAGAATTGAACCACTAACAGGCCCAACGGGCCGGCCCTATGACAGCCCAGGGCAACGCCTTGGGCAAACCGACCAAACCAAATCGAGCCCCAACGGGGCGGCCCCAAAGAAACGCAACCCGATGCCACAATCCCTCGCCAAGGTCGTCATCCACATCGTGTTCTCAACCAAGAACCGACACCCTTGGCTTGCCTCCTCCGACCTGCAATCCGGCCTCCACGCCTACATGGCGACCATTCTCCGAAACAACGTGGATTCACCGGCCATGCTCATCAACGGCATGCCCGATCACATCCACGCGCTTTGCCAGTTGAGCCGCAAGTTTGCCATCATGGACGTCCTCAAAGAGATGAAGACCGAAACCAGCAAATGGCTGAAAGCCCAGTCTGCCAAAACGTCGGATTTTGCATGGCAATCGGGATACGGCGCCTTCTCGGTCAGCGAATCGAACATCCCCAAGGTGCGGGACTATATTGCCAATCAGGAAGAACATCACAAGCGGGCGTCGTTCCAGGACGAGTTTCGCGCATTGTGTAAACGACATGGCATTGAATTGGATGAACGATATGCCTGGGATTAGGGCCGCCCCGTTGGGGCTTTGGGCCTTTTCGACACGCAGACCCGGGGCGGCGCCCCGGGCTGACATGGAGCCGGCCCTTTGGGCCTTCAAGGCAGGCCGCGAAATGAATCGCGGTCAAACGGGCAGAATGACAAAGACGACGACGCGATGACACAGTAGTGGCAGAAATGAACGATGAAACCTCGGCCCCAGGCCCAACGGGCCGGCCTCATGAAAGCCCAGGGCAACGCCCTGGGAAACCCGAACAAATTGAACCGAGCCCCAACGGGGCGGCCCCAATCAAACGCACAGGACCTGAACCAACACCGATGAGCCCGGACAATCGACAACTCCCGGCCCGCCTGTTGGGCCTTTCATTCGTGTAATCTGTGTATTCCGTGGTCGAAACAAAATGAAAACAGACCCGATCGATCAGTGGATTGAACTGGAGACACGGCGGCAGTTCTTCGGCCGCTCAGCCAAGGGGCTCGGCGCGGTCGCGCTGGCCTCGCTGCTGAACCGCGACGCCTCCGCGGCTCCGGCCGAAGGCGGCGTCCTGAACGGCGGCCATTTTCCCGCCAAGGCCAAACGCGTCATCTGGCTCTTCATGGCCGGCGCGCCCTCGCAACTCGATCTCTGGGACCACAAGCCCAAGATGCAGGACTGGTTCGACAAGAACCTGCCCGAGTCCGTGCGCGGCGGCCAACGGCTGACCACCATGACGGCGAACCAGTCGCGCTTCCCGATCGCGCCGTCGATGTTCAAGTTCACGCAGCACGGCCAATGCGGACGCTTCGCCAGCGAACTTCTGCCCAAACAGGGCTCCATGGCCGACGACATTGCGGTGATCAACACGATGTGGACCGAGGCGATCAACCACGACCCGGCCATCACCTACATCCAGACCGGCAACCAAATCCCCGGCAAGCCCACCCTCGGAGCATGGCTCAGCTACGGCCTGGGCAGCATGAACCGCAACCTCCCGGATTACGTCGTGCTCAACTGCGCGCCGCGCGGACAGGCTCTCTACTCGCGCCTCTGGGGCAGCGGCTTCCTGCCGTCGAAGCACGCCGGCGTCGCCTTCCGCGCGCAGGGCGATCCCGTGCTCTATCTCTCCAATCCCGGCGGCGTGGACCGCGACGCCCGCCGCCTCATGCTCGACACCCTCCAGGGCATGAACCGCCGCATCCACGACGAACTTGGCGATCCCGAGACCCAGGCCCGCATCGCCCAATATGAGATGGCCTTCCGCATGCAGGCCTCCGTGCCCGATCTGATGGACATCTCCCGGGAGCCGAAGCACATCCGTGAGATGTACGGCAAGGACGCCGAGAAGCCCGGGACGTTCGGCTACAACTGCCTCCTCGCCCGCCGCATGGCCGAGAAGGACGTCCGCTTCATCCAGATCTTCCACCGCGGCTGGGACCACCACAGCGGTCTCCCCTCCAACATCCGCCGCCAGACCGGCGAGGTCGATCAACCCGCCTGGGCCCTGGTGCAGGATCTCAAGCAGCGCGGACTCCTCGACGACACCCTGATCGTCTGGGGCGGCGAGTTTGGCCGCACCATCTACAGCCAGGGCACGCTCACAAAGACCAACTACGGCCGCGACCACCATCCCCGCTGCTACTCCGCCTGGCTTGCCGGCGGCGGAATCAAGGGCGGCTCCCAGCACGGCGAGACCGACGACTTCGGCTACAACATCGTCAAGGACCCCGTCCACATCCGCGACCTTAACGCCACCATCCTCCACCAATGCGGCATCCAGCACGACCGCTTCACCGTCAAGCACATGGGCCTCGACCAACGCCTCACCGGCGTGCTGGAGACCCGGATCGTGAAGGAGATTCTGGGCTGAGAGAACAACCACAGAAGACAAGGAATACACAGAAAGAAACTGCCATTCTTGCTTCCGCTCGCTTCGGCCTGCGCGGTTGCTTCGCCGCGACCAGCCGTGTATTCCGTGACTCTCCAAACAGCCTTTCGAGCTTATGAAACGCCTCTCCCTTCTGTGTTCTCTGCGAAGTCGCGCCGTAGCCTTGTGCGTAGGCGGATGTCTTCTGTGGTTGTTCCAGTCTTCAGCGGCGGCGAAGCCGCCGAACATCGTCTTTATCCTCGCTGACGACCTGGGCTACGGAGACCTGGGTTGCTACGGGCATCCCTACGCGCGCACGCCGAACCTGGACCGACTCGCCTCCGAAGGGACGCGCTTCACGCAGTTCCGCGTCACCGGCGTCACCTGCTGCCCCAGCCGCACGGGGTTCATGACCAGCCGTCATCCGGCGAGCTTCCCTAAATACATGTCGGACTTCGGTTTCGGCGGCCGCGTCACGGTCACGGAACTGTTGAACCAGGCCGGCTACCGCACCGGCCATTTCGGCAAGTGGCATATCGGGCCGGACGAACCAAACGGGACCTATGGCATCGACGAGGTCGGCGTGAAGGGGAGCAACAAGGCCGATCCGGGCGGGCGCGACGCGGGCCTGTTCCGCGACGCGATCCGGTTCATCGAGCGCAACCGGGACAAGCCGTTCTACGTGAACGTCTGGGGGCACATCACGCACTTCCCCGTCGGGCCGGAGCAGTCGCTGGTGGATGAGTTCAAGGACCTGGAGTTCAACCGCGCGGATTTCGGCGGGCACATGCAGGAAAAGTTCGAGGACGCCCTGGAGCTGCAGGGCGATCTCGCCGACGGCATGCGCAACTACCTCGGCGATGTCTGGTCGCTGGACCTGCAGGTCGGCGCGCTGCTGACGCGGCTCGATCAGCTTGGCCTGCGGGACAACACGATCGTGGTGTTTTCCAGCGACCAGGGGCCGGCGCCCGTGAAACTGGCCGGGGGGAAATCCGAACAACCTGAGCGGCGGCCCTTCTCCGTCAACATGCTGGGCTACGCCGGCGGCTTTCGCGGCGGCAAACACACACAGTTTGAAGGCGGCGTGCGCTCGCCCTTCATCATCCGCTGGCCGGGCAACGTCCCCGCCGGCAAGGTGAATGAAACCTCCGTCACCTCCGGCCTCGACTGGCTGCCCACGCTTTGCGCCATCGCTGGCGTCAAGATCGACGCCGCCGGGCAGGGCTTCGAAGGGCAGGACGTGTCGGACATCTGGCGCGGCTCGGATCGCTCACCCGAACGACCGCTGTTCTGGAAGGTCAGTTCCGCCGGCGCCAAGGTCTCCGCGCTGGATGGCAGATGGAAGTTCCACGAAGGCGCCCGCGGAAGCGCCCAACCGCTGCTCTACGATCTTTCAACCGACCCCAAGGAACGGACCAACCTGGCGGGCGATCATCCCGACATCGTGAAGCGAATGGAGACGCTGATCGCAGCCTGGTCCGCCACCTTGCCCGAAGATTACGAGAAAGCGGCCGCAGGCAAGGGCAAACAAAAGGCGAAAGCGAGGCGGAAGGCCAAGGGCAAAAGGAAATCAAAGAAATGAGCGACATCATCCGAGTTCCGCAGTCCCGGAGGGACGACAAGAAGGTAGCCGGTGGTGAAGGCCGCCAAGCGGCTGAAACCACCGGTCGTACCGCCAAACACGGACCGCGCCCTGAAGGGGCGCCAGAACATCGCGCCCACATTGGAATTCTGCCGCCCCTGCCGGGGCTGATGCGCAACAAGGCAGCAAGCCGGCGGTTTCACCGCCGGCTACCTTCTTGTCGTCCCCTCCGGGACTCGCACGCCCCAGAACCCCGCTTAGGTCAGGCGCTTTCACTACCCCCTCGCCTCATCTCCTCTCTCCTTCTGTGTCTTCTGTGTTTTCTGTGGTTGTTCCATTCGGCGGCGGCTGCGCCGCCGCGACCCAATGTGGTGTTCATCTTCGTGGACGACCAGGGTTACTACGATCTGGGGTGTTACGGGGCCACGGAGGTGAAGACGCCGCGGATCGACGCGATGGCCGCCGAGGGCACCCGCTTCACGGACTACTACGCGGCGGCGCCAATCTGCAGCCCCTCCCGGGCCGGGTTGATGACGGGCTGCTACCCGCGCCGCGTCGGCAACCACATCTGGGTGCATCGCGCCGATTCGAACACCGGCATCCACCCGGACGAACTGACCCTCGCCGAGCTCTTCCAAGAGAACGGCTACGCCACCGCCTGCGTGGGCAAGTGGCACTTGGGCTTTCATGAGCCCTTCCTCCCGCACAACCAGGGCTTCGACCATTACTTCGGCCTCCTGCACAACCTCGATCCCGTGGAGGTCGTCTACTTTGAGAAGGAAGGCGGCGTGCCGTTGATCCGCAACGGCGAGGTCGTCAAACGCCCGGCCGATCCGTCGGAGCTCACCAGGCTCTACACCGACGAGGCCATCGGCTTCATGGAGAAGAACAAGGACCGCCCCTTCTTCCTCTACCTGCCGCACACCATGCTCCACAACCCGCTCGGCGTGGGCGAGGAGTTCAAGGGCAGTTCCGACTGGGGCGAGTACGGCGACGCCATCCAGGAAATGGACCACCACGTCGGCCGCGTCTTCGATGCCCTCAAGCGCCTCGGCATCGCGGACAACACGGTCGTGGTCTACGCCTCGGACAACGGGCGCGGCCCCGGTCGGGCGCCCGACCAGAAACTGCGCGGCCGCAAGCTCTCGACCTACGAGGCCGGCATCCGCGTCCCCGCGATCGCCTGGGGACCGGGACTGGGCCTGCAGGCGGGCGAAACCTCCAGCGCAGTCGTCCGGGCGATGGACTGGTATCCCACGCTGGCGACGCTGGCGGGAATCGAAGTCCCCGCCGGGCCGGTGATCGACGGTCGCGACCTCGCGCCCCTGCTGAAGGGTGAGTCAAAGTTCGTGCCGCCGCCCGCGTTGAAGAAGTCCCTGAACGCCAGCCTTCCGCTGCGCCGGACCTGGAACCCGCCCGGCGAATGGGCGTCCATGATCCAGCGCAACGAATACAACGACGCCTTCTTCTACCACGGCTCCCAGGGAGCGCTCGCCGCCGTGCGCTGGCGCAACTGGAAGCTCTACCTCAATCCCAGCCTCGCACTCTACGACCTGGCAAAGGACCCCGGCGAATCAAAGCTCGTCCGGAACGGCGAGATCCTCCGCAAGCTCCGCGGCATGGCGATCCTCTTCCAGCACGAGATGCGCGCCGACGCCCGTCCCGCCGGCGAGGTCGCGGCGGGCGGAGCCAACGGCCGCACGGCCATTCCCCGCGCGGTTCGCGAGCAGTTGAACAGCCGCATGGACGTGACCTACGCCCGCTACGGCGCCCGGACTTTGGAAATGGACATCCATCGTCCCAAGGGCGAATGGGGCAAACTCCCGGCGATCGTCTGCATCCACGGCGGCGGTTGGTGGAAGGGAAATCGCGAAAGCCACGCCAACCTCGCGCAAGCGCTGGCCGCGCGAGGTTATGTCGCCGCGACCATCTCCTATCGGCTCAGTGGCGAAGCTCCCTTTCCCGCGGCGATCCACGACTGCAAGGCCGCCGTCCGCTACCTGCGGGCCCACGCCGACGAACTGGGCATCGACGCCAAACGCATCGGAGCCATCGGGCTTTCGGCGGGCGGACACCTGACCGCGCTGCTCGGGACTTCAGCCGGCGTCAAGGAACTCGAAGGCGACGGCGGCAATCCGGATTTCAGTTCCGCCATCCAGGCCGCCGTGCCCATGGGCGCGCAGACGGATCTCCTTTCCGAACGCACGCGGGAAATCTCGGCGACGGAGGAACGCGGCCAGATCTGGCGGCAGTTCCTCGGTGGGTCACTGGCGGAAAATCCCGCAACCTATCGCCGGGCTTCGCCGCTCGTCCACCTCGACAAGAACGACCCACCGATGTTCTTCATCACCGGGGCGAAGGACGATCCCAGCACCCACGCCGACGTGTGCCGCGCGCGGATGAAAAAATTGGGCATCCGGGAGGGATTGCTGGCAATCGAAGACGCCCCGCACGCCTTCATCGGACGGCAGCAGTGGTTCGACCAGGGCATCGAGGCGGCGGATGCCTTCTTCAAGCAGGCGCTGAAGTAGGTCCGGCCGACGGGAGGCGAGGCTCACCTTGCCTTGACGTCGTAGCAGAGCAGGATGTCGTGGTCGCGGAGGTAGAGCTTCCCGTTGGCGACCACCGGATGCGGCCAGGCGCGGTCATTGCTCCGGTCAGGCTGATTGAAACGGCCGGCCTCCTTCAGGCCTTCGGGCGTGGCGACGATCAAGGCCACCGGCCCTGCCTCGCTGCGCAGGTAGAAGTTCCCATCCGCGTAGACGGTCGCGCCCTTGCCGACGCTGCGCTCGTTGAACGCCTGTTCGCCCGAAGCGATCTCCACACAGTTGAAGGTGGCGCCGCTGGAACCGAAGACGTGGTCGCCGAGCCGGATGACACCGCCGTGGTGATTGGCCATGTTCTTGTTGGCGTAGAGCTCCTCGGTCGACCAGTTCGAACCCTTCTTTGAGACGCGGAAGGCATTGCAACCCACGCCATAGGATGAGGTCACGAAGACGATGTCATCCTTCACCACCGGCGTGCTGACGACGGCGGTCTTGCCGGGACGGTCCGCCTTCCAAAGGACCTTGCCGGAATCGGGATCGATGCCGGCGACGCTCTGCCCGGTCAACTGCACATACTGCCGCACGCCGTGAATGGTCTTGATCACGACCGAGGAGTAACCGGCGGCGTCCGTCCATTCCGAGGTTTGCCAGATCTTCTTTCCGTCCTTGCGGTTCACGGCGACCACGGTTCCCTGCGATCCGCCGGGCGTGCACACCACCTTGTCGCCGTCCACGAGGGGGGATTCGCTGTATTTCCAGCCGGACATCATCCTGCCGCCGAAGTCGTCCATCAGGTTTCGCTTCCAGATGAGCTTCCCGGTCTTGGCGTCGAGGCAGGCGAGATCGGAGAACTGGTTGAGCACGAAGACCCGACCGCCATCGATGGTCGGCGTGCTTCGGGTGCCGGGGTATTTTTTGTGGCCGCCGGATTCGCCGATGCGCGTCTTCCAGAGCGGCCTGGCGTCGGATTCGTGGACGGCGATCACGTGGCTGCCGCCGTCGAGATCGCCCAGGGTGTAGATGGTTCCGCCGGCAACCGCGACGCTGGAATACCCCACGCCGAAGCCTTCCGCCTTCCAGGAAAGTTTCGGACCGTCGGCGGGCCACTTCTTGAGCAGGCCGGTCTCCTTTGAACGGCCGTCCCGTTCGGGACCGCGCCACTGCGGCCAGTCGTCGGCGGTCGATGTGAACGCCGAGGAAAGGAGAAGAGTTGCCGTGAGGCCCGAAAGCGAGGTCTTGATCGTCATGGTTGCTGGAATTCGGTGAGATTTGAACGGACGCTGGACTTAACCAGGCCCACGCATTCCAAGCAATCAGAAACCCCGGACCGCTCATCCATGTCGACATGTAAAAATCGCGTACGTGCTTTTTACATGTCGACATCAGGTCGGGTTCCGGCTGGATCCGGGAAGGGTTGATTGGCCGCTCAGCGGCGCTCCGCCAACGTCAACGTCGCGCAGTAAGCGCCGTCCACCCGGTCAATGAAGGGGAGGAGTTGGCGGTCGGCATCGGCCCGAAACCGACGGTCTTCCTTGAGAAAATCGATCACGACGCCGCGGTTTTCCTCAGGCTCGAGGCTGCAGGTGCTGTAGACGATCCGGCCGCCGGGCTTCAGCCAGGCCGCCGCCTGCTTGAGCAGACCGAGTTGGATCCGCCGGAGGCCGGCGATCTCCTCCGCGCCGGCCCGCCAACGCGCATCCACCCGGCGGCGGATCACCCCGGTGTTGGAACACGGCGCGTCAATCAGGATGCGGTCGAAGATCGGCTCGGGTTTGCGCGCATTCAGGGTCTGATTCAGATTCCAGGTCTCGACGCAGTTCGCGCCCAACCGGACGGCGTTCTCCTTGACGAGTTCCAGGCGGGCGGCGGCGCTGTCCGTGGCCACGACACGGCCTTCGTTCCCGAGGCATTGCGCGATCAACGTGGCCTTGCCGCCGGGCGCGGCGCAGAGGTCGAGGACGGTTTCGCCGGGTTGAGGATCGAGGGCCATGACCGCAAGCAGGGTGCTCGGGTCCTGGACGTAAAACAGGCCCCGCCGGAAACTGTCCAAGGATTCGAGAGGCGGATGCGCGGCCAAGCGATACACCGGCGCGAGATCCCAGGTGAGCGGCGCGGATTCGAACTCGACGCCCTCGCGTCGCCAAAGCGCCTCCAGTTCGTCGACGGAACCGCGCAGCGTGTTCAGGCGGGCGCAGGTGGGAGGCGGAGCGTTGTTCCATTCGAGCAGGCGCCCGAGCCGTTCCATCCCCCAGCGCGCGCGCCACCGGTCGCACAATCCGTCCGGGTGGGACCAGCCCGCGGCCGGCTCCTCGACGCGCAGCCGCTTCAACAAGGCCTCGGTGGCGGTCTTTTCCCGGACGTGGGCGCGGAGGACCGCGTTGAGAAATCCGGCCTGCGGACCGAAGCCCATTTCCTTGCCCAGCTGGACGGTTTCGTGGACGGCCGCATGATCGGGCACGCGGTCCAGCCAGAGTATCTGGTAAAGCCCGAGGCGCAGCAGGTTCTGCAGCCCCTTCTTCTGCTGGCGTCCGTCGGTCTTCCGTGCAATCAGCCAGTCCAGCGTCCGCTGCCAGCGCGCCACCCCATAAGCAAGCTCTTGGGCGAGAGCCCGATCGACCGGGGCCAGGCCGCCCTCAGCCTCCCGGCGGAACAGGTTCTCCGTGTACTCCCGGCCCTCCTCGCGTTTTTGCAGGACGCGAAAGGCAATTGTTCTTGGTTTTTGATTCGGCACGACGTAGAAGTAACGCTTTTTGACGCGCTTGGGCGAGCAAACAGAACGCTATGAAAGAAGAATTCGAGAAACTGGTCACCGCGGGAAAAATCAAGGCCGCCGATGTCGATGCGCTCGTGGCGCTGACGGAGGCGGGCTACTGCATGCACAAGAGCTGGGGGTTCGGTCGCATCACCACGGTGGACACGGTCTTCTCCCGCTTCACAATCGATTTTGACGGCAAGCCCGGCCACTCCATGGACCTCGGCTTCGGAGCCAAGTCGCTCAAGCCCATCCCCAAGGATCACGTCCTCGCCCGCAAGGCCTCCGATCTTTCCGGCCTCCAGCAGATGGCGGCCCTGAATCACCTCGATCTGATCAGGCTGGTGCTGCAGAGCTTCGGCGGCAAGGCCACGCTCGACCAGGTCCAGGAAATCCTCGTCCCGGACGTCATCGCGGATGACTGGAAGAAGTGGTGGGAGACCGCCAAGCGCGAGATGAAGAAGGACGGGCACTACCAGCTTCCGCTCAAGAAATCCAACCCCATCGTCTTCCACGAGGAGGAGATCAGCCAGCAGACGCGGCTGATCCAAGAATTCAACGCCGCCAAGGGGCTCAAGGCGCGGATCCCGGTCGTAATCGAGCTGGAGAAGAGCGTCGGGGATCTGGACGACCCCAAGGCCGCGCCGACCGAGGTCATCACCGCCCTCAACACGGACATCGCCAAACACGAACAGACCAAGCCTGCGCTGGCCCTGGAAGCCATCTACGCCCGCGACGACCTGGCCAAGGCCGCCGGTCTGCCGGCGCAGGAGGGCGAGGTGACGGTCGCCGCCATCTGGGCGCAGGATGGAAACCTCGACGAGCTGGTGAACCAGTTCCCCGCAGCCAAGATCCGCCGCGTCCTTGCCTCCTTCAAAGAGCATCACCCGGAGACCTGGGTTGAGCCGATCCTTCAACTGCTCAACGCCAATGCGACCAAGCTCACCGCTGAGTGCGCCCATCTCCTGATCCAGAACGACAAGCTGGAGCAGCTCAAGGGCACCTTGGCCCAGCTCATCAACCAGCACACCGCCACCACCGAGACGCTCCTGTGGCTCGCGAAGGACCGCAACGACAGCTTCGCCGACATCCTTGGCCCCGAAGTCTTCCGCGCGATGATGGCGGCCATCGAGCACGACCAGTTCCAGGAGAAGCGCTCCGCCCGGCTCCCGGACTACATCGTCGATGACCGCACCCTGCTGCTTGAACTGATCCAGTCTGCAGACATCGACGTCATCAAGGACCTGACCCGCGCCCTGAAGATGAGCCCGGCCTTCGGGGAGATGGACAAGAACTCCCTGCTCGCCCGCATCGTCAAAAAGTACCCGGCCGTGCAGTCGATCATCTCCAGCGGCTCGCCCAGGCAGGAGACCTCGCTCATCGTCTCCTGGGAGAGCCTCAACCGGCGTAAGGCCGAATACGATGATCTCGTCCAGAAACAGATTCCGGAGAATGCAAAGGAACTCGCCATCGCGCGCAGCTACGGCGACCTCCGCGAAAACCACGAATACAAGGCCGCCAAGGAACGGCGCGCCTTCCTCAACGCCCGCAAGGCCGAGCTCGAGCGCGACCTTGACGCCGCGCAGGCGACCGATTTCGCCAACGCCGACACCAGCGCGGTGAACATCGGCACCGTGGCGCGCCTGACCGATCTCGACCAGAACGCGCCGGAGACCTTCACCGTCCTCGGCGCCTGGGACGGCGATCCCGACAAGGGCCTCATCAGCTACCTGACTCCGCTCGGCCAGTCACTCGTCGGCGCCAAGGTGGGCGAAGAGATCTCCTTCGAGGTTGGAGGACAACAGCGTCGCTATCGCGTGGAACAGATCGAAAAGTACGCAGCTCCATCAGCTCCCGCAGCTCCATCAGCTTCGGCTGCTCCGGCCACCGAGGAAGCCCCGGCCACCGAGGAAGCCCCGGCCACCGAGGAAGCTCCGGCCGCCGAGGAAGCTCCGGCTGCTGAGGAAGCTCCGGCCACCGAGGAAGCTCCGGCTGCTGAGGAAGCTCCGGCTGCTGAGGAAGCCCCCGCAGCCGAAGAAGAACGCCCTGAAGGGGCGGCGTCGTAAGAACAGTTTTCCAATCCTCGCAAACGAGGTCCGCAGGCGGCAAACGTCTGCGGACCTTTTAGGCGACAGTCCCGGCGACTTCCTCGAAGTAACGCCGGAACTCCGCTTCATCCTCGTTAAGCGCAACCATCCAGCACCAGTCCACGTAAACGAGACTGTATTCCGTCGTGAAGGCGGCCAGGCGCTGCGCGGCAAGGCCGGGATCCTTCGGCGAGGTCCGGACCGAGCAGCAGAGCGAGGTCGCTATATGTTTGGTCTGCAGGCCGAAGAACTTCATCCCCAAGTCCGATTCAAAGGCGAAGCTGCCCGCCGCGGGCCGCCGGCTCCCTCCGCAGCTGAATCCTTCCAGCTTCCGTTGGCAGCCCAATCCGTTCTGCGCCTTCTTCACCGGCAGCAAGGTGTCCCACAACGGCGCCGCGATCTCCTCGCGGAGGTGGATTTCACGAAACCCCGCGCCCTGCCGATGCTCGCGATAGACGCGCTCAATGGCATCCAGTTCCTTGCGGATGCCGGGAAGATGGGACATGGAGACAAACTCGATCTGCCGCCAGTCGTCCTCGTTGATCGTCAACAGCTTTGAGGGCGGGCATTCCCTGTCGCCCGGCCGCGGCGCGCCGGTGTCGATCGTCGGCAGGCTGAACAGCACCTTGCCCGGGTCCGCCAGTTCCAGTTCGCGCAGCTTCAGCGTGACCACGCCCTTCTTCGCGAACTCTTTCTTAAACGCCGGCCGAGCCTCGACGATTTCGTAACGCGTGTCCGCTATGGCGATCTCGCTCTCGGTGTCGAACACGTCCGGCAGGTCGTCCGCCGGAACCTCGGACACACTCATCGGCTGGCCGGTGAGCGCGTTCACGAATTCGACGCGGATGTTGGAATTGGATTTCGGCATGTTGGCGGAAATGTGTCCGAGCGCGCAGTGTGTGAGACATCCCTCCCGATGTAAACATAGTCGGCGTGTTTTTGACCATAAACGCCAGGCTGGAAATCAAGGCGGGGCCAATGGCCCCAGCAAGGTAGGGCAAACTGTCCCCAGTGAGCCGACGTGAGCATGTCCCGGCGCGTTTTGACTTGGTCGAGGCGCCGCTTTGGGCCATGAATCTCCGCGCATGAAAATCCTCCTCATCGGCGGCGGCGGGCGCGAGCACGCCATGGCATGGAAACTGGCGCAGTCGGAGCGCGTTGAGAAGATGTGGTGCGCGCCGGGCAACGCCGGCATCGCGGGCGAAAAACTGGCGAAGAACGACGCCCCCGTCGAATGCGTCGGCATCGGCGCGGAGGAACTCCCCAAACTGCTGCTGTTCGCCCAGGAACAGGGCGTCGATCTGACCGTGGTGGGGCCGGACAACCCGCTGGGCATGGGCATCGTGGACATGTTCCAGGCCAACGGGATGCGCATCTGGGGGCCAAACCAGAAGGCCGCGCAGTTCGAGTCGTCCAAGGTCTTCAGCCAGGACTTCATGGAGCGTCACGGCATCCCGACCGCAAAGTCCGGGACCTTCTCCTGCCCGGACGCCGCCAAATCCTTCGCCGCGACGGTGCGCGGACGTTGCGCCGTGAAGGCGGACGGACTCGCCCTGGGCAAGGGCGTGCTGATCTGCCTGTCCGAGGAGGAGGCCAACATCGCCATTGACCAGATCATGGTCGCCAAGGCCTTCGGCGACGCCGGCGAGCACATCGTCATCCAGGAGTTCCTCGAAGGAACGGAAGTCTCACTGCACGCCCTCTGCGACGGGAAAACCACCCGTCTTTTTCCGACCTCGCAGGACCACAAGCGCGCCCTGGACGGCGACGAGGGACTGAACACCGGCGGCATGGGTACGTATTCGCCGGCGCCATTCCTGAGCGACGCGGAACTTGGGAAGGTCGCCGACAGCATCCTCGATCCTTGGCTCAAGGGCTGCCAGGCGGAGGGCATCGATTTCCGCGGGATGATCTACCCCGGCGTGATGTTGACGCAGGACGGCCCCAAGGTGCTTGAGTTCAACGCGCGCTTCGGCGATCCGGAAACCCAAGTCTACCTGATGCGGTTGGAGAACGACCTGATCGATCTCTTCGAGGCCTGTGTGGACGGGACGCTGGACCGACACACGCTTTCCTGGAGCCCGAAATCCGCCGTCTGCGTGGTCATGGCTTCGGGCGGATATCCTGAAGAGTACGAGAAGGGCAAGCCGATCTCCGGCATCGCCGACGCCGACGCCATGGCAGGCGTGAAGGTGTTTCACGCCGGAACAAAGCTGTCCGACGGGGAGGTCGTCACCAGCGGCGGACGGGTTCTCGGAGTCACGGCCTTGGGCGACGATCTGGCGTCGGCCCGCGCGCAAGCCTACGCGGCGGTCGAAAAAATCGGCTTTGAGGGCGCCCACAAGCGAACGGACATCGGGGCAAAAGCACTCTGAACCCGTCCAACAATTCGTTTTCCAGGCATTGCATTCGCCCCTGTCCACGGCTAGGGTGCGTCACAACTCGAAAACGTGAATCTCATGCGGTCACGTCTATTATTGTTGATTTTTGCCCATTTGGCGGTGGTTTTAACCACCGCCGGTGCGGCGGACTTTTCCGAGCCCGCCCCGGATCCGCCCGCCCTTGAGCCGATGCCCGGCTTGGACGAGGTGCGCGGGATCCTGCTGACCAACCTGACCAAGACCACCTCGACCGAACTGGATCGCGCCGCGGTGAAGGGGATCCTGAACGAATTGGAAGGGAGGATCGAATTGGTGGAAGCCCCGAAGCCCAAAGCCCCGGGCAAGTTCGTTCCCCTGATCGCCAAGACCGCGGTCCATGACAAGAACTACGGCTACATCCGCGTAAACCGGGTGGAAAAGGGACTCGCCGCCGCTTTCGACCATGCCTTTTCGGAACTGGAGTTTGACGGGAAGGCCGAGGGGCTGATCCTCGATCTTCGGTTTGCCCGGGGCGTGGCCTATGCGGAAGCCGCGCGCTTCGTGGACCGGTTCCTCGAAAAGGAACGCAAGCTGTTGACGATCGGCGCGGAGACCATCCGCTCCACCGCGAAGACCAATGCGATCAAGGTCCCGGTGGCCGCGTTGATCAACGCCAAGACCTCAGGCGCCGCGGAGGCCCTGGCCGCCATGATGCGGCGGGCAAACGTCGGCCTGCTGGTCGGGTCGGACACGGCCGGCGGCGTGAGCCAGTTTCGGGAGTTTCCCCTGAGCACCGGACAGCGCCTCAGGGTCGCCACGGGCCCCCTACTGTTCGGCGAAGGCGAAACCCTGATCGACGATGCGGTGCAGCCGGACATCGAGGTCGTAACCCCGCTGCCCGACGAAACGGCCTATCTGGCGGACGCCTTTCGCGACCCGCCCGGATACGCGGATGACATCGAACGGGAACTGGGCCCCGATCCCTTTCGTCCGCTCAGCGAGGCGGATCTGGTGCGACGTCACAACCAGGAATTCGGATTCAACGAGGGCTCCGTCGAAGCTCCGGTCGCGCCGGCGCCGGCGCCGGAGGAGAAGACGGAGATCCGCGACCCCGCCCTGAGCCGGGCCCTGGATGTTCTCAAGGCGCTGGCCGTGGTGCGGCAGATCACGCCGTTCTGAGGGCGTGGACACCGAGGGAGGCGCGTCAACGGCGTCGACCCGCCACTTTTCCGGGATCTGGACCTCCGGCCTTCTCCGCTCGACTCGCGTCGCCCACCCGCCTATTTTCAGCCGCTTCATGTCTTTGACGAACAGACCATTGACCATTGCCGGACGTGAGTTTCGTTCACGGCTCATCCTTGGCACCGGCAAGTTCTCCTCCAACGAGGCAATGCGCGACGCCATCGCAGCCTCGGGGACGGAGATGGTCACGGTCGCCCTGCGCCGCGCCGACCTCAGCGGCGGCAACGACCCATTCGCCAACATCCTCGACTTCATCGACCGCGAGAAATACCTGCTTCTTCCCAACACCAGCGGGGCCATGAACGCGGAGGAAGCCGTTCGTCTCGCGCGACTGGCGGTCGCCGCGGGCCTGCCCAAATGGGTGAAGCTGGAGATCCATCCGGACCCGCGCTACCTGCTGCCCGATCCGGTCGAGACGCTCAAGGCCGCCGAGACTCTCGCGGGAGAAGGCTTCACCGTGTTGCCCTACATCAACGCCGACCCCGTGCTGGCCAAACGGCTGCAGGAGGTGGGCGTGGCGACCGTCATGCCGCTCGGCTCGCCCATCGGCTCCAACCGCGGCATTCAGACCCGCGACCAGATCCGCATCATCATCGAACAGGCGACCGTGCCCGTCGTGGTGGACGCCGGCATCGGCGCGCCCAGCCACGCCGCGGAGGCCATGGAACTCGGAGCCGACGCCGTTCTGGTCAATACGGCCATCGCCGTCGCCGGCGACCCGGACCGCATGGCCGAGGCCTTCCGGGCGGCCGTCGAGGCGGGGCGCGCCGCCTACGAAATCGGTTTGGGAGAACAGCTTTCCACCGCCAGCGCGACCAGTCCGCTCACCGCCTTTCTCGACGCATGAAAACCCTCCCCCGCAAACGCGTCCAGGACCTGCTCGCCAAAGCCGCGGACCGGCGCGTTCTCGTGGTTGGCGACGCCATGGTCGACCAGTTCATCTGGGGCCGCGTGGATCGCATTTCGCCCGAGGCGCCAGTGCCGGTCGTCCAGGTCGTGCGCGAGAGCTTCATGCCCGGCGGCGCCGCGAACGTTGCCCGCAACCTCACCTCCCTGGGCGTCGGCGCGGAGTTTCTCGGCGTCGTGGGCAAGGACGACGGGGCCCGGCAACTCAAGGAGCTTCTCTCCGAGGACAAGGTCGCCTCGCGAGGACTGATCCAGAGCCCCGGACGCAGCACGACCAAGAAGATCCGGGTCATCGCGCACACCCAGCAGGTCGCCCGCGTGGATCGCGAGACCCCGCATCCGATCGCGCCGGAGACGGAAAAGCGCCTTGTCGCCGCCATCAAGCGGCGCCTGCCCGAGGTGGACGCCGTCATCGTGGGGGATTACTGCAAAGGCGTCGTCACTCAGTCGCTGCTGGACGAACTGAAGAGGCTCTGCCGCGCGCGCGGGATCTGGCTGAGCATGGATCCCAAGCCCTTCCACCGGCTCGATCTCACCGGTCTCTCGCTGATCACGCCCAACCGCAAGGAAGCCTTCGCCCTGGCCGGGATCGAGGACGATACCCACGGCAAAGCCGCCCCCTTCGACGACGCGCCCCTGATGTGCGCCGTGGAGAAACTGCTGACGGAGCTCAAGCCCGCCCTGCTGCTGATCACCCTGGGCGATCACGGCATGCTGCTCTGCCAGCGGCACGGCCGCCCCTACCACATCCCCACCATGGCGCAGGAGACCTTCGACGTATCCGGCGCCGGCGACACGGTGATCGCCTCCTTCACCGCCGCCGTCATCGCCGAGGCTTCCCCCGTCGAGGCGGCGATCTTCTCCAACCACGCGGCAGGCATCGTCGTCGGCAAGGTCGGCACCGCGACGGTCACACCCGAGGAACTGCTCGCCGATTTCGGGAAGCGCGGATGAGGCCCGCTGTCTTTCTCGATCGCGACGGCACGTTGATCGACGAGAAGAAATATCTCGCCGATCCGGACCTGGTCTCGATCGTGCCCGGAACCGCCGAGGCTTTGCGCGAATTGTCTGCAGCCGGATTTCTGCTGTTCATCGTGACCAACCAGTCCGGCATCGGACGCGGCTACTACACCCTCGATGACATGCACGCCGTGAACGCCCGCGTCGCCTCACTGTTTGCCGGACGCGACGTGCAATTCGAGCGGGTCTATTTCGCGCCGGAAGCTCCCGAGCAGCCCAGCCGCGGACGCAAACCCTCGCCGCAGTTCCTCTTCGACGCCCGCGATGAATTCGACGTCGATCTCGCGCGCAGCTACATGATCGGCGACAAGCCGGCGGACCTCGAATGCGGTTGGAACGCCGGCGTCTGCCGGAGCTTCCTCGTCCGCACCGGCTACGGCGCCGAATGGGAAGGCAAACTCGGCGAAGAAGCGAATCGAGCCGTGATCGTGGACGATATCGCCGCCGCCGCGCGCTGGATCCTCGACCATGCGCGGGACCCCGCTTCCCGCGCTTGACGGGACTCCCCTCGCTTTCCACCCTCCGCCGCAGTGTCGGCGCTGAATGTCGAATTCCATCGCGGCGCTCCATTCCTGCCGGAACTGGGGTTGTGGCTGGACGCCCGCGACGCGAAGCGCGAGGGCGCGCGGGTCCTTGTCAGCCACGCCCACGCCGACCACCTGGGACGCCATCGCGAGGTCATCCTCACCGAACCGACGCATCTCCTGATGAACGTCCGGGTCGGCGGCGGCCGGCTGGCGCACGTGTTGGACTACGGCCAACCCGCCCCCTTCGAGCACAACGGACGCGAGTTCCGGATCACGCTCCAGCCCGCCGGCCACATCCTCGGCAGCGCGATGGCCCTGATTGAATGCGACGGCGAAGCGCTGCTCTACACCGGCGACTTCAAGCTCAACGCCGGTTTTGCCGCCGAAGCCTGCCAACCCGTCCCGGCCGACACGCTCATCATGGAGACCACCTTCGGCCGGCCCGCGTTCCGCTTTCCGCCCGCCAGCGAAACCATGGAGGAAATCGCGAAATTCTGCCGCAAAACACTGAAAAAGGGCGAAACGCCCGCCCTGCTCGCCTACTCGCTGGGCAAGAGCCAGGAACTGTTGGTCGGGCTGAAGGATCAGGACTTCCAGTTTGTCGTGCATCCCGCTGTGCACGAGATAAACGAGGTCTACCGCGCCTGCGGCGTCGTGTTTCCCCGCTACGCACAGATCGGCGACCGACGCATCGACGGCCGCGTCCTGATCTGCCCCTCCTCCGCCAAGCTCCCGGTCAACATCAGCTCCGACGACCGTTTGAAGAAGGCGGTCGTCTCCGGCTGGGCCATTGAGCGAAGCTGCAAATACCGGCACAAGGCCGACGCCGCCTTCCCCCTGAGCGACCATTCGGATTTCGATGAACTGGTTGAATTCGTGCGCCGCGTGAATCCCCAACGCGTCTGCACCATGCACGGCTTCGCCTCGGATTTCGCCTGGACCCTGCGCGACCTCGGTTTCAACGCCCGGGCCATCAGCGAACCCGAGCAGATGACGCTGGCGCTGCCTGGCGCCTTGAACGGCTTTGACGAACCAGGCGAGGACTGAATCTTTCCTTGTTCGCCGTCGTCCGGAAGGTAAACAATCCCCGCTCATGTTTCATTCCGCCCAACGCTCCTTTCGGGGCGCGGTCTGCGCCGCGACAATCGCGGCGGCAACCGGCGCCGCCACCGCAGCAGAAACCCTCGTCCCCTCGGATCTCTTCACGACCCTGCCCGGTCTGGAGGTCACCGTCTGGGCGGCCTCGCCGATGCTCAAGAACCCCACCAACATCGACATCGACAAGGACGGCCGCATCTGGGTCGCCGAGGGCGTCAATTACCGCGGCCACTATGGCCGACGCGCCGAGGGCGACCGCATCACCGTGCTGGAGGACACCGACGGCGACGGCAAGGCCGACAAGGAGTGGACCTTCGTGCAGGAGAAGTTCCTCGTCGCGCCGTTGGGCGTGGCGGTTTTTGACAACAAGATCGTCGTGTCCCAGACCCCGGACCTGATCGTCTACACCGACGTCAACCGGAACCTGAAGTTCGACGAGGGCACGGACAAGCGCGAGGTCCTGCTCTCCGGCTTCAACGGCCGCAACCACGACCACAGCCTCCACAGCGTCTACGCCGGCCCCGACGGCCGCTGGTATTTCAGCGCCGGCAACTGCGGCGCGAAGTTCACCGACAAGTCCGGCAAGACCTTCCGCATCGGCGGCCCCTACAATCCGCGCTCCACGCACAAGGAGACTCCCATGCTCTTCAACAACAATGAAATCGCCGGCCAGACCAGCGACGACGGCCACGTCTGGGTTGGCGGCTTTGTGGCGCGGGTCTATCCCGACGGAACGAAGTGCGAGATCCTCGGCCACAACTTCCGCAACAGCTACGAGCAGACCGTCACCTCCTTCGGCGACATCTTCCAGAACGACAACGACGATCCGCCCGCCTGCCGCGTCGACTATGTGATGGAAGGCGGCAACGCCGGTTTCGCCTCGGCGGACGGCAAGCGCGACTGGCGCGCGGACAAGCGCCCCGGCCAGGACGTTCCCACCGCGGAATGGCGGCAGGAGGATCCCGGCACGATGCCGTCCGGTGATGTCTACGGCGGCGGCTCCCCCACCGGCGTCGCCTTCTACGAGAACGGCGCGCTCGGCAAGGAGCACGAAGGCATGCTGCTTTCCTGTGAGGCCGGCCGCAATGTGGTCTTCGGCTACAAGCCCCGCCTCGACGGCGCCGGCTTCAAGCTGGAGCGCTTCGACTTCCTCACCTCGAACAAGGACAAGCAGTTCGCCGGTTCGGACTTCCTCGGCGGCCACAACAGCGTGAACAACGAGCTGAAGACCCTGTTCCGTCCCTCCGACGTCTGCGTCGGCCCGGACGGCGCGGTCTACGTCTCGGACTGGTTCGACGCCCGCGTCGGCGGTCATGCCGCCCTGGACGAAACGGACTCCGGCGCGATCTACCGCGTCGCCCCGCGCGGCTTCACGCCGAAGGTCCCGGAACTTGATCTGAAGAAGACCAAGGGCCAGCTCGCCGCCCTCGAAAGCCCCGCAGTGAACGTCCGCACGCTCGGCTTCAACGCGCTGAAGCAGGAAGGCGGACGCAAGGCGGCCTCCACCGCCGCGAAACTGCTGGGCGACAGCAACCCTTACCTCCATGCGCGCGGCGTCTGGCTGCTGGCCAACCTCGGCAGCGCGGGCCTGGGCCGCGTGGAGAAGGAACTGAGCGACAAGGACCCGAACATCCGCATCGCCGCCTTCCGCGCCCTGCGCCAGATGGACAGCAACGTCCTCATCCATTCCCGACTCCTGGCGAAGGACCCTTCCCCCGCCGTCCGTCGCGAAGTCGCACTGGCCATGCGCAACGTCAAGCTCGCCGACGCCCGTGACATCCTGATTGACATCGCCAAGGGCTTCGACGGCAAGGACCGCCACTACCTCGAGGCGATCGGCCTCGGCTGCAAGGGCAAGGAGGCGCCGATGTTCGAGGCCTTCGCCAAGGCCCTCGGCGGCGACACGGCCGGCCCGCGCTGGTCGCCGAAATACGCGAAGATCGCCTGGCGGCTGCATCCGGAAAGCTCGGTCTCGGCCTTCCGCGCCCGGGCGCTGTCCCTGACCCTGTCGCCGGAGGATCGCAAGGAGGCGTTGACCGCCCTCGCGTTCATCTACACCCAGGCCGCCGCCGACGCGGTGGTCGAGATCGCCGAACGCTCCTCCGGTTCGCTCCAGGCCACCGCCGTCTGGTGGCTGCTCAACCAGAGCAACCACAACTGGAAGGACTTCGGCCTCCGCGCCAAGCTCAAGGCGAGCGGCATCTACGATCCGGCGACCGTCCAGGTCATGTCGCTGATGGTCCCCAAACCGGAGGGACCGACCAGGATGAAGGTCGAAGACGTCCTGAAACTGACCGGCAACCCCCAGACCGGCAAACAGATCGCGACCGCCTGCGTCACCTGCCATCGCGTCGAGGGCGTCGGCGTCGATTACGCGCCGGATCTGAACGCCTTCGCCAAGACCCAGACCACCGATGTCATCATCCGCTCGATCATCGATCCTTCGGCCGACATCTCCCACGGCTACGACGGCTACCAGATCGTCACCAAGGACGACCAGACCATCCACGGCCTGATCCTCTCCGACGGCGATCCCGTGATCGTCCAGTCCATGGGCGGCGTGACCCAGATGATTCCAAAGAACCGCATCAAGTCGAAAACCAAGCTCGGCCGCTCCCTCATGCTCTCCGCCGAGCAACTGGGACTCACCGAACAGTTCGTCGCCGACATCGTGGCCTATCTGAAGGGGCTGTGAGCCGGAGCGAATTCTCGGACCGCGGCTGTGTCCCGTCTTCGGGACCAGCCGACGCTGCCTCCAACTCGCCGACGCCTCGAAACCTGCCGGAGCAAGATCGCCACCCGCGTTGCTGCGGCTGGTCTCTGACACAGCCGCGCACCGGAAACGCCGCGCTCGACTCGGAGGCGCATCATGCGGAATTCCGCTCGACGGAAATCTCTCGCGTGGGATCGAAGTCTACATGCAAGAATCACGTACGTTACAATTACATGTAAACATCGACTTTCGATTCTTTGGGACGAAGGCGGCTTGGACGCCGAGATTCATGCTTTTCATTCCGCGCGGAGCGGCCACTATGCCGGACCCTGAATGAGTATTTTGCGGAAAAAGTTGTTTCAGATGGTTGCCGGCGCCGTCTTGCTCCCGGTCGCGACCTCCCCGGTTGCGGCCGCGGCCGATGGCGTGGAGTTCTTTGAGAAGGAGATCCGCCCGATCCTGGCCGCGCATTGCTACGAGTGCCATTCCTCCGAAAGCGGGAAGCACAAGGGCGGACTCAACGTCGATCACCGAGACGGCCTGCTGAAGGGCGGCGACAGCGGCCCGGCGATTGTCCCCCAGCATCCCGACCGGAGCCGCCTCATCGAGGCCGTCAGCTACCGGAACCGGGATTTCCAGATGCCGCCCAAGCGGCCGTTGACGACGGCCCAGGTGGACGCGCTCACCAAATGGATCGAAATGGGCGCGCCCGATCCGCGCGAGGCCGGACCGGGCGCGGCTGCGAAACACCTGGAGCCGAGCGTCGAGGAAGGCCGAGATTTCTGGGCGTTCCAGCCCCTGGCCTCCCCGGCCGTTCCGCCGTCCTCCGGCAAAGACGCGAAGATCGCGAATCCCATCGACGCGTTCCACCAGGCGCGCCTAGCCACGGCCGGACTCCGGCCTGCGCCGCCGGCGGACAAGCGCGACCTCATCCGCCGCGCGACCTACGACCTCACCGGCCTGCCCCCCACCCCGGGCGAGGTGGAGGAATTCCTGGCGGACGATTCCCCGGGAGCATTCCGCCGCGCGGTGGACCGGCTGCTGCGTTCGCCGCAGTATGGCATCCGCTGGGGACGCCATTGGCTGGATGTGGCGCGCTATGCGGACTCCAACGGCCGTGATGAAAACCTCGCCTTCGGCAACGCCTGGAGGTATCGGGACTACGTCGTCGACGCCTTCAACAACGACAAGCCCTTCAACCGCTTCCTTGTCGAGCAGCTCGCGGGCGACCTGCTGCCCGACGCCGACCGCGAGACCTTCACCGCCACCGGCTTCCTCCAACTCGGCGCCAAGGTCCTCGCCGAAAGCGACAAGGACAAACTGCTCATGGACACCATCGACGAGCAGATCGACACCACGGGCAAGGCCTTCCTCGGCATGACGCTCGGCTGCGCGCGCTGCCATTCACACAAGTTCGACCCGGTTCCGCAGGAGGACTACTACTCGCTCGCCGCGATCTTCAAGAGCACCGCGACCTTTGACAAAGGCGGCCGCGGCGCGATCCAGTACTGGCATGAGCGCTCCTTTGCCGACGAGGAGGAGAAGAAGCAAATCGCCGAGGTGGACAAGCAGATCGCCAAGCTGAAATCGGCGGCCTCGAGCTTCAAGTCCAAGGCCACGGTGAAACTGCGCGGCGAGGCGCGCGCCCAGGCGGCCGACTACCTTGCCGCGGCGACAAGGTTCAAACCCAGCGCGACGCTGGAGGAGGTGGCAATGATCGCCGCGCCAGAGGGATTGCATCCGCGCATCCTCCACACCTGCCGCCTGCATCTGGAATACAACAAGACCGATCCCTTCTTCTCCCAGTGGCACGAACGCGCAAACGACCCGACCGCGGTGAAAGCGCATTTCGCGAAGGTGTTCGAGGAGGCGGAAGCCGCCTTCGCCGAGGCGCGCAAGAAGGACCCGAAGGAAGCCAAGCTTACCGACGAGCGCCTTGAACTCGCGCGCGCCGCGCTCTACGACCTCTCGGGTTTTCTCACCGTCCCCGCCAAACCGGAACACGCCTTCGACGCCGAAACCCTCGCGGAGCACGACCGGTTGAACGAGGAGGCGCGGGTCTTCGAGAGCGCAGCCGCCGACATCACCGCCGCCATGGGCGTCACCGACGGCGAGATCCTGAAGGAACTGCCGCTGCACATCCGCGGCAGCCACATCAACCTCGGGAGGCCGGTTCCCCGCGGCGTGCCCCGGGTGATGCGCTTCAGCCGCCGGAGCCTGAAATTCCCGGACAACCAGAGCGGTCGCCTGGAGCTGGCGAAGTGGATGGCCGACGACCGCCATCCGCTCACCGCCCGCGTCTTCGTCAACCGCGTCTGGCGCTGGCATTTCGGCCGCGGAATCGTCGCCACGCCGAACAACTTCGGCGAGCAGGGCGCCCGGCCGACGCATCCCGAACTGCTGGACTGGCTGGCCGGCGAGTTCATCCGCTCGGGCTGGAGCGTCAAGGCGCTGCATCGCCTGATCATGAACTCCAACGCCTACCGCATGGCGGCGCACCATTCCGATCCCGCCCTCGCCGATCGCATCGATCCCTCGAACCTGCTCTGGTCGCGCTTCGACATCCGTCGCCTGGAAGCCGAGGAGATTCGCGATTCCGCCCTGGCCGCGGCCGGGATGCTGGACAAGCGTCTGGGCGGCAAGACCATCCCCCTGCGCAACCGCCAGTTCTTCTTCAACCACACCTCCAAGGATCACACCCACTACGAGAAGCTCCGCCGGCGCTCGCTCTATCTGCCCGTCGTGCGCAACCACCTGTGTGACATCTTCGAGCAGTTCGATTTCCCGGATCCGAACCTCACGGTCGGCAACCGCCAGTCCACCACGGTCGCGCCGCAGGCCCTGATGATGATGAACTCCACCCTGTTCATGGATGCCGGCGACGCCCTCGCCGAGCAGCTTCTGGAAACTGGAGCCGACGACGCCCGGCGCGTGGAGCTGGCCTACGAACGCGCGCTGGTCCGTCCGCCCACAGATGCCGAGCGCGAACGCGCGCTGCAATTCGTCGCCGAAATGACCGGCCCGCCCGCCCTGCTGAACTCCTCGACCGTGGATGAAGCCGCGACCGCTGAAGCCCGCCGGGAAGCCTGGTCGCTGTTCTGTCAAAGCCTGCTGGCGTCGAATGAGTTTGTTTATCTGAAATGAACGACAACGCCCCATTGATCACCCGCCGCCGGATGCTCCGCGACAGCGCCGTGGGCTTCGGCAACATCGCCCTGCTGTCGATGCTCCATGGCGAGGCCTCGGCATCCAACGCCGTCAAGCCGGGCAATCCCCTGGCCGCGAAGATCCCGCACATTGCGCCGCGGGCGAAGCGGGTCGTGTTCCTGTTCATGAAGGGGGGGCCGTCGCACGTGGACACCTTCGATCCCAAGCCGCTGCTCACCCGCGACCACGGCAAGAAGCCGCCCTTCGACCTGCCGCGCGTCACCTTCGCCAAGCAGGGCAATCTCCTGAAGTCGCCCTGGGAGTTCAAGCAACACGGCCAGAGCGGCCTGCCCGTCAGCAGTCTCTTCCCCAACGTCGCGAAGTGCATCGACGACCTCTGCATCCTGCGTTCGGTGCACGGCACCAATCCCGCGCACGGCGGCGCGCTGCTCAAGCTGCACACCGGCAGCGACAACTTCATCCGGCCCAGCATGGGCTCCTGGGTCGTCTACGGCCTCGGAACGGAGAACGAGAATCTCCCCGCCTTCATCACCATCTGCCCGACCCTGGCCCACGGCGGCGTGACGAACTGGGGCGCGCAATTCCTGCCGGCCTACTGCCAGGGCACGCCGATCGGCAACGCCAGCCTCGCGGCCAGGACGGTCGGGGTGAAGAACATCCGCAACCAGCGCATCGACGCCCGCACGCAACGGCGGCAACTGGACCTGATCGCCGCCATGAACCGCGATCACCTGGAGGCCTCCGGCGCGGAGAAGGCGCTGCTCGGACGGCTCAACTCCTTCGAACTCGCCTACCGGATGCAAACCTCGATGCCCGAGGCGCAGGACCTTTCCGGCGAATCCGAGGCGACCAAGAAGCTCTACGGCATCGACGATCCGGTGACCGAGGACTTCGGCCACCAGTGCCTGATGGCGCGCCGCTTCCTCGAACGCGGCGTCCGCTTCGTGCAGGTCACGCACAGCGACAGCGAGGTGCAGTGGGACCAGCACAGCAACCTCTACCAGGGCCACACCAAGAACGCCGCCGAGGTGGACAAGCCGATCGCCGGCTTCCTCCGCGACCTCAAGTCGCAGGGCCTGCTCGAGGACACGCTGGTGATGTGGGGCGGCGAATTCGGCCGCACGCCCACCGCGCAGGGCAACAACGGTCGCGACCACAATCCCCACGGCTTCACCATGTGGTTCGCCGGCGCCGGCGTGAAGGGCGGTCACGCCTACGGCGCCACCGACGACTACGGCTACTACGCCGCCGTGGACAAGATGCACGTCCACGACCTTCACGCCACGATGCTCCACGCCCTGGGCATGGACCACGAGAAGCTGACCTTCCATTACGCCGGCTTCGACCACCGTCTCACCGGCGTCGAAGGAAACGTCGCGACGGAGATCTTCGGGTGACTCCTCTCCGGGGAGCTGTGCATTACGCACAAATTCACACTTTCAGACAACGGGGCAAACCGGTGTGGTTACAACGATTGGAGCCTGTTACACGGTAGGGCGGTCGTTGCATCGCCGCCCACTTCGACATCCTGAAGGGATGAAACAACCCGCCGCCGTGTATTGTCGTGAGATGCTTGCGCCCTTTCAGGGCTTTGGGATGGGTCGCGACACAACGCGACCCTACCGTGATTGTCTGTCAGCGGTCGATTCCGCCTCGGAAAGCCGGGAAATAGACCGATTCCACAAATTGTGATCTTGTGCGGAATGCACAGCGCCTGAGAGGGGATCAGTGCGTTGGCATGCAGGGGGGAATGATCGTGTTTCCCAGACGCCAGGAAAGGGGTTTGGTTCGGCCGCATAAAGACGGTTCACATTTCCGGCCGAGCGGTTAGATTTGCGGCTTCGCTTATGAGAAGAACCGTTTTCGTCCTTCTGACCGCTGCGCTGTCCGGCGTCGCCTCCGCTTCCTCCGCGCCTTCCGACGTCATCCAGTTCAACCGCGACATCCGGCCGCTGCTTTCCGACGCCTGCTTCCAATGCCACGGACCCGACAAGAACTCCCGCAAGGCGAAGCTGCGCCTGGACCTGGAGCAGGAGGCCAAGGCCGACCGCAAGGGCCACGCCAGCATCGTCCCCGGCGACCCCATGGCCAGCGAGTCCTACCTGCGCATGATCACGGACGACGAGGACGATCTGATGCCGCCGAAGGAATCCGGCAAGTCGCTCACTCCCGACGAGATTGCGCTGATCAGGAAATGGATCGAACAGGGCGCGCCCTGGCAGGGGCACTGGTCCTTCATCCGTCCCGAACGTCCCGCAATCCCGCCCGTCGCCGACACGGAGTGGCCGCAGTCTCCGGTCGATTTCTTCATCCGCGCGCGCCTGGAACAGGAGGGGCTTCAACCGTCGTCCGAGGCCGACCGCCGCACGCTGATCCGGCGCGTGACCTTTGATCTCACCGGCCTGCCGCCGACGCCGGACGAGGTGGATGCCTTCCTCGCCGACCGGGATCCAAACGCCTTTGAGAAGGTTGTCGACCGCCTCCTGCGCAGCCCGCGCTACGGGGAACGGATGGCGATGGCGTGGCTGGACCTCGTCCGCTACGCCGACACCGTGGGTTACCATGGCGACCAGGATTTCAGCGTCTGGCCCTACCGGGACTACGTCATCCGGGCCTTCAACGACAACATGCCCTTCGACCGTTTCACCCGCGAGCAACTGGCCGGCGACCTTCTGCCGAACCCCACGCGCGACCAGCAGGTCGCCTCCGGTTACAACCGCCTCCTCATGATCACCGCCGAGGGCGGCGCGCAGGACAAGGAATACCTCGCCAAGTACGCCGCAGACCGTGTCCGCACGACCGCCGTGACCTGGTTGGGCGCGACGATGGGCTGCGCCGAATGCCACGACCACAAGTTCGATCCCTATACCATGGAAGACTTCTATTCGTTGGAGTCCTTCTTCGCCGACCTCGATGAAAAGGGCTTCTACGGGGGCGCCAACCGCGACGGCCGTTGGGGCCCCAGCATGCAGCTTCCGTCCCCTGAGGAAGCCGACCGTCTCAAGCAGTACGACAATGAGATCGCCCGCCTCGAAGGCGTCCTCAACACCCAGACGCCGGAACTGGACAAGGCCCAGCGCGAATGGGAGCAGCGTTTTCGCGATCTTCATGCCCGGCTCGAGCTCGCATGGCGCCCGCTCAAGCCGGTCGATGCAAAGGCCGAAAAAGGCGCTGTCCTCCATCGCAATCCGAACTACTCAATCCGCGCCTTCGGCGATCAGGTCACGCATGACAACTTCACCGTCACCCTGGAAACCGACCGGGAACTCATCACCGGCCTGATGCTGGAGACGCTGCCCAGCGGCAAGGGAGACCAGAAGAAGGTCGGCATGAACAGCGGCAACTTCATCCTGACCGGCTTCGAGGTCGAGGCGTTGGCGCCGGGCGCGGACAAGCCCGCGAACGTGAAGCTCAGCTCCGCCGTCGCCGACTATTCGCAGAAGGGCTTCGAGATTGCCAAGGCCATCGACGGCAAGAAGGACACGGGCTGGGCCGTGGATGGCCATACGAAGAAGGAAACCCGCAAGGCCGTGTTCACCTTCGCGCAGCCAGTGAAGGCCGGCCCGGGCACGAAGCTCATCGTTCGCCTCAAGCACGAGTCCAAGCAGAAGAACCACGTCATCGGCCGCTTCCGCGTCTCGGTCAGTTCGGCGGAGCGGCCCACATTCGACAAGTTCGCCATGCCGCTCAAACGCTGGCAGATCGTCCGGGCGGACGAAAAGGAGCGCACACCCGAGCAGAAGGTTGAACTGGCGAAACATTTCAGGAGCATCACGCCGCAACTCGATCCCGCCCGCGCCGAGCTGGCGAAGCAGCAGAGGGAGCGCGCGGCCTTCGACAAGGCGATCCCGACCACCCTGGTTTCCCGCCAGCGTGAATCGCCCCGCCCCATCCGCATCCTGCCTCGCGGCAACTGGCTCGACGAGTCCGGCCAGGTCGTCACGCCCGCCACCCCGCGCTTCCTGGGCGGTCCCCGCAGCGGCGGGAAGACCCGCCTCACCCGCCTCGACCTCGCGGACTGGCTGGTCTCCCGCGACAACCCGCTCACCGCGCGCGTGTTCGTGAACCGACTGTGGCGGCAGTATTTCGGCGTGGGGCTGTCCAAGAATCTCGACGATCTGGGCGCCCAGGGAGAAGCGCCGTCCCATCCGGAACTGCTCGACTGGATGGCGGTCGACTTCATGGACAGCGGCTGGAACGTCAAGCGCGCCGTCAAGCAGATCGTCATGTCGGCGACCTACCGGCAATCTTCCAAGGGCTCGCCCGCGTTGGATGAACGCGACCCCTACAACCGCCTGCTCGCGCGTCAGGCGCGCATCCGTCTGGACGCCGAGGTCGTCCGCGACAACGCCCTCGCGATCAGCGGCCTGCTGGTGGAGAAGCTGGGCGGGAAGAGCGTGAAGCCCTACCAACCGGCGGATTATTACGCGCAGCTGAACTTCCCCAAGCGCACCTACAAACACGATTCCGGCCAGAACCAGTATCGCCGCGGTCTCTACACGCACTGGCAACGAACCTTCCTGCATCCGATGCTCAAGGCCTTCGACGCCCCCAGCCGCGAGGAATGCACCGCCGAAAGGCCCGTCTCCAACACCCCGCTCCAGGCCCTGACCCTGCTCAACGACCCCAGTTACGTCGAAGCCGCCCGCGTCTTCGCCGAACGCGTCATCCGGGAGGGCGGCGACAGCGTCGACGCAAAGCTCGCCTTCGCCTATCAAACCGCGCTCGCACGAAAACCAGAGGACGCCGAGCGCAAGCTCCTCGCCGCGCTTTACGAGAACCACAAGAAGAAGTACGCAGCCGATGAAGAGGCGGCGAAGGCCCTGCTCAGCGCCGGCGAATACGACCGGCCCGCCGACCTGCCCATCGCCGAGTCCGCCGCCTGGACCTCGGTGGCGAGGGCGATTCTGAATCTGCACGAAACGATTTCGCGATACTGAGGCGGTAGATTGCGCTGATGAAGAATCTCAAATCCCAAGCTCCGAGTTCCAAAGAAGCCGGCCGCCTTGGCGCGAGCGCGTTGGCAGTCAGGGCGAACCCACCCCGATTCTGCCGCTCGAATCCGACTTCGTCGGCGCAACAAAATATCCCCTCCCGCGAAGCTATGAGGAGGATGGAATCGGGGTGGGTTCGCAGGGACTGGCAATGCGTTTCCGATTCTGACAGGAGAACACCATGAACACCCCCAACCCCGACCACCTCCGCTCCCTGAATCGCCGCTCCTTTCTCGCGCGCTCCGGCGCGGGCGTTGGGTCTGCGGCTCTGGCTTCACTGATGGATCCGGGCCTCTTCGCCAAAGACGCCAAGTCCGCCGCCGATTCCCGCTGGACCGGCATCATCAAGAAGCCGCACTACCCGCGCCGCTGCAAACGCGTGATCCATCTCTGCATGGCCGGCGGCATGACGCACCTGGAGACCTTCGATTACAAGAAGGTCCTCGCCGAAATGAACGGCAAGCCCATGCCGGAATCCATGACCAAGGGCCAGCCCATCGCGCAGCTCCAGGGCCGCGAACTCAAGTGCATGGGACCACAGCACGAGTTCAAGAACTACGGGCAGTCCGGGCAGCACATGACGACGCTGTTCCCGAACATTGGCAAGGTCGCCGACGACGTCTGCATCGTCCGCTCCCTGCACACCGAACAGATCAATCACGACCCCGCCCACACCTACATGAACACCGGAGCTCTTGTCTCCGGACGTCCCAGCATGGGTTCCTGGCTGCTTTACGGCATCGGCGCCGAGGCGGACGAACTTCCCGGATTCGTGGTCCTGACCTCGCTCGGCAAGGGCGGCCAGGCCCAGCCCATCGCCGCGCGCCAGTGGCACAGCGGCTTCCTGCCCAGCAATTTCCAGGGCGTGCAGTTCCATTCCAAGGGTGACCCGGTGCATTACGTCGGTTCGCCGAGGGGCGTCGATCGCGCGGGGCAACGCGATGTGGTGGACACCGTCAACTCCCTGAACCGCGTCCTGCAGAGCTCCATCGATGATCCCGAGATTGCCACGCGCATCAGCCAGTATGAGATGGCCTTCAAGATGCAGGCCAGCGTCCCGGACCTCATGGACACGTCCAAGGAGCCGCAGAGCATTCTGGATCTATACGGGGCCAAGCCCGGCGATGGCTCTTACGCCTCCAACTGCCTCCTCGCCCGGCGTCTCGCCGAGCGCGGGGTGCGCTTCATCCAGCTTTACCACCGCTCCTGGGACCATCATGGCGACGTGAAGGGCAAGATGAAGGTCAGCGCCAAGGAGGTCGATCAGGCCACCATGGCGCTGATCATGGATCTCAAGCAACGCGGCATGCTGGACGAGACCCTGATCATCTTCGGCAGCGAATTCGGCCGCACGCCGATGGCGCAGGGCAGCGGGCGCGACCACCACATCAAGGGCTTCTCCATGATGCTGGCCGGCGGCGGCATCAAGCCCGGTTCCAGCTTCGGCGCCACCGACGACTTCGGCTACAACGCCGTCCAGGACAAGGTCCACGTGAGCGACCTCCACGCCACGATGCTCTACCTCCTCGGGATCGAGCACACCAAGCTCACCTACCGTTTTCAGGGCTTGGACTTTCGCCTGACCGGCGTCGCGGGGAATGTCCTGAAACCGCTGGTGGCGTGACCACCCGAAGGACGGGCATCCCTGCCCGTCCCCGGCATGGCACACCGACACTCACTTGAACGGGCGAACTTCGCGCAAGGCCTCCCCGACCAATAAAAACCGCGCGCAGGCCGTTCCAACTGCGAAGCGCGGAATTGAATCCGCGCCAACGCTGGGTGGAGTCGCGCCGGGAAATGTCGAAAGCCCAGGTTGTCGGAGGTTGATGGGGAATGAACTCCGCGCTCCGTTCAACGCGGCGGTCAGTTCTTCGCGCCGGGGCGCACGCGCATGCGCATACGCTCGTGCAGCATGCGCTCGAAACGCCGCCGCTGTTCGGGACTGAGCACGGCGCGCACCTCCTCGTTGACGAGGCGCAGTTCCGTGCGAATATCCGGACCGATGCGTTGGGAAATCCGCTGCACGCGTTCCTGCCGCTCGCGGAGGATCCGGTCGATTTCAAGTCGCTGCTCCTCGCTGAGATCGAGTTGACGGCTTGCGCGCAAGAGGAAATCCACCCTCGCCTTGGCGGCCCATTCAAGGCCCTGCCGGATCGGCGCGGGTCGGGAAGGCTCTACAGGGGCGGCCGGTTCAACGACGCGCTTGCCCCCGTCTTCAGGCGCGGGAGCCAGACCGGCGCGGGCGGCCGGGGGATTCGCGCGGTAGACGTGACTCACCACGAGGCCGCCGGTGATGACGCCGCAGGCGAAGATGGCCAGGGCCGCAAAGACGACGTTCCAATACTTCACCACGACTCCTCCCCCTCGCTGAGTCCGGCCAGGGGAGCCAGCACGATCTGGTCCAATTCGCTCAGGCCGACTTCGGCGCGCATGTCGACGGGAGGCGCCGGCGCGAGAACGCGGGTCCAGACCGCCAAAGCCAACGCCAGCGCAGCGAACGGAATCGACGCGCGCCAGAGAACCCGCCCCCACAGGCGGGCGGGATCAACCGTCGGCAGGGCCCGCAGTCGCGCCATGATGCGCTGTTCAAAGGCATACGGCGTCCGTTCGTCCGCGGGTTGCGAACAAACCGCCTCGATGAGCCGTTGATAGAGTTGTTCCATTTTCATCGGTCTGCCTGTTCTCCCGCAGACGGGGCGGGTCACAAGAGGGTTACAAATACTTTTCCCGAGAAATCCGCTCCAAGATCTTCCGCATCTTGCCGCGCGCCCGGAAGGCCCGGACCTTGACCAGCGAGATCGACCAGCCGGTCAGGTCCGCGATCTCCTTCACGCTCCTCCGCTCGATGTCCAGCAGCGTGATCACCATCCGGTCCGCCGCCGGGAGCTGGCTCAACAGCCGCTCGACCAGGGCGCGCGCGGCCTCGGCGTCGCCCGGTTCATCGGAAGGGGCGCTGACGACAGAATCCAGCCAGCGGTCCTCCTCGTCGGTCAACTCGGCGAGCGGGGTCTCGCGGTTGCGCTGGTGTTTGCGCAGGAAGTCGTAGCAGGTGCGCACGGCGACTCGCATGAGCCAGTGTTCGAAGGGGGCGTCGGCGCGGAAGCCGGACAGCTTCTGGAAAGCCTTGATGAACACCTCCTGAACGATGTCCTCCACCTCGCTTTCCCGGCGGGCATAGCGTCGGGCGGTCGCGAAGACTCGCGGTTGGTACTTTCGGACGAGCGGCTCGAAGGAAGACTCATCGCCCTGCAACACCGCGGCGATGAGTTCGGCGTCCGGCACGTCCATGGGCGGACCTATTCCTTCTTCCTCCCGACATCCATTAGGCTGATGATCTTGGTCTGATCGTCGTCGGAAGGCAGCCCGTAATGCCGCTTGTACTTGAACAACTCGCGGACATTGGTCGACTCGTAAGGGCCGTCGAGGATTTCAAAGTGGTCCGTCGTGACCATGGCCGGGTGCCGCGCGCCGCAGGCCAGGCTCAGCTTCAACAGCTCCTTCCGGAGGGCGACGATGTAATTGGCCATGCGGACCGCCTTGAGGGTGGGATCGAGACCCCGGACAAGCCATTTGTTATGGGTCGCCACGCCGGCGGGGCAATGCCCCGTATGACACCGTTGCGCCTGGATGCAGCCGATGGACATCATGGGCTCCCGCGCGACGGCCACCATGTCGCAACCCAGCCCGAAAGCGAACAGGGCCGTCTCCGGGAAGCCGAGCTTGCCGGAGCCCACGAACGCGACCTTCTCGTGGATGCCCCATTCGGCGAAGCAGTTGTAGACTCGGGAGAAAGCGTGCTTGAACGGCAGCGAAACATGGTCCGCAAAGACCAGCGGCGCCGCTCCGGTGCCGCCCTCGCCGCCGTCGATCGCCACGTAGTCCACAGCCCGGCCGGACAGGTCGATGGTCTTGGCCAGGTCATTCCAGAATTCCATCTCGCCGACCGCGGACTTGATCCCCACGGGCAGGCCGGTCCGCTCCGCCAGCAACTCCACGAAATCCAGCAGGCTGTCCACGTCGTGAAAGGCGCTGTGCCGCGGCGGGCTGATGCAGTCCTTGCCGACCGGGATGCCGCGAATCTTCGCGATCTCGGGCGTGACCTTCGCCCCGAGCACCATGCCGCCGAGGCCGGGCTTGGCCCCCTGGCTGAGCTTGATCTCCAGCGCCTTGATCTGATCGTGCCGCTGGCAGACGTCCACCAGCTTTTCGAGGCTGAACTTTCCGTCCGCCTCGCGGCAACCGAAGTAGCCGGTTCCGATCTGCCAGATCAGGTCGCCGCCCTTCAGATGATGAGGGGAGACGCCGCCCTCGCCAGTGTTGTGCAGGCAGCCCGCGATCGAGCAACCGCGGTTCATCGCCTCGACGGCCGCCCAGCTCAACGAGCCAAAACTCATTGCGGAGACGTTGACGACCGACGCGGGCCGGAATGCCTTCTTTCTGCCGCGAAACCGGCCCAGCTTCTTCGCGCAGGGCAGCTCGTAGTCCGGGTCGTGGTTCTCCTCCCCAGGCTTGGGCTCGATCAACGGGAAGGCGCTCTGCTTGATGATAAGGTAGTCGCTGGCGTGCTCGAGATCGTTGTCCGTGCCAAAGCCGAAGTAGCTGTTTTGTTTCTTCGAGGACGCGTAGACCCAACGTCGCTGGTCGCGGGAAAACGGTCGTTCCGAGTCGTTGTCGGTGACGATGTACTGGCGCAGTTCGGGACCAATGGCCTCGAGGATGTAACGGAAATGGCCGACGACGGGATAGTTGCGCAGGATGGCGTGCTTGCGCTGGCAAAGGTCGTAAACAGCGACGAGGAGAATAAGGGCGAGGATTCCAATGCCGATCCAGCTCAACATGCGCTTCCTTCTAACACGCGAAACCGCCGCCAGCAACCTGACACCTCGGCTCAGACAAAATCCGCATGGCTCGTCCCCAAGGGTTCGGCGATCAACCGGTCCACCACGCCGACCACTTTCCCCACGATGGCCTCAAACAGCTCTCCCCCCTTCTCCGGGCTGGCCAGGTCCGGCCGGCCGGTTGCGCCGGCCCGTGTGCGCTGCATCATGTCGCGCGAAACAAACAGGCCGTCTGCCACGTCAGGCAGCCAACCGCTCTGGTCGGCAATCCGGTCGACGTCCACCAAGTCCGGACGGAGGTGCATGATCATCGAGGTCTCAAACTCGCAGGCGTGGCCGACAAACCGATCCTCCCCCTCCAAGCCGGCCGCAATCTCCTTTTCCGCGATCGACCAATAGGGCGCGCCGGTCAGAAGGGCTTCGGGAAACTCGAGCTGCAACTGCCGCAGCGCAACGCGCAAGGGATCGATGTTCCCGCCGTGACCGTTGAGGAACATCAGACGCCGGAAGCCGTCCCGCAGCGGTTCGCGGACGACCTGCTGGAGCAGATCGATGTAACGGTCCAACGCGACATCCACCGTGGCTCCGAAGCGGACATGATGGCTGCTGGCGCCGGGCCAAAGCGTGGGCAAAAACAGGACCGACTCCGGCCGGCGGGCCTCGACGGCGGCGGCCACCGCTTCACAGATGATCGTGTCCGTGCCGGTCGGCAGGTGCGGGCCGTGCTGTTCGACGGCGGCGATGGGCAGAACGAGGAGGGTCCGCCCGCGATCGACGGCCGCAATCCGGGCCGAGGTCATTTCGTGAAACTTCATGGTTGGTTCTCCGGTTTGTCTTTCTGGGTCCGACGCACGACGACGCGGTAGGTGAGCGGTTCCGGCGCGTCGGCGGGACGCGGTTGCAACAGGCTGATCGGAACGGCGATGACGATCGCCAACCCGAAGCCGACCGGCCAGAACCACACCGAGAACCAGTGACTGCACGCGTACATGAGATACAGGGTGATCGAGGCCCCAAACAAGGCGCCGACAAACACTCCGGCCGGGCTCGCGCGACGGAAGAAGAACGCGAGGACAAACACCGCCAGCAACGGGCCGCCAAAGGCCGCGGTCAACTTCTTGCCGATGTCGAAGACATTGCCAAGATCCCCCACGAAACAGGCGAGGGTCACCGAGACCGCCCCGATCAACAGGACCAGCAACCGGATGAAATGCACGTCCCGGGCATCCTCCCTGGGTTTCCATTTCGGGAACAACCGGTCGCGAAAATCCACCACGATTGCGGTGGTCACCGAATGCACGCCGGAGTCGATGCTCGACATGATCGCCGCCAGGAGAGCCGCGAGGAAAAGTCCCACCGCGCCGGGCGGAAAATGCGCCCGCACGAAGTTCGGCATGGCGCGGTCGGTCAGGTGGGTTTCCCGCACGGCGTCGTCCCACCGGCCGCCGGATTCGAGGACGATCGGGCTCTCCGGGTTGTCCCGGTTGTACTGTTCGACAACCGGCGCCAACTGGTCCGGGTGTTGGCCGTAGTGGGCGTAGAGGCCGACGCCGGTCAGCAGCAATCCCGGGATCACCACCCACATGCCGAGCAGGTTGATCCACGCGCCGGTCTGGGCCGTCTTTTCCGACTTCGCGGCGAGGTAACGCTGCACCGCGACCTGGTCCGCCCCAAAGGCGGACACGGATTCGAGAAAGATGCCGATCAGGATGATCCAACTCCCGTATTGCAACGTCATGGAGGGCGTGAAATCGAACAGCACGTGGTCGCGCCCCTCGAAATAGGCGCTGAAGATCTCCCCGACGCCCAGACCGCTCTTCGCGACCAACAGGACCAACGCGATGAGGATGGTCAGGGCGAAGATGAAAAACTGCATCACGTCCGTCCACATCACCGCGCGCAGGCCGCCGATCATGGTGTAGGCGATCGCGAAGGCCCCCAACGTCAGGATCACCGCCACCTGCGGCACCCCGGCCACGCCGGCGACCACCACCGAGGCCGCAAAGGTGGCCGACGCCATCCAGCCGATGCGCAACAGCACAAACAGGCCGCTGGCGAGGCAGCGGACCGAGACGTGAAACCGCTTCTCCAGGTACTCGTAGGCGGTGGCGCAATCCAAGCGGGCAAAGATCGGGATGAACACGAAGACGATGACCGGGGTCATCAGGGTGAAGGCGATCAACGACAGGCCGATCCGCAGGTTGCCGCCGAAAGCCGCCGAGGGATAGAAGACGAAGCTGTTCGAGGAGAACAGCGTCGCCATCACGCTCAGGCCGACGGTGAGCCAGCCCATCTGCCCGCTGGCGCGGAAGAACTCACGGCGCGACTGATGCCGCCCAAAGAAGACCCCGATGCCGAGGGTGATCAGCAGGTAGACGACAACGACCGCGATGTCGAGGGGACGCATCCGGGCAGCCTCGTCGCGGTTCAGATCAGGCGGGATGGCATCGTGTCGCCGACGGCTCCGGGATCATTTCAACTCCCGGATGCGGATGTTGCGCCAACGGACCTCGTAGGGGCCGGTTCCCTTCTTGATGCCGTGGACCTGCAGCCCGATGAAGCCCGAGGTGTCCATGTCGTCCTTGAAGTCGGCGCACTTGACGCCGTTCACCCAGGACTGGATGTGGTTGCCCTCGGCGCGGATGCGATACTTGTTCCATTTCCCGTCCTTGAACGCCTTCTTCCCCTCGTCGGAAAGCTCGGTGTGCCACTTCGTCCAGCGGCCCTCGTCCCAGAAGTTGCCGGAAACGCCCTTGGCTCCCTGGGCGATTTCGCACTGGTAGCCATAGACCTCGCCCTTTTCACGGATGCGCTTGGGCTGGGACGCCTGCGGCGTGGCCTTCTCATAGACGTGGCTGCGGATCTGGATGCCGGAGTTCAGCTTCGGGTCGCACTTGACCTCCAGCTCCAGCTCGAAATCGGCGTAGTCCTTCGTGGTGGAGAGGAAGGTGTTCTTGGAGCCCTCCGCCGTCTTGCCCACAATGCAGCCGTCCTCCACGCGGTAGGTGGCGAATCCGCCTTTCGTCTCAAATCCCTCGATCTTCTTCCCGTCGAACAGGGAGACCCACTTCCCTCCCTTCTTGTCGGCGGCGGAAGCGTTCAGGGCGAGGGTGGAAACGGCGAGGAGGGCGAGGATCGTTCTTTTCATGGGGCTCCGGAATGAGGGATTGAATCTGTCTTCGGGTTGAACGTGGAATTGGATCGCCGAGCCACGCCGGAAATTCAAGGAGATTGAGCGCCGTTGTTCGGAGGATTCAGATTGCCAAACCGGCGGCGCGACGGGACAACCGACGCTCACATGACCTTCCTTCAGCGTTCCTTTGTCCGTCTCGCCGCCCTTCTTTCGTTCGCCGGCCTGACCTCCCTGCCGGCCGCCGCACCGCCGCGCGTGGCCGACGTGGAGGCGCAACCGCTGCTCTCACAGGTGAAGCGGCTGCAGGAAGCCCTGACCTATCTCGGCGCGCCCCTCCCCTCCTCGACCCGAACCGCGCTTGCCGCCGCCGCCCGCGAAACGGACGACGCCTTGGTCGCGCGCCTGGTCCAGGACGCGTTGGATCCCCGGTGCATCGCGGCGGTGACCGTCGGCGGCGACGGCCGACTGGCGGTGACTCCCGCCGGCGGGCCGGTCGAGCTCCAGGAACAAGGTTGGCGCACGCATCTGGTGAAGGTGATCAACCGGGCCGGGGCGGCGGCCACGCTGCGGGCGTCCAGCCCGAATGCCGGCCCGCTGCCCAACGCTCCGGCGGACCAGGTCGCGCAACGCTGGCTCGACCTCCAACTCTACAACAGCCGCCCCCTGAAACCGAAGCTCAGCGGCCTGCAGCTGGAGTACCGCATCATCCAGCTCTATAGCCGGGATGCGGGACGGCGGACGGCGGAGATCGCCTTCAACCTCGGCAGACCCGAGCTCCCCGACCTCGCCGGCCTGAGCGAGGAAACCCGCCGCACCGGAATCATCCGGGAGTGGAACTTCGACAGCGACATGGAGGGCTGGTTCGTCCAGCGGCACATGGAGATGGAAGCCAGGGACGGCGCGCTCAAGGGCAGAACGACCGGCAATGACCCGTCGTTCTCCACCCGCGTCCGCGCTCCCGGCGGGAGAATGACGGTCCGCTTCAGCGTCAAGGCGGACAAGGGCTCGCTCGGCCAGGTGTTCTGGTGGACGACCGACCGGCCCCGCCCCGACGGCGAGCGCCGCGTCAACTTCATGCTCGAACGCAACGGCGGCCGCTGGAAGGAATACGAGATCGCCTTCGAAGCCGCGGGCGAACTGCGCGGCATCCGGCTCGACCTCGGCAGCGCGCCGGCCAACATCGAGGTGGACCGGGTCCAGCTTTCCTACGCGGACGCGCCGGGCGCGCAATGGACCGCCGCGAAGCTGGCCTTCAACGCCGTTCCGTCGCGGTCATTGAAGTTCAGGGTCCGCGACGAGAACGGCCATCCCTGCACCGCCGCCTTTGTCGTGGAGGATCGGGAGGGCCGCGTCTACCCCGCGCAAGCCAAACGTCTCGCCCCCGATTTCTTCTTCCACCCGCAGGTCTATCGCGCCGATGGCGAGACGTTGCGCCTGCCCGATGGCGGCTACACCATCCGTTGCTCGCGCGGTCCCGAATCTGTCCCCGAAACGAAGACCCTGACCCTCGCCGGCGCCGACGCGGTTCTCGACTACCAGGTGCGCCGCTGGGTCGATCCGGCGAAGCGCGGGTGGTATTCCGGCGACCATCACATCCATGCGGCGGGCTGCCGCCATTACGTCAATCCGACCGAAGGCGTGCTCGCCAAAGACATGGCGCGCCACACCCAGGGCGAGGATCTCAAGATCGGCGCAAACCTCACCTGGGGACCAGGCTTCGATTATCAGAAGCAGTTCTTCACCGGCAGCCTCGACAAAGCCTCCAAGTATCCCTACCTGCTGCGCTACGACATCGAGGTATCCGGTTTCGGCTCCCACCGTTCGGGGCACCTGTGCCTGCTGCGCCTGAGCAAGCAGATCTACCCGGGCGGCGACTCCAAGGACCACTGGCCGACACTTGGGTTGAACACCCTGAAGTGGGCAAAACGCCAGGGGGCCATCACGGGGCCCGCGCACTCCGCCATCGGGCTCGCCCCCACCGCGCGGCGTGTTCCGGGGCGGGACGGCCCCGACAACCTGCCCAACTTCGCCATCCCCCGCCACGATGGCATCGGCGCCAACGAGTACATTGTGGACATCACCCACGAGGTCCCCGGCCCCGAGGGCCGGCCCGTTCCCGCGGTCGATTTCATCTCCACCATGGACACGGACCGCACGGCGGAATTCAACATGTGGTATCACACGCTCAACTGCGGCTTCCGGGTGCGCGCCAGCGGGGAGACGGATTTCCCCTGCATCAGCGGCGACCGCGTGGGCAAGGGGCGCGTCTACGCGAAGATCGATGGCAGGCTCGATTACGAACGTTGGTGCGACGCGATCCGCGACGGCCGCAGCTACGTCAGCGATGGCTTCAGCCACCTGATGGACTTCACCGCCGCCGCCGGAAAAACCGTCACGCCCCTCGGCGAGAACGGAAGCGAACTGCGGCTGAACAAACCGGGCAAGGTCCGGCTTGCCGCCGTCGCTGCCGCGCGTTTTGAGGACTCCCAACGGAAGGAGGCGAAGGTCGAGGTCGTGGTGAACGGTTATCCGGTCACCCAACGCGCGATTCCGGCGGACGGCTCCGAACACCGGTTGACCTTCGATGTCGCCATCGACCACAGCAGCTGGATCGCCCTGCGGATCTTCCCCTCGTCGCACACCAATCCCATCTTCGTCCCGGTCGGCGACAAGAAGATCCAATCCCGCCGCAGCGCGCAGTGGTTCCTCACCAGTGTCGATCAGCTCTGGTCGCAGAAGGAGCGGACCTACGACGCGGACGAACTGGAAGATGCGCGCGATGCCTACGATCACGCCCGAAGCGTCTACCGGAGACTCGTGAACGAGGCCGTGCGCGATTGAATGTCCGCGCCTGGAATTCGTCCCTTCAGCTGGACTTACAACGCCTTTGGCATATTGTAATTGAACGGAACCAGCGGCCCGTCATGCTGCAAAACCGAATCGAAAGTCTTTTTGAACATTCCTCGACCTTCAACCTCACAAGATCATGGACGGCATTGAAACTCTCCTGACTGTCTGCCTCGGAATCGGCCTGAGCGCCGCCTGCGGCTTCCGCGTCTTCGTTCCCATGCTCATCCTGAGCGTCGCCGCCAAATCGGGTCACATCGGCCTGGCGAGCGGGTTTGACTGGATCGGCTCCACGCCCGCGCTGGTCACCTTCTCCGTCGCGACAGCGCTGGAGGTCGGCGCCTACTACATCCCTTGGCTCGACAACCTCCTCGACAGCATGGCCTCGCCGACGGCTGTGGTCGCCGGCACGGTGGTCACGGCATCGGTTGTAACGGACGTTTCGCCGTTGATGCAATGGACCATGGCCCTGATCGCGGGCGGCGGCGCGGCGGGGGCTGTGCAGGCGGCGACGGTGCTGGTCCGGGGAGCCTCAACGGCGGGAACAGGCGGCCTGGCGAACCCGATCGTCTCCACGGCCGAACTCGGCGGCTCGCTGCTCATGAGCGCCCTGTCCATCTTCCTTCCGCTGCTGGCGGTCGGACTGGCCGTGGGCGTGGTCGGCTTCGCCGGCTACAAGTTTCACAAGAGCCGGACGACCGGAAAACCAGCGCTCGACGAGCCCGCCGCCTGACCGGCATCCGCCCTCCTTTCATCCGCGTCGATTCCATCGGCGCGGATTTTTCTTTTTCCTGAACAGGCGTTCAATCGGCATCCACGGGCGCAAACTCTTCCAGCACGCTGCGGGAGACATACTTCAGGGCCGCTTCGCTGGTGGCCTCCAGGATGACATTAGGCGCCTTGCCGGCGTCGTAGGCCTGCTTCCACCGCGGCGCGCAGAGACACCAGCGGTCGCCCGGTTTGATCCCCGGAAAACCGTATTGGGGAATGGGCGTGCTGAGATCGTTGCCCACCGACTTGGAATACTCGAGAAACTCGGCGGTCGCCAGGATGCAGACGGCGTGACAGCCATGGTCATGCGGGCCGGTGTTGCATCGGCCGTTGCGGTGGAATCCGGTCAACGGTTCGAGGCTGCAGGGCTGAAGCTCGCCTCCCAACACGTTCTTCTCTTCGTTGAAATCCATGGTCAAAGGAGATACGCGGCGGCCGTTGTTTCGTCAACCGGAGGCTCGGGAGGAATCGAAGCGGAATCACGGTTGCGGCGAAACGCGCTCCAGGGAAAAAGGTAGGGCGAATTGTCCTCAATGAGCCGCGCCGGGACATGCTCACGTAGGCTCACTGAGGGTTGCCCCACCTTTGCGGTCATCTCGGCATTCTTCCCTTCATCAGCCCCTGGATTGAGATCGGCTTTCGCGCGCCTCCCGCAAATTACCTTGCGCGACCAAGCCCCCAAACGTATAGCGGAACCGCCTCAAACAGCTTTCCCAATGCAACGATTCGCAACCTCATGAAAACCACCCGCCGCCAGTTCCTGCAGACCTCCGCCGTCGCTTCCGCCGCCTTCTCCCTGCCGTCCTTTGCCATCGGCAAGCCGGGCGAATCCGCGAACAACCGGATCAATGTCGCCGTCGTCGGCTGCGGCGGCATGGGCGGCTACGCGGTCGGCGAGGCGTTGAAGCAGAATCCCGTGGCCTTCTGCGACGTGGACAACGAGCGCGCCGCCGGAGCCTTCAAGCGCGCCCCGGACACCCGGCGCTTCAAGGACTTCCGCGTCATGCTCGACAAGATGGGCAAGGAAATCGACGCGGTCTGCATCTCCACGCCGGACCACACGCACTTCGCCGCCGCGATGGCGGCCATGGAACGCGGCAAGCATGTCTTCGTGCAGAAGCCGCTGACCCACAACATCTGGCAGGCGCGCACGCTGCGGAAGGCAGCAAAGCATTACAAGGTCATCACCCAGATGGGCAACCAGGGCCACACCTTCGACGGCATGCGCCGCATCAAGGAATGGGTGGACGCCGGCGTGGTCGGCGATGTCCGCGAGGTGATCACCTGGACGAACCGCCCTTGCGCGCCCTGGTTCATCGCGCCGGAGGAATTCCCCATCCGGACGGAGGCCGCCCCCGCGACGCTGGATTGGAATCTCTGGCAGGGGCCAGTGAAACATCGAAAGTTCAGCCGCGAATACGTTCCGATCAAATGGCGGTCCTGGTGGGACTACGGTTGCGGCGCCCTCGGCGACATCGGCTGCCACACCTTCGACGCGCCGTTCTACTCGTTGGGCCTCGGCTCGCCGACGCGGGTGGAGATCGAGCGCGAGGATCCGCCAGGACCGGGCTTCATCCCGATGAAATCCGTCGTCACCTACCATTTCCCGGCGCGCGGAAACAAACCGCCGGTCGTGATGAAGTGGTATGAGGCCGGCTACGAAGTGCCCAAGCCGAAGCGCTGGGACAAGGGCGAGCCCATTCCGCCCAAGGGAGGCATGTACATGGAGGGGACGAAGAACACCCTCTTCCACGAGGGCATGCGCCCGAACAAACCCGTCCTCACGCCCGAGGCCCGCTTAGCCGAGATGGAGGGCGAACTCGACAAGATCGAGCGCCTGCCGTCCGTCGGCAACGGTCCCATCGACGAGTGGTTCCGCGCCATCAAGGGCGACGGCGCCCTGCCTGGCTCCAACTTCGACTACGCCGCGCCCCTGACCGAGATGGTCCTCCTCGGCGCCCTCGCCCAGCGCACCGGAAAGAACATCGAGTGGGACGCGAAAAACATGAAGGTCAAGGGCCAGCCCGAATTTGACGAACTCATCAAGGAGCCCGCGCTCAAGGAATTCCGTTACGGCGAGACGCTTTGACGTTTGAACCGCGTATGGTGGGGCTTTCCGGGAAAACGCAACCGGACGCCCGTGTTTGCGGGACGCCGCCCGGAGCGCGCCTGTGTCCCGTCTTCGGGACCAGCCACAGCAACCACCGATCCGCGGGAGCTTGAAGACTGTCGAGGCGTTGGTTGTTGCCAACGCTGCTGCGGCTACAGCCGCGCTCCCTTCCCCCGCAGCTCAGATCGACCAACCCTTGCGGTAGATGTGCTGGATGAACTGGTCGGCCTCGGCGCAGTTGGTCGCCTTGAGGTTCTTCGCGTCCCATTCCAGTTTCCTGCCGGCGCGGAAGGCGACGTTGCCAAGCAGGGCGGCCTCGGTCAGCGGGCCGGAATACTCGAAGTGACAGGTGGTGGGGCCGCCGTTGAGGCAGGCCATGACCCATTCCTTGTGGTGGCCGATGGAATCCGGAATCCACGGCTCCGGCGCCTTGAAGCCGGCGAACTTGTCCTCCGGCAGCAGGACGTGGCTCCCGTAGTTCGCGAGGAGCATGCCCTCGTTGCCGATGAACAGGACGCCGCTCTTGTAGCGCGCCGCGTATTTCTCCGGCAGACCGGCCGGACGTTTGCCGCCGTGATACCAGGTGAGATCGACGGGCGGTTGACCGAGGCGGGCGGCGTATTGATAGCGGACCTTGAGCCACGTCGGAACCCCGTAGGGATGAACGTCAGGCCCCTCCGCCTCGATGGTGAGCGGGTATTTCAGATCCAGCGCCCAGAAGGGCAGGTCCATGTAGTGGCAGCCAAAGTCGCCGAGCTGGCCGCCGGAGAACATCCACCAGTCACGCCAGTTCTTGGGGACGTATTGCGAGCTGTAGGGAACCTCCGGCACGGGGCCGAGCCAGAGATCGAAGTCGATGTGCGACGGGACCTGCTCCACTTCCGTGGGCAGCTCCTTGCCGCCGCGCCCGCCGGAAACCCAGACATGCACCTCGCCAACCTGCCCGATGGCGCCGGAACGGACGAGTTCCACCACGCGCCGGTAATTCGCGCCCGAGTGGATCTGCGTCCCGATCTGCGTGACGCGACGGTTCCGGACGGCGGCGTTGGTGATGGCGCGGACCTCGGAAAGCGTGCGGGCCAGCGGCTTTTCGCAGTAGACGTGGCGCCCGCCGTTCAACGCGGCGACGGCCGCCACGGCGTGCGTGTGGTCCGGAGTGCCGACGACGATGGCGTCGAGATCCTTCTGCGCCAACAGCTCGCGGAAGTCGTGGTAGGTCTTCGCGTCGGGGTGCTCGTTGGCGGCGCGGTCGAGATAGTTGTTGTCGATGTCGCAGAGCGCGCCGACGTTGACGTGCTCCCACACATCGGAGACCCCCTTAAGGTCGGCGGCGGCACGGTTGGCCACGCCGATGAATCCGACGTTGAGCTTGCCGTTCGCCGATCCCTTGGCGAGCGAGACATAAGGCGCGGCCAGGGCGGCCGACGCGGCCAGGGCGGATTGCTTGAGGAAGGAACGGCGGGTGGTGGAGGTGGCTTTCATGAATCGTCGTGGTCTGATCTTGAATGTCGGAGCTTCCGGCTTTGTCGAGCGTCCTCTGGTAACCACACCAGTCGACGGCGTCAATCATTCCACGCCTTTCCCAAACGCGCCGGGAATCACTTTTTTCGAACCTTTCTTCCCGATGTCGGGACCGCAGACTGCACCGGATGGAGAACAACGAACAATCGAAGCGACGCCTCGTCTCCATATTCCAAGGCGTCAACTCAGCGCGACGGCTGGCCGTGTTCACTTGTCTTATCATCGGAACTGTGGCGTTCTCTAGAGCCTCCCTCAACGCGGCTCCCGCCAACAAGGCGCCGAAAACACCGGAAGAATATCGAAAGCAGGCCATGAAGCTGGAGGGCGACGCCTCCCGAGGCGCAACGCTCTTCGCGGACGAACAACGCCTCGGCTGCTCGAAGTGTCATTCCACCGACGGCAGCGGCTCCAAGGCGGGCCCGGATTTGGCTTCGGTGGGGGATGTCTTCGCGCGGGGCGAACTCATCGACGCGGTGTTGACGCCTTCGTCCGCGATCGCTGTGGGCTACAGCACAACCCGCGTGACAACCAAGGCGGACGAAGAGGTGACGGGCGTGCTCAAGCAGGTGACGGGCGACTGAATCGAACTGGCGGTCGCGGACGGCAGCCGGATCCGCATCGCAACAAAGGACATCCGCCAACAACAAGGCAGCGACCTTTCCCTCATGCCGGAGGGCCTGCAGACGTCGCTGAAGGCGCAGGAGTTTGCGGACCTCGTCGAGTTCCTTGTCAGCCGCAAGCAACCTGCCAACGCGCTCACGACCCATCACGGCATGCCGGAGGTGATCCCGCAACTGGAGCGCTCCATCGAGTTGAACCCCTTCCTTTCCAAGGAGTTTCGCCTGCCGCCTCCGCCCAACGAACCGGCCCGGAAGAAACCTAAGACGGGCCTGATCTGGTTCGAACAGATCCCGGGGTTTCCGCAACGGTTCCTTGTCGCCCACCAGGCCGGCGTCATCTGGTCGATCGACAAACGGGCCAAGGACGACGGCCGGCGGGTGTTCATCGACTTCTCCAGGGAGACCTACAGTGAGCGGGGCCCCAACGGGCTGCTCGGCCTGACCTTCCATCCGAAGTTCCGGAAGAACCGGAAATACTACGTGAAGCGCCAGATCTTCGAGGCGGAGAAGATCTCAACGCTGCTGGAGGAACGGACGACCACCGCGGATGGCATGCGCGATTCCGGCCGCACGCCCCGGCTCCTGCTGAAGATAGCCGCCGTGGCCGAGCATCACAACGGCGGCTGCATCCAGTTCGGCCCGGACGGGTTCCTCTATTTCGGCATGGGCGACTCCGCCCCGAACTTCGATCCCCAGGGCTACGGCCACGATCTCGGTCTGCTCTTCGGCAAGATGCTGCGGATCGATGTCGATCATCAGGACGACGGCCTGCCCTACGCGATTCCCGCCGACAATCCGTTTCGCGAACGTCCCGGCGCGCGGCCGGAAATCTGGGCCTACGGGTTTCGCGAGCCCTGGCGCTTCAGCTTCGATTCCGCCACCGGCGAGCTCTGGGTGGCCGATCTGGGGCAGGAACGAGGCGACGAGCTGGCCATCGTCCACCGCGGGAAAAACCACGGCTGGAATGTCTACGAAGGATTCGAACTGTTCTCGAACGGGCATCGCCGGGAAGGCGAGGTCTACACGCCGCCGCTCTTCGCCTCACGCCGCCGGCACGGAGCCGCCATCATGGGCGGCCACGTCTACCACGGCGACAAGGGAGCCTCATTCCAAGGGGTCTACATCTTCGGCGACCACCGGTCGAAGCGGATCTGGGGACTGACCCGGGACGGCGCCTCACTCAAGACCATCCGGCAACTGGGCGAATGTCCGCAGTCGATCACCGCCTTCGCCGCCGACGAACAGGGCAACCTCTATGTAGTCGGCTTCGAGGGCATGGTCTACCAGCTCGATTTCACCGGCGCTCGGTTCGACGGGCCGGTGAAGGCGGCCGAGGCGCCGTCCGCGCCGTGAAGCCGACGAAGCAGCGCGCTTGTCTGTGAAAGGTGGGGCGAATTGTCCCCAGTGAGCCGACGCGAGCCTGTCGGGACTCGGCTCACCAGGAACAGTTCGCGCGCCTTTCAACCCATCCGACTTGTCGAATTCCAGCTTGAATTCGGCCATCGGATGCAAAGAATCACGAGAATCCCAAAAGCCGTTCCGTAGAACCCCTCTCATGAAACCAATCGCCCTCACCGTCGTCGTTGCGCTTCTCGCCTCCACCTCCTTCGCCGCCGAGATTGACGGTCCGCTCACGCCCCAGGATTCGCTGAAACACTTCAAGCTGGAAGCGGGCCTGAAACTGGAACTCGCCGTGGCCGAACCCCTGGTCGTCGATCCGGTCGCAACCGCCTTTGACGCCGCCGGGCGAATGTATGTCGCGGAGAACCGCGGCTACCCAACCGGCCCTGGCGAGGGCAAGGCCCCGCTCGGTGTCGTCGCGCTGCTGGAGGACGCAGACAATGACGGCGTCTTTGAGAAGCGCACGGAGTTCGCGAAGGAACTGAGCTACCCGAACGGCCTCCTGCCCTGGCGGGGCGGCGTTTTCGTCACCTGCGCGCCGGACATCTTCTACCTCAAGGACACCGACGGCGACGGCAAGGCGGACGTCCGCAAGGTCGTGCTGACCGGCTTCCACATCAAGAGCACGACCCAGCTCCGCGTCAGCCACCCGAAGCTCGGCCCCGACGGCTGGGTCTGGGTGACCGCCGGTCTGCAGGGCGGCGACGTCGAATCACCGCTGAACGACAAGCAGGCGAAGGTCTCCTACAAGAAGAGCGACGGGCGGTTTCATCCGGACACCTTCGAGTTCACCACGGTCTCGGGGCAGGCGCAGTTCGGCCTCACCTTTGACGACTACGGGAACAAGTTCATCTGCGCCAATCGCAATCCCATCTGGCACACCGTCCTCCAACCCGAACAGCTCCAGCGCAACCCGCGCTACGCCTTCTCACAGACCGTGAACGTCGTGGGCACGGCCGGGGCCGAGTCCGTGGTTTCCCCCCTGAGTCGAGACACCACCACCGCCGGCTTCCACGCGTCCCTGCTTTCCAGCCTGCACCTCGGCTCCTTCACTTCCGCCTGCGGCACGCTGATCTTCCGCGGCGACGGACTGACGCCCGACCACTACGGCGACGCCTTCATCTGCGAGCCGGCGCAAAACCTCGTGCAGCGCCGCGTTCTCATCCCGACCGGAGGCTCCTTCGACGCCCGCATCGCCAAGGACGGCGAGGACTTCCTCGCCACGCCCGACACCTGGTCGCGCATCGTTTACGCGGACCAGGGTCCTGACGGCGCGCTCTACCTCACGGACTTCTACCGCAAGACGCTCGACCATCCGCAGTACCTGCCCGCGGACATGCGGGACACGGCGGACTTCGTCAGCGGCACAACCCAGGGCCGCATCTACCGCGTCGCGAAGAAGGGCGGAAAAAAGCGCCGCAAGCCGGAGGACCTCGCCGAGGCGGATTCAAAGAAGCTGGTCGCCGCACTGGACGACGCCAACGGCTGGCGCCGCGACACCGCGCGCCGGTTGCTCCTGGAACGCAACGCGCCCGACTCCGTCGCGCCGCTGAAGCAGGCGATGCGCAAGGGCAAGACCCCGGCCGGCCGCGTCGCCGCCCTCTGGACGCTGGCCAATCTCGGCAAGCTCGAAAACGGCGCCCTTGCCGCGACACTCAAGGACAAGCATCCGCGCGTCCGGGAGAACGCCGTCCGCCTCGTCGAAACGCGCGCAAAGCAGGCTCCCGGCCTGGTGAAGGCGCTGCTGGCCATGAAGAACGACCCCGACGCCAAGGTCCGGTTCCAACAGGCTCTGGCGCTCGGGGAAACCGACGATCCCGCCAAGTTGAAACCACTGGCATCCATCGCGTTCCAGAGTCCCGAGGACCAGTGGACGCGCGCCGCGGTCCTGAGTTCCATCGGCGAGGACTCCAAGACCTTCGCCGTGAACCTCCTAGGTCTTCACGCGCTGACCAACACCAAGAAGCCGCGCGACCTCTCGCCCCTGATGAGCGACCTCGGCCGGATTCTGGGAGCCAGCCGTTCACCCGAGGATGTCCGTGAAGTGTTCGCCCTCGCGAACAAGTTTGAAGCTCCGTCCGACGCCGCGTGGCAGCGTTCCCTGTTGGCCGGCATCGCCGACGGTCTCCGCGCCAAGCGCTCCTCCCTCGTCGCGTTGCTCAACGGCTCCGACGCCGGCAAGGCCATGCGGCCCGACGTGGACGCCATCATGAAGCAGGCCGTCGCCGACGCCGCCGACGCCAAGGCTTCCGAGGCCGCCCGCCTCGCTGCCGTGGAGTTGCTCGCCCATTCCGATTACGCGACCTGCGGGGCGACGCTGCTGGATCTCGTTGGTTCCCGCGCCCCGCTCGACCTGCAGCAGGCCGCCATCCGGTCACTCACCCGCATCGTCGATCCGAAGATCGGCCCGGCCCTCGTCGAGCCGAAGAAATGGCGCGCCTATTCGCCGGCCATCAGCCAGGCCGTCGTGGGCGGCATGCTGTCCAACAGCCGCCTGCTGCCCGATCTCATGAAGGCGATGAAGACCGGCATCGTGCAGAGCTGGATGGTCGAGCCCCGCCGTCGCGCCAGCCTGATGAAATCGCGCGACAAGCAGGTGCAGGCGATCGCGAAGGAGATCTTCGGCAGCCTCGAATCCGGCGACCGCAAGAAGGCCTACGAGGAGGCGAAGGCCGCAGCCTCCATGAAGGGATCGGCCGCCAGCGGCAAGGTCGTCTACACCAAGGTCTGCGCGCAGTGCCACTTCTACGAGGGCGTGGGCGTCAAGGTCGGCCCCGACCTGACCGGCATGCGCAACCAGCCCGCCGAGGCGCTGCTCCTGCACATCGTCATGCCGAATTACGAGGTCGTCCCCGGCTTCACCAGCTACGAGCTCGACACCAAGGACGACCGCAGCCTCAGCGGCCTGCTCGCCTCCGAGTCGGACACCAGCGTGACCATCCGCCAGGCGCAGGGCGTCGAGGAGACCGTGCTTCGCTCCAACATCCTCTCGATGCGCTCCACCAGTCTCTCGCTCATGCCGGAGGAGTTGGAGAAGAGCATCACCAAGCAGGAACTGGCGGACCTGCTGGCGTTCCTGAAGGGGCAGTGACCGACCGCGAACTCATGGTCGAGACGCAGATCCGCGCCCGCGGCGTCAAGGATCCCAACGTGCTCTCGGCCATGAAACGCGTTCCGCGCGAGGACTTCGTGGGGCGAGCCACGCGGGGCCTCGCCTTCGCGGACAGCCCGCTTTCCATCGACTGCGGGCAGACGATCAGCCAGCCCTTCATCGTCGCCTATATGTCCGAACTGCTCCAGGTCGGTCGGGACCACAAGGTCCTGGAGATCGGGACGGGCAGCGGCTACCAGACCGCCGTGTTGCTGGAACTGGCGGACCGCGTGTTCACCGTGGAGTTCATTCCCAAGCTCCACACGCAGGCCCGGGTGCGGCTGCTGTCAGAGCGCATGCCCCCGGAGCGATTCCGACTCGGCGACGGCCACGCCGGCTGGCCGGAGGAGGCGCCCTTCGACCGCATCATGGTCACGGCCGCCGCATCAACGATCCCGCCGGCCCTGGTCGATCAATTGGCGCCGGGCGGCCGGATGGTGATCCCGGTGGGCGATCCCAGCGAGGTCCAGCAGATTCACGTCGTGACCCGCGATGAACGCGGGCGGACGTCCTGCGCCCGGGACATCGGCGTGCGTTTCGTACCGCTGGTGTCGGGCCAGGGGGCATGAAGGAAACTCCGACGGCTGCGTCGCATCGAAGCGACTGAGACTGGGGACTATCCGGAAGGTCATACCGGAACCGGTTCGGTACAAAAAAATTGGTACCCCCACTAGGACTCGAACCTAGAACCAATTGATTAAGAGTCAACTGCTCTACCAATTGAGCTATGGAGGCACCGAAGGGGGTGGAATTTATTCAACCGTCGGGATTTGTCAACACCCGCATGCGCGCGGGAACAAAACTTTTTTGACGAGGAGGAAGAGGCCAAACCGCCAGGGCGCGTGAAGCGGCTCACGGACTCGATTGCATTCGCGACGTCCGGGGGTATGATCGCCCCCATGTCCGCGCAATCGAGCCCGGCGTTCGCCGAGAACCCTCCGCTGTTCAAGGACGACCTTGTGCTGAAACAGGGAGCGGACTTTCGCGGGCTGACCATCCAGAGCCTGCTGGGCAAGGGCGGCATGGGCTCGGCCTTCCTGGCCAGCCATCCCATCCTGCGCGTTCCGCTCGTGATCAAGACATTCCGGCCGCTGGATGAGGGCGACATCTTCAAGGAGGCGCATCTGGCCGCCCGCGTGTCCTCCCCGCACACCATCGCGGTCGTGGATGCGGGCTTCGAGCGGGGCATCCCCTTCATGATCCAGGAGTACGTGGACGGGATCGACCTGGGCGAGTTGACGCGCTGGCTGCTCCAGTGCCGACTGGAGGCCCCGGTGGGCATGGTTGCGCGGATCGCCGCCCAGGCGTCGGAGGGTCTGCACGCCATTCACCAGGCCGGCGTGGTGCATTGCGACGTCAAGCCGCCCAACCTTTTCCTCCGCGGCGACGGCAACATCACCATCGGCGACTTTGGCATCGCGATTCCGGCAATCGCCGAGCATGGCGCGAACTACGCGGGTTCCCCTTATTTCGCCGCGCCGGAACAATGGCGCGACGATCCCCTGGACCGCCGCTGTGACATCTATGCGCTGGGAGCCACCATGCACTTCCTGAAACGCCAGGAACCGCCCTTCCGGGGGCCGGAGATCGAGGATATCCGGGAGGCGCATCTGCATTGCCCCTACCAGCCCCCCGAAACCTCGGATCCCGTCGAGGCCTTCTTCTACCTGATCGTCGGGACCATGATGCAGAAACATCCCGACGCGCGTCCCGCCACCGCGGCGATCGTGGCGCGCAACCTGCAGGGACACCAGTTGATGCCGCCGAGTTACACTGCCGAGTCCGAGCATTGCCTCAAGGTCGGCCCCCTGCGCGTGACCCTCAGCGTCGCCGACCTCACCCAGACCAAGGCCGATGTCATCGTCAACGCCGCCAGCCGGAGCCTGAGCATGCACGATGGACTCGCGGGGGCGCTCCGGGAGGCCGGCGGAGCCGAAATCGAGACCGAGGCCGCCAAGCACGCTCCCGTGGCGTTGGGGGATGTGATCTGGACGAAGGCCGGCCGACTGCGGGCCAAAGCGGTCGCCCACGCCGCCGCCGCGACCAAGGGCGCCGCCTGCATCCAACGCTGCGTGCTGCGGACGCTTCTCGGGGCGGAGCGGCGGGGGTTCAAATCCGTCGCCTTTCCGGCCCTTGGCACGGGCATCGCGGAACTCCCGGCCGAGAGCGCCGCCCAACTCACCCTTGAAGCCATCCGCACCTTCGCCGAATTCCAACCCCGACGTGTGACCGACGCGGAAATCGTCGTCAACAACCTCGAAGTCTACCGTTCCTGGATGGACATCGCCGATGCGATCTGAAATAGCTGATAGCTGAGATAGCCGGCGCTGCGTGCGTCACACCCTGGCAACAGACAAAGCGCCGCCAACCAAGCCCGACATGAACGAACCTGATCACGAAGTCCGGGACGAGATCCTGAAGAGCCTCGACGGGCTTTACGCCGCCGTCGTTTGCGACGTGCTGGACGCGCTCGGCTACCGCAACCAGACCCTGCCCTCGCGCATCCGGCCGCTCACGCCGACCAAGGAGGTGCGCGGCCGGGTGTTCACCGCCCGGGCCGAGGCCGTCACCGAAATCCCCGCCGAGCCCTACAAGCTGGAGATCGGCGCGGTGGACGCCATGACGCGCGGCGATGTGCTGCTGGTCGATGCGGAGGACAACGACACCTGCGGCTTCTGGGGCGAACTGCTGACAACCGCCTGCATCTACAAGGGCGTCCGCGGCGTCGTGATGACGGCCTGCACCCGCGACCTCTGGGGCCTGACCGAATCTGGCTTCCCCGTCTTCGGAATCGGCTGTCATCCGGCCGACAGCAAGGGCCGCGCGGACATCGTCGAGATCGGCCAACCCATCGAGATCGACGGCGTCCGGGCAAAGACCGGAGACTACCTGCTCGGCGACGAGGACGGCGTGGTGGTAATCCCGGAGGAGGCGGCCGTCGATGCCATCCGCAAGGCGCAGGAAAAGGTCTCCGGCGAAAATGTCGCCCGCGCCGACCTGGCCAACGGCGTCCCCATGGGCGAGGTCTTCAAGAAGTACGGGATACTCTGAAGCGAGGGAGAAAGACATGTTTCCGTCACCTGCTCCGCATTCTGTTTTCATGAACCTGACTTTGACACGTGAGGTAGGGAGCCGTGGTTTGCGAAGGAGCTCCCAATCACGCGCCAGCGTTTTGGAGCGCGGCGCCGCGCGCCGCTTTGCAGCGTTCACGACGCCCGCCGCGACTCACCTCAGTCCCGCCGCTTGGAATGGCAGTTTGAACATTGGGCACGGTCCGGCATCAGCGCCCAACAAAGCGGTCTGCGAGACGGCGCTCCAAAACGCTGACGCGACCTTCGAACCCCCTCGTCCATTCCGCGTCGGTGACAAAACCGGTTTCGTCCGATGAACACCCCCATGCAAAGCCCCCAAACGCGCCGGGAATTCCTGAACCGCAACGCCATGGGCGTGGGCGGCATCGCGCTGGCTTCCCTGCTCGCGCGCGACAACCTGCTCGCCCGCACCTCCGACATCGCGCGTCCCGCGCATTCCTTCGACACCCATGCCCGCGAGCCCCTGGCGGCGCCGAAGGCCAACGCGATGATCTCCCTGTTCATGCACGGCGGCCCCGCCCACATGGACCTCACCGATCCCAAGCCCGAACTCACGAAGCGCAGCGGTCAGCAGTACTCGGGCGACGTCAAATTCAGCTTCGTCAACCGCGCCAGCAAGGCCCTGCTCGGCAGCCCGTGGAAATTCCGGAAACACGGCCAGTGCGGCACGGAAATCTCCGAACTGTTGCCGAACATCGCCGGCATCGTGGATGACATCGCGCTGATCCGTTCGATGCACACCGGCTTCAACGGTCACGAGGTCTCCATCCGCTACTGGCATTCGGGCCTGCCGTCCGTCCTCGGCCGGCCGACGCTGGGCTCGTGGCTTACCTACGCGCTGGGCTCCGAGACCGACAACCTCCCCGCCTACATGGTCCTCAAGGATCCCGGCGGCAATCCGGTGGACGGCGTGAACAACTGGTCCAACGGCTGGATGCCGCCGCTGTTTCGCGGAACCGTCCTCCGTCCCCAGGAACCGCGCATCTTCAATCTCACACCGCCTGCGCATCTCAAGGGCGGGCTTCAGCGGCAGAACCTGGACTTCCTCCGCTCGCTCAACGAACGCCACCTCGCCTCCCATCCCGGCGAGGCCGATCTGGAGGCCCGGATCGAAAGCTACGAGATGGCCGCGCGCATGCAATCCGCCGCCACCGACGCCCTCGACATCTCCGGCGAAAGCGAGGCGGTGAAGAAGCTCTACGGCCTGGACGAAAACGCCACTCGGGAATACGGGACGCGCTGCCTGATCGCGCGGCGCCTGGTGGAGCGCGGCGTGCGCTTCGTGCAGATCTTCCTGGGCGGCCAACCCTGGGACAATCACACCAGCATCCGCTCGTCCCTGCCCGGTGTCTGCGCGCGCACGGACAAGCCCGCCGCCGCGCTGGTCAAGGACCTGAAACAACGCGGACTGCTCGACACGACCATCGTCCACTGGGGCGGCGAGATCGGCCGTCTGCCGGTGACCGAGAACCATGGCGCCGCCGCCAAGGCCGGTCGCGACCACAACGGTCAGGGCTTCAGCTGCTGGCTCGCGGGCGGCGGCTTCAAGGGCGGCGTCACCTACGGGGAGACCGACGAATTCGGCCACAAGGCCGTCGTGGATCGCGTCACCCCCAACGACTACCAGGCCACCATCCTGAACCAGTTCGGTCTCGACCACTCGAAGCTGGAGTATCAGTACAACGGCCAGAAAAAATCCCTCACCGACAAACGCGAATGCCGCGTGGTGAAGGAGATCCTGGCAGGGTGAGAATTCCGCCCGGAACGCGGCTGTGTCCCGTCTTCGGGACCAGCCGCAGCAGGCTCCGATCCGCATGCGCTTGAAAACTGACCGGGCTTTCGTTGCCGCCACGGTTGCTGCGGCTGGTCTCCGACACAGCCTCGCTCCGGGATCAGCGGGCCCAATTCAAGGGCACACATGAATCAACCTCCCCTTCTGTGTATTCCGCGCAGTCGCGCCGTAGCCTTGGGCGTAGGCGGATGTCTTCTGTGGTTGTCTCCCGCCCGCTTCAATCCCCGCCTTCCCAGATCTCCTTCAGGAGCGCGTGCAGCGCGGGATCGAACTCCTTCAGTTCGGCCCGGACAAACGGGTAAAAGTCATTCCGGTAGAACCACGCCTCCGTGCCCTCGGCGAAATACTCCTTGTGGTTGTTCATGCCGTAGTGCCTCACCATGCGGCCGGTGTGGGCGAGAACCTTCTCGTATTTCCCCGACGCCTTCGCCGCCTCGTAGACGGCCTTGATCTTCGGGTTCTCGAAATCGAGGAACTGATCGTGGTAGGCGTGGGCCAGTTCGTGCAGGACGACCAGCGGATGCTTGAGGATCTGCTTCCGATCGATCAGATGCCGCGCGACCGGAATGTGCACCTTCCTCGTCAGCCGCGGATCATGCCGGTTCGCGACCAGCCAGCTCCGGCTCGGATGATACTGCATCGCCTTCAGACGCGGATGCTCCCACTCGATCCAGATCTCCAGCCGCTTCAACTTCTCCAGCCGGGATTCGGGCACGAGGATGGAGATCCGATTCAAGTGATCCGCGAGCATGCGGAGACACCTCGCTCCCTCCTCCGCATGTTCGCCCTTCAACAACGCGGGATCGACATGGCAGGTCCAGCCCTCGATCTGCTTCACCTCGGGGTCGAACCGGACGGCGGGGACGGCCCGCCCCTCGGCAGCGGGGAGCAAACCCACACGGATCGAAACGAGAAGGATGCCGGTGATGATGGTCTTGAAGGAGTTTTTCATTCGTCTTCCTGAGGCTCCGAAGCCAGGTCAGATCCCGCCCTTGGCGGCGCCGGGGCGGGCGAAGGGGTTTCGCGCCGCAGTCTTTTCAGCGGGGAGCTGAAGGGTGGCGACAATCACGTAGGTCCAGCCGAGCAGGATATGCAGCAGCCAGGCCACCAGCAGGCCCACCAGCGAAAGCTGCCGCAGTGAGTAGAGCGCGATCGCCGCGGCAAGGAACAGGGCCGCCGGCAGTAGCGAGGCGGCGCACAGACGATAACGTTCCGCGAAGCCCATGCGCCGGTTGACGTAGAAGCCGAACAGCAAGGCGGGGGCCGTGTAACAGGCGGCCAGCGCGGACCACGTGATCAGGAGCCAAATCATGGCGAAGGCGGCGAAGATCATCAGTGACGGCCCCTTCCAGGCGCCCCAGGTCGCGGCCGCCTCCTCGGGGCCCAGCGGGGTCGTTCCCGTCGTCGCGTAGGGAAACGCGAGGTAGCCGAACAGGGAGCGGATCCGCAGTTCCGCATGGGCAAACTCGACCTGCAGATCCGCGGTCTGACCGATGGAGCGTTCCCCGCCGGGCGACACGATGAACTCGATGAAGGGCCCCTCCGCGAGCCGTTCAGCCTGCCCGCCGGGCCAGACAAGATTCCCTCCCCGGATCTCCGCTCCCTGCCGGGCGTTGTCGATCGCCTGTTCCGTCACCGGAATCCACGCAACGAAGACGGTCCAGACCGACACCGTCACGACCGTCACGGCCACGGCGAGTTGCGCGAGGAAAAGGCGGCGGGAGGAGGCCCGGGCGAACTGCGCGACGCCCCTGAAAGTGAGGGGTTGCCAGGCGGCCGCCTTCTTCTCCGATGGGTCCGACATGATTGGGTTCGCAGGCCGTCGGCGCCGCCCGATCCGCCGGGTCAGTCAGCCTTGGGGCTTTCGGCGGGGGCGGCGGGTTGCGTCGGTTGCCCGCCGGGCGGCGGGGCCACCACGACAGTGACGGGAAAGCGGAGTTTCACCACCTGGTCGACCGCCACCTCGATGTAATACGTTCCCGACTGGGGAAGCTGGATCTGCTGGAACACCGAGACCGTTGAGGTGATGTCCTCGCCCGTGTTCAGCCGGAACGGCACCTCGCACTTTCCGAGGACCGTGGTCTTGTCCGGCGCGATCAGGGAGGCCGTCTGGATGAAATCGCCGAAACCCGCGGTCCAACGCGTGAACAGAAGCATCCGCCCGATCGGAACGGGGACCTCGCGGACGACGAGGTTCCGCAGGACGCCGACGAGAATGTAGTTCTGGTTGATCTCGACGCGGATGTCCTCACAGAGCAGGGCGCACTGGAGGTCAGGCAGGATTCGGGAGGGATTGACGCCGTCAGCGGACATGGGGCTTGGGGGAAACGGTTGCGGGTTGGGGTTCGGTCAGCCCTTCGCGGCGAGGGCGATCTCAGCCGCGCGGACGGTGTTCTGCATCAACATGGCGATCGTCATCGGACCGACGCCGCCGGGATTCGGAGTGATCCTGCCGGCGACCTCGCGCACGGCGTCGAAATCCACGTCGCCAACCAGCCGGGAGCCTTTCTTCGCCTCGGGATCAGGGATGCGGTTGACCCCCACATCCATCACCGCGGCGCCGGGCTTGACCATGTCCGCCTTCACGAAGTGGGCGACGCCCATGGCGGCGACGATCACGTCGGCCCGGCGGCAATGCGCGGCAATGTCCCGTGTGCGTGAATGGCAGAGGGTCACCGTCGCGTTGGCGCGCGGGCTCTTCTGGCAGAGCAGCGCGGTCATGGGCTTACCGACGATGTTGCCGCGGCCGAGCACGACGACCTCCGCCCCGGAGAGTTCCACGCCGGAGCGCAGCAGCAGTTGATGGACCCCGGCCGGGGTGCAAGGCACGAAGCCCGTCTCGTGGCCGAGCATCAGCTTGCCGACGTTTACGGGATGAAAGCCATCCACGTCCTTGTCCGGGGAAACGGCGGCGAAGACGCGCGCCTCGTCGATATGCGATGGAAGCGGAGCCTGGACCAGGATGCCATGAGTGGCGGGATCGGCGTTCAGGCCGGCGATCAATTCGAGAAGTTCGGCCTCGGTCGTCTCCTCGGGCAGGACGGTGGTCTCGGAGGCGATGCCCAGACGGAGGCTGGTCTTCTCCTTCATCCCCACATAGACCCGGGAGGCGGGATCCTCGCCGACGCGCACAAAGCGGAGACCGGGGACGATTCCTTGCGCCTTCAACGCCTCCACCCGGGCCGCGGTCTCGCCGTGGACCTCCTCCGCGATGGCGCGTCCGTCGATGAGATTGTCGCCGGCCATCAGGGAAGCGGCTTCAGCGTCCGGATCTCGATGAGCGGGGTCTTGGGCCAACGCTTGTCGAGCGACTCTTCGCCGGAGACCTCGATCTTCTTGCCGGAGTAATACTTCAATTGCAGGCCGGTGTCCCCCGGATAGAGGTAGTTGATCAACCGGCCGGTGGCCGGATCGATGAGCGCGTGGGAGGTGGGCGCCACCAGGCTGAAGGCGCGTCTCACGACCCCGCGCCGGACCACGGAACGCTTGGTGAACTCGTTGTCCGCGACGGGCGGCGCCGGCACCACGACGATTTCGGACTGTCCCCGGACGGAGTCCTGGATTGCCGGAGAGGAAAGATCCAAGTCCGAGGTCATGTCCACGGTCGAAACCGGCATGATCTCCGGGGCCGCGGTCAGCGTGGCGGGAGCCGCGGGCGTGTTCGGCGTTCCAACCGGGAGCGTCGCGTCCTTCGACAGGACCAGTTCCGCGGGGACTTCACCGGGCTTGGTCGAGCCCGTGTCCACGATCATGATCGGCTCAGCCGGTTTTGCGGGTCCAGGCTGTTTCGAAGGCTCAGGTTGGGATGCCGCCGACTCGGAGGGAGCCGACGGCGGGGTCGAAAGGTTCGGAGTTTCCGGTTTCCGGATGGCCAGCGTCGGGGCAGCCGGCGCGGCGGGTCTCGCAAGCGCGGGCTTGGTCGGGGCGATGATGCCTTCGGCCGGCGAGACGATGGCCGCGGCGCGGGACATGACGGCATCCGAGGGTCCGGGGGCGACCGGCGCCGCTCCGGCGATGGAGGTGCGGGGGCGGTTGTCCGCCGGCTTGCGGGGCTGAACGGGCGGCTGGGGCTTGGCCTCTTCAGGCGTCTTCACGGCCGGTTCGGCCGGCGTTCCGCCCACCGGGGAGACCGCGCTGGGCGAGCCTTTCGTCTTGGCGAGGAAATCCGCCGCGACATACGCGAAAGCCCCCTTGGGCGTCTCGATCTCCATCCATTCCCCGACGGTGCGGATCTCCTTGACCTTCTCGCCCTGCACGAGCTGGCCGATGATGCTGTGGTTCAGGGACTGGCCGGACCGGACATTGAGGCGGTCCGCCGTGACGGCCTTGGTCACCGGATCGATGAACTGGGAGGAGATCCAGACCGGGGTGTTCTCCGGCAGCTCGATCTGGGCCCAGCGGGAAGGTTCGCCCGGCCCCGGGTTGGACAGCGTGATTTCCCGCAGGAAAATCACCGTCTCACCGTCGCTCAGCTGCGTGATGACCTCGCTTCGCAGGGTCGGCTTGCCGCGCGCATTCACGCGGTCGCCCACCACGGTGGTCGGCTCGGCGGCCTGTGCAAAGCCGGCAAACAGCCCGCACAACAGCAACATCCCCGTCAATCGTCTCATAGATCAGCCCAGTAGAGATTTAATCTCGGTTTCTGTCAATGTTCGCCATCTGCCGGGCGGCAGTTCGCCCAGCCTGACCGCGCCGACGTCGGTCCGCAACAGTCGTTCGACCGTCATGCCCTGCGCCTCAAAGAGGCGGCGCACCTCGCGGTTCCGTCCCTCGCGCAGGTCCAGCTCCACAATGCTGTGGGAGTTGTTGGCGCTCACCAGCCGCGTCTTCTCGGCCCGGAGCTTCTCGCCCTGATGAACCAGCCCCGCCTCCATGCGCTGCAAGGCCCGCCGGTCCACCCGGCCCACGACGTAGGCGAGATAACGTTTGCGGACGCCGTATCTTGGATGCGAGATCCGCAGGCAGAAGTCGCCGTCGTTGGTCAGGAGCAGCAGGCCTTCACTGTCCGCGTCCAACCGCCCGACAGGGTAGAGGTTCGACCATTCGGCCGGAAGCAGGTCCATGACCGTCTCGCGGGATTGCGGGTCCTTGCGCGAGGTGATCACGCCACGGGGTTTGTGCAGCGCCACGTAACGCTTGCGGCGGGCCGTCGCCGGCTTGCCGTCGACCGACACCTCGGCGTTCCGCTCGTCCACCTTCGTGCCGAGTTCGCGCACGACCCGACCGTCCACCTCGACGCGTCCGTCCAGAATCATCCGTTCGGCGGCGCGCCTGGAGGCGACGCCGGCGTCGGCGAGGTATTTCTGGAGTCGGACCATGGTCGCGCCTGGATGCCGGAATGGCGGAATTCAACCTGCCCTGTTCAACGCGGGACCCTTCCTTGGACGGAAACCGCACCGCCTGGCTCCCCCGCATCCGCAAAAAAAAGCGCGAACCGAAGCGCGGCGAGGATTCGCCGGCCGATTCGCGCGTTGGAAAGAGCCGGCTCAGTCCTCGGGCTTGGTCTTGCGCAACCCCATGATGCGGTCGCCGTCCTGCCACTGCCCGCGCTTCTTCAGAAGTTCCACGCGCTCGAAGCGCTTCAGCACGCTGCGCTTCGCGCCCAAGGTGCTGCCCGATTTCAAACTCGCATGTTGTCCCATGACTTTTCTTTCGTTTCTGAGGTTTGCAAAAAATTGTCGGTCCCGCGCCGAACGCGGGGAGCCGGGGTTTGTAACAGATGAACGCGCGGATGCAACCCGGAATTTCAGGGAAATGGCGTCCGTCACGAATCCGGCTCAGGGCAACTGGGTGTCGCCCATCAGCCAGCGGTCGCACTCGCGGGCGGCGCCCCGGCCCTCGTTGATCGCCCAGACGACCAGGCTCTGGCCGCGACGCATGTCGCCGGCGGCGAAGACTCCCTCGATGCTGGTGGTGTATTGCTCGTGTTCCGCCTTCACATTGCTGCGCGCGTCCTTCTCCAGGCCGAGCTGGTCGACGAGCGGCTGCTCCGGTCCGAGAAAGCCCATGGCCAACAGGACGAGCTGCGCGGGGATCACGCGGACGGTGTCCTCCAGTTGGTTCGGGATGAAACGGCCGTCCTTGTTCTCCCACTCGACGTTGACGATCTCGATGCCGCTGACGGCGCCGTCGTCATCGGTGATGAACTTGCGGGCGGTGACCAGATACTCGCGGGGATCGTTGCCGAAGATGGCGATCGATTCCTCCTGGCCGTAATCGACCTTGAGGGTCTTGGGCCATTCGGGCCAGGGGTTGTTGGCCGCGCGTTCCGTCGGCGGCTTCGGCATGATCTCCAGCTGCTTGACGCTCTTGCAGCCGTGACGGATGGAGGTCCCGACACAGTCCGTGCCGGTGTCGCCGCCGCCGATGACGACAACGTCCTTGCCCTCAGCGTCGATGGGGGCCTTGGAGCCGTTGAAGCCGGAGTCGAGGAGGTTCTTGGTGTTCGCCGTGAGGAACTCCATGGCGAAGTGGACGCCCTTGGAGTCGCGCCCCTCGATCGGCAGGTCGCGGGCCTGGGTGGCGCCGCAGCAGAGCACGGTGGCGTCGAAGTCCTTCCGCAGGTTCTCGGCCGGGAAGTCCTTGCCGACAGCGGTGTTGGTCTTGAACTTGATGCCCGCCTTCTCCATGAGATCGACGCGACGCTGGACCACCTTCTCCTTGTCCAGCTTCATGTTCGGGATGCCGTACATCAGCAGGCCGCCCACGCGGTCGGCGCGCTCGAAGACGGTGACGTCATGGCCGGCCTTGCGGAGCTGCGAAGCGCAGGCCAGCCCCGCGGGACCAGAGCCCACGACGGCGACCTTCTTGCCGGTCTCCTCCACCGGCGCGCCGGGCTCGACCCAGCCTTCCTCGAAGGCGCGGTCGATGATGGAGCACTCGATGTTCTTGATGGTGACGGGGGGCTCGATGGAGCCAAGGACGCAGGAACCCTCGCAGGGCGCCGGGCAGACGCGGCCGGTAAACTCGGGAAAGTTGTTCGTCCGGTTCAGGCGCTCGTAGGCCTCCTGCCACTGGCCCCGGTAGACCAGGTCGTTGAACTCCGGGATCAGGTTGTTGATCGGACAGCCCGAGGCCATGCCGCTCAGGATCATGCCGGTGTGGCAGTAGGGGACGCCGCAGTCCATGCAGCGGGCTCCCTGCTCCTTCACCGCCTCGTCGTCGCGGTCGGCGTGCGTCTCGCGCCAGTCCTTTATGCGTTCCTTCGGATCCCGCTCCGGGATCGTCTTCCGTTCGTAATCGAGAAATCCAGTTGGCTTGCCCATAGAAAAAAGGTGTTCGGGTTTCGGCTCCGGCGGAGACTCAGTTGCCGCCGACGCGGGAAACGTCGTTGATGTTTGCTTCGAAGGCCGCGCGGATGGCCGCGTCGCCCTCCAGACCGGAGGCCATGGCCTCCTTCTGCGCCTTGATGACACGCTCGTAGTCGCGCGGCAGGACCTTGCGGAATTTCACCAGCCAGTCCTCCCAGTTGTCCAGGATTTCGCGGCCGCGCTTGCTGCCGGTCAGCTCCACGTGACGCTCGATCCGGCCCTTCACCTCCTGGATCTCCTCGTCCTCGGCTTCCATGAGGTTGTAGAGCGTGACCATCTCGGCGTTGAGCTTGGAGGCGAAGTCGCCGGCCTCATCCAGAACGTAGGCCGTGCCGCCGGACATGCCGGCCGCGAAGTTGCGGCCCGTTCCGGCGAGGCAGATCACCGAGCCGCCGGTCATGTATTCGCAGCCGTGGTCGCCGACACCCTCGACGACGGTGTGCGCGCCGCTGTTGCGGACGCAGAAGCGCTCGCCGGCCTTGCCCGCGACGAAGGCCTCGCCCCCGGTCGCGCCGTAGAAGGCGACGTTGCCAATCAGGATGTTCTCATGCGCCACGAAGGTGGATTCCTTCGGCGGGTAGACGTAGAGGCGTGAGCCGGAGAGACCCTTGCCGAAGTAGTCGTTGGCGTCGCCTTCGAGCTCGAACTCCATGCCCTTGGGCGTGAAGGCCCCGAAGCTCTGGCCGGCGGAGCCGTTGAACTTGATCTTGATCGTGCCGTCGGGGAGCCCCTCGGCCCCGTATTTGCGGCTGATCTCCGCGCCGGTGATCGTGCCGACCACGCGGTTGGTGTTGATGATATCCAGCTCCGCCTCGACCTTCTCGCCGTTCTCGATCGCCGGCTTGCAGAGATCCAGCAGCGTGGTGACGTCGAGCGAGCGGTCGAGCAGGTGGTTCTGCTCCATCTTGCAGTAGGTGCCGACCTCGGGGCCGACCTGCGGGCGGTAGAGGATCTTGGAGTAGTCCAGGCCCTTGGCCTTCCAATGCTCGATGGCCTTGCGCATCTCCAGCTTGTCGGAGCGGCCGACCATCTCGTTGATGGTCCGGAAGCCGAGCTGCGCCATGATCTCGCGGACCTCCTGCGCGATGAACTTCATGAAGTTCACCACGTAGTCGGCGTCGCCGCGGAACTTCTTGCGCAGACGCTCATCCTGCGTGGCCACGCCCACCGGGCAGGTGTTCTTGTGGCAGACGCGCATCATCAGGCAGCCCATGGTGACCAGCGGCGCGGTGGCGAAGCCGTATTCCTCGGCGCCCAGCAACGTGGCGATCACCACGTCGCGGCCGGTCTTGAGCTGGCCGTCGGTTTCGACGATCACGCGGCTGCGCAGGTCGTTGAGCAGGAGGGTCTGGTTGGTCTCGGCTAGGCCGAGTTCCCAAGGCGCGCCCGCATGCTGGATGCTGGAGCGCGGCGAGGCGCCGGTGCCGCCGTCATAGCCCGAGATCAGGATCACATCGGCGCGCGCCTTGGCGACGCCCGCGGCGACCGTGCCCACGCCGATCTCGGAGACCAGCTTCACGTTCACCCGCGCCTTGACGTTCGAGTTCTTCAGGTCGTGGATCAGCTCGGCGAGGTCCTCGATCGAGTAGATGTCATGGTGCGGCGGCGGGGAGATCAGGCCCACGCCAGGCGTGGTGCCGCGGACCTTGGCGATGACCGGCAGCACCTTGTGACCGGGCAGCTGGCCGCCTTCGCCGGGCTTCGCTCCCTGCGCCATCTTGATCTGGATCTCGTCGGAATTGACGAGGTAATGACTGGTCACGCCGAAGCGGCCCGAGGCCACCTGCTTGATGGCGCTGCGGCGGAGGTCGCCATTTTCATCCGGGGTGAAGCGGCGCGGATCCTCGCCGCCCTCGCCGGTGTTGCTCTTGCCGCCGAGGCGGTTCATGGCGATGGCCAGCGTCTCATGCGCCTCGGCGCTGATCGAGCCGAAGGACATCGCGCCCGTCTTGAAGCGCTTCACGATGGCCTCGATCGGCTCAACCTCCTCGATGGGGATCGGATTCGCCGGGAACTTGAACTCCATCAGGCCGCGCAGCGTGTAGTGCTCCCGGGTCTGGGTGTTGACCTCGGCGGAGTACTTCTTGAACAGCTCGTAGTCCCCGAGGCTGGTCGATTTCTGCAGCGTGTGGATGACGGTGGGGCTGAACAGGTGCCGCTCGCCGTCACGCCGCCACTGGAGATTGCCGCCCGAATCGAGTTCCTCCGCCGGCCGGCCGCGCCGCGGAAAGGCCTTCTTGTGCCGTTCGGCGACCTCCTTCGCGATGGCGCTGAGGTCGATGCCGCCGACACGCGAGGCTGTGCGGGTGAAATACCTGTCGATGACCGACTTGTTGATGCCGACCGCCTCGAAGATCTGGGCTCCGCGGTAGCTGGCGATCGTGGAGATGCCCATCTTGGACATGGTCTTGATCACGCCCTTGACGCAGGCCTTGATGTAGTTCTGGCAGGCCTTCTCGAAGTCGATCTTCTTCGCGTCGAGATCGCCCGTCTCCAGCATGTGCTGCATGGACTCGAAGGCGAGGTAGGGGTTGATCGCGTCGCAACCGTAACCGATCAGCACGGCGTGGTGATGCACCTCGCGCGGCTCGCCGGATTCGAGGACGATGGAGACCTTGGTGCGCAGGCCTTCGCGGATCAGGTGATGGTGCAGACCGGCCACCGCCAGCAACGCGGGGATGCCGGCCTTCTCGCCGTCGAGGCCGCGGTCCGAGAGGATGAGGATGTTGACGCCGTCGTTGATCAGCTCTGTGGCTCCGTCGAAGAGACGCTCCATGGCGGCCTCGATGTCGTCCCCCTTGGCGGGGTCCTCGACGCGGTCCGGCAGCTCGTAGGGCACTCCGTCCTCGATCGCGGTCGGTTCGAACAGGATGGGCAGCGTGGCCGCCTTGAAGCCGGGGACCTTCACGCGACGGATCTTCTCCAGGTCGCGGTTGCTGACGATCGGGGAATCCAACTTGATCATCCGGCAGCTTTCCGGCTTCGGATCGAGCAGGTTGCCCTCGGAGCCGAGGAAGGTGACGCTGGCGGTGATGATCGCCTCACGGATGGAGTCGATCGGGGGATTCGTGACCTGCGCAAACAGCTGCTTGAAGTAGTTGTAGAGCAACTGCGGACGGTCGGACAGCACGGCCAGGGGCGCGTCGTTGCCCATCGAGCCGACCGGTTCGACGCCCGTCGTGCCCATCGGCCCGAGGATGAAGCGCATGTCCTCGAACGTGTAGCCGAAGGCCAGCATCCGCTGATGCAGCGTTTCGGCGTCAACGCCGTGGACCTTCTCCGGCTCAGGCAGCTTGTCGATCTCCTGCAGGTTGGAAGCCAGCCACTCGCCGTAGGGATGCTGGGCGGCGACCGAGCTCTTGATCTCGGCATCGTCGATGATCCGGCCCTGCTCGGTGTCGATCAGGAACATGCGACCGGGCTCCAGGCGGCCCTTGTAGGCGACGATGGCCGGATCGACCTTCAGCACGCCGACCTCCGAGCCCATGATCACGCGGTCGTCCTTGGTGACGTAGTAACGCGAAGGACGCAGGCCGTTGCGATCCAGCACCGCGCCGATGCGGACGCCGTCCGAAAAGGCGATCGAGGCCGGACCGTCCCACGGCTCAAACTGCGTTGCCGCATATTGGTAGAAATCCCGCTTCTCGTCGGACATGTGTTTGTGATTCTCCCACGGCTCGGGGATCATCATCATGACAGCCTCCTGCAGGGAGCGGCCGCTGAGAACGAGGAATTCCAGGCAGTTGTCGAACATTGCCGAGTCGCTGCCGCTTTCGTCGATGATGGGCAGGAGCTTCTTCAGGTCGTCGCCGAAGATGTCGCTCCGGCAGAGGACCTGGCGGGCATGCATCCAGTTGACATTGCCGCGCAGGGTGTTGATCTCGCCGTTGTGGCTGAGATGACGGAATGGTTGCGCGCGCGGCCAGCTGGGGAAGGTGTTGGTGCTGAAGCGCGAGTGCGTCAGCGCCATGGCGGAATCCATCTTCGGATCGCTCAAATCCAGGAAATAGGGCCCCAACTGCTCAGTGGTCAGCATGCCCTTGTAGATCACCGTCCGGCTCGACATCGAGCTGACGTAGAACTTCTCGCGACCCTTGAGGTCGCTGTTGCGGACGCGGTGGGAGGCGACGCGGTTGATCACGTAGAGCTTGCGCTCGAACTTCAGGACGTCGGTCATGCTCGCGCTGCGGCCGATGAAGGCCTGCCGCATCAGCGGCTCGCAGGCGGCCGAGGCCTTGCCCAACATGCTGTTGTCCACCGGCACGGTGCGCCAGCCGAGGAACGGCAACCCCTCCTCCTCCACAATCTCCTCAAAGACCTTCTCGATGGCGGCGCGCTGCTCGTCATCCTTCGGCAGGAACACAAAACCGATGCCATACTGCCCCTCTTCGGGGAGCTGGATGCCCTCCTTCTCGCAGGCGGCGCTGAAGAAATTGTGGGAAATCTGCATGAAGATCCCCGCTCCATCGCCGGTGCTCAGGTCGCAGCCGCAGCCGCCGCGGTGGTCCAGGTTGACACAGATCTCCAATGCGCCCTGCACAATATCGTGCGACTTGCGTCCCTTGATATCGACGACGAAGCCGACGCCGCAGGAGTCGTGCTCATGATCCGGACTGTAGAGCCCCTGCTCCGCCGGAAATCCAAGCTGCTGTTGCTTTTCCATAGTCATAAGTCTGTTTGAGCCCCGTGAAAATGGGCACGGGACTGAAGCGGCAATCCCGCTTCAAATCAATATTATTTCCCGCCGTTTCCGGGCTCGGAATCCGAGGTCGCGAAAGCGCGCCCAGCGCCCTCTCGGGGGGCGGTTGTCTGACCTGTATCCTGAGTGGGGTTCAAGAAACCCGCTCAAACCCGGCGCCCCGTGCGCAACGACAACGCCGCGGGAAGGAACGCCATTTGGGCCGGTTGGCTCCGCGTCAGCCTGAATGGCCCGACACAGACCGCCTTTGAGACCTTGCGAATCTCGTGGGGGCGGGATTTGACGCGATGAATCCCATCCCGGCAAGTCGGAATTGCCGCGAGGCGCCGCCGATTTCCCTCAACTTTCACGGCATCAACGGGTTGGGCGATCATTCGGATGATTCATCGTTTCGCTGAAATTGCCGCAAAACCCGGCTGTCGCTGGTTTGGCGAGGTGGACTGCCCGCAATGAGTCGGCGGAGCCACACCCTGCTCGGCTCACTGAGGGAAGCTCGCCCCACCTCTACCGCCAACCCGACGCTGTTGCCCATCAGCGCCTCACCGCGTAAGATCCCCCCATGCGCCAAACAAGGAAGCGCGCGCGCCTGCTCCGGGGAGCGGCCGCCGGAATTGGGGGAGTTCTCCTAGGGCTAATCGACATTCAGACTTGTACCATGATTGGAAATATGTTCCAAACT